>JBKCNM010000041.1:0-9066 GCA_046297395.1 Bacteroidota bacterium
GCGCACCGGAGCAGCGGGCAATGGGTTCATGCGGGTAGAGCTAAAACACCAGGTAGGAACAAAAACAGGTGCATGCAGCCTCGGTGAAACAGACATACAAGTGAACTTTCCGGTAAAAATTCAATAACCATAAAAAGCAAAGAAAGATGAAAAAAATAATCATGAGCAGCCTTCTGCTCACCGCATGTTGCCTCGCCTTGTTGTCGTGCAATAAAACCCGTTTCTATACCAACCGTTTGGATGGCGAAGACTGGTCGGCTACAGAACTCTCCGTAGATGGTGTATCCCAAAGCGAACTGCCTTTTTGGAAACTTTCGGAATGCAATCCTTACAAGGAATTGTGCTCCGGCGATTGGAGCAATCACCATGGTGGCAAGAGCATTTTTTTCTGGCAACTGAGAGAGTCTGCCAAGAAGTTTGAGATTTCCAATCAGTCGAGTACAACCGGAGATCATGCTACCGACGAGGCCGTGATGCAATGCCAGTTTTTTAGCGGGATTTATGATGTGGTAAAACGCGACAAAAATGAGATGGAGTTTACCTCCACCAACACGGTGGGCTATCCCGGTAAAAAAGTAGTGCTCAAACTTGCCCGTGGCGCACACGACCACACGCATTAATAAAAACTGATGCAGGGGTGAAAGACCAACAAATCTTCACCCCTGTTTATTTTGAAAGGTTCTCCGTTATATCTTTTCAGTAAATACCTTCTACATCCAAAACATTTTTTTGGGCGTGCCCCTGCGGGTCAGGCTTTACGCTCAAACTTTTTTGCTGCGCAAAAAAGTAACCGCTCCAATCCTTCACGCAAACATGCGTATTCATCTATTGCTTATCCAGCCCTTCGGGTAAAATCTTTTTAGCAAAGGCAGATGATGCTCATCCGGAATGCTCCTCCTGCTTCAGTACCTGTAAAACTCATTGACTATTTTTCAGGCAAATGCTCCCTGCTCAACCAATCTTTGCGTTCAAGCAAATAGATGCAGTTCATCCTTGATGCTTCGCCATGGTAGGCAATTTCCGTTTCAGTTGTTTTTGTTGCACCCAGGCGTTCAATGGCAATTCGTGAGCGCAGGTTGTTTGCACCCACATGAAAAAACACCTTGCTTACATGCCGGAAAGCATGGTTGAGCATAAGTCTTTTCACCTGTGGGTTGATGCCTTTTCCCCAACACGATCGTGCATAAAAAGTATACCCAATCAATACACTGTTTTCTTCTTCCCTGTAATCGTAGAACCGCGTGCAGCCAATGATTTTTCCGGTATTTTTTTCGATTACTTTAAAGGCTCCTTTGCTTTGCATGGCACCTTCAAAAAAAGTGGTAAATACATCGCGTTTCCAACGCTCTTTGTTTGGATGCTGCTCCCAAATGCCCGGATCGGAAGCAACTGCATACAGGGCTTCAAAATCGTTTTCTTCAAGCGCTTGCAGCACCAGCTCTTCATTTTCCAGTTGGGGTTGTGTATCAAAAGCCATTGCTATGCCATCAAGTGTATGCGTAAATATATTTTCTTCAGAGGAGAAAAAAATTATTTCCTGATGATTTTCTGCTGCATCAGACCGCGGTCTGTTTGCGCTTTTAGCAGATAAGCCCCGGCAGGAAGAGCAGAGAGATTTATTTTTTTATCGCGGCTGCTCATCACCTGCTTGCCAAAGGCATCGTATATAAGGCATTCAATCAATGTTCCGCGATAGACAATCTCTGCAAAATCACTTGTTGGATTGGGATAGATGTTCAGGAGATTTTCCTGCTGCATCTGCCCGGCAGAAGTACTTACCATCAAACTGCTTACATCAATGGTTTGTAAACCCCTTGCATAAGTACCTGCAATCAGCTTTTGGGTGTTGGGATTGTACTCCAGGTCCCACACCACAAGCACAGGCAAGTTATTGCCCAGCCTCAGCCATGTGTTGCCTCCGTTGGTGGTATGATACACGCCAATGTCGGTGGCCACAAACAAAATGTTTTCATTGTCCGGTGCAACCACCACATCATTGATGCCCGCCTGCGGAAGGTTGCCGCTGATGTCTTGCCAGGTACTGCCATTGTCGGTAGACTTGTGAATGTGTGGAATGTATTGGTTGTATCTGTATCCGCTATGGGTCACATACACATTGTTTGGCACATTGGGTGAGGCATGAATGGAAGTAACATACCTGTTAGGCAAATTCATATGCAGGCTGTCCCAGCTCAGCCCTCCGTCGAGGCTGCGCCACACATTTCCGTCACTGGTTCCGGCATAGAGGTAATTGGTATTGAGAGAAGCGTGATCGATGCAACTGATGGTATGAAAACGCGGCGCATAGATGAGGCCATCGGTTAAGTCTCCACTAATGGGAAACCAGTTTTCATTTGGATTATCATCGTTTCTGTACACCCGGTAGGTGCCGGTAAACATGGTGCTGTAGGAGTTGCCTCCAAACACATAAGGCATGTCCCAGTTTCGCCTGTCGCCGGCGTCGATGGTGCCCGAAAAAGGCCCATAACTTATTCCCTCATCATTGCTCACCCACAGATCTCCGTTTTGTGTTTCGGCATAACGGATCTGGTTGTTTGTGGGATCGAGTCGGGGCTGAAATCCATCACCTCCAAACTCCCGGTTCCATTGTCCGGCTCCGGTTGTTATGCCTCCGTAGGTAGTTCCGTTGTCTTGTGCTCCGCCGCAGTACTCATCGTTGTTAAAGGGATTAAAATTCACCCTGTAAAACTGTGTGTTCGGAATGTTGTCCAGCTTGTTCCAGGTAATTCCATCGTCGGCTGTTTCATACAAACCTCCATCGGTGGCAATAATGTAGTTTACCGAAGATTTAAATACGATGTCATGCACATCTGCATGTGGGTTATATGTCCACCACTCCGGTTGGTTTCTAAAAAAAGTATTGCCTCCATCGGTGCTTCTGTAGTGCTCCACGCCACTCAGCAGCAAGTCATTGTCGTTGTCGGGTTTTACATGAATTTTGCCAAAGTACCAGCCAAAGCCTCCATACAATCCGCTGCTTATGGGACTGCCGGGCAAGGCAGAGAAGGAGTTGCCGGCGTTGTTGCTCACATATACATTTTCCAGTCCGTAGGTGCTGTCGCAAACGGCCACATACAGTTTGTTGTGGTCTTGTCTGCTCATACAAATAGCGAATCGCGACAGTTTTACATTGGGCAGACCATTGTTGATGATTGTCCAGTTGCTGCCGGCATCGGTGGTTTTGTAGAGCCTGGTGGTGTTGCTGAATCCGAGAGATTCGGTATTGGTTCTGATACGGCTCCAGGCAGCGGCATAGATAACATTGGGATTGGTAAAATCCATCACCAAGTCGCTCACCCCGGTTTGGTTGTCAATGCTCAGGATTTGTGTCCATGTGAGGCCACCGTTCAGGGTTTTGTAAACGCCCCTGTTCAGGTTTCTTGCCATGGGCACACCCATAGAAGAAACATACATGATTTGGGAGTTGTTGGGATGCACCAAAATCTGGGTGATGATACCCATTTGGGAGAGACCGATGTTGGACCAAGTATTGCCTCCATCCGTGCTTTTATAAACCCCGTCGCCTATGAAGCAGGTAAAAGGTGTATCCGGGTCGCCTGTGCCTGCGTAGATGACATTGGCATTGTTGGGATCAAACACGATGCAGGAAACGGCCAGAGAAGATTGGTTATCAAAAACGGGTAACCAGCTGGCTCCGGCATCTGTGGATTTAAACAAGCCTCCGCCCGGGCAACCGGCAAACAGGATGTTTGGGTTGTTGGGATGAATGGCCAGTGCAGTAATTCGTCCGCCAATATTATTTGGTCCTTCTTGTTGCCATGAGAGGGAAGAAGACATGCGTGCCAGGCTTGCATCGATGCGGGCTTCCTGCAACACCTTTTGAAAAGCGAGGTAATCGAAAGAGGCATCCGGAAAGGAGCGCATAAAAGCAAAATGCTCTGCAGGTCTTTCCTTGTTTTCTTCTTTTTCATTCTCGGGCTTATGTCGGAGAAACAAAAACAAGAGGGGAGCACTCGCCAGAAGGACGAGCAGAGAGAGCCGGGCAAAAAGTGATTTTATCATCAGGATTATAGCAGAAGTGGATAAAGATACAACCTCCGGCAATGGGGAATGTTCAGGGAGAAAAAATTAGGGCTGATGGTGCTGTTTGCGAAGACAGCAACGAGGCAAGTAAAAGTAAAGTTTTAGCGGGGACGGATTTTGGAGAGGGTTACCCCTTGCAATGTATTTTCTGTTGGGGAAAAGTGAATGTAGGATTTGAATAAAATGGTAGGTTGCGGCCAGGTAAATTGGTGGCTCTCGGAATTTGGCAAAGCTAAACTTTCATTACTTTTTTAATGAGATTTGGTCTTGCAGGTATGCCGAGAACCAACCATTTTACTGAGGAGAAATTTTTTTTGGTTTCAGTTCGACGGTCTTGTAAAGCCTGGCGAACCCTCATAAAATTAATTAGTGTTTTCTCTTTGCTTTTACTTTTATCGTCTGAGTAGTTATTAAACCTCCCGTTAAACCAGAAATAAGAAAGTCTCCCAGATTGAATTTCGTAATAACTTGACAATTGCCATCTCCCGGCGTACTCACGCTTGTACGGCCAATGGGTATAAGTCCGCCGAATAACCAAATTTGTTTCCCTTTTGCAAAAGTGTATTCAGAACCTTGTGTTTCTCTGTAAGCACCTACATTCGTCTTTGTAGTCATGCAGGATGTAAATGTTGCTGCAATTGCAAACGACAATAGTGCAACACGAACTGATGTGATTGTTTTTTTCATTTTTTTTTGCGTAGTCGCCACTTTAGTTTGATTTGTTTCCGTTTTTTTATGTGGGTTCTGGTCTCCACTTATGTATTGGTTTTTAATTGACTTGAACCTTTTGTTGTGCTAGAAGTTTCAAGTTAGTACGCCCCGCAAAAAAAATTAATCTAATGATTATTATATGTGATTTATCGGGCTATTATTATATTATAAGAGCCAATATGCAACACATGAGGATTTATTGCTACAGAAGGCATGTATTCCTTTAAAAACTAGCATTTCTAAAACAATGTACTTTCAAACTCAGTCGGGTGAGGTTGCGTGATAAAGTCATCCTTTGACACAAAAGGCAAGCGCTTTGATCCGATTTACAGGACAGGGTGAAGGCTTTCTGTTTTTTCTAAAATCAGGAAAAGTGTTGATAATTACTTTCTGTAATATTTAAAATGCTAGTATTTTTATTGTGGATTAATAACATCGAGTATTTGTTCTGATGTTTTTACTTCTTTTAATTTGCTTTCCATTTCCTTTGTGTCTTGTTCATAGAGAGCAATAACTTTGTTAGATAAATTTATAAGTGTATTCAGAACTTTTATTGTTTCTGTTAGAGTTGTGTAAGCGTTATATTTTGTAATTAAGTCTTCATATACCATTAAGTATTTTTTCAGCAAGGTTTTTTTCTTGTTTTGGTCATTAAGCGTGGTAATTTGATTTTTCTTATCTATTGCAGTGCTGTAAAGTACTTTAACTGATTTAGCTGTTTCATAATTTGTTTTACATTCTTTAAGATTGGCAAGGAAAGCGTATTTATCATATGTGTAAAACTGATGATTTGTATTTTCAAAGTAAAAGCTTCCACCTGAATTTTTTACATTCTTTTCTTCCTTTGTCAAAGCTTCATCGTAGTTAAAAAACGACTCGGTTATAGCTCTTTGATAAGACTCGTAAAATTCTTTATTTATTTCAAAACATTTCAATGCCTTATCAGCATATTTCTGATTCCAAGGTTCAAAGCAATCACATCCATAACATTCTTCTGTTGGTCTTTTGTCTTCATAGGAATACGTGTATTTGTTGTATTCTTTAATACTTTTTATTTTGAAGTCTATTTTTTGTGCGTTAAAGTCTGTGATCAATGTATCATATTGGCCTTTAATATATTCACTGAAAAATTTACTGTTTGTGTGATACATTTCTAATATTTCAGCTATTTTTTCTTTTGGATATTTTTCGTTTTTCATCAGTTCAGATGCGGATTTGTAAAATTCTAACGCTTTTTTAAGATCTTTTGCAGCGTAAGCATTATCTGCATCCGGTATAATTTTTTTGTAATCTTCAGCGTTTTTTACTGCAATTAATGCTTGGCGTTGTTTTTCTTTCTCTTGTTCCTCTTCATCTTTAATTTTAGTTATTCCGGTTGGTTCAAACCTACCTTCAACATATTTCCCTTCATTCATTATCATACCATTTTCATTGTATTCTTTCCAAATACCATCCAACTCAAAGTTTTTAAAGTTCCTTTCATATTTTAATGTTTTACCGTCTTCATAGTAGGAAATGATTTTTCCGTTCTTAACCTTAAAGTCGTAAGTTCCTGGTGTATCATAGAATTTAACATAGTGTAGTTTACCATCGTCGTAATTTTCTATCCATTTTCCTATGGGTCCATCGTCTTTACACTGCCCTTGTTTCATAATCCCGCCATATTCAGAGAAGGCCTTATAGGGACCGTTTAATCTTCCATACGCGTCGGCATAGTATTCTCTCTTAATTTTTGTTCTTGCCCAGTCATAATACTCCCTTACTGGTTTTTGTGAATATGCATTAATGGTTAATGCAATCATTGTAATTGTAGTATTCATTTTCATTCCTGTTTTCTTTTTAATTTTGTTCGAGTAATGATTGCTGTTATCGCCCAGTTTTGGACGTTTTTTAAAGGCTCCATTACCTGTTTTATGGTATTTTTTTCAGTTGATATGATGGCATCTAGATTCATTGGTCTTTAAATTGCCTTAAATAACATTCTCATATGGGTAATTTAGTTCTTTAAATTATTTCAATTGTGCAATTTCGCTATATGGCGGCTTTTGCAATTTTGTTTTCAATCTCCATTAATTTTGAAGCATATGTTGGGTCATTGCAACTTGAAGCATCTTTCTGCATATCCATTGCTTTTTGAGCAGCTTCTGTGTATTCAGTTAATATGCTTGGATCGCTTGGATTTGCCTTGTATTTTTTCAACAGTTTTACATAACTGTCGGCAAAGTCTGAATAGTCTTTGATGAACTGGTCGCAATCTACATTAGATGTTGAACCCTCTGACTCAGAACTTATAGCACTAGACTCTGTACTGTTTATTTCGGTTGACAATTTTATGGTAGATAGTAAATTAAAAGATTGAACCTTATCGAACTTATTAGCGTCACCTGCCGGAAAACTAAATTCAGCCCAACCTGTTTCATTAGTTTTTAGTGAAGCTAAAGTTTTTAATTCTTTAGGTTCTGTTGTTTCAACTGGCACTTTGCTATCGTCTAATAATTCGCATTCTAGTGCTATGTATCTATTACTGTATTTTGTATAACCTGCTAATTCGACAGCATCAAACTCAAAGGTTTTTTCATTTCTTTTCACTTGAACCTTTAAAACAGCTTCCGAATTTTCGCCGCTATTATAAGTTCGAATTTCTAGCTTATATGTTCCATCAACTATTTCAAAATAGTCGGATAGACCACCTTTAAACTTATTTGGTTTTACAGGATTTTCTTTTGTACCATCACCACCTCCGCAACTTGTAAGGATTAATGAAGCAAATATTATTGCTCCGAAAATAGTCATTAATTTTTTCATTTTTTTGATTTTAAACATTTGTTCCTACTCTTTAAGTTTTTCGGGATACTCTCCGTTTTTTTGAGTGGGTTCTGGACTCCACATCTTAATTTGAAAATCTTTTTGCAATAATGTTTAGTATGCTATTCTATTCTTTTACACAGCGAACACGCATACCAGCCCATTTTTCATATTCTAACTTTTCTACTTCATTGCCTTTTTCAGCCTCCGCTCAATCTTTTAATCCTTCTTCATTAGCTGTCATATGAAAATAATAGGCTTTGTCATCATCCACTTCGGTAGCAGACCACAACCATCCTGCAAGGTCTCCCAAAGCATATTGAGGTCCTCTTCCTCCTCCAGGCAAAGCACCAAAACCGGTTTCATTTGTAGCATTACTGTTAACGTCTTGTGAGGATAAAAATCCTTTACTTCGCCATCCTTTTTTGCTTTTTAACTTAATTGCTGCATCATCGCCTCCTGCAAATTCAATTAGTTTTTCCCAATCAGAAACAGTAGCTATATGCCAACCACTAGGAGCCAAGCCACGTTTGTCATTTACAGCATACCAATTATAAATTTTCCCAATATCTTTGGCATCTTCAGCATCGCTTTTGTAATAACACCAAGCAGGTTTTTTTTCTTCACCAGCTTTTGTCCATTCAGCTTCTGTTTTAGCTTCAGGAATAGGACTACCATCTTTAAAAGTTGTTACATTTAAATTTTCACCCATCCATTCCTGTTCTCCTATTTTCACAGAACTACTGCTGCCTCCGCAACTTGTAAGTATTACTGAAACAAATATTATTGCTCCTAAAAATGTCATAGTGTTTTTCATTTTTTTAGCGTAGTCGCCACTGTAGTTTGGTTTGTTTCCGTTTTTTTATGTAGGTTCTGTTCTCCACTAATTTGAGTTTCGATTATCTTCTAGTTACTATCAGTCATTAGAACAGATAACATTATTTCTCATAATCTCTATTTTGACATTAAATAAATCCACCAGATGGATGTTGCAAGACTTAAAATACCCCACCAAATTGTCATTTTCGAGCGAATGCGTTTGTAAAAAAAGCAAGTAGTAGAATATGCAAGTGCCAATAGTATACCTACTATTAATACTCCTTTCTTTCCTGTTTTCATGAAAAGAAAAACGGTCAATGCTAAATACGCAATTAAGATTGCAAACATTACCAAATTACTTACAAATTTTTTCATTCTGTTTTTTTGAGTTTTACTACTTATATGGCCTAGTAGAAATGCCCCGTTTTACTTGGTTTCTGGTCTCCATTTTTCTTGAATAAGAAGTCTACGCTGTTATCCTAACAGTAAATAATGATATATTAGGAGGTTCTCTTTGCTGTATCATTCCATTGTGTCGTTTAATCAACTTGTGCATAACTGCATTTTTTTACAAAAGACATTTGATTTTTTTTCTTCTCCTACATTCATTTCATTCAAATGCAAGTTTCAATGAAGGTTGGCGGTAGAGGCATGAAATTCCTATAT
>JBKCNM010000042.1:0-12367 GCA_046297395.1 Bacteroidota bacterium
CGCATTTCCGTTTCACATGAAGGGTGGCTCAATTATTTTTTAACAGAGAGCTTCTGCCCATAAGTACCTGATTACAACATTATAAATTTACTTTTGTCATTCCTTCGGCGCTATTTTGCTGCAAAGCATCCAGCACAAACGGTTATTCATTTTGGCTTAGCAAAACAACACCTTGCCCGGCAAATAAAGATTCTAATGATGGGGCTGAAGAAGAGAAATAAAAACTTCCCTCCTCCCGGCAGGAAGAAAATTCGCGAAGCATGAAAAAAATAAAAAAAACAGATTTGCTCTCCCTACTCAAAGCCAAAAGAAGAAAAGAGTCTATGGCCCAGGGATTTTATGACGGCAGGTTCAAAGGCAAGGTAATTGAATCTGCCAAACACAAAAAACCCAAGCACAGAAAACGAAACAATGAGGATTAATTCACTTGGGGAATGTAATGTTACTCCTGCACCAAGATAGATTACAGACAGGTAGAATTTCATATTCGTGGGAGTAATTTTTATGGTATATGATAAACAGAAATTCAATCCATGCGCACTACTCTCTTTTACCTGCATGTAAAAAATAAAAGTAAGCACCTATGCTTGCAAGGCGCAGCTCAACGGCATTACAGTCGATTAATAATCAATTACCCAATAAAGGTTTGTAAAGCCAGATATGCTTGTTTTGACTGTTTGTTCGCATAAACTTTTTGCCTCCATATTCTATGTACTCTTTATCAATTGTAGTAGAGACAATACAATCCAGATCCTTACGCATTGAGGGAAGATCTTTTGTGGCATTAGAAACGAAGATGTGCAACGGATGCAACTCTTGCTTATAGATATTGCAAAACAAAGGATACTCCCAGTCATCTTCACCAAGGATGAGTCCAATGTTTTTACACTGGTTTTCTTCAATACCCGAAAGCACAAGGCTGTATTCCCCGGCATCTTGTAAGCGGTTATTGGCAAAATACTTTTTATACCGTTCATCATTTACTTTAATGGGAGAAGTAATTTGTCCCAGTCGAGAGTAATAATTTACTGTGACCAAAGGCCGCGTGAAGTTGAAGATAACAAGAGTAAAGACATAGAAAATGGCAAACGGCAGGAGGAGCGTAATGATTCTTTCCACCTTTTTATTGAAACTGATAACATAACAGATCAGTGGAACAGACAGCATAAACAGTGGTGTATGAAGCCTGGTATGCCAAGGTTGCCATTTGAGGTACCAGCAAAACAAAACACCCTGAAGCACCATCATGAGCATATACATGCCCACGAGTGTATCCATTTTCTTTTTTCGGAAAAACCCAAGGAGGAGCATACAAAAGGCAAAAAATCCAAGGAGCAAATGCAGCAAATTAGCAGCAAAATCCTCATGATTGGGAATATTGGGAGCCGCCGAATAAGGCATGTTATTAAAATTTGTTTCCGGATTTCTAATGGCTATGCCTGCAATTGCATGCAGCTTGTAAACAATTCTGTCATAAATGATATTCACCGGATAAGGTCCCATGTGCAGCCCGATATTCTTGAGTATGTTGGATGCCAAAAGCATGGGCGTCATGGTTTCGTTGGAATACATCTTAGATTCTGATTTATTGATACCCAGCACATGATCAGCCATCTGATAATTGCGGTAATAGTGACCTACATTAATCCCTATCGCCACAATCATTGCCAAGATTGAATACTTTAGATAGGAATAGTTTTTTTGCTTAACCATAAAAAGGAACATGCTCATGCCAAAAAGGGCGAGCATCGGAAACAGATACAAATAAGCAGTTCCTTTGGTGAGCATAGCAAGGCCTGCAGAAAAACCCAGAAACAAAAAATTTGCGAAGGAAGGAGACCCAGCAGCTTTTACAGAAAAGTAGAGCGTAGCCAGGATAAAGAAGGAAGCCACAACATCATTTTGTGTGGCTGATGCTTGTAAAATTGCCTCAGGAAGTGCGATGGCCAAACCAAGGGCCAAAAATTTAAGTGAACGATTGAGTCCAAGCAGGTCGGCAATGGCAAGAATAGCAAACAAGGAAAACAACAGAAAAAAGAACTGAACAGAATTAGAAAAAGTATCTCCAGCCTGCAAAATATTCACATGCATGATAAAAAACTCAGCAAAAGGAGGCTGGTAAACCTGTCTGAAAATATGTGTGGGATAATGGTCAACCGATTGCCCACTAATCCAATTGGGTATGCGAGCCATGTGATAAGTCATCGAATCCCAGTTGTTGGGCGGATATACAACACCCTGGACAAACACAAGCAACAAAACCAGCATGCCTGCACCAAGCAAGAACTGATGGTATTTTGACAAACCCCGCCAAGTAGTGACCAATGCCACACGATGCTGTTGTATGTATGGAACAAGTTTTTCCCTCTTGCTGTAGAGATAAATGCTACACATGAAAAAGAGGGAAGTCCATGCAAACAATAAGGATGAAAAATGCAGGACATGGAAAAATCCGGTAACTTCTGTAATCAAAACGAGTATGCCCGAAAACACAAGAACGGTTTTAAGCAAGGTTTCCTTATAGCCGGATGATTGATTTAATCCGATGATCAGAAAAAAGGAAACAAAAGATACCAGCAAGAGTGTAATAGCCATGTGATGTTGTTTTAACAAGTATACACATTCATTTCATTTGTCCTGCATTCAAAAGCCATAATTTCTTGCTTTTTCTAAAAGGTAAAATAGTGATGGTGCTTGCGAATATTCCTTAATAAGAATGAGTGCTTGGCAAACTTATCTTCTTTATCCCGCAAATGAGAATGCGCAGCCACATGATGCGTTAGCGATTGAAGCGGTTACTTTTTTGCAAAGCAAAAAAGTTTGAGCGGAAAGCGCGCCGCGGACGCTTGCAGCGTCCGCGGAACGCCCAAAACTACTTGTCATTTTAAATACCGTAAACATTGCAGGAAAACCTGCTGCCCGGCAAACTTTTTACCATGCCTTTTAACTCGAGTGTGAGCATGATGCCGTTGAGCCTTGCAATGGTGATGCCCGTTTGTTCCGATAAAATGTCAACATGCAGTGATTCGTGAGGCAACAATGTTTTCACCAGCTTTTCTTCCTCCGGTGTCATCACCGCAAAAAGCTGCGCCTGGGTATCCTTTTTTTTTCTTTGCTCCTCAGGAGACGGCCATAGCAGCGTTTGTGCCACCTCTGTGCCTGAGGTGACAAGCGCAGCCTGGTGGTTGCGGATGAGTTGATTGCAGCCCACAGAATAGGACTGACCCACTTTCCCTGGCACTGCCAGTACATCGCGATTGTATCCCTGCGCCAAATCAGCGGTGATGAGTGCACCTCCTTTTATTGCCGATTCAATCACAAGCACGGCATCCACCATTCCGGCCACGATGCGGTTGCGCTTCACAAAGTTTTCTCTGTCGGGAATGGTTCCGCTGTTGAAGTCACTCACCAAACCTCCGTTGTTATACATTCTGCGTACATACTTTTTATGCGAACCGGGATATATTTTATCCAAACCATGGGCCACAGCCGCAATGGTTTGTAATCCGTTTTCGAGGGCTGCGCGGTGTGCATGTATATCCACTCCATAGGCAAGTCCGCTTACAATCAAGGGTTGCCAGGGCATGAGTTCGGAGAGAAAGGCCTGTGTGCAATCTATGCCATAGGGCGTGATGTTGCGTGTGCCCACTACACCCAATGCAAAAGGAACATCAGCTTGAATGTTGCCTGCTGCATACAAAACCACCGGTCCGTCGGCACATAATTTTAAACGACGGGGATACTCTTTTTCATAATACACCCAAGCCATGATTCGGTTTGCTTCAATGAATTTTAACTCTTGCTCTGCTCTTTGCATGGCCTCCTTCCGGTGTTTCACAAGCGAGGACGAGAGAAAACTGCCAAAGCCGCTAAGCTGCTCCAGTGCAGCAGCTTTGGAAAGGATGACTTCCCGGGCAGAACCCATGGCAGAGATGCACTTTTTGATGTGAACATCGCCCATTCCGGGGATCAGGTTAAGGGCTATGCAAGCCTGTAATTCATCGCAGGTTAACATTATTTATACAATAGAATACTTAAGAAAATAAAAAGCGAAAAGTAAGCGAAAACAGAGGGGCATAAATGCAAGCCCCTTCAGATTTCAACAGCGTGTTGAAGGATATTTTTTACTGCGCATGTTTGTCTGCCTCAATCGTATTCCAGAGCAAATCCTTAAGTTCGGGTATGCCTTTGCCACTCACTGATGAGATAAAGACATAGGGGATTTTCTTGGGCAGTGTGCGTTTCATCAGCTTTTCGAGTTCCGCATCTATCATGTCGCACTTGGTAATGGCCAGCACCCTTTTTTTATTCAGCAGTTCTGGATTAAACAATTCCAGTTCGCGGAGAAGAATGCGGTATTCTTTGGCAATTTCGGCTGTGTCGGCAGGAATCATAAACAGCAGCACAGCATTGCGCTCGATGTGTTTTAAAAAGCGGTGACCGAGTCCTTTTCCTGCATGGGCACCTTCGATGATGCCGGGAATATCGGCCATCACAAAGGATCGATAGTCGCGATACTTCACAATACCAAGATTGGGAACAAGGGTAGTAAAAGGATAATCGGCAATCTCAGGTTTGGCCGCGGTGACCACACTGAGCAAGGTGGATTTGCCCGCATTGGGGAACCCAACCAGACCCACATCGGCAAGCACTTTTAACTCCAATATTTTCCAGGAAGTGATTCCTTCCTCACCGGGTTGAGCAAAGCGAGGTGTTTGCATGGTGGCCGATTTAAAATGGTTGTTGCCCATGCCTCCCCTGCCCCCGGGTACCCAAATCACTTCTTGTCCGTCTTCGGTAATCTCAAGTTCAACTTCTCCTGTTTCCACATCTCGCGCAACAGTTCCCAGAGGAACTTCCAGGATCTGATCAATGCCCTGTCGGCCGGTTTTAAGTGCACTGGAACCATTGGTGCCGGGCTCTGCAATCACATGCTTTCGGTATTTGAGGTGAAGGAGGGTCCACAACTGTTTGTTGCCCTTTAAAATGATATGTCCTCCCCTGCCCCCATCTCCACCGTCGGGCCCACCTTTGGCAGTTTTTTTATCGCGGTGAAAATGCACCGATCCTGCGCCCCCTTTTCCGGAGCGACAGCAAATTTTTACATAGTCAACAAAATTGGTTTCAGGCATCAGGACAATGCGTCAATTACCCCACAGATGTTGGAAAAAATTTCATCAACACTTCCGATACCATGCACAGAACGAAGCTTATCTTGTTTTTGGTAATACGCTTTTAAGGGATAGGTTTTATTGTTGTATTCGTTGATACGGTTTTCAATGATATCGGTATTGGCATCATCTGCTCTTCCGCTTACTGCACCTCTTGAAAGCAACCTTTTAATGAGTTCTTCTTTTTCCACCTCCAGTGAAATCATGGCATGGATCTTTGTATGGTGCGACTCCAGCAGTTTGTCGAGGGCTTCTGCCTGGGCAGTGGTACGCGGAAATCCGTCGAAAATAAAACCTTTGGTACCGGGGTTTTCGCTTACCTTTTTGCCAATCATGCCAATCACCACTTCATCAGGAACAAGTGCTCCGGCATCCATGAGTTTTTTGGCAGTAAGTCCCAGTTCGGTACCCATAGCAATTTCACCTCTCAGCAAATCGCCTGTAGAGAGGTGTACAAAATTGTATTTTGCAATCAGCTTTTCGCTTTGGGTTCCTTTGCCTGCACCGGGAGGCCCGAACAATACAATGTTTACCATGTTTCTTCCGTAAGCTGCAAAAGTAATCAAATCCGCAGGATACGATACATTTGCAGGCGCTTTAAGAAGATTGCCACTAATTGTTGACATAAGAATTCCTGCAAGCCACAGCCTGAGCAAGGAATGGATAGACGCCTACCTAAGGAAGCAAGGGCAGGCGGGCAGCTCTTTTCCTGTGCGTTCATTCAGGATTCTCAGAGAGAGCATTGATGCCCGGGGGAAAACCATTTTCAGGCAATTGAGGGTAGAGATTTTTGGGCATGAAGAAACACCTCTTCCCCTTTCTTCCGAGGCCTATACTTGTAGAATTTTACCTGCCGGAGCTCCGGTTGTAATTGTGGTGGGTGCAGGGCCGGCAGGCCTTTTTGCAGCCCTGCAACTTTTGCATGCCGGCATTCGTCCGGTAGTAGTGGAACGCGGCAAAACAGTAAGGGAAAGACGAAGAGACCTTGCAGCCATTACCCGCAAGCAGGTGGTAAATCCAAACTCCAATTACTGTTTCGGAGAAGGAGGAGCCGGTACATATTCGGATGGTAAACTCTATACACGCAGCAACAAACGGGGCGATATCCATAAGATCCTGCAATGGCTGGTGGGTTTTGGTGCTGATGCCTCAATACTCACACTTGCCCATCCGCATATAGGAACCAACAAACTTCCGGGCATCATCGAAAATATAAGAACACATATTGCTGCGCATGGTGGTCAATTTTTGTTTGATCATCTGCTGACTGATTTTCATGCTTCGGATAAAGAGATTACTGCTCACATGCTTCACATACAGAACGGATCGGAAGTTTCATTGAGCGGAAAAGCACTCATCCTGGCAACCGGACATTCTGCATCAGACATTTACACGCTGATGCAGAAAAAAGCCCTGCAAATCCAATCTAAGCCCTTTGCACTTGGGGTGAGAATTGAGCATCCTCAGGTACTCATCGACCGCATGCAATACCATTGCAGCAGCGACAAGGAGGTGACAGAAAAAAGAAAATTCCTTCCGGCAGCAAGCTATTCCTGGACTGAACAGGCCGGTGAAAAAGCGGTGTATTCGTTCTGCATGTGTCCGGGAGGAATTATTGCTCCCTGTGCAACTGAAGCAGAACAGGTAGTTACCAACGGTTGGTCACCTTCGGGAAGAAACAACCGGTATGCCAACTCGGGTGTTGTTGTTACCGTGGATGAATCAGATTTTGCAGAACATGCAGAAAAAGGACCCCTGCAGGGTTTGTTTTATCAAAGAGCAGTAGAGCGAACTGCTTGGGAAGCAGGAGGACAAACGCTGGTGGCACCTGCACAAAGACTCAGTGATTTTTTAGAAGGCAAAACATCCGTTTCACTTCCTTCTTGCTCTTATTTTCCCGGAATACGCTCGGTGCCCATGTGGGAGGTGCTTCCCGAAAGAGTGTGGAAAGCCTTGCGCATGGGATTGCAACAGCACGGTAAAAAAAATCCGCTTTACCTCACAGCTGAGGCGGTGATGGTGGCAACGGAATCGCGCACCTCTACACCGGTAAGGATTCCCCGCGACCAGGAAAAAGGAAGCCATCCCCAAATGCCCTTGCTGTTTCCTTGCGGAGAAGGAGCGGGATATGCAGGAGGCATTATGTCGGCTGCCATCGATGGAATCAATACCGCAGAAAAAATCATCCGCTTGCTAAACCACTGATACAACCATGCGCATTACCTGTGTAAACTATACGAACGCCATCCCATTTATTGAAGGCATACAAGCTGCCAATATGAAGGATGAGAAAGTGAAATTGTCGCTGGACATTCCCTCGGTAAGCGGGACAAAACTCTTGCAAGGCAAAGCAGATATCGGATTGGTGCCTGTAGCAGTACTTCCGCAACTCAAGGAATATCGCATCATCAGCGACTATTGTATTGCAGGATTTAAAAAAGTAAAAAGTGTTTGCTTGTTTTCAAAAGTGCCCCTATCCGAAATCAAGGTGGTATTGCTCGACTACCAGTCAATGACCTCTGTGAAACTGGTGCAGTTGCTAAATACATTTTACTGGAAGAAAGACATCCGCTTTTTGCCGGCCGCGGAAGATTTTATTTCCGATATAGCAGGAAGTACAGCAGCTGTGGTGATTGGCGACAGAACCTTTGGCATGCATGACAATTATCCCTTTGTGTATGATTTGTGTGAGGAGTGGTACAACTACACGGGCTTGTCATTTATGTTTGCGGCATGGGTTTGTGTGAACCCTGCGATTGATGAAAAGGAGATAGCATGGCTGAATGAAGCCCTCTCACAAGGCATACAGGGAATTGAAAAAAACAAAGAGAGGCTTATGCCACCAATTGCCCCTTATGATTACTATTCTTACCTCACAAAAAACATCCTTTATCAATCGGGACCCATGGAAAAACATGCCATGGAACTGTTTCATGCCTTGATGAAAAAACGCTGAGACATGTCTTGCAGCTCAGACAAAATTTGTTCTGCATCAAGGTTTCTGATATCCATTGAAAGTCTTAACTGTTCGGGCCTTTTGTAGTATCCGTGGGTATAGGTTTTGTCGTAATAGGAGAGCAGCAAGGCCACCCAATCATACATCCGGTTTTCTGAGAGTGCCTGCAGGGCAAGGTTCATTTTTTCGTTACCCAGTCTTTTCTCCAGGTTGCGGGTTTTTTCGGCAAGTGCCTCTTTCGGAAAATGGCCATACTCCCGAAGGATGCCTTCAATGCGGTAATCATCATCATGTTCCAGCTGGATGATTGGGGCTTGCATAATTTGATCAAACAAGGCATCGGGAATATTTCTCTTACCAATCATCCGACTTTCGTTCTCAAACCAGATCAATGTACCGGGAGGTATTTGCAGAAGGGCCAGCGCGAGTTTGTTTTCAAACATTTCCTGAGATGGTTGTGCGGGCATTCCCAGATTGCCGAAAGCAGAACCTCTGTGATGCGCCAATGCTTCAAGATCAATCACACTGGCATAGCGACTGAGGGCATGCAGCATTTGTGTTTTACCCATTCCGGTTTTTCCTCCCAACACCACCACTTGATAGTTTTTTTCGAAGGTTTGAAGAACCAGGTTGCGGAAAGTTTTGTAGCCTCCTTCCACAAGGGTGCATGACATGCCAGCCGTTTCCAGAATCCAGGAAAGAATCCGGCTACGCAAGCCCCCCCGCCAGCAATAAACGATGAGGGGCAACCCTGAGGATTGAGCACGGGCTTGCGCAATCATCTCGTGAAAATGCGGCCCGGCAAGCTGAAAGCCCAAACTGATGGCTTCTTCTTTTCCTTTTTGCTTATAGCAAATCCCTACCTCATGCCTATGTTCGTTGCTGAGCAGAGGAATATTAACTGCTCCGGGAATGCATCCTTTTTCATATTCTGCGGGTGAGCGTGCATCAATAAGCAAGTGACTTTGTGAATAGGACTGATAGTATGTATGAATATCAAGCAACCTGCTCATGCGTAAAAATCCTTTGAACGCAATGCATTAAATCTTTTCCTGCCCAACACAAAATAATCGAATACGATAGATCGGCGATACACAGCAGAGAGTTTGAATTTTTTTTTGAGTGCATCGTTGCGTTTTCGTTTGGCTATCATTTTCCTAAAGTTTGCATAAAACGACATATGCGCATCAAACACCGCTTTAAAATGACGGAAGCTACCCTGCAGCAGAAATTTAAATGCTGCGATGCCATCAAGCATCAGTCGGAGCAATAGGGTGCGGGTAAAAAACGGACTGGGCAGGTTTTTGGCGAGCATGAAGAGGTTGTTCCGGAAGTTGAGATAAGTTTTGCGCGGGTTGATGGCGCTGAGGGTTCCTCCGCCTACATGGTAAACCACGGAGGAGGGCTCATACATGCATCTGTAGCCAAGGTTTTTGAGTCGCCAGCACAAATCAATTTCTTCCATGTGTGCAAAAAAGTCCTCATCAAAACCACCTGCCTGCCAAAAGCAATCTGAGCGAATGAACATACATGCACCGGAAGCCCAGAAAATTTCGGTGCTTATGTTGTACTGCTTATTATCCTCTTCCTGGGTATCAAAGATGCGTCCTCTGCAGAAAGGGTATCCCAGGCGGTCGATAAATCCACCGGCACCACCGGCATACTCCAGCAGATGTCTTTTGGAAAAGGCGCATATTTTGGGTTGTACACAGGCAATTTGCGGGTTACGGAGCATTTGCATCACAGGTTCCTGAAGCCAGTTTTCGGTGACTTCGATATCTGAATTGACCAACACATATACATCCGCTTTGATGTGTTTAAGAGCGGCATTATAACCACCGGCATACCCATTGTTGATGGGATTTTTTACAATCTGTACAGAAGGAAAATATTCTTGTGTGTAGGCAACGGAAGTATCAGTAGAAGCATTGTCTGCCAGCACCACATCAACGATGAAATCTCCGTTTGAAGAAGAATGCTTTAGCACATATGGTAAAAAATGTTTGAGCAAATCAATGCCATTCCAATTGAGAATGACCACGGCAACCTTAGGCAGAGACATCTTAGCGGGGGGTGGTGAAATTTTCTTGGATACGGTTCCCAAAAAAGTCACGGCTATCCTGGGAATCAAGGTTTCTGTCGAAGATGTTTCTTTTTTGCAGCACCATTTGCCAGCGATCATCTCGCCTTTCACCGATGGCATCGGAGTGCAGGAGCATCCATCGGTTGGTTGCCAGTTCTGGATTGTAGAAAACAAATCGGCGATTGCTTCGGTTGTCTACTTTATAGTACTGCCATATCTCGTAAGGGTACAAACCGGGATCGTTTTCGTGTATATCTCTCACATCGGGTTTGCCGTATTTAAGATAAACGCGTCCACGATCGGTTTGGTAACCTTTAAAGATGCGGGTGGCGAATTCAGCCTGTACGGCTTTTACTTCTGCCGCATATTCATGCCAGGCTTCCTGAGGATTACTAGGCTTGCGTTTGGCCCAGAACTGATAAAAGAAGTTCTGCATTTTAAGAAGGTCTTTTGTTTCGAGCACATTGGAGGCAAAGTCATCTTCCATGCGACCAAGTATAGGTTTGAGGCAACGGATGTATTCAGCGAGAGAATCGGGGTTTTGCAAACTACCCGAGAAATTCACCAATTTATTTGCGGCATCGCCTTCAAGAGAAAAAAGGACTCCTTTGCTTCGCTGGAAAAAAACTTTTTGTGAGGAGACCATTTTGTTTTCTGCGTTCACGGCTTCAAGCACCAAATTGTAGTTACCGCTGGGCAGGCTGGTAATATCAAAGGAGGCAAGTAAAGGAATGACATCATTTGCGCGGATGCGTTTAAAGGCAATAAAATCATTGACCTGGGTCTTGTTGTCTGCATTTTCCAGTCGGTACTTAAGTATCATTTTATCATCCTTCAGAAGCGTATTGCCATGATTATACCATTCGGAGTAAAAAGAGAGTTCATTTTGTTTTTCAGCATAGTAATCGCTGATCGATGGAACAATATCATAGCCGCTTTTGGTAAGAGGGCCCGGGGTATTGGCAGGGCTGAAAGAATTGAGAAGGATGATATCAGAGAAGAGCGGAAGATTTTCAACCGGGGGAACATGGTGAGCGATACGAGCAGTGAAGGGTTCTTTTTTACTGAGTGCATCACGGATGATGATTTCAAAAAAATAATCACCGGGGGGCAGAGGAAACCTTTTTACATTAATAAAATCAGGGGTATTGGAGATGGAATCCTTTTGTGCCGGACTGAGCAGGTTGTGAGAATCGAAGTTGATAACACTATCGCCTTTGAGAAAGGCCATTTGGATTTGTATTTTTCCCTGAAAGTTGCCTTTGGAAGTCTCATTGAGTTTTACAGAATTGCCTGAAGTGAGGATATACACTTCGCAATAGGGACCGGTTTCGGGAGCGTAAAAATTACAGAGTTGGACAGCTGAGCGGAGTTCAGCAGCCCTTACATCGGCAAGAGAAAAAACCAGCAGAGAAGCAAAAAGGAAATGGTTTATAAGCCTGTACATGGGGTATGAATTCGGGTAATTGAAACGGATGCCAGACATGGAACTTCGGGGAAATCGATAGCTCCAATGCTTCATCTAAAGGCAAAAGTACAATATATAAGACTGAATAACAAACGCTTACACAAAAACTCAAAAAGCAATGCAAGAGGCAAGGAGGTAAGCATTAATTTCGCCCCCGGAGAGATGGCAGAGCGGTCGATTGCGGCGGTCTTGAAAACCGTTGAGGGTTAAACCTCCGGGGGTTCGAATCCCTCTCTCTCCGCCAAACAAAAACACATAGCCGGCTTGCCGGCTTTTTTTGTGCCCTGTAATGTGCCAAGCTTGCTTGAGCGACTCAAAGGCCACAAAAAAGCAAACACGCGCAAGCGTGGATGCTATGTGTTTTTGTTTGATGCCTCCCCCAACAGGGAACTGCGAGCAAAGCGAGCTCATCCCTGAGATGAAAATAAAATTGCGTGGATGCTTTGTGTTTTTGTTTGATGCCTCCCCCAAAAAGGGAACTGCGAGCGCAGCGAGCTCATCCCTGAGATGAAAAAATCATAACTTGTTTGTTTTGTGAATTTCTTTGAAGCCTCCCCCAACAGGGAACTGCGAGCCCAGCGAGCTCATCCCGGAGGTGAACAAAAAATTGCGTGGCTGCTTTGTCTTTGTGATTGATGCCTCCCCCACACCGGGACCTGCGAGCGCAGCGAGCGCCTCCCTGAGGTGAA
>JBKCNM010000043.1:0-5517 GCA_046297395.1 Bacteroidota bacterium
AAGAGGTGCTCGACAAGGAAAAAGATATTAAACGCCAGATCAAGAAAAAACAGGAAGAAGCCAACAAACTCAACCTGGCCATCATGAAAATGATTGATGATGAAATTCGAAAAGCAAGAAAAGAAGTGGAAGCTGCTTCAAAAAAAGCTGAGAAGAAAAAAGGGAAAAATACAAACAAAAAAGAAGGCGTTGCTGATAAGAAGAATGGCAATACCGGTGAAGAAACGGCTACAGAAAATCGCAAAACCACCATTGAGTTACTCAACATTTCCCCGGAGGCCCAACAACTCAGCGATCATTTCGAATCCAACAGAAATCGTCTTCCCTGGCCTGTTGCCTCGGGCTCGGTGATTAGTTCTTTCGGAGAACATGAACATCCCCTGCTCAAAGGAATCAAGATTAAAAACAATGGCATCAACATTGTTACCGGTCACGATAGTCGCATCCGTGCTGTTTTCGATGGGGAAATCACCGGGGTCGTAAGCATACCGGGAGCCGGAAAAGCAGTGATTGTAAGACACGGAGAATATCTTACCGATTATGGAAACCTCAACGAGGTGTATGTGAGCAAAGGAGAAAAAGTAAAATCAAAACAAAATCTTGGTATGGCCATGGCCAACGAGGAGAACAAGCCCGAGTTGCATTTTGAAGTGTGGCGCGGAACGAGTACACTCAACCCGGAAAACTGGCTGATCAATAAATAATCACAAACATGAAAAACAAGAGACCCCTTATATTGGTCACCAACGACGATGGTATTACAGCTCCCGGCATTCGCGCACTAATAGAATCAGTAAGAGACCTGGGGGACTTGGTGGTGATTGCACCCGACAAACCCCAGTCTGGTATGGGACACGCCATTACCCTAAACTCCACTTTGCGCATTCATGCCATTCAGGATGTGGAAGGAATAACGGAATATTCCTGTTCCGGTACGCCGGCCGATTGCGTAAAAATTGCCATCGGTAGATTTCTTCCTCGGAAGCCCGACCTGTGCGTTTCGGGAATTAACCATGGCTCCAATTCCTCTATTAATGTTATTTATTCGGGTACGATGAGCGCTGCTGTAGAAGGATGCATTGAGGGCATTCCCTCGGTGGGATTTTCCCTGTGTGACCACTCACTGGAGGCTGACTTTTCCAATGCAAAACGCGTGGTGCAGAAGGTGAGCAAAAAAATTTTGGAAAACGGTTTGCCACAGGGCACTTGTCTCAATGTAAATATTCCTAAGGTGCCTGCAGAGGAACTCAAAGGGATTAAAGTATGCCGTCAGGCGAATGCCATTTGGGAAGAAACATTTGATGAGCGTACCGATCCATCAGGCAGGAAGTATTACTGGCTCACAGGTTATTTTAAAAACCTTGATGATGGCAAGGATACAGATGAATGGGCCTTGTCTCAGGGATATGTTTCGGTGGTACCGGTAGGCATTGATTTTACCGCACACCGATTTATCAATGAACTTCAATCATGGAACCTCAAATAAAATCGAAAGACACAAGGGATACCCTGCTGGGCATGCTCCTGGGTATCGTGCTTCCTTTTATTGCCTTGTTCTTATTTTATCTCAGGAGTTATAGCCACCGCATGCAGGCAGGTGCATTTATGGAATTGCTGTTTGAAAAAAACCTTTTTGCTCCACTCATTGCACTTTGCTGTATCACCAATCTTGTCGGGTTTTTTGTCCTGTACTTTTTGCGCAAGAACTATGCTGCAAGAGGAATTATTTTTGCCACATTGCTTTTTGCGCTGTATGTGGTTTATACAAAACTGATCTGATCAGGAGCCTAACAATTGCTCCAGCTTACGGATTCTTTTTTCGAGCACCTCTATTCTTTCGTCGGCAGGCACAGATGCCTGCATCATGCCTGTGATACGCGCTTCTACAAGCCAAAACTCCATGATTTCTTCGCGGGGAATAATGTAGGAAGGATACTCCTCTTCATTCTCTGAAATGGCTGTAAAAGCCAACTGCATTTTTTTAATTTTTTTGGCCACAATGGAACCATCCTGTAAAACCAAAATATAAACAGGTCCGTATTTAAGCGCACTTATATCCTCTACCCTGCTGCATACCACAATATCTTTTCCGAAAAGCGCAGGAACCATGCTGTTGCCCTTGATTTCGAAAGCACGGTATTGTTGTCCGTAAAACCCGGGAAGCCTGAAGGTTGGCAGCTTGTCGAGCGTTGCACCTTCCTGTTTGAGCCCCTGAAGATAACCGGCAGCAGCTTTTTGTTCTACAAAAATAATGTTGTCGTTTTTGTCTTGAACAGCTTCCTGAGTGAGTACTTCAGTATCGGTCATTTGCCCCTCTCCCTTGAGCAACCAGGCGGGATTAAGACCAAACAGATCAACGGCTTTTTTAAGCACCTGGAGTGAAACTGCATTGCGGCCTCTTTCAATATCACAATAAGATCCGGGTTGTAAACCTATTCTTCTTGCAAAGTCCACCTGCTGCATGCCGAGGCTTTCGCGAAAAATCTTTAATCGGATGTTTTCATTGCTCATGGGTACAAATGTACATTTTGCTTCGACACTTCAAACAGCTGCCTCAAAGAGCAGAACCCAAAATGGGTATCTTTGAAAAAACGGAGTTATGCAAATTGAATTTCAACACAGCAAAAAAAAATATTTGGCCGATTTATCGGTACCCATTAACATCGCTATTCCGCTCGGTACTCAAGCGACTCAAGTGAGTGCTTGGCATTGTTCACCTCCCCGGATAGAACCCGTGGTGATGGGCGATTGGGTGGGTGAAGTAAGCAAAGGTGCTCCGGTAAACTTTAGAAATATCTTTTTTAATCCCCATGGAAATGGTACGCATACAGAATGTGTGGGACATATTAGCAAGGAATGGATATCTGTGAACCGCAACCTGAAAAAATATCACTTCATGGCCCTCTTGATCTCAGTTGAACCCTCTATCATCGGAGAAGACAGGGTAATTATGCCTGAGCAATTAGAGGCGCTCATTGCCTGTAAAGAACAACCGGAAGCACTTATCATCCGCACCCTACCGCAAACACAAAACAAAATACACATGCAGTATACCGGAAGCAATCCACCTTATATGCATCATGCCTGCGCCGAGGTATTGCATGCATCAGGCATACAGCACCTGCTGATTGATTTACCCTCGGTAGACCGAGAAGAGGATGAAGGAAAATTATTGATGCATCATGCATTCTGGAGTGATTCCGACAAGTTGAATAATCCGCGTACCATTACAGAGCTCGTGTTTGTAGATGAAGACACTAAAGATGGAATGTATTTGCTGAATATGATGATTGCGCCATTTGAAAACGATGCCACTCCATCAAAACCGGTTTTATATAGATTACTCGAAAAAGCACATTGAATCTCTACACCATTTTTTCTCATTTGTAGTTGATAGGGATTGTTTTGTCATTCATTTTCGTGAAAAGCTAATCCTTCGCTTTATGTAAAAAAATAATTGCTTGCCTTTGAATGGGAGAGATTTTGAGGGTGAGTTGAATGTTTGTTTGGAGCGTGGAGAAGGGCTTGGGGATATGCCTGTAAAAGAAACAAAAAACATTTTTTTTGGCAGCTCGAGTGTTGTTGATGAGTGCGTGATTGTATTTACTATCTCAAATGGGGCTTTGCCCCAAACCCCAATTACTTTTTTGCTCATGAAGGTTTGTTTTTTCAAGGTATTCGCGAGCTCGCTTCGCTCGGTAGCCTTGATTAAAAAAGTAACCAAAAAAATAAAGAAATTCCCGAGGCAATCAGCTGCGCTGACCAGAAGACAAAGGCTAAAAAGTGTCCAAGGCATCCCCGTTTCTTAACGCCTTTGTCTTCCTTTGCTGGCGGGAATTTCGGGGGGGTTCTTTTTTTATTAAAGGTTATTTCATAATCAATTTTGAAGTTATGAAAATTGCTTTGGTGGAAATGATAATAGGTAAGGCTTATTCCCTCCCCCTTGTGCGCTTGAGCGTGCGTAAGCGAAGGGGGAAAGGCGGTAAACATACAAGAGCTGAAATTATTTGGGTTGTTTTCCCATGATAAAGTTGTGCATGTAGATATAGTTTTCCGACAGGGGGATGACAAAGGCCTGCTGCTAAAATTTAGGAAAAACATTTTGCAGTCCGAGGTCATCTCTACTTCAGTAAATGCTTGTTGAATATCATACCTTAAAATACTGAATTCCTTTGCCGGCGGGAATTTCGGGGAGTGATGATTTTTAAATTTCAGCAAATGGAGAAGCCGGAGTAATTGCTGGATTAGCAATTGAATAGCGCATGTTGATGCCATGGGGTTTGTTTGTGGACTTCTCTCAGTTTTTTTGGGGAAGCGGTGCTTCCCACCCCACTCGCAAAATTACTTCACTAATATGTTGAGAGGAAATCAATGCAGGCTTTGGCCTCAATCCTATGTTTGCTGTAAGAAGAAAGTTCTCTACCTTTGAACATGCAGGAAAAAAAGCTATACATCATCAGCGGTTGCAATGGAGCAGGTAAAACAACAGCCTCATTCAACATTCTTCCTGATTTACTAAACTGTAAAGAGTTTGTTAACGCAGATGAAATAGCCAGAGGCCTTTCTCCGTTTAAACCCGAAAGCGTTTCTATTGAAGCCGGTAGATTAATGCTTAAAAGAATCAAAGAGTTAATAAATTCGAATCAAGATTTCTCATTTGAAACCACTCTTTCTTCAAAATCTTTTATTAAAATAATTGATTCTGCTAGGTCGAGAGGCTATTATATTACATTAATTTTCTTTTGGCTAGAATCGATTGAATTAGCTAAAGATAGAGTAAAAAAAAGAGTTTCAGAAGGCGGTCATAATATCGAAACAGATGTAATTGAAAGAAGATACAAAGCAGGTATAAAAAATCTCTTTAAATTGTATTGCGATAAAGTAGATTCTTTATTAATCTATGATAATTCAAAAGCAGAATCAGAATTAATTGCAGAAAAAGAAATCGAAAATGATTTTTTCACCGTTCACCATTCACAAAAGTTCAACGCATTAAAAATGAAAATAATTGAGCAGGAAAGAGAAAGAAATTCTGAAAGAGAAAATTAAGCTGGCGATTAAAATTTCCTCTCAAAAGTTAATTGAGAGAAAAAAAGCACTTGGACAAAATCTCGTTATTAGCGAAAACGGAAAAATTAAAGTTATAAAGCCTTAGAAAAAGGGCAGCTGCAAACATCTCACAAGCGCAACACGAAAGGTGTATGCCCCTGTTCGCAAAATAATGTAGTGGCTTTTAACAACGATTATATTGGCAGAAAAGGTTTATCAGCCTCCTATCAGAACCAGGCGGTAAATGCCATTAAGCTTTTTAGCAAGATCAACAGGATGGGTTTAGAGATACCCGGGGAAATTCACCGCCCCCGCCGAGAAAAGCATCTGCCCAATGTATTGAGCAAGGCGGAAGTAAAAACCATCCTCAACTGTTGTGGCAACCTAAAGCACAAGGCCATGCTCTCATTAATCTATAGCTGCGGACTGAGGCGAGGGGAACTGTTGCGCATCAAGCCGAGTGACATA
>JBKCNM010000044.1:0-12379 GCA_046297395.1 Bacteroidota bacterium
CAGCTTTACTTTTTCAGCTCTTTCATTTTCTCCTCTCGCTGCCCTGGCTTTTTCTTCCGCCAGTACTTGCGCAGCTTTTGCTTCCGCTAATTTTTGTTTTTCCAGCTTTTCGCTTTCCTCCTCCGCCTGCTTTTTGGCCAATGCTTGCTGTTTCTCTATTTCCTTTTTGTCGCGCAGTGCTTTTTCTTCTGCCTCTTTTCGGGCTTTTTCTTGTGCTTTTAGTTTTTGTTGTTCAGCCTGCTCTTTTTC
Source organism: Bacteroidota bacterium (assembly GCA_046297395.1). Lineage (GTDB taxonomy): Bacteria > Bacteroidota > Bacteroidia > UBA4408 > UBA4408 > JBEICQ01. The sequence goes on from JBKCNM010000044.1 coordinate 250, forward strand.
AAATGCTTCTTTTTCTTTTTGTTCATATGCTGCTGCCCTGGCTTCTGGTTCTGCTTTCAATCGCATGCGTTCCTGCTTCATCACCAATCGCTCCGCATCTATGGAGTCCTGCATCTGTTTGGCTCGCAAGGCTTCTGCCTCCCTGGCTTCTCTTCGCATTTTTTCCAGCCTGGCAGCTTCTTCTTTTTTCAGTGCTTCTGCCTTTGCCGCCTGCTCCTCTGCATCCTGCTTTGCCTTGGCTGCAAGTGCTGCACTGATCTTTCCGTTTTTACGGAATTCTTCCAGCAAACTTTTGATGTTTGACAGGTTCGCCTCCATGCTGCTTTTATATTCCTGATCGCTGTCAAAACCATAGGAGTCTTCCGTATAGCTGATGCGCTCGGCCGGCTGCTCTATCAACTCCGTGGTAAATCCCTCTTCTGATTTTAGTAAAGTAACATCCAGGTAATAGGAAGAAATCCCTTCTTCTAAACGGTCCTTTGGCACTTCGGTGGAGAATACGATTCTGTAGGGGAGATATCCTTTTTTACTGAAGGTGATGGTGTACTCCCGCTGAAATCTCATCTTCAGTGAATAGCTGCCATCATCTGCAGCATATTGCCTGAACCCCCCACCTCCCGATTCGCTTATCTGCAGATAGGCTCCTTTGGGCTCGCCCTGATCCAAACTGATGTGCCCCTCTATCAACATGCTTTTTTCCTGTGCATATAATCTCCCGAGTCCGCAAACCAGTAGAAGCATCATCAATAAGGGCCTGGGTATTTGAAGTGGCATAAGGCGCGCAAATTTACATCGAAACCTCCAATTGATGAAAGCCCGTAGCTCCGGCACTCGCGGGATTTGTGCTGCAGGGGTTTGATGACTCACAGCCTGTAACGCAAAAAACAACATTTTATGATATTTATCATCAAACTAGCTGCATAAGATCATTTGCTGCTCGGTCGCTTTATCCCATCTTTGTTTCATGGGATTTCTACTCCATCCCCGGCAGTTCATCTTTTACTGTCTGCTGGTTTTTGCTCTCGGGCTGCCCGCTCCTGTGAAGGCGCTACCCGGTCCGCCTATCGATACCGGAAAGTATGTTTTACGCATCTATGGCATCGTGCTAAACCAGCGCAATGATACAACCCTGAACTACGCCAGGGTGATCCTGCTGCGCAACAACGATACCATTGCCTTCTTTGCCTCAGATGATAACGGGGAGTTTGTGCTCCGCATTCCCGAGCAGGGCCGCTACCTCATGATTTGCGAACTGGAAGGCTTCCGACCAAAAAAAATATCCATCGTGGCAGAGAACATGCCTCCTGATAAGCGCCTTAGCCTGCCCATCAGCGTTGGATTGTATGGAGAAAAGGAACATATTGAGATGCAATGGCTGCAACAGGTTTTTGCCACCCTGGTGTATGATGTTGCAAGCGGAAAATTTACCAATGCCATCCTGGCCTCTCACATGGACTATATGGAATCGCTGCCATTTACCTTGCTGGAGATGGATGATGCCGGTCCGCCGGATTGTTTTGTGCCTGCGGGGCCACCGATTGCTTTTGTGCTCAGCCAACTGAGACCTGAGCCGGGCGCAATTGTGCTCCCGCTGGTGGAGATCAAACAGAAAAAACTGGACAACCATACAGTAATCACACTTAAAATCACTGAGTTTGGTGAGGTTACCGAATACCGTAAAATCATTTACGATTGGGGTGGGGTGTTTTATAAACGCAATGGAAGCGACCTGTCTGAGGGCGGATTTTTGCTGAAAATCAAGGCTTTAAAAACGGCAGGTCAATTGCCTCAAGATGCATTTAGCAACCATAAAAAATAATCAGGCCCCGGTCAGGAGGCGAAGCGGTGTAAGCAAATCGCCTTACATTTGCCGCTGATGTCAAACATGGATAATGGTTTTAGTCCCGAGCCTTCCGATGCTTCCCAGGTGAAGCATGTATCGGGCATGTACGAAAACTGGTTTTTAGATTACGCTTCTTATGTGATTCTGGAGCGTGCAGTCCCTTACGAGTCTGATGGGCTGAAACCCGTGCAGCGAAGAATTTTGCACTCGATGTGGGAAATGGAAGACGGGCGCTACAACAAAGTGGCCAACATCATCGGCAACTGCATGAAGTATCATCCGCATGGTGATGCCAGCATTGGTGATGCCCTCACAGGGATGGGTCAGAAAGACCTGCTTATTGATTGCCAGGGAAACTGGGGAAATATCCTTACAGGAGACTCCGCAGCCGCCTCAAGGTATATTGAAGCCAGGCTATCGAAGTTTGCCCTCGATGTGGCCTTTAACCCGAAGGTTACCCAATGGCAACCTTCCTATGACGGCCGAAACAAAGAGCCATTGGCCCTGCCCCTCAAGTTTCCTTTGTTGCTGGCTCAGGGTGTGGAAGGCATTGCGGTGGGACTTGCCTGTAAAATTCTACCCCATAACTTCATCGAACTGATTGATGCTTGCATAGATTCCCTGCGCGGAAAAAAAACCCACATCCTGCCCGATTTTCCCACGGGTGGATTGATGGATGCAGGCAATTACAACAATGGCCTGAGAGGCGGAAAAATAAAGGTGCGTGCCCGCATCACCATCAACGAAAAAAAGCAGTTGGTGATTACCGAAATTCCTTTTGGCACCACCACCATTTCCCTCATTGATTCGATCTTGGCAGCCAATGAAAAGGACAAAATCAAGATTAAGAAAGTAGAAGACAATACCGCAGATAAGGTAGAAATTATCATTACCCTTCCTCCCGGTGTTTCTCCCGACAAGATGCTTGATGCCTTGTATGCCTTTACCGACTGCGAAGTATCCATCTCACCCAATGCCTGCGTAATCAAGGAAGAGAAGCCCTTGTTTTTAGGTGTCAACGAAATCCTTCGCGACAGTGCCCTGCTCACCCGCGAGATCATCCGTCGGGAGTTGGAAATCATCAGAAACGAATTGCGGGAAGCCTATTTCTTTTCTTCCCTCGAAAAATTATTCATCCGCGAAGAGATGTACATCGACTTTAAAAAGTATGATGACAAGGAAACGCTGTTTGTTTATCTGCGCAAGTGTTTTGAGAAGTTTCGCAAGCAATTGCTGCGCGAAATTACCGACGAAGATTTTGAGAAACTCACTCAGATACCCATGATCCGCATTACCCGCTTTGATACCAAAAAGGCGGACGAGAAAATGAAGTCGCTGGATGAGCAGATAAAAGAGAAAGAGCAACAACTTGCCAACCTCACCGAATTCACCATTGAGTTTTATAAAAACCTGAAAAAGAAATACGGCAAAGGCAGGGAGCGTAAAACAGAGATCCGCAATTTTGAAAACATCGTGGCAGCCAAGGTGGTGATTGCCTCCGAAAAATTGTATGTAAACCGCACCGAAGGCTTTGTGGGCTATGGCATCAAAAAAGATGAATATGTATGCGATTGCTCCACCATCGACGACATCATTATCATTCGTGCAGATGGTGTTTGCAAGGTGATTAAGGTGAGCGAAAAAGCATTTGTCGGCAAAGATATTTTGCATGTGGCTGTGTTTGCCCGCAACGATGATCGCACCATTTACAACATGGTTTACCAGGATGGGCCCAAGGGCAATATCATGATGAAGCGTTTTCCGGTAACGGGTGTTACCCGCGACAAGGAATACGACCTCACCCGCGGCAACAAAGGCTCCAGGGTATGGTATCTCACAGCCAACCCCAACGGAGAATCAGAAGTGGTAACCGTGATGCTGAAGCCACTGCCCAACATCAAAAAAACTCAGTTCGACATCGATTTTTCTGAACTTACCATCAAGGGGCGCAACTCACAGGGGAATATCGTAACCAAATACGCAGTAAAAAAAATCACCCAAAAGCAAAAGGGTCTGAGTACACTCGGTGCGCGCATGATTTGGTTCGACGACAGCGTGCAGCGTTTGAATGTGGATGCCCGTGGCACCTACCTCGGAGATTTTTCCGGAGATGATCGCATTCTTTCCGTTTCACAAAAAGGATATTACCGCCTGCACAATTTTGACCTGAGCAATCATTTCGACGAAGACCTGGTGCTCATAGAAAAGTTCGATTCAAAGAAACCTCTCACGGTTGTGTATTACGACGGCCTCAAAAAAGAGTATTTCGTCAAACGATTTGTTCCTGAGCTGACAGATAAAATAGTGTCGTTTTTACCCGAGGGTGAGGGCTCTTACACAGAACTGGTAACCACACAGTCTAAGCCGGAAGTAGAAATATACTATGTGAAGAGCAAGGGCAAAAACCAGCCCGATTTGTCCATCAAATTGTATGAGCTGGAGGATGTAAAAAACATCAAGGCAAAAGGCAAAAAGCTGGGCGCCGGCAAATTCAAGGAAATGAATCTCAAGCCTGACGAAAATGAAGCAAAGCCCAAACCCGAAGACGCATCGCCTGAAGCAAAAGTAAATTTCGATCGCATCACCCAGATTCGTCAACAACTCGACGACATGGACAACCAGATGACCTTGGATTTTTAAAGTCTGTCTGCAGACCTTTTGTTCACGCTGTTCTAAAAACTCAGACCATCCTGACAAAGGAATTTGGATTGGGAAAATCCGGATTTTCCCTGATCAAGTAATTGGCAAGCGCCTATGGTCTCATCATCTCATGCTCCATGCAAAAATGAAAGTTTGCATTTTCATGTTTGCCTTCTTATAAAATGTTGACCGGCTCCCCGGGTCATCTTCCTTTAAAAACTTCGGTTTTGGTAAATGTAATCTCAATTGATCAATAAAATTTGTGCATCCTGTTTTTTGCGGGAATAATTCTTTTCTCGCAACATGCAGCAAATCTTTTTACAAACAGGTATCCGCAAAGATTCAAGAAGGATAGGAGAGAAGCAGGTAAGTCCTGCTTGCCGGATGTTGGTTAATGTCCTTCCAAAGCATGGAAACAGCTCATCAAGTATTGGATTTGCAATTCAATTTTTCATGTCAAATGACAATCTTCAGAGGAAAAGAAAACCCGGAGTATTTCAACGATTGTTATATAAAAATCATTTGCAGTGATTGCCGGTGTAATCAGCCTGCCAGTCCGCTTCTGTTCCTTTGGTATTCTTCCTGCAATTGCCTGCTGGTTTTGCTGCTGCCATCATGACTCCAGCCCGGAGGCATAAACACATACTTGAGTCTGGTAAACAAGGGCAGAGGTCGTTTCAAGTCCTTGTATATGGCTTTCCATTCATGCACCACGATGTTTACCGGATGATGCGGATGATCCAGTTTTTTGGTGAGGCCGTAAGCAATGGGCTCTTCGCGGTTGTCTTCCGGTTCGAAGGTGCCAAACAGCTTGTCCCAGAAAATAAATACCATGCCCATGTTCTTGTCTAAGTACTTAATGTTGCTTGCATGATGCACCCTGTGATGTGAGGGTGTGGCCAGGATATACTCCAAAAAACCCAGCTTGTTCACATATTCAGTATGGATGAGAATACCATATATCTGCGTGGCAGCATACATAAACATGATGTCCCAGGTTTTAAATCCCATAAGTGCAAGCGGAATAAAATACACAAAGCGATAGAGCGGCTGAAACACGCTGGAACGGAATCCGGTGGTTAGGTTAAACTTGTCGGAAGAGTGATGCGTAACATGCACCGCCCAGAAAAACCGGCAGTAATGATCGATGCGGTGCTCCCAGTAAAAGGCAAAATCTTCGAGCAGCAAGAGCATGATCCAATACAACCAAACTTGATCTATCTGGAACCATCTGTATTCATATAATCCACCCAGCACAACCAGCACCATTCCTTTCATCAGTACATCCAGCAAGAAATTAAGCGTACTCAAATACACATTGGTCAGGGTGTCTTTGGTGGTGTAGTAATGCCTGTTGTGCACATAGCTCATGATCATTTCTATCCCAATCACAATGGCATAGAGCGGAGTGGCCGACAGCACCAGGGTTTGGATGTCTTCCTGAGTCATCAGTGTGCGTTTTCTGATTGCAATTTGTCCTTAAACACCTTGCGGAATTTTTCCACCTTGGGTTTGATGATCATCCTGCAGTACGGCTCATCCCCGTTGGCGGCAAAGTATTGTTTGTGGTAATCTTCGGCAGGATAAAACTCCGTAAAAGCAGTAATCTCTGTGATCACAGGATTGGCAAAAGCACCGGACCGGTTGAGCTCGAGCAGGTATTTTTCTGCTAACATTTTTTGTTCCTCATTGTGGTAGAAAACCGCACTTCGGTATTGGCTACCAATATCGTTTCCCTGTCTGTTTGGCGTGGTGGGGTCATGCGTTTGCCAAAATACCGAGAGCAGGGTTTCGAAGCTGATGACTGCAGGGTCATAAATGATGCGGCATACTTCAGCATGTCCGGTATTGCCATTGCATACTTCTTTGTAGGAAGGATTTTTAATGTGTCCGCCGGAGTAGCCCGGCAGCACCTGTAATACGCCTTTGAGTTCAGTGAAAATGGCCTCTACGCACCAGAAGCATCCTGCTCCAAATGTGGCCGTGTCGGCACCGGCGGGAATGTTTTGTGTATTCATCGTTGCTTTCGTTGTTTGGTTGCCGGCTCCCTGGCACGACAACAAGGTAAAAACACCTAAGAGGGCAAAAAGTTGTTTCATGTTTGCAATACATCCTGCATGGTAAATACTCCTTTTTTTCCGGGCAGCCATTCTGCTGCGAGTACGGCACCCAGGGCAAATCCCTTGCGTGAAAAGGCTTCGTGCTCAATGCGGAGAGCATCGTGCAGGCTTTTGTATTCCACCCGATGTATGCCGGTTACTGCATCTTTTCTGATGGCGCTTAAGGCAAACAGGTCTTCGCTATATACCGGTTCATCACCCTGCAACCTGAAGCCGGGTTCACCCAGTCCGGTTTCCTGCATGATGTCGTTCTTAAGTGTAATGGCTGTGCCGCTGGGTGCATCGAGCTTGTGTATGTGATGTACCTCTTCCAGCAGGAGCCGATAATCCTCACTGCCTATATGCGTCTTCATCAAACGGGCCAGCATTTTGTTGAGGGCAAAAAACAGGTTGGCTCCGGGACTAAAGTTGGAGGCATATAAAAAACTTCCCCTTGCTTTTTCTACCTCTTGTTTCACCTGAGGCAGTTGAGCGTACCATCCGGTGGTACCGCTCACCATCGCAATACCCGCATCAAGGCAGGAACGAAGGTTTGGTATCAAAGCATCGGGGCGGGTAAATTCTACCACCACATCCGATGCATCAAGAATCTGTAATTTTTCTGATTCGGGTGTTTCGGCTTCAATCACGCCCGAAACATGATGGCCTCTTTGGGTGGCGGCTTGTTCCACTTCCCGTCCCATTCTCCCGTATCCCCATAAAGCAATCTTCATATTATCTGAGTTGTAAGGCAAGATGAATTCCGGCTTGATTGCCCACCGGCAAGAAGCAGGGTGAAACATGCATGCTCAGGTTGTCGCTTACATCAAAATCAAACATGTGCGCGTCTACATTCGCATCCACTACATTCAGCGCATACACCACCAGGCTCAGGGCTACACCAAGCTCAAACAATTTGCGGTAGTCATTGCTCTCTGCCAGCAACTCATCGGTGCTCTTGTCTGCATACTGGTCGTTAAAAACCACCAGCTTGTTCACGGTGCGGTCAACAATAATGTTTCGCCGGGTATTGTATTCCCTAAAATTGGTGCTCATCAGATAAAAGCAACCTGCCGAGGCTCCCCACACCAGCGGGGTCTTCCAATACTTGCGGTTGTAGATTTGTCCGGTGCCCGGCAAAACAGCCGAGAGCAGGGTTGCAACTTTTGGATTGTGTTTGCCTTTGCTTTTTACCGGCTTTGCAGGCAATGCAGGCACGGCTGTTTTCTCCTGTGCTTGCATTTGCATACATAAGCAAAGACAAGACATAAAGAGCATCAATCGCATGCAATGTGTGCGCATGTGAGCAAGTGGGTATGTCAGCCGAGGCTGAGCATTTCCAGAATGATTTTTAAATCCTGTTCAGAACCAAAGGGAATAGAAATGCGTCCTTTTCCGGAGGGAGTCATGCTCAACTCCACATCGGTGGAGAAGAAGTTGGACAATTCATCTTTGATTTTTTGGTGGGCAAAGGAGAGTGCTTCCGGTTCCTTGCGCGTGCCGCGTTTCACACCCGGGCGAGAGGGAGTGGCCTTAATTTCTTTCGAAAGTTCTTCCACATCGCGCACAGTGAGTGAGTTGCGGATGATGTCATTGTATATCTCCATCTGCCGGGCCTTGTCATCAAGCGTAATCAATGCCCTGGCATGACCCATGGTGATTTTGTTGTCGCGGATGCCCAACTGAATTTCTTCAGGCAGCTTGAGGAGCCTCATAAAATTGGCCACAGTAGAACGGGGCTTGGCTACCTTTTCGCTCACCTCTTCCTGGGTGAGGTTGCATTCTTCCATCAGTCGCTTAAACGACATGGCCACCTCTATGGCGTCGAGGTCGCGTCGCTGGATGTTTTCCACCAGAGCCATTTCGAGCATCTCTTGGTCATTGGCCACACGGATGTAAGCAGGAATCTCGGTGAGTCCGGCCATCTGTGAAGCCCGGAAACGCCGCTCGCCCGAAATGAGCTGATATTTGTCATAGCCCATTTTGCGCAGCGTTACAGGCTGAATCAGTCCGTGTTGCTTAATGGAATCTGAGAGTTCCTGTAAGGCTTCAAACTCAAAATGTGTGCGGGGCTGAAAAGGATTGGTTTCAATCGCACTGGTTTTTACCATGGATACCGAGCCTACCGTTACATTGTTTTCACCGGGAGCTTTGCTGGTGGTAATGTCGGTATTGCTGTTTTCGAGCAGTGCGCTCAGGCCCCTTCCAAGGGCTTTTTTGCGGGGTGCTTGCTGGTTGTTATTCATTGTCGTCTTCTATCGTTGGGATGATTTTATCGGATTCTTCCATCTGGGTAAGCCCGTTTTTTTGAAGGATCTCTCTGGCAAGGTTCAGGTAATTGATGGCTCCCTTGGAGTCGGCATCGTGCATAATGATGCTCTGCCCAAAGCTAGGTGCTTCGCCCAGCTTGGTGTTGCGCTGGATGATGGTGTCGAACACCATGGTCTGAAAATGGGTTTTTACTTCCTCCACCACCTGGTTGGAAAGTCTCAGACGGATATCGTACATCGTGAGCAGAATGCCTTCAATATCCAAATTTGGGTTCAATCGCTCCTGCACAATCTTGATGGTGTTCAGGAGTTTGCCCAAACCTTCGAGCGCAAAGTATTCGCATTGCACCGGAATAATTACACTGTCGCTGGCCACAAGCCCATTCACGGTAACCAGTCCAAGCGAGGGCGAACAGTCAATGATGATAAAGTCATACTGATCCCGCACCTTGTCCAGGGCACGCTTCATCATGTATTCCCTGTTGGGCAGGTTAATCATTTCAATCTCTGCACCCACCAGGTCAATGTGGGCAGGCAGCAATTCCATGTTGGGGGTTTCGGTGCTCAGGATGATGTCGCGGGGATGCGCATCATTGATGATGCATTCGTAGATGCTGGTTTTTACATTGCGGGGATCAAAACCAATGCCCGAAGTGGAATTGGCTTGAGGGTCGCTGTCAACCAGCAGTACTTTGTATTCCAGCACGCCCAAGCTGGCAGCGAGGTTAATGGCGGTGGTGGTTTTGCCAACCCCGCCTTTTTGATTGGCAATAGAGATGATTTTTCCCATAAAAGTTTAGAATGCTAAGGTTTGTCCTATGTCCATCAGGTAAAGTTTTTTGCCGGCGTTTTCAAAACGCGTGAGGGCTTGTTGCTTGTCTATTTTAATGTAACCGAAGGTGTCGTAATGCAAACCGATAATCTTGTTGCAACGGATAAAGTCGGAGGCAATTACTGCATTGTCAACACCCATGGTAAAGTTATCACCAATGGGCAGGAGGGCGAAATTAAGGCTGCGGTATTCACCAATCAGCTTCATGTCCATGGTCAAGGCAGTGTCGCCTGAGTAATAAAAATTGCCCTGCGGCGATTCGATGATAAAGCCCATGGCAGCTCCTCCGTAAGTACCGTCGGGCATGCTGCTGGAGTGCACGGCTGCCACACACTTTACCTTGCCAAAGTCGAGCATCCATTTGCCGCCTGTGTTCATGGGATGCACATGCTCTAAGCCTTTTTCAGATAGCCAACGGGTAATCTCATAGCTTGCAATCACCAGGGCACCACTTCGCCGGGCAATCTCCACCGCATCGGCAAGGTGGTCTTCATGTCCATGGCTGATAAGGATATAATCTGGCCTGATGTTTTCTACTTCCACACTGGTTGCCAGTGGATTGGGTCTTATAAATGGATCAAAGAGCAGCTTTTTGCCGTTCACGAGCGCCTCAAAGCAGGAGTGTCCGTAATAAGTAATTTGCATAAAATCGGCTTCTTTTCTGAACAGGAATGCGAATGTAGGGTTTAATGACCTAGCCTGATGCACCCAAAGGGCAATAAATTTACGAACAATGATCACAATCATCAATGCCACCAACCGTGGCGATAACCTCACCCGCATAGTGGGCAACCACTATGCCTCTGTCCTTGAGGGGCTGGGTATTCCATGCAAACAATTCGGACTCAACGAGCTGCCCATCGGCATCATCAACCAGGATTACGGAACCCCCGGACCGGAACTGCTTAGCCTGGCACAAGAATTTATCATTCCCGTTCCCAAGCTGGTCATCATCAGTCCGGAGTACAATGGCAGCATCCCCGGCATCCTCAAATTGTTTATCGACAGTTTAAAACCCGAACATTTCAAGAACAAGCGTGCTGCCCTGGTGGGTGTAGCCTCGGGCAGGGCAGGCAACCTTCGCGGTCTCGATCACCTCACGGCCATCTTGCACCATTTGGGTGTAGAGGTTTTGTCAAAGCGTGCCTATGTATCGCATGTGCACAAGGGCGTAACAGATGGTGTGTTAACCGATCCTGAGGCCATCCGCAGCATGGCTGCACAGGCAGAGAAGTTTATTGCGTTTTAAGGAATTGTTGTCATGCGCAAGCGATAGGAGAGGCCGGATGAGTCGATGTTGCTTATTTTCTACGGGCAGTAATGTTTGGGCGTTCCCCGGCTTTGCAAAGCCCAGCCCGGGCGGGCTTTCCGCTCAAACTTTTTTGTCCCTGACCGGGAGCAAAAAAGTAACCGCTCAAATCCCTAACGCTTAGGCGGAGCAAAGCTCCGCGGGGCTGCGCCCCGCGCTGTCACAAGCGTCCCGCTTGTGGATTTTAAAAAAATTGCATTTTACTATCAGCAGAAATTACACATTTCATAACAAAGAAGGAATTTACTTCGTGGGTTTTGCTGCCGTGTTTTGGGTAGGTGTTTTTGTAAGAAGAATTTGTTTCGACGGCAAAGTTGTGAACCTAAACATGAGCATGGTAAAGAAAGGAAAGAAATGTTTTTGTTGGTGTATTATGTCTAGCCACACTCATTTAATTTTTCAGTCAAAAAAATAACGACCGGAGGGACTTCTTAGAGATTTCAAATAAACATTTGCCACAAGTAGGACACTTGCGGCAGCAGGGAGAAGATTACTTAGCGATGGACCAATAACCGCAAAGCAAACGCAAAATAATACTTTATGTTTGGTCTCTGGCACAAAGTTTGTTAATAGACCAAACTTAAATTTCAACCCTTCAGCGCAATCAAAAATCAAAAACCAATGAAAAAAATCATTGCCCTTGGTACAGCCATAGTATTGGCTGCAATTGTGTTCGCTCAATCACCAAATAAAATGAGCTATCAGGCAGTCATCCGCAACAGCAGCAATGCACTGGTAAGCAACCAGCCTGTGGGCATGCGCATCAGCATCTTGCAAGGCACGACTTCGGGTAATGCAGTATATGTAGAAACACAAACACCTAATACAAACGCCAATGGATTGGTAAGTTTGGAAGTTGGAACTGGAACAGTGGTGAGTGGAACATTCGCTGCTATTAACTGGGCCAATGGGCCTTATTTTATAAAAACAGAAACTGACCCTTCAGGTGGAACCAATTATACTATAACTGGTACAACAGAATTATTGAGTGTGCCTTATGCGATGTATGCCGCAACAAGCGGAAGCAGCATGCCCGGTCCCCAAGGGCCACAGGGCCCAGCAGGCAATGATGGCGCACCCGGCCCACAAGGCCCAATTGGTTTAACGGGTGCCCCAGGACCGCAAGGCCCGGCAGGA
>JBKCNM010000045.1:0-8125 GCA_046297395.1 Bacteroidota bacterium
CCCACCCACCCCCCCCACAAACTAAAACACACCCACGCCCGGCTCTCACCGGACGCGTCTTTTAAGTATTCTTTTGATGGTTTAGTCCTCGCAGATAAAAGTTCCATCTTCAGCCAAACAGATTTTCTTTTTATTGTCCTCGTTGCGCACAACAATACAATAACTTACCGCACCGGAAGCGGAGATAAATTTTTGCACCTTGTGTCCGGTTTTGTAGCCTGAATAGTTGGTTTGCACATATGCACTTACCGCTGCAGGAAGAGAACTGTACTCAATACGCGTTCCGCTTCCCATGTAGGCACCACTCTCGTTGAACAGAAGTTTAATTTTGTCGTACGAGGCCGACTTGAGTTTTACTTCAAGGCTTGAACCAAGCACGCAGTTGCTTTCTTTTTCGGCACAAGCCAAGGTGTAGTCGGGATAATTGGCAGCTACATATTCTTTTACTGCAGCCGGGATGGCATCAACTTCCATGCAATCATCACACTTTTTGTCTCCATGCTTTCCTTTTTTTCCGTGTTTCTTTTTGGGACGAAAATCGTCGCCTTCACCGAGGTAGTTGTGCTCATCATCAACGGCCAGTTGCTCACCATTGCTCAGCGCAACAATCGTGGAAGCTTTGCTGTTTTTAAGGCTGAACGCAGAATTGATATCCGCATCAGGAAAATGATTGTTGGTGAACTCTACTACTGCAGAAGGAAGATCACTCAGAGAAATTTCTTTCTCGGTGATTTGACCGGTGAGTCTGCTGATAAGGTCATTCTGGCAGGCACCCAAACTGAGCGTGGCTGCAGCCGCAAGGGCGATGAGGTATGTTTTGGTGGTTGACATACCACAAAAGTAAAAATATTCTTATGTGAGGCAAAAGTCCCCGGAAACATTTTACTCCTGTTTATGAAGGTTGCATTGTTCGGGTTTCTTTACTAAGATGCCAAAGCATGAAAATGGGAGAGGAAAAGGGAATGAGTCTCATTCCGGTTGTTTCATCATTCACCAAAATAAATCCACTATTTCTGTTTCACGGTATTAATCATCTTCTCTTATTTGGTTGCTGTACTCCTAAAACTTATACCGTGCCTGCAGCTTCAACTCACTGCGGATGCTGCCTTCGCTTTCGTTCAGGGTACCCGGATTCATCACCCTCGTATTTTCCAACCAGGTTTGTGCATATCTCAACCAAAATTCCCAGTGTTTTCCGGCCTCATAATTCAGGATAATATACATGCGCTGTCCCTTGCCATTCATGTTGCTGAAGGTAAAACTATAAGGCACATCCGTTTCCAGCATAAACATGCGCGCGTTGTAATCGGGTGCATCAAACACAGCATACCTCGCCGTTACCTGTACGCGGCTTCCCTGGGGCTTGAAGCTGATGTCCTGGAAAAATAAATATCCGCGGCTTTGTGCTGCACCTGTTCCAAATGCATTCATGTCTATTCTGTTGCGCAAACGCAAACCGGGCAGGGGAGAATAGGTAAGGTTGAAACGAATGTTTTGCTGCACCTGCTCCTGCAAAACCGGAAAGTAACTTTCTTCTGAACTGCTGTCGCGCATGCGCATCCTTTTGCGATAGCGCAGCGTAATCTGCAATTTTTTATTCGGCGTCCAATCCCCCATCACCAGGAAGTCATTTCCTTCTGAAGGCCCGCTGGCCCGGTACCTTGCCCAGGGAAAACGAAAACGGTCGTAATAGCCGCTCAGGGTAAATACCGGTAAAATTTTAAAGTTGAAACCGCTCAAAAGCCCTGCTTCATTTTGCGTGCCCACGGTTTCACCCAGTCCACGGGAATACACCGACTGATACTCTTTTTGGTAATTCCGGCCCTGTATATGAAGAATAAAACGAGGGTCAAGACTCATCAGCACACCTGCAATGCCGGCCATTCCTCCATTCAGACTTCGTGCACCTTCACCATAAAAATTAAAGTTCCGGTACAGGTAGCTGAAGTCTATGCCGGTATTGAGGTTTTTTTTGCCGTTAAAATCATATTTGCCATAGCTTGTGCTCCGAGCAGCCAGAGGAGGATCCAAGGTGAGATACGCAGCAGTGATGCCCACACTGAGACCTTTTTTGGCGTATTGCAGGTGGCCCGCAAAGTTGTTTTCGCGTATCGCATTTCGGTCGGCCACCTCGCTGGGTGTGCGGTGTAATCCCGATAACTGAAAAGCGGTGGTTTCATCTGCACCCAGAGGCATCAGGGTATCTGCCTGCAAAACATTTCCATCCCGCCTTTTGGAAGAAGCAAGCAAGGTAATATCCAGGTTTGGGGTGAGGGCATATGTTGCTCCAATGCCTCGCATAAACTGGTTTTCGTTGAGTGAGTTGTATCCCCTCAAACCTTTGGCACTTCGCTTTGCCTGCATGATATCGGCCGATTTTGCAAAACCAAGATCTGTCCAAAAGGTAAGTCCCTGACCGAACTGCGCATGAAAATCCCCAATGGTAAGTGCTTTGAGTTTTTTTATCTGCTTGATGAAGACATACCCGCTATAAAAATCAAACCCTTTTTTTTGACTCCCCCTGAAAAATTCTTCCCCGTAATCTTTCTCACCCGTAAACGACCACTGCACACGGTTGGCGTAGTTAAACCTGTAACGCACAAAATGCTTAAAGGGGTCGCCCAGGTAGCGCGCATTGGGCCTGGCAGCCAACAGGGAATCACTTGCCGGGGAATACCCAAGCTGTTCTTCAAGTATTCGCTGGGTGCGGACATCCAGCGTATGCTTGCCTTTTTTAAAAAGATCGATGGGTTTGATGTTCAGGTTCTCGATGTTGTTGCTCACTTCTACAAAGGGCAGGATTCGCTGTATATCTTCACGCTCCAGGCTGCGGATGGATTGCAGTTCATAAATGGCAATCATGGGGCCGTTTTTGCGCACATGGTTCAGGATATCCCTCACCTGTATGTCTGACAGCAGACTGAGGTCTCTTAATGCTTCCTCGTTTGTTTGGTTGAGGTTGATGGGATGTTCCTTAAAATAGTTTAGGGCATCAACCAGATTGGTGTAATCAATGTTTTCGCTGTTTGCATTTTCACCAATGTTTTCAATGCGCTGCTCAATCTCATTTTGCAGGTCGCGGTTGCCCTGCACGGGAACCTGAGCAAGTAACAAGCACGGATGCAACAGGCCGGTAAATAAAAGAAATGGGATAAAGAGATTCCTCAGAAAAGCCATTTTTAGAATACGAAAATAGGCTTGTTTGCAAAATCTTGTTCAATTTGTTTAGCAGGTACCCGGCCACCGAATTTTTTTTTCATTTTTACCCTTTACTTATGAATCCCCAAAAGGCAAAAGAACGAATAGATTTTTTAACCCTCGAACTGGAGAGGCATAACCGCCTCTATTATGTGCACAACCACCCCGAAATGTCCGACTAGGATTTTGAGTCCCTGTTGAGGGAATTACAGGACCTTGAAAAAAATCATCCTCAGTTTGCCCACAAAAATTCTCCCACGCAAAGGGTAGGAGGGGAAGTAACCCGTGAGTTTGCCTCCGTGCAGCACGATTATCCCATGCTTTCTCTGGGAAACACCTACAGCCGTGAAGAACTTGCCGAATTTGATGAGCGGGTACAGAAAGGACTTGGCGGACAAGCCTATGAATATGTATGTGAACTGAAGTTCGATGGAGTGGCCATTGGCATACGCTATCACAGGGGTGCATTGGAACTCGCCGTAACCCGCGGCGACGGTGTTCGTGGCGATGAGGTAAGTACCAATATCAAGACCCTGCGCAGCCTCCCTTTGCAAGTGCAAGCGCCGGGGCTTCCCGAGCGATTCGAGATCCGAGGAGAAGTATTTATGCCGCACCATGTGTTTGAATCCATCAATGCAGAACGCGAAGAAATCGGTGAGCCTCTATTGGCGAACCCACGCAACGCTACTGCCGGTACACTCAAGATGCAGGACTCTTCCATCGTAGCCAAACGAAAGTTATCCTGTTGCATGTATGCCCTCCATGGTGAAAATCTTCCATTTGAATCCCACTCTCAAAGTCTTGAGGCCATGCGCACATGGGGATTCCCGGTATCAGATGCCACGCGCATCTGCAAGAACATGCATGATGTTTTTGGTTTTTTGGAACACTGGGAACAAAAACGCAAAGACCTGCCTTTCGACATTGACGGCATCGTCATTAAAGTAAACAGTTATCGCCAGCAACAACAATTGGGCTTTACGGCCAAATCACCCCGTTGGGCCATTTCCTATAAATATAAACCCGAGCAAGCCCGCACAAAACTACTCGACATCGTCCTGCAGGTGGGCCGCACAGGAGCCATTACCCCTGTTGCCGTGCTGCAGCCCGTGAAGCTTGCAGGCACTGTGGTAAAACGCGCCTCACTTCACAACCAAGATATCATTCACCAACTGGATGTGCGTATAGGTGATGATGTGTTTGTGGAAAAAGGTGGGGAAATCATCCCGAAGATTACCGGTGTCGACAAAACCCAAAGAGATATTTTCTCCCAGCCCTTTCATTTCCCGGATGCCTGCCCCGAGTGCGGTGGCAAACTGCAAAGAGAGGAAGGTGATGCACAGCACTTCTGCACCAACACAAAAGATTGTCCCCCACAGGTAACAGGAAGAATTATTCACTTTACCTCCCGCAAAGCCATGAACATCGACAGCGTAGGTGAAGAAACCGTTGCATTGCTTTGCAGCAAGGGACTCATCAGGAACTACGCCGATCTTTATACTTTGCAAAAAACCGATCTGCTGACGCTCGAAAGGATGGCCGACAAATCAGCGCAAAATATCCTCCACGGCATTCAATCCTCCCTGCATGTGCCCTTCGAGAGGGTGCTCTTTGCCATCGGCATCAGGCATGTGGGCGAAACCGTTGCAAAAAAACTGGCCTTCCGTTTCAAAAGTCTCGATGCACTCATGCACGCATCACTCGAAGAACTCATGCAGACCGAAGAAATCGGAGAAAAAATTGCAGGCAGCATTCACACCTTTTTTGCTTCTCCTGATAACCGGGAAACCATGCAGCGTTTAAGCACATACGGTTTGCAATTGCAGATGGATGAATCCCGATTTGTCAAATCTTCTGATGCTCTCGCCGGAAAATCTTTTGTGGTGAGTGGCGTTTTTTCACACTATTCGCGGGAAGGTATCAAAGAAGCCATTCTTGCTCATGGAGGCAAAGTGGTATCTTCGGTTTCCGGCACAACCGATTACCTGCTGGCCGGCGACAAAATGGGACCCGAAAAACTACGCAAAGCCGAAAAACTTGGGATTGCCATAATCAGTGAGGAAGAATTTAAACAAATGATTGCATGAAGGCTGCCCAAAAAATATACCATTCCTTGCTGCTCAAACGCCTGCTCAAACAAGCTGCTGAAAGCAAACGAAAAGGTATCCTTATTGGACTCAAAGAAGCACAGTCCATGGCCATTGTGTATGATGCAGGAAATACCGAAGCACACAAAAATGTATTCGCATGGGCAGAGCAACTCAGAACAGTTGTACCACAGGTAAGGGTGCTGGGCTATTTTCACGAAAAACAAATTCCCTCAGGCTTTCAGGCAAAGTTGCATACCGATTATTTTTGCCGTAAAAATCCGCCGGGTGTAGCTGCCATGCTCAACACTTTTTCGTCACAAACCTTTCATCTCCTAATCAACCTCTGCGAAGTAAGCTACCTTCCGGTGATTCAGCTCCTGGCAAAATCGGCTGCACGCTGCAAGGTAGGGACAGAAGGCGCCGCCGAGATGCCTTTGTATGATTTACTTTTTTCGGCAACACCCGAACGACCGCTCTACAAGCAAACGGATGTACTCACAAAATATCTTCACATGATACACAGCAAGCATGAAAACATTTGATTTCACCGGAACCGGCGTGGCCCTGGTAACACCCTTTAACGACAAAGGCAGAATGGATTTAAAAGCACATCTGCGACTGATTAATCACCTGCAAAAACGAGGGATAGATTATGTTGTAGTCTCCGGTACTACCGGCGAGTCGGCCACCCTCTCCGCTGATGAAAAACAGGAACTCCTTGATGCCACCACCGAGGCAGCAAAAGGGAAAATGTATGTAGTGATGGGCATCGGCGGAAACCATACCGGTGCAGTGTGCGAACAATTGCAAAAAATGAATCTCAAAGGCGTCTCCGCCGTGCTCAGTGTTTCTCCCTATTACAACAAACCCGGACAAAGGGGCATCATCAGCCATTTTAAGGAAGTGACAAAGGCAAGTCCGGTGCCGGTGATTCTCTATAATGTGCCGGGCCGCACGGGATTAAACATGACAGCTGAAACCACTCTTGAGCTGGCAGCCACATGCAAAAATGCCAAAGCCATCAAGGAAGCGTCCGGCAACCTGGAACAATGCATGCGCATCGTGGCAGGTGCTCCCAAAGGTTTTACGCTCATCAGCGGCGACGACAACCTCACTCTGCCCATGATGGCCATTGGCGCCAAAGGGGTAATCTCTGTTACTGCCCAGGCAGTACCCGAGCCTTATTCGCGCATGGTGAACCATTGCCTCAAAGGAAACTTTACCCGTGCACTCCCCCTGCATTATGCCATGATGCCCCTCACCGATTTGTTGTTTGCCGATGGCAGTCCGGCAGGTATCAAAGCCGCACTTCACGCATTGGATATTTGCGGCGAACACCTGCGCCTGCCACTGGTTCCTGTAAGCCAGGCCATTCGTAAACAAATTGTTGCAAAAACAAAAGAGATTGATGCTGGTTTCCCCGCATAAAGCCGCATGATTCTTATCTATTCTCAACACATCAGTAGCCGCCTGCGATACATTGCAGAATTCATGCTGGGCGACATCGCGGGCTATTCCGAAATCAGTTTCAGCAGCAACCTGCAGGAAGCCTTGCAATGGCCCCACGGACTCATCAACTATAGCCCGCAAACCATTGGAAAAGGCTTGTGGATGTCGCCGGTCGCACTTCTTTTTGAAACAGGTATCAACAATCCAGAAATGAAAACCGATCTGTCTGAAAAACTGCCGCGTCCTTTTTTCAACAACCGTTCGGCCGATATCCCTTTCGACATGTTCGCCGCTTGTTTTTTTTTGGTGAGCAGATACGAAGAATACCTGCCCTCCATCCGCGACAAGCACGACCGCTTTGATGCTGCATCCAGCTTTGCCTCAAAATATAATTTCTTACATAAGCCTGTAGTAGACATCTGGGCGCTCGAGTTACGCAACAGGATACAACAAATGTATCCTCAGCTGAAATTTATGCAGCGTCAGTTTAATGTGCTTTCCACCATTGATATCGACAATGCCTATGCATACAAACACAAGGGTTTGATGCGCACCATGGGTGCACTCGGCAAGGCCCTTATCAGCGGCGATGCCGAAGCTTTTACGCATCGCCTGCAGACCATTCTGGGTTTTCGCGATGATCCTTACGACACCTATTGGTTGCTCGACCAGGTGCACAAAAACAACAATCTCGACTCGGTTTATTTTATTCTCTTTTCCGATTACGGACACTATGATAAAAACCTGTCTACCGACAACCACAGTTTCCTGCGACTGATTAAATCCATCGCGGATAAATCATTGCTGGGCATTCATCCTTCCTATGCCTCTAACCGCAGTTTAATCCGCTTAGAAAGAGAGATCAAAGGTTTATCATCCCTCATTCACCGGGAAATCAGCATCAGCCGTCAGCATTTTTTAAAACTGAACTTCCCCGACACATACAACAATCTTATTCAGCTCGACATTGCGGCGGATTACACCATGGGATATGCTCATGCCATTGGTTTCCGTGCAGGAACATGCACACCATACAAGTTTTATAACCTCGACCTCGAAACAGAGACAGCACTCAGGGTGGTTCCCTTTCAGGTGATGGACGCAAGTTTGCTTTACTACATGAAACTCACGCCCGAGCAGGCACTGAGTGAAAGCATGCGTATTGCCGACGAGACAAAGGAAGTAGAAGGCTTGTTTGTCACACTTTGGCACAACGAAACCATTGGGGAACACAGGCAATGGAAAGGCTGGCAGCCGGTGTTCACGGGCTTGCTGGAGTATGCAGCTTCCTTGCGCACGGGTTCTGTTGAGTCTTGAGATTTTGTTTGGTACATCTTTTGTGCTTGGGCGTTCCCCGGCCGGCAGAGCCGGCCGGGGCGGGCGTTCCG
>JBKCNM010000046.1:0-10633 GCA_046297395.1 Bacteroidota bacterium
CAACTTCTCTCTGATTTTTTTACAGGAATTGAACAGAAGAACAACCAAAAAATGAGATATGAAATGTTTTGATCTCATCCGTTTGTGTTTGAAAAGAAATAACCACTTGCCCATGCATGAGGGCTTGGAGCGGTTGCCCCACCTCTTGCATTCATTAATTTAATACTTTTGTTGATGGCTTTTATCAAATAGGCTTTATCATGTGTTATTTCATACATTCTGATAAGCGATTCCAAAATGTTTCCTACGCTTTCTAAGTTGCCAAATTGTAGCTCTGCCTCTGTATAATCGTTAGGGTAGGTGTAATTGTTGAAAGGGTATGTTAATGAAGAGAATGCACCATTTAAAGTATCATTTGGTGGGTCGAATGTATAATTATAAGCACCATTATGACTACCCGCACCTCCTGAAAGTGGAATTTTTGAATGGGTATAGTCGTATAATTGTTTAAAGTTAGTGCAGTTTTGTGCAAAAATTGAACTTGTTAAAAGCACAAATGCTATCAATAATTTAGTTTTCATACTTAAAAAAATTTGCCGAGATGAAAACCAATAAAAGGAGAATATCTATTATCTTTAATATCTTTCTCTTCTAAATTCTCTTTATTCAATAAGAATATCCTCTGAAACCAACATATTTGAAAACCAAAGAAAATATCATGCTTAAATCCTGATGCCTGATATTTAATTGGAGAAATAAATAAATAAATACTTGTAGATTTTTTATACTTTTCAAACGGAGAGCCTGAATAATTACTGTAAGAATAGTTTAACCCATCTTCGTATGTAAGACCTATACCTGGTGTATATTGATGCGTTTTCCCAAAAATCAAATTAAACCTTAAGGGGATAAATAAATTGTAGGGAGGTTGACTGTTTAATTTTTCTCTTGGTAAGTATAAACCACCAATAGAAGAATAACATAATTGTTTTTTTATAAAGAAAAGTCTTTCATAATTAAAAGAGCCAATCATGCCATTGCCAAATATTTCAAAATAAATTGAATTTTTTTTTATTCTAATGTTGCTACTGTCATTTGAGAAAACGGAATTAATATTAATAAAATATAATACTAAAAAAAGTATAACTACTTTGAATTGTTTTAAAATGATGTTAATATTTGAATTGAAAATCATCATCAAATTGGTAAAATACAATAATTGTTTCGTTTTCATGTCACTTACTTTTTTATTTGATTAAACTCATTTTTCAATATTTCCATTTGTTTCTGTTGATCGATAATATACAATGTCATCTCCTCAATTTTTTTCATTTGAAGGGTTAACATATCAGCAATGTTCAATCCGTTATTTTCTACTTCTTTTGAAGTAGGAGTTTCAGGCAAATGGCCATTTTTTATAATGAAATCTTCAGTTTCTTTTAAACTTGGTAGTTTATAGTTCTTTTTAAAAACATAATCCGGCCAAATTACTCCTTGCGTGACCTTCATTTCTCGTGCATATATATTGCCATCTACCGCCAACCGGGTGTTTGCACCATTGGCAATGTGCACACTGCCTTTAAAATGTGTGCTGCCACTAAAGCTATAGTTGTATTCACTTTCAATTTCCCCATACCCAAAACTCATATGGGCATCGCCCCTTATTTTGAGTAAATTGCCTCCATCTGCTTTTCTTACCCATAAGGGTATCTCATTGTTTGCATCTAATGTGTTTATTCCTGTAATAGTAAAAAGAGCCTCTGTTCCAAAGAAGGCATTTCCCACTATGCCTTTGCCGTTTAAAAACAGATTCCCAGCATGATTAATAAGTTTTCCGATCACCACATCGTGTCCGCAATTGGTGTTAATCAGTAACTTGGAATCTTGAGAGTTTACATCATGGCCTCCAGTTTCAATGATGGCATTTGAACCATCAACACCCATAGCAATTCCCTGATTGGCACTATCGCTTTGACCGGGATTATAATTTTCTAAAAAAAGAAACAACCTAGAATCCTCATTCGGATGAATATTAAACGGATTAAAATAACAATTATACACTGGAGTGTGGTCTCCATCCCATTTGTTAAATGTGAAAATATTATTTCCTGTAAAATTTTTTAAGCCCAATCGGTATTCTTCATTATTCCCAAACCTTAACTGGTTATTTTTTAGAGACACATCATCCTCAAAATTCGCCTTGCCTATAATCTTACTCGAACTGTCCATTTTAATTGTCATCACCCTTAATGAGTCGGTGTTAATTTTCTGCGCCGAAATGTCACCCGCATTGAGTAATCCCGCATCTACAGAATCGCTCTGAAAATTCCCGCCCTGGAACAAGGTATTGTCAACATAAATATCGCCGCGCACCCTTAAGTTACCATTTACATCCAACCTCTGGGTGGGATTCGCCACTCCTATACCAACATTTCCACTGGCCTTGATTCGCAGCCTCTCAACCAGGTTTGTTCTAAACAACAAATCATAGTTGTTGGTCGTACCTATGAAATAATTGGTATTACCGGCATTTCCGTTTACATTCCATGTTTGTGCACTAAGCACAAGGGCTTGCAAAAGCAGCGCAGAAGCTAAGATTAATGTTTTCATGATTTTGTTTAGGGTTTACAAATATTCAGCACAATTCTTTTAAGTTCACAATCTTTTTAAAACCTTTTTCCCAAAACCGGTTTTCTGCCCTCCAATCCACTTAAGTATACGACCAAATAAGCCCTTTCTCTATCCTTCATCTAAAGCATGCGCTATGATCAGCTCTTAACTACCTCAAAAAAATAAAACCAAGTATCTTCTTCTACAATGATATCACTTCAAGGGCTTGCCAAGCGAATCAAGGCATGATGGCAGGGAAATCCAAACTTACAATGTCATTTGGTTTCTAAGTTTGGCTTCAAAAAGGCAAGTAGTTCCAAAAAGTCATCCACCCTTAATTCCTCCGCTCTTTTCCCTGCAAACGGATGGCTGTCAGGCAGGCTGAAAACAGACAAGGCATTGCGTAATTTTTTCCTTCTTTGGGAGAAGGCCGTTTTTACCAATTTTGAGAATAGGGGAGAAGAGGCCAAAGGATGCGGCTCCGGTTTCAGTCGCAGGCGGATAACAGCGGAATGCACTTCCGGCGCAGGTTCAAAATCTTCCGGAGGCAAAGTAAATAGCAATTCCGTGGCATAAAATGCCTGTGTAAGTACACTGATTACCCCATACACTTTGCTACCCGGTTTGGAGCAAATTCTTTCGGCAACTTCCTTCTGAAACATCCCCACCATGGCATGCACCAGTGCCCTGTTCTCAATTATTTTAAAGACAATCTGGCTGGAGATGTTGTATGGAAAGTTGCCAACAACACAAAATGCTTGTCCTGCAAACAGGGTAGAAAAATCAAGTGAAAGCACATCGGCAGAGAGAATTCTGCAAGAAGCAAACCTGGCATCTGCCTGAAGAAAATGCACCGATTCCAAATCCAATTCGCAGAGCAAAGGATTTGCAAAATGGTTTAACAATGGAAGGGTTAGAACGCCGGTTCCCGGTCCTATTTCCAGGATATTTTTGCACCCTGTTTCAGAAGCAGCCAAAGCTGTTTGGTTTGCTGCATTTGTATTTTTCAGAAAATGCTGCCCAAGGTGTTTTTTTGCTTTTACGCCGAAGTGTTTACCTGAATTCACTGGTGTAATGAAAAACGATCCTTGGATTTTTCTCTATAGCCATTTGCAGGTTCCAGGCAGATTCTGCGAGATATACGGGCTTTTCATCCTTGTCGTAAGCAATTTTTGTATGCTTATCGGCGATGAAATCAGCCAATGCTTTGTTGTCCTCTGAGGCAAGCCAGCAAGCTTTGTGCATGGGAACAGTTTCAAAATCACAGGATGCACCGTACTCCGACATCAGCCTGTGCTGAATCACTTCGAACTGCAGGGCTCCCACAACACCCAAAATTTTTTGTCCGTTGTAGGCCATGGTGAACAATTGTGCAACTCCTTCGTCTGTTAACTGTTCGAGGCCTTTGGCCAATTGTTTGGATTTGAGGGGATCCTTGTTGATGACAAATCGGAAAATTTCCGGTGAAAAACTTGGGATGCCCTTAAACTGAAGGTTTTCACCTTCGGTAAGCGTATCGCCGATTTTAAAATTGCCGGAATCATAGAGACCAATGATATCGCCCGGAAAGGCCTCATCAATCACATTTTTCTCCTGGGCCATGAAGGCTGTGGGATTGGAGAATTTCAGGTTTTTCTGCAAACGGGTATGTAGGTAGGCATGATTCCGCTCAAAGCGGCCGGAGCAAATGCGCAGAAAGGCAATGCGGTCGCGGTGTCTTGGGTCGATATTGGCATGAATCTTAAAAACAAATCCTGAAAATTTTTCTTCCATAGGTGCCACTTGCCTGCTCTCGGTGTCCCGTGGCAAGGGGACAGGCGCTATTTCAATAAAGCAGTCGAGCAGGTCTTTGATGCCGAAATTGTTTACGGCACTGCCAAAAAACACCGGAGAGATATGACCTGCCAGGTATTCCTCCCGGCTAAAAGTTGGATAAACGCCTCTTACAATTTCAAGGTCATCCCTTAAACTTTTTGCATAGGAAGCACCCACCATCTTGTCTAGTTGTTCATCTTCTATGTTGGTAATACGACTTACTTCTTCGGCTATTTTACTTCCTGATGACTGGAAAAGGAGCAAATGGCTTTCGAACATGTTGTAGACTCCTTTAAATGTTTTACCCATGCTAATGGGCCAACTCAAGGGGCAAACCTTGATGCTGAGCTTGGCTTCAATCTCCTCCAGCAAGTCAAAGGGATCCCTGCCTTCACGGTCTAGTTTATTGATAAAAACCACTACCGGCGTGTTGCGCATGCGACATACTTCCAATAGTTTTTCGGTTTGGCTTTCCACCCCTTTCACGGAGTCAATCATCATGATTACGCTGTCCACAGCAGTCAGCGTACGATAGGTATCTTCGGAGAAATCCTGGTGGCCCGGGGTGTCGAGCAGGTTTATTTTCACATCCCGATAGGTGAAGCCCATTACCGAGGTTGCCACCGAAATCCCTCTTTGCTTTTCTATTTCCATGAAATCACTCATGGCCGCCCTGGCAGTTTTGTTGGATTTTACTGCACCTGCTGTTTGAATGGCACCACCAAAGAGCAGCAGTTTTTCCGTGAGCGTGGTTTTACCTGCGTCAGGGTGGGAAATGATAGCAAAAGTTTTACGCTTGTTAATTTCTTGGGAGAGGAGGGACATGGATCAAAAACGGCGCGCGAAGGTAAGCCAATTTTCAGGCTTTTGCTGCTTCCTTCCGCATCGAAGTGGGATAAAAAGCTTCACTTTGCTCGATGGCTTCCATTACTTTTTGGAGAATTTCATCAGGATCGGAATCAAAATCCAGCAGGAGAGGAGCTTTGAAAGAAATTTTAAGGGTGTTGCCGGTCTTTTTAAACCTGAGGCCTTTTTTGTCGAAGGTGCGTCTGAAACCGTCTATCACTACCGGTACCACAATGGGTTTAAACTTGCGGATGACATGTGCGGTACCCCTGCGTCCCGGTGCAAAGGCCTTGGTGGTTCCCTGGGGGAAGGTAATCACCCATCCATCGCCCAGGGCTGTGCCTATATTTGTAATGTCGTGGGGATTGACTTGCCGGTTTATGTTTTTTCCGGCTTCGCGCCAGGTGCGGGAGATACTCACTGAACCAACATATTCGAATAACCGGGGCAAAAAACCATCTTTCATGGTTTCGCGTGCAGCCACAAAATAGGTGCGGTGCCTGGGCCACAACAGGTACACGGGAAAACCAATGCTGTTGCGGAATCCCCAACGAGTAGCACAGAAAACATGCAACATGGAAATGACATCGGCAAAGTAGGTTTGGTGATTCGACACAAAAAGCACACCTGTCTCCGGTAGATCTTTGAGATGCTCTGTACCTGAAATTTGCATGCGATTAAATATCCGCAAGCCCGGATAGGTGAACCACCCAACGAAGGAAACAAGTATTTTTTTGGCAACATTGAAGTGACCGAAGGGATCGCGGCTAAAAATCATGCGTAAAATTCTCCAACTCCTTTTTGGTAAATGTAATCAATTCGGGGAAAAATTGTCTGAAACAGTTTTCCAGTAAATCATAGTGTGTATGATATTCCTTCATCGCAAGGTACATCGGCACCTGGTTACCCGTTCTTTTTGTAAGTCCTCGAAGGGCGAAATCAAGTCCTTTGTCTTCCCTGTAATTAAACAGCCAGTTGTCTCTCGCCATATAGGTGAGCACATGTTTTGCAGGCTCGGGCAGTTGGGATGAAGCAGCCTTTGCCATGGCATAAAATTTGGCTGTAAAGGTGTTCAAGTCGGTTTTTGAATATTCAGTAAAATGTTTTGCCAAAAAACCATCAAATAAAACATCAATAATTACCCCGGAGTAAGGATGATAGGAGGGTAGAAAAATCTTTTTGGATTCTCTTACCAGCAAATGGTGATCCGTAAAATCATCGATGCGCCTGTGAAGTAGAATGCCTTTTTGTATACCGGGAGGGAAGTTTTGCCATTGATGCCCTTTTATAAAATCTCCGATAAAGTTTCCCAGCACGATTTCATCATCATCACCTGACAGGAAAATATGAGCAAGGTAATTCAATCGTCAAGGGATCAGCAATTTGCAGGTTCTCACTTCACCTGAAGCATGAGATAGACGAACCAGGTAAGCACCGGAGGTAAGCCCGGGGTAATTCAGGTTTTGACCTGAGATTACTTTTTGTCCGGCCAACATGCGCTTGCCTGTAATGTCGAAAATGTCGGCTTCCCAAATACTTCCGGATGGCAATGAAACGGGACAGCTTTTATTGATATACAAACAAACAGGTTCGCCTTCCAATTCCTTGATACTGCTTGATCCACCAATGGGAACAAGTTTTACTTCTAGGCTGTCAACCACACCGGGTGTAAAATTTACCTGAATCGTTTTAGGGAAATACCCGTTTTTTGTGAAGCTAACTGAGTAGGTTCCCTGAAGATGTGTGCCGGTGGCAAAACCTCCCGAGGCGTTGGATGCTGCTACTGAAGTTGGATCTGCTGAAAAAATATTGACAGCTGCATTGTTGATGGGCAAGTTGGTTACAGAGTCTCTAACAATGCCTTCAAGGTAAGCGGCTCTTGTGTAGTTTGGTGTTACCACAAACAAGGCTCCGGCATTGTTTTGAAGAGGACCAACAATTGTATCCATATTGCTGACCAAAACATTGCCGGAAGGCAGGTAAGGATAAACGCCCCAGGCACCATGAAAACCTTCACCGCTGCCACTAAAGGTATCGTATTTGCCTACCTGCACAAGGTTATGCGGACGATGTGCATCAACAATGGTAAAGCCTTCTGTATACCATGAAGTCACACAATAGCCATCTTTGTAATAAGTATTGTGCACAATACTGTTTGAGCCCGGATTGGTTTGTATCTTGTCGAGAAACTTGATATCAGTGATATCGCTTACATCGTAAGACGCTAGAAATGAGTTGTCTCGCTCATCTGTTGTAAACAAATACTTACTGTCGTCGCTGAGCCAGGTATTGTGGGTAAAATTATTGGGCGTTGCTTGTTGATTAAGGACTGTAGGCGGGAATTGGTTCATGTTTAAGACCCTGAATCGTCCATTATAAATTTCTCCGGCATAGGCTGTATCGTTTCTTACAATGCCGTCGTGCACATAAGCACCATCGTAAATATTTACAATCTGAGGACTCCAAGGATTGGTCAGGTCTCCCACAACAATTCCACCGTTGGCAAGGTTACTGCCATACAGATAAACTTTGCCATTGTCGATATGAAGTGCATGAATGTTGTCAAGATTATTACCGGCAAAATTGGGAGCCCATGTGGTTACCGGAAGATTGGTTCCCGGTAAATTGGCCAGGTTTACGATTTGAAGTCCGCCACCGCCTTCAGTTGTTACATAGGCGTAATGCCCATAAGTTTTAATTTCTTTCCAAAGGTTAACAGGTCCGGGGATTCTGGCAACCTGAAAAATGGAATCCGGATTACTCACATCCACGATAGACAGACCGGTTCTTCCACCAACGAGTGCGTATTCATTTCCCAAGCTATCAACATATCCCCAAATATTTCCAAGGGTTTCCATGGGATAATACTTCACAGAGCGAAATGTGCAATTCAGGTTTTGGGCCATTGAGGTGTAAGCGTTTGCCCATAAGAGACATCCTGCAAAGGCAGTTTTTAAAAAAAATTTCATGGCCTAAATTTACATCTTTGTGCGTAATGAATAACAAAAAGATAGCTTCCGTTCTTAGTCGATTTTGGGTTGTTAAGAGCTCATTTAAAATAAACCATGCTGTTGCATTTTGATGAAATCTTCTCATATGGCTCCATGCTATTTTTCCTATAATTAATATTATGTTAAGTAACAACTAAAGCAAAACCAATAGATTCCCTCCTCAATTGAATGGATACTCATTTTGTTTGAAGGATTGGATAAGCTGAGATGGCTCGTCTGCCTCTTTCCTTAATGAATAGAAATCTTCATTGGATCGATCGCCCTCCGGCTTACTCTTAAATCCTGAAGCACTTGCGAATCCTGAAGTTATTTAAGCGAATTTCTAAAACATCGTTTGGTCCAATCAATATTCAAAAACCTTTGTTGGGTCTCATACCCATATCAGAAAGGAATTCTCATGTTCTCGTCTGCCCTCTCCTTTTGTCATGAACATTTATTGTTCTAGAAAGCAACCAAAAAATACCGTTTTTCCGGCTGGTAATCTTCAGCCTTGGGAAGTCGTCTTATTTACCTGATATCTGCCAAATGGCTTTGCGTAAAAAAATTAAAAAACTGTTTTATAGTACCTTAAATATTCATACCTGAACCAATACTCCATTTTTTAATCGTCACGCAAATCATCGAGGAAATTGGGAAAATCTCATTTTTACAGGCTTACACCTGAAGGGTCTTTGAGAGGATGATACCGAAAGTACACATGCTGGTATTTCAAGCACATCTACACCGGAGTGTCCATCATCAACTTGTTGCAAGGGTTGAAGCCGGTGTATGAATCCATGCTGAAAAACATGACAAACTTGAGCCGGATAAGCAGTTGTTGTAGAAATTGATACTATAGACAAGCGAATGATTTTTCATTAAAAATGCCACATGCTCAGCCAAGGTCGTTACCGAAAGCTGATATTTCAGGTCTTTTTAATCGTAGTCAATCTCACCCGGATGAATCTCTTCTGACGCTTCATCATGCAGTTCGGAGAGCATCTGTTGTTCGTGCAGACTGAGGTGGTCGGTTTGAATGGTTTCAAGCCATATCCTTCCTGAACGCCGAAAAACCTGAACGGTTATACCGGCAAGCTGCATGGCTTTTTCAAAATTAGTGGTTGATACACCTTCTCCGGCATCTACTTGAACGGAAGAAGCATGAGGATAAAAATGTTTTATCGGATGATTTTCGTCTTTGATAAAATGTGAGGGTTCAGGGGAATTTCTATCCAGAATAAACTGCAGTTTGAGCTTGGGATAGGCAGCCTGAAAAGCAGTCTGGATTTGGCTAAGGGTAGTTTGTGGTGTGATATTCAATTGCATGGTTAAGGGACTTGTTCAAGGTGGGGTTCCGCCAGCATTTTTCGAACCCATAGTACCAATAACCAAAGTGAGGTTGAAACACACACGATGGTAATCAGCAAGAGATGCTCCTCGAGAATGTCTTTGTAGACGATGCCGATAAACATTCCCACGCTAACTAGGGCAGTCTTTAGGACCAGAAATTGCAGGTTGTTCCAAACAGTTTTGATGGTAAAAAATCTCATGGTTTGTATTCCTTACGAGGGAATACAAAGAACGGGTAATTTTGCTATTGACAGTACTTCTGCTGTAATACTTTTTCCGAGTAATCTTTCAAAGAAATGATGTTCTCCGGGAATCAGTGCAAGCAAATCCATCTGATGATTGTTGCAGAAATCAGCTATGCCCTTGGCAATGCTCTCATCTTCGGGTAGGTGAAAAGTATGCTGAATATCCGAGAACACATTATTTACTGATAGTCCCTGAATGGCTTTGTTAATATCCAGTGGATGTTCTTTGTCTAAGATGGTAATGATAGAAACAGAAGAAGAGTAGTTCTTTGCGATATCCTTCAGAAGATTGAATTTTTCGATGCTCACTTCTTTTTTCAAATCCACCGCCAGTGCCAATTTTATCATTGGTTTGTAGGCAGTTTCAAGCGGAACAACCAATACATTTTTTTTGGCATTTCTGATTAACTCACGGGGCGTTGAACCCAAAATCATTCCCATGCGACTGCCAGTGCCGGATTCGCCGGTCACAATCAGGTCGTCGGAGTTTGCCTGTTTGTTGAGCACCTCCCAGCCGCTTCCAAAATCCAATGAAGCTTCACAGGGAAGACCCGGGAATTGTTTTTTTGTTTCATCTAAGAGCTCATTCAGGTTTTCTTGGTAGGCATGTCGAATTTCATGCACAGAAACAGCTGACATGGGCGCATCCATGGAGGAGACAACCGGCATCTGAAAACCACAGACCAATTTAAGTGGGAGATGAAGATCCCGGGCTAGCCTAGCTGCATAATTTACAGCGTGATTACCGTTCTCTGAAAAATCGGTTCCAACAATCATTTTTTTCATGTGTTTTTAGTTTTAGTGGTTAAACGGTCATTCTCGTCCTGCCGGAGTTTT
>JBKCNM010000047.1:0-51562 GCA_046297395.1 Bacteroidota bacterium
CTTTCATATTTCTTGTTATGTTCACTTTTCCGGCATTTTCGCAGGCTCCTCAGAAATTCAGTTTTCAGGCGGTGATCCGCAATAACAGCAACAACCTCATCTTGAATGCACCTGTTGGCATTCGCATAAAAATACTGCAGGGCAGTGCAACAGGAACTGCAGTATACACCGAAACGCATTCGGTAAACACCAATAACAATGGCTTGGTTGACCTGCAGATTGGCGGAGGAACCTCAGTAAATGGTTCTATCTCCTCCATCAATTGGAACAACGGTCCCTATTTCATCAGTTGTGAGACCGATCCTTCAGGAGGCAACAATTACACCATCGCCTCCACCATCCAGCTCCTGAGTGTGCCATACGCACTCTTTGCTTCAGAAGCGGCCAATGGATTGTCCAACGGAACTGTTACCGGACAAATGATGTATTGGAATGGCACTTCCTGGATGAACCTAAACCCGGGTACGCAAGCACAAGTGCTCACGCTCTGCAATGGTACACCAACCTGGACCTCCGGAGGACAATGTCCTACTCCCGCAGGCAGCATTTCATCACTAAACTGCGCAGGTGCCACCGGCACCGGAACACTCACCTCATCTCAGCCGGCATCCGGCGTAAGTACCACCATCACTTACAGCGGAGGCAATGGAGGCAGTTATCCCGCACAAAGTGTTTCGTCTTCCGGAGTCACCGGACTCAACGCTTCATTAACAGCAGGAAATTTTTCCAATGGCAGTGGCGCCATTACCTACAACATCACCGGAACCCCATCAGGAAGTGGAACTGCCTCCTTTGCCATTAGCCTGGGTGGACAAACTTGCAGTTTTACCAGAACAGTCTCAGCAGGAAGTCCGGGCAGTGCCACATGCGGTGCCACAAATGTGCACAACACAAGCCTTACCTACGGAACTGTTACCGACCAGGATGGAAATGTGTACAAAAGCATCATCATAGGTGGCAGAGAGTTTATGGCAGAAAACCTGAAAACCGCTCATTACCGCAATGGTGATTTGATACCTGCAGTTTCTTCACAAAGCGCCTGGTTAGGTCTCAGCACGGGTGCCATGTGCTGGTATAACAACGACAGCGCTTCCTTCGAATGTCCTTACGGAAAATTATACAATTGGTATGCCGTGGCTGATACACGGGGCATTTGCCCCTCAGGTTGGCATGTTCCTACAGATTCCGAATACACCGCACTGGGAACAGCACTGGGAGGAATAAACATCGCCAGCGGCAAATTAAAAACCACAGGTACCCAATACTGGTCTCCGCCCAACACCGATGCTTCCAACCAAAGCGGATTTTCTGCGCTGCCTGCGGGAGAAAGATATCTTAACGGAGTATATTATGACCAGGGTACCTTCATATACCTGTGGTGTTCCACCGAAGCTACCACCACCGACGGATGGAGAAGGTACTTTGGAAATGTATTCGGCGATTTTATACGCGGAACAGCTGATAAAAACGAAGGACATTCCCTTCGTTGCATCCGAGATTAAGCCCTCATTGGTGCCAAAAAAATGACCTGCAATCAGCAAAACGGAAGTAAAAATCCGGTGGACTGTACTCACTTCACTTCCGTTAGAAAAAAGACGAGTAAAATCGTTCACCCATCAGCCTCATTTCAAACAAAAAACGGAAAGCAAGGAGTGTATCATTTCTAACTCTCTGCTTCATACCTTATCCTCAAACTTATACAAGGGGAAATGCTGCAAACATCGCGCACATTCAACAACTATTTTACCTTTAGTTGGGCAAAATAGGGATGCTCAGGATTTACCATTAACTCGTTGCGGAGGGGATGAATCAACACATCCATTTCTTCCATGGGAATGGCTCCCAACAAAGGCTCGGCATCACCCGGCAATACCATGGCTCTTCCCGACCATTGCCTGTTTTTAAAGCGAAGCTGCACCTGATCCACCACCGGGCAATCGATGATGCGGTTGTCGGCAGTCTGTGCTTTTTTGTAATCCACCACAGGCAGTTGCAACTGCTCTTGAATGCACTCATTGATACAAAGCATGTAAGACCCCGTATCCACAAGCACATTCAAATGAATTCTTTTTACTTCTTCCTCTCCCATAAAATTCCTGCGAACCATTTCAATATCGCCACCATTCAGGAGTTCAACATCTGCATATACTAATCCCATATGAAACTATTTTGTTTCACACAAAAATAGAAAATAATGAATCAAACCATTCAACTTCCGGTTGAAGATTCCCCCCGGGGTTTAACGCTTCACACACGCTCTCCAAAGCCCCTTCCGCAAAGCGGCCAAGAAGATTGTTTGATTCGCAAGTAGAAAAATTTCTTCACGAATCAAAACGCGCGCGAATTAAATTTTTAGCATCCCATAAATGTTCCTCTGCACCAATTCGCATAAAGCAATTAACCGTTTTTTTCTGTACCTCACTTGAAGCAGGGATTGGCAAGGAATCTACTCATGAGTAAGCCAATCTTTCAATGGCAAAATTCGTGCATCTTCTCAGGCGCTTATCAACCTCACTTACATGCAAACCGAATTACTTTGCTGCTTTTGCATAAATCAAAAGAGAATTTCCAATCACCACCAGGTCGCTGAGCGACATAAACAAAGCAGCATACATCGGCTCCATATGTCCAGTTAGAGCCAAAGGAATCGCTATGAGGTTGTAAGAAAATGCCCAAAACAGATTCTGCCGGATGGTGCGCATCACCACAAAGGAAATTTTAAATACTTGCCTGCATGCTTTTAGCTTTTCCGGATGCAACAACAGGATGTCAGATGCATCGGCATGCAAAGTACCCGGCTCCCCAAAGCCTATACCTGTTCCTGCCAGGGCAAGAGCAGGAGCATCGTTGATGCCATCACCTGCCATTGCTGTCATACCACCTGAAGAAAGCACACGCAATTTTTCCTGCTTGGCCGGAGGAGTCATTTCCCATCCAATTTCTGTAAAACCTCTTCCTTCAGCAAAATGCATGACTCTTTTTTTTCTGTCTCCGCTAAAAAGGTAAGTATGAATACCAAGTGATTGAAACCAACGCAACAAAACATCCACACCTTCCCGTTCCTCATCTTCAATCTGCCAATCAGCAAGTTTTTTGTCACCCGAAAACAAAACCAGAAATTTATTCAGGCCTTCTTCCTCACCTCTTACTACATATTCTACACCGGCGATTTTTCCACTTACTCCTTTTCCTTTTTCCTCATGCGCATCCTGCATCGGTAAAATACCACAACGGCTTTTCAGTTCACTGCTTACCGATCGGGCAAGCGGATGAATAGAAACAGACTCAAGCGTATAGAGGACATCATACAGGTATTTTTCATCGGCTTTTTCATCAAAAACACGAATGCTGCCCAATCTGAATTTTCCTGTGGTAAGGGTTCCGGTTTTGTCGAACACCAGGTGTTTTGTTTTGCTCAGATTTTCGAGGGCTTGGGCATTTCGTATAACAATTCCCCGCCGCGCTGCCATTCCAATGGCAACCATCATCGCCACAGGAGTGGCAAGGCCCATGGCACAAGGACAAGAAACAACAACTACAGCAAGGCTTCGCATCATGGCTTCATATGTGCTTGCTCCAAAAAAATAATTCACCGGAAAGGAAAGAAGAGAAAGGAGAATCACACTGATCACAAAAAAGCCGGCAACCCTGTCACCTGTTCTTTGAATGGCAGGTTTTTTTTGCCTGGCCTCTTTCACCAGACCCAACAGGGTATTTAGGCTATTTTGAGCAAACGCATTGTTGGATCGGATAAGCAGTGTGCCATTAAGCAAAAGGGATCCCGCCACTACCCGATCGCCTGTTTGCCTCTGCAGCGGGTGAGATTCACCTGTAATGACAGATTCATCACAATATCCTTCGCCACTCACCACCTCTCCATCGGCAGGAAGTTTTTCGCCGGCAAGTACCTGGAGTAAATCATGCTTTCGGATTTCATGAACAGGAATATCCTCTACCACCTGTTTGCCAAACTGCAGGGCCATGCGGTGCGCTTTTTCCGGAAATTCTTTATCGAGCGAAGCAAGAAATGTATTTGCTTTTTGTATTGAATACTTTTCAATACGCTGTCCAAGCATCACAAATGCCACTACAGAAGCCCCGGTCTCAAAAAACAAATATCTGTGTGCCTCCTCTCCATGAAGAAACCAACCAACACAACTGTAAACAAAAGAAGAAATTACCCCTGCAAGAATGAGCACATCCATGTTGGGTTGTTTGAGCCTAATTGAACCCCATGCGCTTTTTCCAAAATGCATAATCCCGTAGAGGCAAACCGGGAGTGACAAAAAGCATTGAACCAGCGGTTGATGCAGCCAGGGTAATTGCAGAAACATGTGCCCAAGCAGAAGCGGCAAAGTAAAAATCCATATCCCAAGAAGGATTAGGTTCTCGCGAAGAGGACCTTTCGCTTTTCCATCGCTGCTCACATGATAACCCAAGCGATTTATACCTTCTATAATTTCTTCTTTTTTGCCTTCCTCAAGCGGAGAAAATCTTACTTCTCCACTCATGAAATCAACTTCAGGCTGCTGCACATCCTTGCTTCGCAAAAATGTATCAATGGTTTTTGCACAATCCATGCAGGTCATGCCCTGCACATGCAGAACGGTTTTCTCAGCCATGTAAAGATGATTTTAATTGTGCATAATAATGCCAAAGTACCACCCCACTGCTCACTGAAACATTGAGGGAATGCTTGGCACCGGATTGGGGAATTTCTATACACCCATGACAAATATTCAGCAGGCGTTGTTGAACCCCTTCCACTTCATTTCCGAAGATGAGACATATTTTTTCTTCAGTTCCCACTTTTACTTCATCCAGCGGAATACTATTCGTGGCCTGTTCAACAGCCCAAAGGGAGTAGCCTTGTGATTTGATATTTTCAGCTGCCTCCAAGGCATCAGCAAAATACTGCCAGTGCACAGATTCCTCAGCACCCAGGGCTGTTTTGCGGATTTCTCGCGCAGGCGGGCAGGCGGTGATGCCGCACAACACCAGACCCGAGGCAGCAAAGGCATCTGCATTACGAAACACTGCCCCCACATTGAGCATGCTCCGCACATTGTCCAGCAACAGCAAAACAGGCAATTTCCTTGCTCCCAAAGATTCTCCCGGGCTCATCCGGTGGAGTTCATCCATGCTTAACTTGCGGTTCATTTCCCAAAAGTAAGGGTAATGCAACTGCAAAACGGCTTGGCTGCACTCAAAAACACAAGGGAAACGAGAAAAAAACAGATTGGCCCGGACCTGCTTTTCCACAGCGATAAAATCCTTCATGGGATGACTTGAAAAGGGAAAGAAGATGCAAGGATATTTTTGTCGCAGGGTATCAAATTATTCCTACTTTTGCGTCGCAATTTTAAAAGCACCATGTCAAACCAAGCGGGAACCATAGCCCAAATTATCGGCCCGGTGGTCGATGTTAGATTCGACGCCGAAGGCGCTCAACTTCCAAATATCCTCGACGCCCTTGAAGTAAGCAGGGAAAACGGCCAGCGCATTGTGCTGGAATGCCAGCAACACATCGGAGAAAACACAGTAAGAACCATTTCTATGGACTCTACTGACGGACTTCGCCGCGGCATGCCCGTAATCAATACCGGAAACCCCATCCGTATGCCCATTGGGGAGCAAATCAAAGGAAGACTATTCAATGTTGTGGGTGAAGCCATCGACGGACTTGGCGAAACAACCTCCAAGGACGGTTATGTGATTCATCGTACCCCACCAAAATTCGAAGAACTCTCTCCTGCCAATGAGGTACTCTATACAGGAATCAAGGTAATTGACCTGATTGAGCCTTACGCCAAAGGCGGAAAAATTGGTTTGTTTGGTGGTGCCGGTGTGGGCAAAACCGTACTCATCATGGAACTTGTAAACAATATTGCCAAGGCCTATTCAGGACTTTCTGTGTTCGCAGGTGTGGGTGAGAGAACCCGTGAAGGAAACGACCTCCTCAGGGAATTTATTGAATCTGATGTTATTAAATATGGTGAGGCATTTAAGCATTCACTGGAACAAGGCGGTTGGGATCTCGACAAAGTTGACTACAAAGAACTGGCTGATTCCAAAGCTACCCTTGTGTTCGGTCAGATGAACGAACCTCCCGGAGCCCGTGCCCGTGTGGCCCTGAGCGGTCTTACCCTCGCAGAATACTACCGCGATGGCGATGGCGAAGGAAAAGGAAAAGACATCCTGTTCTTTATCGACAACATCTTCCGCTTTACCCAGGCAGGATCTGAAGTATCTGCACTCCTCGGTCGTATGCCTTCTGCAGTAGGTTACCAACCCACTCTTTCCACCGAAATGGGTGCAATGCAGGAAAGGATTACTTCCACCAAAAGAGGCTCCATTACCTCTGTTCAGGCGGTGTATGTACCTGCTGATGACCTTACTGACCCGGCTCCTGCTACCACCTTTAGCCACCTCGACGCCACTACGGTACTTAGCCGTAAAATTGCCGAGCTCGGAATTTATCCCGCAGTGGATCCGCTCGACTCTACCTCTCGTATCCTCACCCCTTCCATTATTGGCGAGGCCCATTATCGTTGCGCCCAACGCGTGAAAGAAATCTTACAGCGTTACAAAGAATTGCAAGACATTATCGCCATCCTCGGTATGGACGAATTGTCTGAAGAAGACAAACTTGTGGTACACCGTGCCCGTCGTGTGCAGCGCTTCCTCTCTCAACCATTCCATGTGGCCGAACAGTTCACCGGTCTCAAAGGTGTGCTTGTGCCCATCGAAGAAACCATCAAAGGCTTCAACATGATTATGGACGGAGAAGTGGACGAATATCCGGAGGCAGCATTCAATCTTGTAGGTACCATTGAAGATGCCATCGAAAAAGGTAAAAAACTGATTGCTGAATCCAAGAAATCATAATGCTGCTGGAAATATTCAGTCCCGATAAAAAAATCTTCAGTGGTGAAGTAGATGCTGTTCAGTTCCCCGGCAGCAGCGGATCTTTTGGAGTATTGCGCAACCATGCACCCATGATCTCCAGCCTCGAAAAAGGCAAAATAAAAGTGACTGCCAAAGGAGAGGTTTCATTCTATGAAGTGAAAGGAGGATTCGTGGAGATTGCCGATAACAAGATATCGGTACTTGCGGATTAGTTTTCTTTAAATTTTTTCCTCGTCCCCTTGTTTCCCTCGTGAGGCTTTTTAAAAGCCCCCTCAACTGTTGTGTGTATTCGATAGGGCATATTCAAGCCCAGACATGCTTTTTGTGAACCCGCATCGAATTTTCTGCTTTACTCGCTGCAAATTCTTGTTTCCATTGAAACCATTTGTCACCGGCGAGACGCAACAAAGTTTTATCGAGAGGCATGCTGATGCCAAGGTTCATCATGCCTTCAAGCCAGTGCAGCGGATTGGGAGAAAGACAACGATAAGAAATAGCAAATCCCGGTTCCAGATAAGTGTTATAATGCCAGTATTTGGGAGGCATGTACAATGCATCGCCGGGCTCCATAACCACTAATGAAGCATGCACCTGCCGCAAAGCAGGAAAATTTTTTTCGTCAGTTAAGTCTCCCGTCAAAGAATGTACATTCAGAGGAAGACGATACATCATATCAGAAAATTTAGGAGCTACCAGTACCACTTTTTTACGCCCTGAAAACTGCGTCATCAGTACCCCCGAACAGTCGATATCGTAATGAACCTTTACTTCTGTATTTCTTCCTCCAAAAAACCAGAATGCTTTTCCATCAAGGGGATTTGAGAAAAAATCCGGACAACGGAAATGGTTTTTCAAGGCAGGTATCTGTCCAAACAAGTCAAGCAAAAAAATACGGATATGGCTTTTTTCTTCCGAACGGATGTGACTGATAAAATCTTTGAGGGCAATCTGTCCGTCCGGAACGGTTACAGCACCCTTGTTATGAGTCTTATTCCGGTTGTCGTAAAAAGGTACCATTGCCTCTCCAAATTGCGATTCAATCAACTCAAGTGACAAATCAGAGCCCATGGCTCTTGCCAGATTTTTAAACAAAACGGGCTGGTGATACTTGAAAAACTGTCTGTCAAATACACGCTTATTTATCAGCCCGTCCACCACATGAATATTGTTTTCGATAATCATTGTTGATCTTTTACTTTGACTAAATCATAAAGCCTGCCGTTCTTGTTCAAAGAGCAATGGATTAACAAGATTTAAAGTGTTAAGATGCTTGCATATTTTCCTAATTTAGCTTCGCAATGGAAAAAAACATCGCCGAAAAAGTGGCTCTGCTTCAAAAAAAATTTGAAGCAATGGGTCAGGACCTTTCCAGTTATCTCGAAGGTTTGTTGCATGCCGATTACCTCACCTACTGGGACTACATCCATCTGGATACCCTGCTTACTCTGCAGCAACCCAAAACGGCATTCCCTGATGAAAAAATATTTATTGTCTACCACCAGATTACCGAATTATATTTCAATCTCTGTCTGCATGAACTCAAGCAGATTTGTCTTGATCATCCCGGCTTTGACATCGATTTTTTCAATGCGCGTTTAACACGCGTCATCCGTTATTTTCATGCGCTCACGCATTCATTTGGCATTATGGTTGACGGAATGGAAAAAGATCAATTTTTAAATTTTCGCATGAGTCTCCTCCCTGCCAGTGGTTTTCAAAGTATGCAGTATCGGCTCATTGAAATTCATGCTACGCCTTTTTCACAACTCGTTGCAGCAGACAAAAGAGAACAACTAAGGCATCAAAGTCTAGAGCATCAGTTTGAAGAAATCTACTGGAAATATGGCGCCACCGAATTGGCAAGTGGTAAAAAGACCCTCACCTTGCAACAGTTCGAAGAAAAATATAATGACCACCTGATCCAAGAAGCAAAAAGGTGTTCAGGAAATACTGTATGGGATGTCTTTGGCAAGATTCAAGCTGAAAGAAATCATCCCGAAACCATTTCATTATTGAGGGATCTTGATGTGCAAGTAAACATCAACTGGCCGCTGATGCATTATAAAAGTGCGGTAAGATACCTGCATAAAAATCCGGAATCCATTGCAGCCACGGGTGGAACCAATTGGCAAAAATACCTGCCTCCCAGGTTTCAGAGACGAAACTTTTATCCCGAACTATGGACAAACCAAGAACTGACAGAATGGGGTAAATCCTGGGTGGAAACAAGCACCGGCATAAAATTTCCATAAAAACCTTTCTCTACTGAGGAAGGATTACAGAAGAAGAATTGTTCTCTCAGGACATGATGTCCATGAAGATGAACAGGAAAAATAATTTGGGAATCTCATCTTCCGCGAAGTGGTATTAGGGCTTCTTTTTGATTTCTACCATCTCAAAGCCTTCAATGATATCACCTTCCTGAATATCATTGAATTTATCAATGTTCAGACCACACTCATACCCTGCGTTCACTTCTCTTACATCCTCTGTAAAGCGCGTGAGTGAACCCAGTTCACCGGTAGAAATCACAATACCATCACTGATACTCCTCACCTTGGTGGTGCGGGTAATTTTTCCATCGGTAACCATACACCCGGCAACAGTTCCCACTTTGGAGATTCTAAACACCTGACGAATCTGAACATTACATGTAATTTTCTCTTCATATTCCGGTGCAAGCATGCCTGCCATGGCAGACTTCACTTCATTGATGGCATCGTAAATGATGCTATACATACGAATTTCAATTTGCTCCTGCTCGGCCAGTTTGCGCGCGTTGGCAGAAGGGCGAACCTGAAAACCTACGATTATCGCATTGGAAGCAGAGGCAAGCAACACATCCGATTCAGTTACTTGTCCAACAGATTTATGAATCACATTCACTTGTATTTTTTCTGTAGACAGTTTTAGCAACGAATCTGTAAGAGCCTCTATCGATCCATCCACATCGCCTTTCACAATGATGTTGAGTTCTTTAAAATCTCCAATGGCCAACCTTCTTCCGATTTCATCAAGGGTAATATGTTTTTGTGTTCGGTATCCTTGCTCGCGCAGCAATTGCATTCGACGGTTGGCAATGTCTCTTGCTTCCCGCTCATCTTCCATGACCTTGAATTTATCGCCGGCAGTAGGAGCTCCACTTAAACCCAAAAGCAATGCCGGAGTAGATGGACCCGCTTCTTTAATGGGTAAATTTCTTTCGTTGGTAAGGGCTTTTACACGGCCACTGAATGAACCGGCCAAAACAACATCCCCTACTTTAAGTGTACCGGCCTGAACCAAAACAGTAGAGATGTATCCTCTTCCTTTATCTAAGGATGATTCGATAATCGTACCAACAGCGTTTTTATGGGCGTTTGCTTTCAAATCGAGCAACTCTGCTTCAAGCAGGATTTTCTCCATAAGCAAATCCATGTTAGTGCCTTTTTTGGCAGAAATTTCCTGACACTGGTATTTACCTCCCCACTCCTCCACAAGGATGTTCATCCCCGAGAGTTCTTCACGAATTTTATCCGGATTGGCACCGGGTTTATCTATTTTATTAATGGCAATAATGATTGGCACACCCGCAGCCTGAGCATGGTTTATCGCTTCACGGGTTTGGGGCATAACAGAGTCATCAGCTGCAACAACCACAATGACAATATCTGTTACCTGGGCTCCCCGTGCACGCATGGCGGTAAAAGCCTCGTGACCGGGCGTATCAAGAAAAGCGAT
Organism: Bacteroidota bacterium; assembly: GCA_046297395.1. Classification (GTDB taxonomy): domain Bacteria; phylum Bacteroidota; class Bacteroidia; order UBA4408; family UBA4408; genus JBEICQ01. The sequence goes on from JBKCNM010000047.1 coordinate 10,630, forward strand.
TCGCTTTCCGTTGCCCACACTTACACTATATGCACCAATGTGCTGGGTAATCCCACCGGCTTCACCGGCAATCACATTTGTTTTGCGGATATAATCAAGAAGCGATGTTTTTCCATGATCCACATGGCCCATCACGGTAACAATTGGCGCACGAGGAACAAGGTCTTTGTCATCATCTTTTTCTTCTTCCACAACCACGGTGTCTTCTGCACTCACAAACTCAACTTTGTATCCAAATTCCTCAGCAACAATCACGATCGTTTCAGCACTCAGACGCTGGTTAATGGAAACAAACATCCCTAAACTCATACAGGTGGAAATAACCTCATTCACCTGCACATTCATCATCTTGGCCAACTCACTGGCAGAAACAAACTCAGTAACCTTCAGGATGGATTTTTCTGCTTCTCTCTGAACCAACTCCTCCTGTTTCTTTTCCGAAATTTGTGCGCGTTTTTCACGACGCAGTTTAGACGATTTTGATTTCCCTGCCCCGCTGAGTCGAGCGAGTGTTTCTTTGATCTGATTCTGAATTTCCTCCGGGGTTAATTCCGCTTTCACCTCTCTTGAAGGAGCCGGCCTACGGTTTCCTCCTCCCTGCTGTGGCGCAGCTTTCCCGGCTTCATTTTTATCTCTGAAAAGCTCGGTATTTACAGCTTTGCGCTTAATCCGCTTACGCTTTTTCTTGGCATCGTTTGGATCTACTGTTGAACCAGGGGGTTTCTTTTTCTCTTCCTTTCCGGGAAGTTCAATTTTCCCCAACACTTTTATACCTTCCAGTTTCTCATACTGTGTAATATGCACATTGTCTACAACCGGCTCAACAGCAACCGGTGGAGCAGGTGTTTCCTTGTTGGACTCAACAACAACAGGTGCCGTTGCCGGAATTTCTGGAACAGGTGTTTCTTGTATTTCCTTTTCTGCTTTAACAGGTTTTTTGGGAGCAGGTTTTTCAGATTTTTCAGGAGCGGCTTCCTTCCCTTTTTTGGTTCGAGATTTATTACCCAGGTTAGAAAGATCAATTTTCCCTGTCACCTTCACACCTATCTCTTCTTCACTCTTTGCTTTGATTACCTCCTCTTTTGCCGGAGCTTCTACTACATCAGGCGGAACTTCGGAGACAGTCTCTTTGGGTTTGATTTCCGACGAGGGAACAGGCTCTTTGGGTTTTGGGGTTTCTTCCTTGGCAATAAGAACTTCTTTTTTCTGCTGAAGTTTTGTGTTCAGCATTTGAGAAGATTCTTCTTTGGCCTTCTTATCAGATTGAAATTCCTTTAACAACAGAGCATAAGCATCATCATTGAGTTTGCCGTTTGGGTTAGATTCAACCGGAAGACCTTTTCCCGTGAGAAAATCCACTATTGTTCCAACGGAGATATTCAACTCCTTGGCCACTTTACTCAAACGCTTGGCTCCTGTATCTGTCATTCTTTCATTTACGATGCCTCAAAGATAGGCTTTATTTCCTTGTTTTGTTGGGCTTGTGATGTGACTTATTCAAACTCTGCCTTCAGAATGCTTTTGATTTCATTAATGGTTTCTTCTTCCAAATCCGTCCTGCGAACGAGTTCTTCTGTTGGAATTTCGAGCACACTCAAGGCTGTATCACAGCCAATGTTTTTGAGCTCATCAATCATCCAACTTTCAATCGCATCCGCAAATTCTTCAAGGTCAACATCCTCCTGGTCAACATCCGTGTCTCTGTAAACTTCAATTTCATATTCAGTAAGACGGCTTGCCAACTTGATGTTGTTTCCATTCTTGCCAATCGCAAGTGATACCTGGTCGGGCTTCAGATATACTTCTGCCCTCTTAGCATCTTCATCAATTTTTATTGAGGTAATCTTTGCCGGACTCAGTGCGCGTGTGATATACAAGGTCAGGTTGTTGGTGTAATTGATGACATCAATATTTTCATTTCGCAACTCTCTCACAATGCCATGGATACGGGAACCTTTCATCCCAACGCAGGCACCAACAGGATCTATGCGGTCGTCATAGGACTCAACAGCCACCTTGGAGCGCTCACCCGGCTCGCGAACAATCTTTTTAATGGTTATCAATCCATCGAACACTTCCGGAACTTCCTGTTCAAAAAGTCTTTCCAAAAACTTGGGTGATGTACGCGATACAACAATGATTGGTGTAGCATTTTTCATGTCTACCCTCAATACAACACCCCTGGCAGCATCTCCCTTTTTAAAGAAATCACTCGGAATCTGCTCTGTTTTGGGCAGAATCAGCTCATTCCCCTCATCATCTCTCAACAGAATTTCTTTTTTCCAGATTTGGTAAACCTCTCCGGTTACAATTTCTCCCTCTCGGTTTTTATATTTTTTAAAGATCCCTTCTTTTTCAAGCTCGGTGATTTTAGACTGTAGATTTTGTCGGATAGACAACACTGCGCGTCGCCCAAACGCATCAAAATTTACCGGCTCGGTAATTTCTTCGCCCAGCTCAAAATCAGGTTCGAGCTTGTGCGCATCGCTCAGGGAAATATGGCGGTTCGGATCAAAGTCAAAACTGTCTTCAGCAAATTCGTCGTCCACGATCACGCGGTTACGCCAAATCTCCAAATCCCCTTTGTCAGGGTTGATGATGATGTCAAAGTTTTCATCTGTTCCAAATTTTTTAATCAGCAGGTTACGGATCACTTCTTCCATGATGCTCATCAGCGTGGGCCTGTCGATGTTTTTGGTTTCCTTAAACTCAGAGAAAGATTCAATGAGATTGATTTTGTTATTTGTTGCCATGTTTGTTTTCATTCTATGGTGATAATTGCCTCTTTTATAGATGTGTATGGTATTTCTATGGTTTCTGCTTTCTTTTTTACTTTATGGGTAACAAAAACCTTTTGGTCATCTACACCCGAAATTTTTCCCCTAATGGTTTCTCCTTCCAAAGTGGTGACTCTGAGATTTCTACCCATATTGTTATGGTATTGTCGAAGGTATTTCAGGGGAGTATCAATTCCTCCGCTCCCAACTTCAAGATCAAAATCTTCTTTGTCTCTGTCGAGTGACCCCTCTATGGCCCGCGACAAAGCCACACAATCGGCAACCTTTACTCCCTTATCACCATCAATTTTTACCTGAATATGGTTACCGGGGAGGATTTTAACATCCACCCAAAACAAATCGGTCCTGCTTAACAGGAATTCATCTATTATGTTGATAATAAACTTCTTGTCTATCATGTTATGACATCAAAGGGCAATAAAAAAAGGGCTTTCGGCCCCTCGTTTCAGTTACTTATTGCGGGGACAAATATAGATAATTTAACTGTAAGCCTAACACTTGCCTCAAATTAACATCTTATTAACAAAAAAAACATTTTTGTTTGCAGGGAATATAAATTTGTTACATTTGAAATCAATTAAAGTCTAAATCATAGTAAGCCATGAGCAAAATGTTAGACATTCAACCTTCTAATACCTGCCGTTTATCTACCGGGAAACGGATTCGCTATTATTTATTCGGTATCATTTCCGGATTGATTTTATCTATTCCTGTAATTGCACAAGAAGCAAACCAAGACACTTCCTCTACAGGATTAAACAAATCTCAAAAATCGGTTTTTGTTGAGCTTAAAAAAGCAGCAAGCGATGATAAAAATACCATCCAATCCATCATCATGATAGGTTTGGTTTTATTGGTTGTTGGAATCGCTATGTATTTGGCTTTCAGGGGCAGTCCGGAAGATGCAAAGCCCGGAAATTACGCCAGAACTCCGAAAAAACAAATCTAATTTTCCTCACAACCAGTCATTCTTAACTGCTTCCAGGCTGTGATATGAGATAATGATATCCGCACCGGCCCTGGCAAATGCAGTGAAATTTTCATTGACTATTCTCGCCTCATCTATCCAACCCTTCATTGCACCGGCTTTTACCATCGAATATTCAGCTGATACATTGTAGCAAGCCACCGGCAGATTTGTTACTTTTCTAAGTTGCGAAAGCACATCTAGGTATGCCAAAGCAGGCTTAACCATCAGAATATCTGCCCCTTCCTTTTCATCCAACAAAGCTTCGCGCAGTGCTTCCCTTCCATTTCTGGGATCCATTTGATAGGTGCGCCTGTCACCAAAACCGGGAGCAGAATCAGCGGCATCTCTAAAAGGTCCATAATATCCGGAGGCATATTTTACTGAGTAACTCATGATGGGCAAATCAGAAAACCCTTCTCCGTCTAATGTTTCTCTTATTTTCCCGATTCGTCCATCCATCATGTCGGAGGGTGCAACCATATCTGCCCCTGCCTTGGCATGAGACAAGGCCATTTGGGCAAGCAATTCTACGCTGGTATCATTTACAATTCTCTCCCCATCTGCCATTCCGCAATGACCATGGCTGGTATACGCACATAGACAAACATCTGTAATGACAAATACTTTTGTGCCATAAGTGTTTTTTATTTTTTGCAAGGCGATATTCACAATGCTGTCTGGCGAACTAGCACGCTGCGCATGCATGGTTTTCTCTTCACCTGCTCCAAAAAGCAGAAACCGGGTAATCCCAAGATCAACCCATGCCTGCATCTCTTGCATTAAAACATCAGGAGAAAATTGAAAAATGCCGGGCATGGAAGGAATTTCTCTTCTGATGCCTGATCCTTTTACAACAAAAACAGGGAAAACAAGCATTTCTCTTTTAACAATCGTTTCTGCTATTGATTCCCGAAGCAGGGAATTCATCCGCAATCGGCGTGGTCTCTCAGTGAGTTTCATGGGCACAAATTTGATAGATACTTTCAAGTAATGACACTTGATGACTGTTCTCGGACATAAAAACACAATCTGAAGAAACATACGAAAGAACCGCCCGGCGGGATTTTTCGCCATTTACCAGATATTTTGTTTTTCCATCATCCCGATATTGAGAAAAATAGGAATGCGCCTGAGAAGGACTTGTAAGCACAAGTATATCGGGCTTGTTCTGCAGCAAAACCGGTCTCGAAACAGTTTCATAAATAACCTCTGAAGTCACGATTGTGTGCTGTGAAAAAATCTTTTTCGCTGTTCCCAAACTGATATTTGAAACCGGCATAAAAACATCTTGCGGTTTATGTTTTCCCACAAAATCCATCGCAGCATACCCGGGATCCAAGTCTCCTCCCTGATAATCATACGCATAACCCAGTTGGTTAAGTGTATTTGCTGTTCCTTCTCCCGCGCAAGCAATCTTTTTACCAACCAGGTAGGCAGCATATTCACGAACCATCATTTCAACTGAAGCAGGACTGTTAAAATAAATCCACTCCGCATGATTTAATTCTTTTTTCGGCAAGGGTAGGCACTCGATAAATGAATGTTGTTCAATTGAAAAGCCATTGTCATTTAATGAGGATACCAACTGCGAATATCTTCCCGATGCCGCACTAATCAACACACGACATGGCTTACAAGAAAACAATATTGCATGTGCCATCGAACTAAGTTCAAGGGGATGGCTAGCACGCACCTTCACCCTCATTGGAGCCTTGCTCCCATCTTTAGAATAACTAACCTTCAGATAAAAATCATTGTCCGTTTGTTCACACAAACAACCCAATGGCAACTGACATCCTCCCTGAAAATAGGAAAGCATGGCCCTTTCGGCTGCAACCTTTTCTGCCATTGATGATTGATGAAGTTTGGCGGTGGCTGTTTTTATTTTTTCATCATTGATCCTGATTTGCAATGCCAATGCCCCTTGCGCAGGAGCGGGAACCATCTGCAATGAATTCAATTCAAGAAAAATAAAATCATCGTTTAAAAGACCAAGACGATGGATACCTGCTGCAGCCAAAAGAATGGCATCAAATTGCTTGTCTCTAAGTTTTTGCAATCGAGTAGGAACATTGCCCCGCACATCCAGTATGTTTACATCTGGCCTTAACCAGCGTAATTGATTTTTTCTTCTGATGCTTGATGTACCAACCACCGCCTTTTTTTTAAGTTGATAAGGCATGGCCGGATCGAGCGCTTCAGGGTGTATCACAAGCAAATCGGCAGGAGATTCTCTTGAAAAAATTGCCCCTATTCCCAGGCCATCAGGTTGTGCTGTAGACAAATCCTTGCAAGAATGCACAGCCAGATCAATTTCATTTGCCAACAAGGCGTCTTCAAGTTCCTTGGTGAAAAAACCCTTGCCTTCCATTTTATCGAAACCAAGATGCTGAATTTGGTCTCCCCTGGTTTTGATGATTTTTATTTCAACTAGATATCCATGCCCGATAAGTGCCTCGGCAACATGATTGGCTTGCCATAGGGCAAGTTCACTTCCACGCGATCCAATGATGATTTTAGTTTGCATCCTGTGCAGCCTGCTCCAACAAAAGCTCCTTGGCTTTTTTAATGGGCAAGGCAATGTACTTCTTTTCCATGTAATCAAGGATGCGTTCCATCAACATCCTGTTTTGTTCATTCATCTCGCTAATTTCACGAGCAAATACTGTATTTACAGCGGATTCGCGTATTTCGCGAACCATCTCCGGAACATCCCTGAGGGCCACTTCGAGCGATCGCTCTCTCACCAATCTGCCAAATGCCTCAACAGCTGATTCAATGTGAGGCAAACAATGTTGAATGTGGGATTTCCGTAACTCGATGTTCTTTTCTGATAACTGTTTTAAGTGAACCAGTGAAATGTAATTATTACCGCAGGTTTCAATCACTAAATCCTCTGCGTCAGCAGGCATCGCCAAATCAACAAGCAAGGGTATTTCCCGGCTCAGACTGGTCCATTTAGCGAACAATTCATTTGTAATAACAGGAAGCTCCGACCCGGTACATGAGATGACCAAATTAAAGTCCTTGGGCATTTCATGTCTGTTTTTCCATGACATAAAACTGCAACCTGTATGTTCTGAGAGCGCTAGGGCTTTGGTATCCGTTCGGTTGGTAACAACGATGTTAGAAAACCCATTGCGGATAAGCAGCCTCACCATATTCGTGTTTGTATTTCCGGCGCCCACGATAAGAATGCGTGCGTCTGAGGGAGCAAACCGTTTTTTGATTTCCGTAAATGCAAGAGAAACCACCGAAACCGGCTTTTTAGCAATGTTTGTGTGCGTGTATATATGCTTTGCCGTTTCAATGCTGCGTTTCACAAGTAAACGGATAAAGTCCCCGGAAAGGCCCATGTCTCTGGCTTCTTCATGGGCTTTACGCACTTGTGTAATGATTTCCCTCTCGCCGATAACCATGGAATTGAGGGAGGATGTTGTTGAAAAAAAATGTCTCACCGCATCACTGCCTGAGTATACAGCTGCACCTCTCGCAAGCACAGCCACTTCGTCAGCCGTTAGGGCATGGTTAAGCGACAAGGCGGTTTTGTAAGGACAAGGTTTATCGGTAGATACAAACAAACACTCAATCCGGTTACAGGTGGCCAGATACATCAATTCCGTTGCGTTGTTTTTTTCAAGCAACAAGGGAAGATTGTTTTTTTTCTGCTCAGGGGACTGGAACAATCTGCCTAAAATAGGCAGTGGCAGCCGTTCAAAGTGAAAAGAAACCAGGTGAAAACGATTCATTTAGGTGCGCAAATTTCTCATGTATCCCTGTCTGATTTGTCACACGAATGTCAGACCCTCAAATTTATTGAGGTTTGACATGATACGATTGGACAATCCCTGCTGCCTCTGCAGCAACTTTTTCTGCGAGTGAAAGTGGTGAGAGCACCCTGCAATTTTGACCCCAGCCAAGGATAAAATTAACCAGTTCGCGGTTTGGAATTAACAGATAGGAAAAAATCACGCCGGAGGCATCCTCCATCTCAATTTTCTGGCTGGAATGCAAAGGCTTTGTCATGAGGTAATGGGCGGCCTTGTGGTCAAAAAGCAGCTGGATTTCGGAAGGTGATTCCTCCCCCACTGATACCCCATAAACATGATTGAAATAGGATGAAAAGTCAAACTCACTTCCGGGGGCAACCACTCCTGTTTCATGGATTTCAATAATCCTGTCGAAAGCAAAAACCCTTGGAGTAGTGGTACCCTTGAGAAGGGCTACCAAATACCAGCGATTGTCAAACTCTTTGACCAATCCCGGTTGAATCTGATACCACGATGGTTCCTGACCAAATTTACGATACAACATTTTTGCGCTTTTCTCTTCCCTGATGAGCCTTAAAACGGGGATAATCCAGTTATTGCCCTCCTGGGCCGGCCATTCTTCCTGCTGAATAATCACCCGGTCCACTGACTGGTCTATCATTTGTCGGTTGATGTTCAGTCCATTGCGTATTTTATCAATGGCCTGTTGGAGAGGAGCAAACCCGCGGATATTCCGATAGGCATCGAGCATTTGCATGGCCAAATCGAGCGCCTCATGGTCCTGCTCCTTGAGCCTTATGAACTTCCCGATCGTGTACCCTTTTTCGGTATAATAGTATCCGTTGTGGCTCCTGCTAAATTCAATTGGCGCATAAAAACCTAAAACCTCTGAATTGCGCATCTCCTGGAGATCATAATCCAATTGGCGTTCAGAAATTTCTTGGCCGGAAGCATTTTGTATATGCTCAAGTATATCTTGCCTCGACGGATAGGGTTTGTAGGGATTTCCAATGCATCTGTCGATGAGCAAATACCTGTAAAATGTGAACTTGTAACTCGCCATTGCCTTGCAATGTTAATCAAATGCCTTTACCCGAAGGCCGGAAGCAGGCGACAAATGAATTTTATTTTTCTGGTTATCAATATTTTAACTATTTATTTTTTCAACGCAGCCCCATTGCGTTGGGCAGGAGAAAATTTGTTCCCGATAAGCAAACAAAGCCTTATGAAATTGCAAACAAGCCTCAGACAAGCCATCGGAAGCAGAGAAATCAAAGCATGTCCCCAATGGAAGTATTACATCAGCAAAGGAGTGAAACCCTCTAAAACAGCGGTAAAACTGACCGATGACCAAGCGCATCGGTGGTTGAGAAAAATAACCGGGAATTCCGAATGCCTTTCTGTATGGGAGCCCCAGTTTGTAACACGGGAATTGATGGTTCACTTTACACCTGCAGGATTTGGTTGGATGGAGATTGTATTGTTTCATCCGGAAGGACATCTTGAGGGGTACTTTCTGAAACAACTTGAACTGCTTAACAGAACAGGAAAGGCAGCGGCATGATGGGTATCCTAAAAAGGTGCTGGCGCGCCATGCATCTTTTTTCGATAGGATGGCTTCCTGATGCTCTATTCATCCTCCCGGAAAGTTGATATGATTTTCTTGAAAAGACTCATACTTAAAATAAGCATACTCGGTAAGGAAGTAAAGTCAACTTGTAATTAGCGCAAGGATGGTTCCTTGCCTGATATAGCCCACATCGTAACAATAGTATATATGTTTACCGTTTCTGTGCGTCACACAATGGGTATAAAAACGAGGATCAAATCCTTTGATGTGAAGTTCTTCAAGGTTTACTTGAATCATCTGCTCCCGCAGCTGCTTCTGAAGGATATTGCGGTTTCTCCTCAGGATGGTGTTAATCTGCTTTACCCTGTCGAGCCTGAGAATACTGGTGCGATTATTAAATAAGCTCTTGCAATGATCGTTGCAGAATTTCTTATCTGCTCTTCCCCAGAGCGGTTTTCCGCATTCAGGGCATTTTTTGTGTTCACAACTCTCCATAAACATATGTTGGCTAGGTATAAAATATTTTACCTCGAAAGTAATTCATCTCTTTCCTTACACATTCCTCCGAGGGTTGAAATTTGGTTGTTGTGAAAAAAATTTCCTTATCAGACCAAGAGCGTTACTTTTGTAACATCATTCCTTCATTTCATGATCATAGAACAAAAAGTTCCAAGCCCGGGTGAATCCATCTCGGAAGTAGTGATTGCACGCTGGCTTAAAAAGCCCGGTGATTTGGTGAACAAAGACGATGAATTATGTGAAATTGATTCCGACAAAGCCACACTCACAGTGAATGCCGAGGATGGCGGAAAATTTGAACCCAAGGCTTCAGAAGGCGATACAGTTAAGGTAGGTTCTGTTATATGTACCATCGACACATCCGTGAAGGTGGAGGCAAAACCTGCTGCCGCTGCTGCTCCGGCTCCTGATACCAAAAAGACGGCTCCTGCTGTAATGCCTGCTCCTCAAACAAGCAACTATGCAGCGGGCACACCTTCCCCGGCCGCAAAAAAAATCATGGATGAGAACAAAATCTCCCAACAAGCAGTAAAGGCGGGTGGCAAAGGCGGACGAATCACAAAAGGAGATGTGTTGTCAGCCTTGGCATCCGGTTTTGTGCATGATGCTCCGCAAGGGCCCGATCCGATGGAAAGATTGGCAGAGAGAAGCAAACTCAGTCCCCTGAGAAAAAAATTGTCCCAGCGACTTGTTTCTGTAAAAAATGAAACGGCCATGCTCACTACTTTCAATGAGATTGACATGTCGGCCGTAATGGAACTACGAAAAAAATTCAAAGAAAAATTTTCAGAAAAACATTCAGTAGGCTTAGGCTTCATGGGCTTTTTCACAAAAGCGGTAACCGAAGCGCTAATGGCTTTCCCCGCAGTGAATGCGATGATTGACGGGGACGAAATTGTCTATCACAAATATGCTGATATTGGTATAGCTGTGAGCGCTCCAAAAGGACTCGTGGTACCGGTCATTCGTAATGCCGAGAGCATGTCGCTGGCACAAATTGAGTCGGCCATCCGTGAACTTGCTACAAAAGCCCGTGAAAACAAAATTACCATAGAAGACATGACAGGTGGAACTTTTACCATCACAAACGGCGGTGTCTTTGGAAGCATGATGAGCACACCCATCATCAATCCTCCGCAAAGTGCCATATTAGGAATGCACAATGTGGTTGAGCGTCCGGTGGCAATAAACGGACAAATTCTAATCAGGCCCATCATGTATGTTGCTCTCAGCTATGACCACAGAATCATTGACGGAAGAGAATCTGTTGGCTTTTTGGTAAAAGTAAAGGAGATGATTGAGAACCCTGCCAAGCTGCTGTTTGGTGGAAAAGATCCTTCCGAAGTATTGCTCGGATTATAATTGACATGGATGAACAATTCTTGTTAATTATGATTTTGTAAGTGAGAAATCGTCTGCATCCATCATGGCCGGAAATGCCTTTCTGTAACTCAATAACTCAGTGCGAGACAAACTAATCAGCTCCACCGATTCAGAACCATCGAGAAAAGGCAAGAGTGCATTCCCTAAAAACCCAAATACAGCTGAATCGCCTGCATAGTCGATTCCGTATCCATCGGTTCCTACCCTGTTCAATCCTGCTACATAAACTTGGTTTTCTACTGCACGGGCGGGCAAGAGTGCTTTCCATGCCGTTCTTCTCTTTTCAGGCCAATTGGCTACATAAATAAGCAAATCATAGTCGTATTCTCCGGTTTCTAAGCGATTTCTGCTCCAAACCGGGAAGCGGAGATCATAGCATATTTGTGGCATTATTTTCCATCCCCTAAAAGAAAAAACAACCTGTGATTTTCCTCCTGTAAACACTTCATGTTCTCCTGCCATACGAAACATATGTCTTTTGTCATAAAAATGATATCCTCCATCCGGCTCAACCCAAAAGAAACGATTGAAGAAAAATCCTTTGTCTGCAACCATCACACTTCCGCAAATGGCAGCATCTGTATTTTTTGCGATGGGGATCATCCATTCCAGAACAACTTCCGGTGAAAGGGCATGTTGGATATTCATGCTAAATCCGGTGGTGCACATCTCCGGTAAAATCCATACATCGGCCTTTTTCTGGGACTGATTGATGAGTTGGGTGAAGTGCAGGCAGTTTTTGGTTGGATCTTCCCAAAATAGAACAGACTGAACGAGTCCAATGACCAAATCTGATTGGGCTTCGGCAATTATTTGTGACATAATGCATCAAAACTACTGCCATTTAATCATTAAAACCCGGCTCTTGGCTGAAAAAATGTCAAAAACAGATGGGAAAAATTGCTTGGCATCATTTTGGCTTAAGGTGCACGCGAATGTCGAACTTACAAAAAAACAAACTATGGCAGTAAAATTAAAACCACTGGCCGACAGGGTGCTCGTGGAAGCAGCCCCGGCCGAAGAGAAAACAGCAGGTGGAATCATTATTCCTGACACTGCAAAGGAAAAACCCCAGCGTGGCAAAGTGATTGCCGTTGGAGGAGGCAAAAAAGACGAGCCAATGACCGTAAAGGTGGGCGACACTGTGCTTTATGGAAAATATGCCGGCACAGAAATCAACATCGAAGGAAAAGATCTTCTCATCATGAGAGAATCCGACATCTTCGCAATTCTCTAACCCATTCATCAACCAAAAAAATCTCAATCATGGCAAAAGAAATTAAATTCAACCTCGAAGCGCGCGATGCAATGAAGCGCGGTGTAGACGCTCTGGCGAACGCTGTAAAAGTTACGCTGGGCCCCAAGGGTCGTAATGTAATTATCGACAAAAAATTTGGTGCGCCTTCTATCACAAAAGATGGTGTAACCGTTGCAAAAGAAATTGAACTGAAAGATCCCATTGAAAACATGGGAGCCCAGTTACTGAAGGAAGTGGCCTCCAAAACGGCTGATTTAGCAGGAGATGGAACCACAACAGCTACGGTACTCGCGCAGGCAATCATTACTGCCGGTTTAAAAAATGTAGCTGCCGGTGCCAATCCGATGGACCTCAAAAGGGGCATTGACAAGGCCGTGGAAGAAGTGGTGAAACACCTGAAAAAGCAATCCAAAAAAGTTGGGGATGACATCGAAAAGATTGAGCAAGTAGCTACTGTATCGGCCAACAACGACAGCAATATTGGTAAACTGATTGCCAATGCTATGGAAAAAGTAAAAAAGGAAGGTGTGATTACAGTAGAAGAAGCCAAAGGCACCGAAACAGAAGTAAAAATTGTGGAAGGAATGCAATTCGACCGTGGTTACATCTCCCCTTATTTCGTGACCAATGCCGACAAAATGGAGGCTGTTCTTGACAATCCCCTGATTCTTATCTATGAGAAAAAAATATCCGGAATGAAGGAATTGCTTCCCATTCTTGAAAAGGGAGTACAAACCGGCAGACCGCTCTTGTTGATCGCTGAAGATATTGATGGGGAGGCCTTGGCAACCCTCGTTGTGAACAAAATCAGAGGTTCTCTGCGTATCTGCGCCGTAAAAGCTCCGGGATTTGGCGATCGCCGCAAAGCGATGCTGGAGGATATAGCTATCCTTACCGGTGGCACACTCATCTCTGAGGAGCGCGGATTCAAGTTGGAAAATGCCGACTTGTCTTACCTGGGCTCTGCAGAAAAAATTACCATCGACAAAGAAAACACCACCATCGTTAACGGTGCCGGCAAAAAAAGTGAAATCACTGCCCGTGTAAACCAGATTAAAGCTCAGATGGAAACAACCACCTCTGACTATGACAAAGAAAAACTTCAGGAAAGGCTTGCCAAATTGGCCGGTGGAGTTGCGGTACTGTATGTTGGAGCTGCTACAGAAGTGGAAATGAAAGAAAAGAAAGACCGTGTAGACGATGCTCTTCATGCAACCCGTGCTGCTGTTGAAGAAGGCATCGTTGCCGGAGGCGGTGTAGCGTATATCAGAGCCATTGATGCATTGGAAAAACTCAAAGGTGATAATGATGATGAAACAACCGGAATCCACATCATCCGTCGTGCCATTGAAGAACCTCTTCGTCAAATTGTACAGAATGCAGGAGGCGAAGGTTCAGTAGTAATCCAGAAAGTTCGCGAAGGCAAGGCCGATTACGGTTACAATGCTCGCACGGATACCTATGAAAACATGATGGCTGCAGGCGTTATCGACCCCACCAAAGTGAGCAGGGTAGCCCTTGAAAATGCGGCTTCTATCGCTTCAATGTTACTCACCACAGAGTGTGTACTTAGCGAAATCAAAGAAGAAACACCTGCCATGCCAAACCCCGGAATGGGTGGCATGGGCGGTATGATGTAATGCTCATTCATCAAATGAATAAAAATCCCTCCCTGAAGGAGGGATTTTTTTTATGGTAGTGTCGGGGCCACTGTGCCCATTTGCAAGGAAGTGAGATTTCATTTTTTAATCTACCCTACTTGCACTACATTCGTTTTTGCATGTCAAAAATTTTGTTGTCTGAAGATGCACAAGGACTTGCCGATTCTGTGAGCGCTGTTCTCTCCTTAAAAGGGTTTGATGTGGATTGGGCAATCACTGGAAAGGAAGCCATTGATTTGATTGAAAAAGAAAAATATGAAGCAGCGGTCATTGATTTACGAACCCCCTTCGCCGATGGCTTCGAAGTTTGCAGGTGTTTGAGAAAAAAACAACCGGAAACCGGCGTCATTATTCTTACAGCCTATTCCCAGCTGGAGGATAAGCTTACCGCATTTGATTCAGGAGCAGATGATTATCTCACAAAGCCTTTTCATCTGGATGAGTTGTATGCCCGCATTCAAAGCATTCTCAGGCGCAGAAGCAAAGTCCATACCGAAGCCACTGAAAACAATTTTAAATTGGGTGATTTTGAATTGGATTTTCGAAACAAAGCTGCATCAAGAGCAGGAATCAGCATCAACCTGAGTGTAAAAGAATACATGCTGCTTGAATATCTTGTAAAGAACCATGGCAATGTGATATCAAAGAATGAAATCGCTAAAAAAGTCTGGGATATCAATTTCGAAACCGGCACCAATACCATCGAAGTGTATATTAACTTTCTGAGAAACAAAATCGACAAGGGGCATCATCCCAAACTGATTCATACAAAAACCGGATTCGGATATTATTTCAAGGATGAGACGCCTGAGGCTTAGTAACACTGATGCCAGAATTTTTCTTTTAGGCAACCTTTTTTTGCTGCTATCGATTTCTTTTCTCTTCGGCATTTCTTACCAATGGTTGAAATGGCACACCCGGCAACACTATTTTGGGCTGCTGGCCAACGAAGCCCAATTGCTTACCAAGGAATCGCAATATGTTGCAGACAATACTGGTTTGATGAACCTGATCAATAATTATGGTTACTATGCAATGATCCCTCTATCGTTTACGATTTTTGATGAAAACATCCATGTTTGTTTCAGTACCCAGGGCAATCAAGTTGTTGTACCAGAGTCATTCCGGGAGGCTGTACTTGAACAAGGATTTTATGAAAAAGTAAATCCTGATGAACAAATCAAAGGAGGTACATTCAATCATGCCGGAAAAAAATGGTTCTGGATGATTTCCGGAAATGATGAGTCCGGAAAAGCCTTTCTGAAAAAGGCCTTTCATGCACTGCTTGTGCTGGGGATTGTGCTTTTTTTAGCCTTTTCGTTTACACTACTTATCATCCTTCAAAAAAAATCTGAACTTTCTAAAAACCTCAATCTAACAATCATCGATTTCATGAAAAAAAATACCGGTGAGGAATTTCCTGAAAGCTATATAGAAAGTGAACAGGATGTTACCGGTGACCTGATCAATGCTTTGATTAAAAGGGTTGAAATCTGGCAACAATCCCAAAGAAATTTCATTCATTTTGCCTCTCATGAATTACGAACACCTATTGCCATTTTGATTGCCCAAACTGAATTGGCTGCTCAAAACCCTGAAAACAGAATTGAACAACAGGACTTTTTTAAAAAGCAATTACAGGAACTTGGGGTCTTATCGGGATTTATTGAATCCATTCTCCTGCTCTCCAATGTAGAAAAAGCAGATGATCCCAATAGAAGATATATGCCATTACGGGTGGATGAAATTTTGTTTAAGGTGGTAAGCTTTTACCAAAACCTCTATCCTGAAAAATCCATCCAGGTTTCATTTGCCATGATTCCTGACCATGAAGAAATGCTGGTGGTTCAGGGGATTGAATCCTTGTTGGTTACTGCATTGTCCAACCTGTTGTCTAATGCAATCCAATACTCAAACAATGAACCCGTAGAAATAAAGATTTACTTCGCCAATGCAAGGGTTGTCCTGGAGTTTATCAACGATGGATCAGTGATTCCGGAGTCATCAAGGGAATTGTTATTTACGCCCTTTTACAGGGGAACCTCCTCCAGCGGTCTGGGAATTGGACTGTCGCTGACTAAAAAAATTATTCAGTTGCACAAAGGCACTATTTATTATCATACTGATATTCAACAAAGAAATGTCTTTTCGGTGACCTTGGCTTGAAGCATAAAACCGACCTCTGCATGCCGGCTGTCAAACGACATAGGCCCAGTAGATAAAGCAATAAAATTGTCATACCGCACCCTTGCATTTACATTTGTTTGCATTTAGATACAAATATTATTAGGTTTACGCCCTTAGAATCTTATTAAATCGTTAAGACACTCACACTATGCTGAAAAAGCTTAGACCCTTGTTGTTACTCGCCACATTGGCTGGCAGTAAGTTGTTTGGACAAACCGGCGACATAAAAGTTACACTGGTGGATGAAAAAACCACCGAAACTGTCCCATTTGCCGGGGTTGTTGTTTTGCAAAAAAACACCCAAGTGGGTTCAGGAACAACTGACATCGATGGAAACATCATCATCAGGCTTCTTCCCCCAGGCAGCTATAATGTAAAAGCCACCCTGTTGGGTTATCAACCTGCTCAGATTAATAATGTACAGGTGAATGAAGGGAAGACCACCTATCTCACCATGAAACTTAGTTCGAATGTTGTGCAAGGGAAAGAGGTAGTGATAACGGAATACAAAGTTCCTCTGATTGATCCGGGAACCAAGGTACAAAAGACGGTTACGCGTGAAGCTTATCAGGCAATGGCTGCAAAAAACCCAACGAATGTTGTGGCCCAGGCCGCCGGTGTATTTCAAAAAGACGACAATGGTTCCATCAATGTGAGAGGTGGGCGTTCAGATGTTGACAGGGAAGGTAATTCCACTGGGGAATCTTCCACCAAAACCTTCATTGACGGGGTTCGTGTGGTGGGCGGTTCCGGTGTGCCTCAGCAAGCCATTGAACAGATTTCAATCATCACAGGAGGTGTTCCCGCAGAATTCGGGGATGCAACTTCCGGTGTAGTAAATATCACCACAAGAGGTCCCGGCCCAAATTATTTTGGTGGCGTTGAAGCCATTTCCTCAGAACCTTTCGACAAGTTTGGTTATAATTTCCTTGGTTATAGTTTAGGCGGACCCATCCTCAAAACCAAAGCCGGTGAAAACAGTCCTTCAAAAACACTTTTGGGTTTTATGATAGGAGGTGAATTCTCCACTGAAAAAGACAATAATCCTTCTGCCATTGGCACCTTTAAGGTGAAGGATGATGTGCTCCGCAACCTGGAAAAAAATCCTCTCAGGCCCAACCCGGTTGGAGGAACCCTGAGAAATTCCGAATTTCTCACCAAAAACGATCTTGAACCCATTGCTGCCCGCCAAAATGTTAGGTCTAACATCATCCGCGTAAACGGGAAAATTGATTTTAAACCCAACGAGCAATTGTTATTTACTGTAGGTGGTTCTGTAGACTACAACCGCAGGCGTGATTTTATCAGAGATTATTCACTCATTAATCCCTCCAATAATCCTGAAAGAATTGATCAAACTTACCGTGTATACGGAAGACTTACACAGCGCTTTGGGAATCAGGCTGCCGACAAAGATGAAAAAACAGCATCCGTGTTAAAAAATGCCTACCTCACTCTTCAGGCAAGCTACACCTGGGTGAATAACCGCACCCAAGATGATAGTCACCAAAACAGGTATTTTGATTACGGCTATCTCGGAAAATATGAGATTTTTAGGGCGCCTGTTTATGCGTTTGGACAAGATACAAGCACAGGATTTTTTGGAGACAGGCTGGTGGCTTACAGAGATACCCTGGTGAGATTTACACCTGATACTACCATTAACCCAATGGGCGCAGCATATACCCAGCAGTATTATGATTTTTTTGGCGGTCGCAGACCTGAAGGGTTATACGACAACTTGTTTAATATTCAGTTTGGAGGCGGCCTGCTCAATGGCGACCGTCCACAGAATGTTTACAACCTGTGGTTTAATACCGGAAGACAATTCAATGGATTTACGATTGATGATAGAAGACAGGCCCGCATCACCGCACAATTTTCTGCTGATGTAAAAAACCATAATATCCAAGTTGGTTTTGAGTATGAACAGCGAACAGAATCGTCCATGTCAGTGAATCCCATCGGGCTTTGGACTTTGGCCAGACAATTGTCCAATATTCATATCTCCCAACTTGATTTTGCCAATCCTCAACCTGTATATGTGGACGGAGCCTATCAGGGGGTAATTAATTATGACTTCCTTTCTCAGGATTCTGCCTACACAGGCTTTGCTAAAAATTACAGAGAAAAATTCGGTATTGATAAGAAAACATGGATCATCTCAGACGCCATCAATCCCCGAGACATGGACATAAGTTTGTTCAGCATGGACAATCTCCTGAATCAGGGAAACCCTTACATCAGTTACTTCGGCTTTGATCCTATCTCCGGCAAGAGAAATCGCCAGAGGGTTGAGTTTGCCGATTTCTTCAAGAAAGAAGAGGATGGTACATACAAAAGGGCTATCGATGCATTCAGACCCATTTATATGGCCGGTTACATACAGGATAAATTTGATTTTAAAGACATTAAATTTAATATTGGTTTGCGTGTTGATCGTTTCGATGCAAACCAAAAAGTGTTGAAAGATCCTTTTGTATTATATGACACATACAAATTAGACGAGGTAAGTGAAATTGCCGGAAAGGGTGTTTCTCATCCAGCAAATCTTCAGAATTCAGGTGAAGAATATGTGGTGTATGTGAATGATTTTAGAAATCCACAAAGAATAGTGGGCTACCGAAGTTTAAAAGACAATCGTTGGTATGACACACAAGGAAATGAAGTAACAGATCCCTCTATCATTGCAAATGAAGCAGGAGGAAAAATCCAACCTTATTTGGTTGACCCTAATGTTGGCATCAACAAACCCAATTTTGATCCCAGTACAAGTTTCACTGACTATAAGCCCCAGATAAACTTCATGCCCAGGCTTGCCTTTTCTTTTCCCATTTCAGATGTTGCCAATTTCTTTGCTCACTATGATATTCTTACCCAGCGTCCACCAAGCCGGCTAAGGCTGAGGCCAACAGATTACTATTTTATTGAAGCTACTCAAGGTAATATTCTTAACAATCCTAATCTCAAACCGGAAAGAACAATTGACTATGAAGTTGGATTTACACAGATTTTGGGAGAAGCAGAGTCTGCCAATTCAGCTCTTTCCATCTCAGGATTCTACAGGGAAATGAAGGACATGATTCAGCTTGTTCGTTTGAACCAGGCATATCCTGTAACGCACCTCACCTATGGGAACATAGATTTTGGTACAGTAAAAGGGCTTTCTGTTTCTTATGATTTGAGGCGTACCAACAATGTAGCCATGAATATAAATTATACGCTTCAATTTGCAGAAGGTACAGGATCTGCTTCAACAGAAGCTTTCAACCTGCTGCAGTCCGGACAGCCCAACCTCCGTACTGCCAATCCCTTGGATTTTGACCAGCGTCATCAACTGGTTGCCAACATTGACTACCGTTATTCAAGTGGAGCAGATTATGACGGACCCACCTGGTTTGGCACCCAGTTTTTTGCCAACACAGGAGCCAACCTCACCATGCGTTACGGATCAGGAATTCCTTTTTCAAGAAACCGTTTTGTTAGCCGCGAAGGAGATATCAATGCTACCAGTAACAATGGCTTGGATGGATCCATCAACGGTTCGAGGATGCCTTCCAATGTGCGATTTGATTTGCGTGTTGAGCGTTCAGTAAAACTCAAATTTGGTTCCAAGGATTCTGACAAGCGCAAATCTGCTACACTGAATATTTATCTTCAGGTACTCAATTTGTTTAATACCCGCAATGTGATTGAGGTGTATCGTTACTCAGGCAATCCTGACGACGATGGATACCTCACAGCACTTCGCTCACAAGCCGAAATTCGCTCCCAGATTAATGAACAATCATATCGCGACTTATACTCAGTTCGGGTGAACAATCCGGCGAATTACAGTTTGCCAAGAAGAACAAGATTGGGTGTAACGCTTGACTTTTGATTACTCTTAAAAAAATACTCATGAAAACAATTTTCAACAACATGAAGAAAAACGCTTTCAGAAAAAGCTTTCTTCTTTTAATGGCAATCCATGCCCTGACGCCATCCCTATTTGCGGAAGTAAACCAAGGGGTTACAGGAAAACGCATGCAAGGACCATCGGATGTCGCAGAGGAAAACTGTATTCCTGCCACTGCGCAAACCGATCTTGACATCAACAATGTGAGGGCAAAAATCCTCAATGGGGGTGACATGTGGTGGGATCTTGTAAGCAATGCCCGCTATGAGATTCCCATCAACTCAAAGAAGCATTCACTTTTTGCCAGTTCCTTATGGATTGGAGGTATTGATGCTGGGGGACAATTAAAACTTGCGGCACAAACCTATCGTCAAACAGGAAATGACTTTTGGCCGGGGCCACTCGACAACAATGCCACAATAAACAGTGAACGATGTTTAGCATACGATCGGCACTGGAAAATCACCAAAAGACAAGTACAGGACTATGTTGCTTTCACACAGGGGAATGGTCCTCAGGGTTATACAGAAAGCAATATCCCTGATGCCATCGTTCAGTGGCCCGGAGACAATCCAAATGGAAACACAGCCAGCGATCCCTTTCTTGCACCCTATGAGGATGTAGATGGTGACAATTCTTACAGCATAGCTTCGGGCGACTATCCGCGTTATGATCTGAGCAATAGTGGCTCTACCGGAAGCGGCACCTATCTCTATGGTGACCAAACAATTTTTTGGGTGTTTAATGACAAAGGAAATATACACACAGAAACTTCTGCTCCGGCCATTGGCATTGAGGTAAGGGCACAAGCATTTGGCTTCTCAACCAGCGATGAAATCAACAACATGACTTTTTATCAGTATGAAATTCTAAACAAATCCTCTTTCCTTCTCACCAACTGTTATTTTGCTTATTGGGTAGACCCTGATTTGGGTTGCTATCAGGATGATTTGATTGGTTGTGATGTGGGTTTGGGCTTAGGTATTTGCTACAACTCTCAGGATGTTGATTGTGCCAATGGTGAGAACACCTATGGCAATCGTCCTGCAGCTGTTGGAATTGATTTCTTCCTCGGTCCTTTGGCTGACCCAAATGGGCTTGATGATACTGCAACATTCAATGGTACCGGATACAATGATGGAATCGTAGATAATGAAAGGCTGGGGATGGAGAAATTCATGATATTCAGAAATAACAGTACTCCTCAGGGAAATCCATTTAATGCCACGCACTTTTACAATTACATGCGTTGCATCTGGAAAGATGGAACTCCACTAGTATATATCGGTAATGGGTTTGGATACGGCCCCGGTACGCCTTGTAACTTTGCTGTTCCCGGAACTTCTGATCCTACAAATACTACACCTTGGACGATGAGTGTTCCTGATGATTGGAGGATGGTACAGTCTGCCGGGCCATTCTCACTTCAACCGGGAGCAGTGAATTACATTACAGCCGGAGCAGTATGGGCCCAATCCCCTACCGGTGGAGCACAGAATTCAGTAAATCTGCTTCGTTCTGCAGATACCAAAGCCCAAGCACTATTCGAAAACAACTTCAGGGTTTTAAATGGCCCTGATGCACCCGATCTTACCTATCAGGAACTTGACAGAGAATTGCTTGTTTATCTTACCAACCAAAAAAGTTCCAATAACTACAAAGAGCTTTATCGTGAAAAAGACCCCACCATCGTAGGTGTGGCTGAATCGCTTAAATTTTACACCTTTCAGGGTTATCAGGTTTATCAGCTCAAGAATGCCAATGTCTCTGTAACGGAACTGAGTAATCCTGATCAATCCCGTTTGGTTGCCCAGTGCGATATTAAAGATGGTATATCTAGGCTTATCAATTTCAACTTTGACCCTGCTATTGGGGCTGCCGTTCCAAAAGAGATGGTAGACGGTAATGATTCAGGAGTCGTTCACTCTTTCCGTTTTATCAATGATGCCTTTAACCCCGGCACCAGACTTGTCAACTACAAAAAATATTATTTCACTGTTGTGGCATATGCGCACAACAATTACAAAACATATGATCCCATTGATCCCAATGCACTCGATGGTCAAAAACTACCCTACAAAGCGGGGCGACTCAACATCAAAACATACACCCTTATCCCTCACTCCCCTGCGATGGAATCCGGGGGTATGGTTGCCCAAAGTATTTTTGGTTCTTCCCCACCTGTAACCCGCATTGAAGGACAAGGAAATGGAGGTGCTGCTGTTGACCTCACCCAAGCTACCATGGATGCCATTGTGGCCGCAGCACCGGGCAGCCCCGTGCGCGAAATAACCTATGCCTCCGGTAAAAGTCCTATCAAGGTTAAGGTGATTGATCCTCTGAATGTACCTAAAGGGAGCTTTGAATTGCGCATGATGGCCCGTTGTTTTTATCCGGTAGGCATGCCAACAGATTCCACTTCGGCCTTACAAACCGCCAGACTTCGTGATACCCTTGTAACATTAAACTCTGATGTGCTTGCCTATGTAACAACCAACAGCACCAACAAGGTTTTCAGAAGGGTAAAGGACATCCCCGCTGCGCTGGACTCTGCCCGTTGGATGATTACCGGAACCATAGGAAGCAAAACAGAAACGATTGTTTCCGATACTTCCCTCCTTGTTAACTATGAACAAATTATTCCGGAATGGGGTCTTTCTATTAAGACAGGACAAGTGAGCAATCCCGGTTCCAACTCCATTTCAGACAACAATGGATTCCTCGAAGCATCCATCTCTTTTGCAGATAATTCAAAAAATTGGTTAGGCTTCGTTGAAGATACTGAAGGACCTTTTGAAGAAAACTGGATTCGTTCAGGAGTAACAGTAGCTACTACACCTCCTCCTCCGGGAACTCCTGCCTATAACGACTATCCGGGCTTTGATGACAATCAGGCTTTTGAAAAAGTAATCAGCGGTGGATTTGCTCCTTATCGCTTGTGTGCCACCGATCCATTCGGACCTGCATATGCCAACATCAATGTGATGTCTTCGGCAGCCTCTCCAAATCCTTTTTATGCCAATTTGCTCAGCAACTTGCCAAGTGTGAACATTGTAATCACATCAGACAAAAACAAATGGACCCGTTGTCCTGTTTTTGAGGCAACAGATGAAGCCCTGTTGGCGGAAGGCGGTGAGGCTAAACTTAACTTAAGAGAACATCAATCGGTTGACAAAGAAGGTAAAATTGCCTCTGATACCATCGCCTCTTCAGATCCCAACTCCCCCAACTACATTGGAGGAATGGGAATGGGATGGTTCCCCGGTTACGCGATTAATACAGAAACAGGTGAAAGGCTTAACATGGGCTTCTCAGAATATTCATGGCTCATCGGGGAAAATGGCCGTGACATGATTTGGAATCCTACTTCTACCCGTTCGTTTAATTTCTCTCCAAGACTCGGTGGTGCACACTGTATTTATGTGTTCAATCACAACTACGATGAGCTCCAAAACACTGCCGGTACACTTCCCAGCCCTTCTGCCATGCCTTCTTATGACCAAGGAGAATACATTTATAAAAAAATGCGTAACACTGCTGCTCCTACTTTCAGCCTTCAAAAACAGCAGGTTTTTAGAGATTGTGCATGGGTTGGTTATCCTTTGCTTAAAGAAAACCGCAGTTTGCTCGAAACTGATGTAACAATAAAGATCAGTGTTAACCGTGCCTTCGGTAGAAATTTCTCTTCCAGAGACCGCATCAGAAGCGCAACCAGCATTGCCTGGGACAATACCAATGTACAGAAAGCCACTGCTCCCGTTAATGGTAATTTCCCCATGTACAAGTTCTCAACAGATGGACTTGAAACACTCACTAATCAGTCTACTGTGGCTAAAAATGCACTTGAGATGATTAATGTTACACCCAATCCATATTACGCATACTCAGATTATGAAACCAGCCAGTTGGACAATCGTGTGAAAATTATCAACCTGCCTCAAAAATGTACCATTGCCATTTACACGGTAAATGGTACGCTCATCAGAAGAATCACAAAGGATGATAATGCGACAACTTATATTGATTGGGACATGAAAAACCAGGCAAACATTCCTGTTGCCAGTGGCCTTTATCTCATCCATGTGGAAGTACCCGATGTAGGAGAAAAAGTACTGAAGTGGTTCGGAGCCATGAGACCTATCGATTTGGACTCGTTCTAAGAAAATGCATTTAGGAAACAAATGAATATGCACATCACCAAAATAAGAGCCATCCTTTTAGCAGGGATACTTTTTTACAATTATCAATCTGTAGAAGCAGGTAACAAAGACAGGACCGGTCAAGCCGGCGCCACCGAATTGTTGATAAATCCTTGGGCAAGAAGTTCAGGAATTGCATCTGCAGGCGTTGCCGCAGTGCGGGGTATTGAAGCTCAGGGCATCAATGTTGCAGGACTGGCTTTTACACAAAAAACAGAAATTGTTTTTGCCAGAACTGCCTGGTTGGTGGGTACGGGCTCAAACCTGAATGCCTTTGGACTTTCTCAAAAAATCGGGTCATCAAGTGTTCTTGGCTTAGGATTTACATCGATGGGCTTTGGAGAAATTATGCGTACAAATCCGGATAATCCGGAAGGTGGCTTAGGAACATTCAGTCCTCGTTTTCTAAACATCAACATTTCATATGCAAAGGAATTTTCCAACTCCATCTATGGAGGTATCAATCTCAAGGTAATCAATCAGTCTATTTCGAACTTGCGTGCAACCGGAGTTGCCATTGATGCAGGCGTTCAATATGTGACCGGGAAAAGAAAGGAATTGAAATTTGGTATTTCATTGCGTAATATCGGTACACCGATTAAATACTCAGGTGACGGTTTATCATCGAGAGCTACCATGCCTATCGGAACCTCTCTCACCATTGAACAGCGTTCTGCCAGATTTGAATTGCCTTCTCAGCTGAATATCGGTGGTGCATATGATATTTATTTCAGCAAAGAAAACACGGACCACCGAATCACGGCAATGGCGAATTTCCAATCAAACTCATTCTATCGAGACATTTATCAATTGGGTGGAGAATATGCATTTAAAAACATGTTTATGGCAAGGTTAGGATATAACTTTGAATCTCAATTGTTTAGTGATGTAAATAGAACCAATGCACTAACAGGTCTTTGTGCCGGTGCTACCATTGAAGTTCCTGTAAACAAAAAAGGTTCTGTCATGGGGATTGATTATTCCTTTAGGGCATCCAATCCATTTTCCGGATGTCATGCCATTGGTCTGAGATTAGGCCTCTAAAAAAATCCATACATTTGTCACTCATCCCGGTACCAATGCCGGGATGATTTTATTTTAGCATAACACCATGGCACAAACCCAATATTTCACAGAGGAGGGTCTGAAAAAACTAAAAGACGAATTGCTTCAGTTAATCACTGTTGAAAGACCCCGAATATCAGGACAAATTGCAGAGGCAAGAGACAAAGGAGACTTGTCTGAAAACGCTGAATATGATGCAGCGAAAGAAGCACAGGGGCTTTTGGAACTCCGTATTTCTCAGATGCAGGAAATTGTTAGAAATGCCAAAATCATTGATGAAAGTAAACTCGATCATGGGAAAATACTCATCTTGTCTAAAGTTGCTTTAAAAAATATCCTTACAGGCGCAAATCTCAGCTATACCATCGTACCTCAGAATGAGGCAGACATCAAACAAGGCAAAATTTCTGTAGAATCTCCCATAGGCAAAGGTCTTCTGGGAAAAAAAGTGGGAGATGTTGCAGAAATATCGGTCCCTTCCGGAGCGGTGATGAAATTTGAAATCCTTGAAATCGGCCGCTGATGTCAAGTATCTTCTCTCGTATCATTGATGGGGAAATCCCCTGCTATAAGATTCTTGAGAACGATGATTTTCTTGCCTTTCTGGATATTATGCCACTTGTGCACGGGCATGTATTAGTAGTGCCTAAAAAAGAGATTGATGAGTTTTTCTCGCTTGATGATAATCTGTTATCACAAATCATGGTTTTTTCAAAACCCATTGCCATTGCTATTAAAAAGGCTTTCCCTTGCAAGCGCGTAGGGGTGGCTGTTATTGGTTTGGAAGTTCCACATGCACATGTTCATTTGCTGCCATTAAATGATGTTGGCAACATCAATTTTCAGATGCCCAAACTTCAGCCTTCTGTGGAAGAGTTGAAAGATGCGCAAGCAAAAATCTGCGCCTTTTTAAAAGCCTAATCTCTTTTATCCTCATTTCGCATGCTAAGGTAGTTGTGGTATCTGCCATCATCCAGTCTTCCTTCGCTGAGTGCTTCAAGAACCCTACAGCCCGGCTCATTGACATGTTGGCAGTCGGAGAAACTGCAATTTTTTGCCAAGGCTAAAAATTCAGGAAAATAGGAAGCAATTTCCGCCTTTTCCATGTCCACCAAACCAAGTTCTTTGATCCCCGGTGTATCAATAAGAAAGGCATGGTTTTTTGCCGCATACATCTCTGCGTAGGTGGTGGTATGTTTTCCTTTGTGATGTACATGAGAGACATCACCGGTCTTAAGATGTAAACCCGGTACCAATGCATTGATGATGCTACTTTTCCCTGCCCCGGAATGTCCTGCGAATAAACAGATTTTACTTTCAGATATAAGGACAATACGCTGCATCCCCTCACCTGTTGTAGCTGAAGTGTCAATGCAGGTATACCCTAAGGCAGCATACAATTTGCCCAAATGATTAGCTTCGTTTTTATCCTCCAAAGTCCAACGGTCACATTTGTTAAAGAGCAGCACAACCTCAATATGATAAGCTGCAGCCGTAACAAGAAACCGATCGATGAATCCGGTTGATGTTTTTGGATGAGAAGGTGTAACAACAAGAAATGCCAGATCAATATTGCTGGCAAGAATGTGGGTCTGTCTTGACAGATTAATGGACTTTCTGATGATGTAATTTCTACGGGGCAGGATGGTATCTATCATCCATTGTTCGCCCGATTGTTTCAGAATCACTTCATCGCCCACACACACCGGGTTGGTGTGCTTGATATTGAGTAAACGAATGCTCCCCTTTAGTCTGCAGGTAATTATTTCCTGGGCAGGGGTTTGAACCCTGTATTCTTTACCGGTGGATTTGATGACTGTTCCCTGCAGATTCAATTCAGCCATGAGGAACAGTTAAGCACACCCTGCCGGATAAGTAGTTAACTATGATAGAATTCAGCGAGGCATTAATAGAAGTTCGCCCTGAAATCTTCAACACCGGCTTTTTGCTTCAAAGATTCGAACACCTCGTAATCGACCCTTGATTTGAATTGATTTGCCAGTTGATCCACGCTGGATTTATAGTCTTTAACGGGTGCGGGTTCAGTTACATTCATTACCTCCACAAGGTACACTGCATTGTCACCTTTGATTGGTTTTTTAATGTATCCTACTTTGGCATCAGCGATGGCTCCAATCAAGGAAAGCTCGCGGCCTGTGGATATGTAAGGTGACATAAAATTGACAGAGGCTGCTGAGTCCAAAGGAAGAGAGAGCATGGCAGATACTTGCGCAACATGGGTGGCCGAGGCTGATTTTGAAGCCATGTCCTTGATGAATTTTTCTGCCTTTTTTTCCTTGATTACTTCGGCTTCAACTTGCTTTTGTACATCTTCAAATGCAAGCACTCCTTTGTCTTTGATTTCGGTAAGTACGGCTATCACATATTTCTTGTCCAACTCAAACACTTTTGAAACATCTCCTTTCTTGGCCTCGTAGGCCCATTTTACCACTTGTCTGGCATTTTGGAGACCGGTGATATTTCTGTCGATATCTCTGAAATTTGGCGCTTGTTGTTTGGTTAATTTTTGGTCGCTAACGGATTTGTTGAAGGCATCGGCCACCGTGTTTTGTCCGGCAAAGGCACTTGCTTTTTGATATATCTGCTGAAATGTTTTGGTTCCCGGTTCAAGTATTCTATCCAGGTAAGAGATGAGTACTTTTTTTGCATCTACACCCTTGCCGGTAATTTCGATAAGGTGCACACCAAACTGGGATTCCACGATAGGCATGTCCCCGATTTTTCCATTGAAACAAGCGTCATTAAAGGGTTTGACCATCATGCCTTCCTTGAAAAAACCTAAGTCACCACCTTTGATGGCAGATCCCGGATCCTGGGATTGGGTGCGAGCAAGGTCTTCGAACTTTGCTCCGGATTTAATCAGTTTTTTAAGACTATCGGCTTTTGCTTTGGCCGCTGCTGTATTGCCATTTTCTGCTTTTATAAGAATGTGTCTGGCTTTTACAGAATCGGGAGCCATTCGCACAGCTGTGAGTTTTGCGAGTTTGAAGGCTGTACCATCAAAAAAGGGTCCAACCATGGTGCCTACGGGAGCCCTGAAAAGGGTATCAACAAATGGCGAGAGTTGAGATTTAGATAGGTAGCTTGCAGAGAATTTGGTATCTGCATTGGCGTTTACAAAATCGGAATCGCTAGTGGCAGAGGCAAACTCAGGGGCAAGCTTGCTTATTTCGTCGAGTGTTTCTGTTTTGTCTTCAGAGGATGGTTGAATGTCGAATGAGACAAATTCTATACTCCTGGTTTGAAACTCCTGTTTGTATTTATGTTTGTTCTCGTTGTAGTATTTTTTTTGTTCTTCTTCCGTAGGTTTAAAGAGTGAGTCGGCAACACTAAAGTATTTCTGAGCCACATAATGAAGTTTGAGTGAGCGGTTTTGGGCTTTGTACTGGCGAGCTGCTTCAGCTTTGGTAATAAAAATTCCTTTCTTGATGAGGGTATTAAATTTATTCATCACACGCTCCTGCTTTAGTGCCTGCTCGAAATTAAGCCAGCGTTCTTTTGTAGCGCCTGTCTCATCTTTGTCCATGTTCTTCAAAAACTGAATCACCTGGTTGGGATCAAACACACCTGTTTGAGGGTTGGTAAATGCTTGTTTTACGGAAGGATGGGGGGTTTTGCCCTGCACCATGTCAAACAGCTCTTCTTTAGACACAGCCAAGCCCAGTTCCTGGTATTGCTTGTCCATTATTTTCCCCATCAGTAATTCATTCCAAACCTGGTTTCTGATATACTCGGTTTGGTTTTCATCCACGGCATTTTTACCGCTTCTTTGTTTTTCATTTTCTATGGCTTTCTGAACCTTTTCTTCAAATTCAGCGATTCCGATTTCAGTGCCCATCACTTCTCCAACGATGGTTTTTTGTCCGGAAAAAAAGCGGTTACCTGAATCCAGGGCACTCTCCAAAATAAATACCAACAATGCAAGGGCGATGATACCTACCAACAACCCTGATTTGGTTCTGATTTTTTCTAAAATCGACATGGGACTTGTGTTTTAAAGGGTTGCGAATATACAAATCAACCCGGTTATTTCGAGCCTTAAA
The DNA here is from genome assembly GCA_046297395.1 of Bacteroidota bacterium. Taxonomy (GTDB): domain Bacteria; phylum Bacteroidota; class Bacteroidia; order UBA4408; family UBA4408; genus JBEICQ01. The sequence continues at coordinate 39,972 of JBKCNM010000047.1, forward strand.
ATTTATTTATCTGGAAATCAAATTGTTATTGAAATATATTCGATAAATTTGCTTCTCGGATTAAACGAAATATCTGTTCGGGTATCCTAACAACAAAACTAGCAAAATGAAAACAACCAAATTTACAGGAGTAGCACTCCTTGGGCTTTTAAGTCTGGCAGTAATGACCAGTTCATGTAACAAGAATGTTGAGGAAACTGCCACCTCTGAAGAAACAACTGCTGCCGACAACCAGGAAGCAAACGCAGTTGGTGATGAATCATCAAATATTGTAGACAATGCTGCCAACGGCAACAATCTTTTCGGCCGCACTCAGGGTGTAGCTGAGCAGCTCGATGCCATGAGCGGATGCGCCACCATCACCCGTGACACACTTGGAGTAAACAACTACCGTGTAACTGTTGACTTTGGTGCCACCAACTGTCTTTGTGCAGATGGAAAAAATCGAAGAGGTAAAGTCATTGCTACTTTCTCCGGTGATTTTTGGGCTACCGGTGGGGTGAAGACGATCACCTTTGATAACTTCTATCGTAACGACAACAAAATTGAAGGTACCCGCACGGTAACCAATCAGGGTGCAAATGCATCAGGAAATTATTCCTGGAAGATAGTTGCTGCTAACATGCGTCTTACCCGCACGGATGGGAAGTTTCATACATGGAATTCCGAGCGAACCAGAGAAATGCTGGCCGGTTATAATACCCGTGGAAACTGGCAGGACGATGAATATCAAATCACCGGAACAGCGAGTGGCAGCAATTCAAACGGGGTTACTTACACCGCCAATATCACCACCCCACTTCATCGCAAACTAAGTTGTCGTTGGATAGATAAGGGGGTAATTGAGTTTCAGAACTCCAACGGAAAAAGTCGTACACTCGATTACGGAGATGGTACCTGTGATGATCAGGCAACTGTGCAGGTAACCGGAAGGCGAGGACGCACCCTTACAAGAACGATTACACTGAGGTAATCATTTTCTTCACATATTCGAATCCCAAGGCCGTTATTTAACGGCCTTTTTTTGTTGAGTCCACTGATTCATTTAATATTGCGCTTCTTTTTGAAACTCCCCAAATGAACAAAGCATATTACCGTCCTGTTTGCATCTGTATGGTGTTTTTCATGCTTTTGTCTATGATTTCATTGGCTCAACCGGGCCCTGTTTCAAGCGTGCAAACTTGTGACACTACCATCAGCGACTCCGGTGGGGAAAACGGTCCTTATGGAAACAATGAATCTTCTACAGTCACATACATGGCTTCTCAAGGGGGGGCATTATACTATCAGTTTACTTTTTTTGATGTTGCAGAAGGAGATTTGCTACTCATATATGATGGGACCGATACCAACGCTCCATTGATTGCAAGTTTATCCGGAACAGGATTGCCTGTATCCGGTTTTTCAAACAACGCACAAGGTGCGCTTACTTTTAGTTTCATCTCCGATAACATCAATACAGCAGGAGGCTGGCACATATCTTTGTCGTGTAATACTCCCAATCCTTGTGTTTCCCCTTCCATTCAAGCTTTTGGTTCAACCACCCTTTGCGAAGGAGATTCTTTGCTGATTGTTTCGAATTTTAGCCAAAACATCACCTGGAGTAATGGAAGTCATCAAGACAGTCTTAAAATCCACACTTCAGGTTCTTACTGGGTTATTTATGATGATGGAAACAATTGCATAGTATCTTCGGATACCATTGATATCACCGTTAATCCCAAACCGCAGTCTCCCCTTGTCTCTGCAAACGGCAATACTTCAATATGCCCGGACGCCCAGGTTCAACTTTCCTCAAATGTATCAGGCAATCTCTATTGGACGAGGAACGGCAATCAAATTCCTGAATCAAATTTATCCTTCATTTTTGCTTCACAGCCGGGTACATATCAGGCTTGGGTAACAGAAAACGGATGCAGCAACAGTTCCAACAATATTATTATTTCCCAATTACCCGGACCTCCTACTCCCTCTGTGTCTGCATTGGGTAATGCTACTGCTTGTGAGGGAAACAGCGTTGTACTTGTTTCCAGTTCCGTGAATCAAAATCAATGGTTCTTAGATGGAAATGCGCTAGCCGGCAATACCCAAAACTTTCTGAGTGCTTCCATTGGCGGGAATTACCAGGTGAGGGTTTCCGCCTCAAACGGATGTTCGAGTTTTTCTGATCCATTTCCTGTTGAAATACTTCCTGTTCCAACACCTGCAACAATCACCGCAAATAATGGAATAGCCGCTTGTCAGGGAGCTTCAGTTGGTATCCAGTCGTCCGTGTCTCAGGGAAATTGGTACCGAAACAACAATCCCATCAGTGGTGCCACGCAAGCCAATTACAATGCTTTGTTGGCTGGCAATTACAGTTTTGTTATCACAGGGTCCAATGGTTGTTCAAGCAGTTCCAATATTCTATCAGTTGTTATTCATCCTCTTCCTCCTACCCCCACGATCTCGTTCTCAGGCGCTCTCACGGCTTGTAGCAATCAGGCTCCCCAACTCACATCCAGCGCAAGTACAGGAATCCAATGGCTGATTAACGGCCAGGCCATTTCCAATGCGGTGAATCCTATCTATACCCCGGCCATTAGTGGAAATTACCGCGTAAGGGTAACAGATGCAAATGGGTGTTCATCCCAATCAAATGCACGCGTGGTGAATATCATCAATGGCCCTTCAGCCATTCAAACACAAATCATTCCCAGTGGTTGTACCACAAGCAATGGAAGCATCCAAATTACAGGCGTATCGGGTGGAACCGCTCCTTATTATTACAGTATGAATGGTTCTTCGGCCGGAAATGCGGTCAATTTCAGCGGATTGTCGGCAGGTGATTATCAACTGCTGGTATCTGATGCCAACAATTGCACTTATCAATTAAACGCAACAGTTCCCTCCTCTAATGGACCGGATTCAACCTTATTTGAAATGGTTTCTGCGAATTGCGGAGCCAATGGAAAAATTATCGTTCAAGGCAGTTCAGGTGGTTTCCCTCCTTATCAGTATCAACTTACCATGCCATCGTCTAATGATCTGTTGAATTTTGATCAATTATTGCCCGGAGAATATGTGCTTACCACCATTGACTCCGAAGGTTGTACCAAAACCCTTTCAGTTTCATTACCGGGTACAATCCCTGCCTCCGCGCCTGAGGTTTTCACAACAAAAAATGCCCTGTGCTATGGTGATACTGCATTGATTTATACCAATCCACCGGTGAACTTAACCTGGTCTGACGGAACAATTGCCAACCAAATCACGGTTTTTTCCGGAGGTACATATCAGGCATTTTTTACTGATAGCAACAATTGTGTTTCAACAACTGCAGCCTTGATTATTGATTCACTGGAATCTGCGCCCTTGCCAATTCTTTCACAAAGCGGGAATATTGTTCTTTGTGGTGGAAACGGAATTTGGGTTTACAGCAACTTGTCGGGCGGGAATCAATGGAATACCAATATCATTGCCGATAGTATTTGGATTGCTGACAGCGGTACTTACTGGATAACGCAAACAAATGCTGCAGGCTGCCGCAGTCAATCTGATACTTTATTTGTAATTGCTTCCAACAATCCTGCACCACCCGTTGTATTGCAAAACGGGGATACATTCAGTGTGTCTTCAAATGATGGGGTCGTTTCCTGGTTCGAGTCGGGAGAATCACTTTTGTTGAACACCGGAAACTCATTTATTCCTGCATACAATGGGCAGTTTGTAGCTATGGTTACCAATATGCAGGGCTGTTCAAGCGTGAGTGATCCATTCAACTATTATCTGACGGGGCTTGAAAAAGAAATTGTTGTGAGAACAAATTCAGATGGTATTTTTTTCCAGGCTCATGAGGCGGGTCTTGCCAGTGTATATGATTTCAGTGGCAGATTACTTTCAAGTAAAGAATATGGCCGAGATGAGATGGTAAGCATCCCCTTGCCTGAAGGGTTTTCCGGTCCTTGTATTTTGCAGCAGCAGGAAGGTACGCATCATCATATTTTAAAAATTAATTACGCAAAATAAAACCTATGGAAAACAGCCTTGTGAAAGTTGGCATCAGTGTCGGAGATATCAATGGTATTGGAATGGAGGTAATCATCAAGGCGCTCTCAGATGCAAGAATATTGCAGACCTGTGCACCGGTTGTATTTGGATCCCCGAAGTTGGCTTCATTTTACAGAAAACAACTCAATATTCAGGATTTTAGTTTCAATTTCATCAAGGGATGGGACAGCATCAATCAAAAACAACCCTCGCTGTATGTTACCTGGGAAGAGGAGATAAATATAGAGCCTGGAGCGGATGTCCCTTTGGGAGGTGCGTATGCACTTCGTTCATTGGATGCGGGTATACAGGCGCTCATTGAGGGGCATATAGATGTATTGGTTACAGCTCCTGTTAACAAGCATAATATTAAACCGGAGACAGGAATTTTTCGCGGGCATACCGAATATCTTGGAGAGAAATTCGGTAAATCAAACCCGGTGATGATGATGGTATCTGAAACCATGCGCGTGGTTCCTGTAACCGGGCATATTGCCTTATCGGAAGTAAGCGGTAGAATAAGTATTGATTTAATCACGGAAAAAACAATCATTGCCATACAATCACTCCAACAAGATTTTTCAGTTCGAAAACCTAAAGTTGCTATGTTGGGTTTAAATCCACATGCAGGTGATCAAGGGCTATTGGGAAAAGAAGAACAGACTATTATCAAGCCAGCAGTAGATCGTTTGAAAGAGCAAGGGCATTTGGTTTTTGGTCCGTTTCCATCAGATGGTTTTTTTGGAAGCGGTGCTTTTTCCAAATATGATTTAATAGTAGCCATGTATCATGACCAAGCATTGATTCCTTTTAAAACCCTCTCGTTTTCAAATGGGGTAAATTTCACAGCCGGTCTACCTTATGTGAGAACTTCGCCGGATCATGGCGTGGCATATGATATTGCCGGACAGAATAAAGCCGGGGAAGCATCTTTTCGACAATCTGTATACCTTGCTGTTGATGCTTTTAAAAACCGAAAACAACACAAGGAAATTACATCCAATCCTTTAAAAATAACCCAACAAAAACGCGAACGATAAATGGATTTTTCCTACTGTGTTTCTCCTTTTGAATACCGCCGATTTGTGACGCGGGAAGTACAGATTGGAGAAATTGCCATGGGAGGAAACAATCCTATCCGTGTGCAGAGCATGACTACCACAGACACCATGAACACCATGGCAACTGTGGAGCAATCGGTGAGAATGATTGAGGCCGGGTGCGAATTGGTCAGGATCACAGCTCCCAGCATCAGGGAGGCAGAGAACCTTGCTGAGATAAAAAAAGAACTTCGAAAAAGAGGATATCAAACACCGCTTGTAGCAGATATCCATTTTACACCCAATGCAGCAGAAGTTGCTGCAAGGATTGTAGAAAAAGTAAGGATTAATCCGGGCAACTTTGCAGACAAAAAAAAGTTTGCTGTATTGGAATATACCGACAGCGAATACCTTGAGGAACTTGAGCGCATCAGAAAAAAATTTATTCCTCTTGTGCGCATTTGCAAGGAACATGGCACGGCCATGCGTATCGGTACAAACCATGGATCATTAAGCGATCGCATCATGAGCAGATATGGAGACACACCACTTGGTATGGTTGAATCTGCCCTGGAGTTTTTGCGCATTGCCGAGGAAGAAAATTTCTACAGCATTGTCCTCTCCATGAAGTCAAGCAATCCGCAAGTGATGGTGCAGGCTTATCGCTTGCTGGTAAAAAAGATGCAAGAAGAAAGCATGTATTATCCCTTGCATCTTGGTGTTACCGAAGCCGGAGACGGAGAAGATGGCAGAATAAAATCGGCTGTGGGCATAGGTACTTTGCTGGAAGATGGCTTGGGTGATACCATTCGGGTCTCACTCACCGAGGAGCCAGAGTTTGAAATTCCGGTGGCAAAAGCATTGGCCGAAAGATATTCAAAAAGAAGATTTTCTGAAACTTCAAATGTGGTTCTTTCCGAAAAAGAAAAAGTGCAATTGTTTTCATCCGGATATTCTCCTTACGACTACAGCAGAAATCCAACTATTGAGAACCTGCTTGCGGGAGGAGGACTTGTACCCAAAGTTGTGGGTGATTTGAGCAACCGGAGCATTATTCTGCCACAAAATCTTTTTGCCCTCGGTTACCAATACAATCCTTCTACTGACAAATGGAATATTGGTGACATGGCCTGTGACTTTTTGTTTGCAGGAAATGCAGAAATCTCTTTTGAATTGCCGGGAACACTTTCTGTGATTCAACATTATCCTGTTTGGTGCAGACAAAAAGAAAAAGAAAGACACTACCCATTGATTGATTGTAAGGATTATGAACTTCTTGCAGATCATGAAAAGGATGGGCTGTTTTTTGTTCATATCAAACAGAATGAACTTGAAGCAATAATCTCTGCAAAATATTTGATCAATAAACAAGTAATCTGTTTGATTTCAAATGAGGGAATACAAACCGCGCAGCAGATGAGAACCATGCTTTTCAAGATGCGTTGTGCGGAGATTTCTCAACCCATCCTGATACATGTTGATTACCGGGGCATCAGCAAGGAGGACTTGCAATTGCATGCTGCTTCCGACCTTGGTTGCCTGCTCACCGAAGGGTTTGGAGATGGTATATGGATTCATGCAGATGATTTTATCGGAAATGATTTTATCAACCGATTGGCCTTTGGTATTTTACAAGCCACAAGAACCAGAATTAGCAAAACCGAATATATTTCATGCCCTTCCTGTGGCAGAACATTGTTTGATTTGCAGGAAACTACAGCGCGTATAAGAAAGGAAACCGATCATCTCAAAGGACTTAAAATCGGTATCATGGGATGTATTGTGAATGGACCCGGAGAAATGGCAGATGCAGACTATGGTTATGTGGGATCGGGACCAGGTAAAATCACGCTTTACAAAGGCAAGGAGGTTGTGTTGAAATCCATTGATACCCCGCTGGCGGTAGATGCCCTGATTGAACTAATCAGAAAAAACGGAGATTGGGTTGATAAACCTGAGTGAAACAACCCTTTGTTGCATTTTTTGGGATTGAGTAAAATCAGCCAAGCTTGATTTTTTGATTTTATAAATAACACCCTTATCTTGTAAAAAATTAATTAAGTTTTGGATGTTTAAACAATTACCCGAAACAGGATTCATTTTATCTAACTCTGATAAAAGAATTGTTCTGCCATCAATTGAAGGCATTATTCATTTCTTCATTCATTGCAGGTTATTCCTTTTTGTATTTCTCCTTTCGTTTGGCCAACACATTCCTTCTTACGCTGATTGCTTCCCAAATCCTCCAACAGTAACTGTAAATCCTCCCCCAATCACCACTGGAACACCTCCCATCACGGGCTATTCTCCCGGAATGGTGGTTACCATTTGCATCACTTTTGACGACTATTCAGCTACCGGAGGAAACTGGGTGGAAGGATTTGGTTTCAATCTTGGTCCCGGGTGGGTGCCCGGTTCATTAATCGGAACCACGCCTCCGGATGATTCTCCTCCCGCATTGCCTGCCGGATTAGGAGCAGGATGGATATGGGTTTCAACTCCGTTCACAAATCCAAACGGAACTTTTGGTCCGGGTTATTTTTTTGACTCCGGACAAAACGGCCCCGGAAATAATGGAATTACAGAAGATGACTGGGGCGACAATTCTACGAACAACGGACCATGGACATTCTGTGTAACGGCCACAGTGGGAACTACCCCCGGAGCCAGTCTTTCTTTTGAGGTCACCAATCACAGCGATGGGGAGGCGGGCAGTTATACCAACCCTGATTGCAACAATACCACAACACAAGGAGATCCCCTGCTCCCTCCGGGCACTCAGGTTATTTCATGTGCATTCGGAACCATCGCCAGCCAGACGAATATTTTATGTAACGGACAAGGCACAGGTAGCATTGATATTGATGGCAATGCGGGTATTCCTCCTTACACTTTTACAATGAGCGGGGTCAATTATCCAAACGGTATCGTAACCGGTTTGCTGGGAGGAAACTATACGATGCAGATTTCCAGTACTGACGGATGCTCCTCCGATTTTCCATTTACGATAACTGAGCCCCCTGCACTCATTCTTTCTAATCCCATTGTTACAAACCTCACCTGCCACGGCATCCCGAATGGCTCGATTGCTGTTACCGCTTCGGGAGGTACCGCACCCTACAATATTCTATTAAATTCGGTCTCCTACACTTCAGGTAACATAAACAATCTGAATGCAGGGTCCTATATTTTGCAAGTTTCAGATTCTAATGGCTGTTTGGTCACAAGTGTCAACAATCCTATTGTAATCACTCAGCCAAACCCTTTGAACCTTTTCCTTGTTTCAAAAGATTCCCTCCTTTGTATTAACGACACCATCGGTTCATTTGAAGTATCAGGAAACGGTGGCACCTTGCCTTACACCTATGAATCCAACCCCTCGCTGCCCAACTTCGGGGGCATATTTGGGGTCACACAGGGCGGTATGTATGAAGTTGTTGTAACTGATGCCAATAATTGTTCGGGAACCATGGATGTCGATTATTATCAGGTTGCCCAGCCTTTTCAGGTTACGCTCTCCCAAGTAACAAACATCAACTGTTTCGGCAACAACAATGGACAAATCGTGCTTTCTCCTGTTGGTGGCTATCCTCCTTATTCCTTCACCGTGAGTATGAATGGCATCGCCATGCCGTCACTCAATAATTCTACAGGTATATTCAACAATCTTGCACCCGGTGTGTACGATATTTTTGCGCGCGATTTCTATCATTGTTCTTACGATTTTTCCATCCACATCACGCAAGCCTTTGCCCCTCTGAGTGCTGAAATAAATCAACAGACCCCGGTAATCTGTTTTGGTGATACCACGGGAACCATCTCGGTTACCTGCATTGGGGGCACGCCTCCCTACACTGTATCCAATTCCATCAATACTTATCCCGGCAACCCGGCGTTTTTCCCCGATGTATTTGCCGGCCCCGATGTGATGTTGGTGGTTGATGCCAATCAATGTTTCGTGACCATCCCTTATGTCATGAACCAGCCTGCCGCTCCTCTTTCACATACCATTTCCTCCATCAACAACATTACCTGTCCGCCTTCCATCGATGGCACCATTTCACTTGATGTAAATGGGGGTTGGCCTACCAATAGTATCATCTACAACTACAAACTTTTTAATGCCGCCAACAACCTGCTGTTCGACCAAAACAACAACGGTGTTTTCGGGAATATCCCCGAAGGTGGTTATTACATCCACATCACCGACTCCATGGGATGTGTTGATACCGTTTCCTTCTCCATCGTTGGTCCTGATACCGCACTCTCCATCTCAGTTGATATCCTCAACAATATTCCCTGCAATGGCGATTCCTCGGGATATGTGCTCTTTGGTGCCAATGGCGGTTACCCCGGTTATCAATACTTCATCAACTCCAATCCCGTAACAAATGGTATTGGCAACAATCTCCCTCCCGGTTCTCATGTCCTTTCTGTTACCGATTCCAATGGCTGTTCAAGGGATACCATCATCGACATCACTGAACCTGATTTGCTGCAACTCAACCTGATCTCTCAGGACTCCGTAAAATGTTTTGGCGCCTGCAACGGAAAAATATCCATCCAGGCAAGCGGAGGTACACCGCCATACACCTACACCCTGAATGGTATCACATCCAACAACAATGGCCTGTTCAACCAGTTGTGTGCAGGAATTTATCAGGTTGTCGTATCTGATTCCAGAGGATGTACGGCTACCTTTAACCATACCATGTTCCAGCCACTCTCTCCGCTCTCTGCCCTGCAAGTGATTAATGATAGCGTGACTTGTTATGGCGGAAGCAATGGTTTGCTCTATATCCAAGCCTCCGGCGGCACTCCTGCCTATCAATATTCCCTCACCGGACAAGTCTCCGGAAACACCGCAACCAACAACAACGGCGTCTTCTCGGGTCTTATCGCTGACGATTATGATGTGGTGGCAACAGATGCAAACCTCTGTACTTTCACCAATACCTATACCATTGGGCAGGCCAACCTGCCTCTGCAGCTCACTGTAAGCGGAACACAAAATGTGATTTGCAATGGTGACACCACCGGGCATATCTGCTTCCTTGCAGCCGGCGGAACACTTCCCTATTCGTTTGCCTGCTTGGACAACGGCCTTGTACAGCCTGAAGGAATCCTTGGCTCGGGACCCTGTTTCTATGGCTTGAACTCCGGCTCTTACTCCATCTCCGTCACCGATTTCAATGGGTGCTCCGTTACCCAACAAGCCAACATTACACAACCCGCTACTCCTATCCAAGCCACTGCATCTGTTAGTCAGGTAAAATGTTACTCCGGATCAGATGGAATCATTGCCGTGAATACCGTTGGCGGTACCCCGGGGTATACTTTCGCCATCAACACCAGTCCGTTTAACTTCTCTCCCATCTCGGTTTTCGGAAGTCTTCCCGCAGGGGCTTACTCCATTACCATTCGTGATGCCAACCAATGCACCTTGGTTTTACCTGTGCAGGTGAACCAGCCGCTTTTGCCTTTGTCTTCTCAGATTGTTCAGCAGGTGCCACTAAGATGCAATGGCGATACCAATGCCTGTGTAACCATTGCTGCTTTGCTTAACTCAGGAACACAACCCTATCGATACATCTTTAACAACGACACCCTTACCTCAGGATTGATCTGTAACCTCTCGTCAGGGCAGTACAGTGCAAGGGTGCTCGATGCCAACGGATGCGTTTATGTGCAAGACATTAACATCGCCGATCCGCCTGTGGTGGAAGCGGCTTTTGTAGAAGTGAAAAATGTTACCTGTTTCGCAGGAACTGATGGAATGTTAAAAGCCCAGGGCTCCGGCGGAACGCCAGGAACAACGCCTGCACCTGAATACATCTACCACTGGCCCGGCTTGCCCGGCAATCCCCTGTTGCCCGTGGTGAATGGCCTCTCTGCTCAAACCTATTCCATGTATGTAGAAGATAGCTTCGGTTGCCTGAGCGATACCATCTATGCCACACTTACTCAGCCGGAACAATTAAGAACCATTGCCGTGGGACAAACCGATATCTGCATTGGCAACTCTACAACCCTTACCATCAATGCAACCGGTGGCACGCCCGGATATCAAATCCTTTGGTTCCCCAATGGCATTACACCGGTCCCGCCCATCACCGGAAGCCCCCTCACTGTTCATCCAACCACCACCACAAATTATCTCGTGCAGGTGAGTGATTCAAAAAATTGCAGATCCTTAAGAGATACCATTAAAATAACCGTTCACCCATTGCCTACCGCTTTGTTTACTGTAGACCCGCCGGTGGGATGTCAGGGAATGTGTGTTTCATTTAGTGATATCTCTTTGATTTCATCCACCACTGGCGATGTTATTGAGCGTTCCCATTGGGTCTATGGTGACAACACCTTTGAGACCCAAACCAACCCCACTCATTGTTACCAGGATGCCGGTAATTACAATGTGAGACTGGTGAGCGAAACAAACTATGGTTGCAAGGATACTGTGACCCTTAACAATGTGATTAAAGTGAATCCCAACCCTCAAGTGGAATTTACTTTTGGCCC
>JBKCNM010000048.1:0-11963 GCA_046297395.1 Bacteroidota bacterium
ACTTGAATACCTTGGTAAAAATCCATCAGAAATATGTCTTTTGATTCTTGACATTAATCTACCCTGGGTGAATGGCATTGAAGTATTAAACAAACTTCAATCCATGGGTAAGAAACCAAAAGTAATTGTGCTAAGCATGCACGACCAACCTTATATTATCAAACAAGCCATGAAAAAAGGGGCCTACGCTTATTTATTAAAAGATTCCGGCTATAAGGAAATCATTGATTGCATCAGGTTGGTGAATGAGGATAAAGCATTAGGAAAGAAAAGCTCATTAAAAAGTGAAAAACCGGAAACCGACAAACATGTATTTTCGTTAAGAGAGTTGGAGATCCTGAAATTGCTGCAACTTGGGCATTCAAGTAAGGAAATAGCATCTGAATTGAATATCAGTTTTAATACCGTACAAACGCACAGGAAAAACTTACTTAGAAAGTCGGGAACAAATACCACGCTCGCATTGGTAAAGTTTTACCAAGATCACTTTGGAAAACTATAAAACATGAAACGATAAGATTTATAATATTAATTATTACTTTAACAAAATATGATTTTGTAATTCTCATTATCACTGAATTGGGGGATTTATTGTGTGGTACTTCCGGATAATTTTGTATGAGAAAAATGAAAAAAGTTATTCAATCTTTCATTGTCAAGGATTTCTTTTCGGGCAAAGTAATTGTGCAAGCAAAACCTGCCGGGATAATTAAAATTTATAATCAAATCTAATGAAGATGATAAAGCATTTTTTTGAAAATATGATCTAGCCAAATTGAAAGAATGAATGGATGAAAAACACCAAAATTATTTGCATAATAAAACTCTCTTGAAATAACAGTGAACATAAATTTCTATCATAGAAATTGTCAATGCAAGAACTTATACTAACTGAATGATAAAAAGTGAACCAATTAAAAACAACAAGAACAATAAAACTTCATCCAAAACTTCACGCATGAAAAAAATCACACTTCTCTTTTTCAACTTATTTTTGATGGGCATCGTTTTTGCCTCCTCTCCGCAAAAAATCACTTACCAAGCTGTTATCCGCAGTGCATCCAATCAGCTTATAAGTAATCAATCGGTTGGTATTAGAATCAGTATTCTTCAAGGTACTGCAAGCGGACCAGTGGTTTATTCTGAAACGCAGCAAACCAATAGCAATGCCAACGGATTAATCAGTATTGAAATTGGCGGAGGCAATGTAATCTCCGGCAGTTTTGCAGGAATCAACTGGTCAACAGGAATATATTTTATCAAGACAGAAACAGACCCGAACGGAGGCACCAATTACAGCATCAACAGCACCACGCAACTTTTAAGTGTACCTTATGCTTTGTATGCAGAGAACAGTGGCAGCAGCTCGCCCGGGCCGCAAGGCCCTGCTGGTCCAACAGGCCCGCAAGGTCCTTCAGGATTGCTTTCTTCAGGAAGTGCGGCAGGCAATACTCCCTATTGGAATGGAAGTTCCTGGGTGACCAACTCCAGCAACATATACAATAACGGGGGTAACATTGGCATAGGAACAAACAATCCACAATCAAGTTTAGCTATTGAAAAGGCAGCCGCTCAAATACAAGTAAAGAACACAATTGGCGGGAATTCTATTTATATGCTCCCACCCTCACCACAAACAACAGGAGGAATTGGCGTTGACAATGGTGACTTGAACTTATTTGCAGGAGGCGTTGATGTAATTAACATTAATCAGAACCACCATGTGGGCATTGGCGCATTAGCAAATTCATCTGGCAAACTATTTGTGGTTAATGACTCAACCGCAATGGTGGGTATCAGCACTAACGGTGCCGCAGCTTATTTACAGGGAAATGGTGGAGCTCCTTCGCTTTTTGTAAAAAACCTTGGTAACGGAATGTCGGGATTTTTTGAAAATGATGGCCAAAATTCCACGACCATTGAGGCTAAAAATTTAGGTTTAGGTGGAGCGGCAACTCTTGAGAATAATTCTTCTTCCTCTTCCACCTTGAATACCATCAATAATGGACAGGGCATTGCGGGCTATTTCAAGAATTTTTCATCATCGGATCCAACCATTGCAGTTTTTAACCAAAGTCAAAATGCTGCAGCATACCTTGAAAACAATTCAGCTAATGTAGCCACCTTATATATTCATGCTGCAGGAGGAGGCCTCGGCTTGTTTACGCCATCTGCACTGGTTTCTGGAAACTTATTTGTGAATGGGATGCTATCAAAAGCCGGCGGAACTTTTAAAATTGACCATCCATTAGATCCGGAAAACAAATATTTGATTCACAGTTTTGTCGAAAGTCCCGACATGATGAATATCTATAATGGAAACATTTTTACCAACGAATCAGGTTTAGCAACAGTTACTTTGCCCGAATATTTTATGGCTGAAAATAAAGATTTCAGGTATCAGTTAACTGTGCTAGGAGGGAATGGTTTCGCAATGGCCAAGGTCGAGAAAAAAATTGAGGGGAATTGTTTTACCATCCGGACAAGTGAGCCTCATACCGAGGTGAGTTGGTTGGTAACCGGAATCAGAAAAGACAAATTTGCTGAGGCAAACAGAATCATTCCTGAATTGGAAAAGGAAGATCAGAACAAGGGTAAGTATTTGCATCCCGAGTTATTTGGAAAGCAATTAGAGTCCGGCATATTTTACATGGCACCGCCTGAGCATGTACATCTCAAAAATACTCAACAGCAAATCAATTCCAACGAACAAACAAATAAGCCAAAAACCCAAAGTATGATGCATCCCGTACTTTTAAAAGAGAAGAAAATAAAATAGCAGCTTGTGCAAAGAAAAGGGCGCAAGTCGCCCTTTTCATTTGTCGAATATTTTGATAAAATAAACTACACCCTCACCCCAATCACACAGATATCATCTACCTGAAATCCTCGGCCTCTCCAGGAATGATGGTGAAGCAATAATTTGTCATACTGATCATCCATCGGCAAATGGGCAATGCTGAGAATAAGCGAACGGAATTTACCTTTGGTAAATTTCCTGTTTGCTGCACCGCCAAACTGGTCGGCATACCCATCGGTAAACATATAGATAACATCCCCTTTGTTAAGTTTGAATCGATGGGTGGTAAAGGGTGTTTCCCTGTAGCCCATGCCTATGGGTTGGTAATCGGCTTTGGTTTCTTCCAATCTGCTCTCATCGGTTCTGTATATCCAGAGCGGATTATTGGCACCTGACCAAAGGAGTTCCATCTCATTCAGGTTAAGTGCACAAAGCGAAGCATCCATACCATCTCTTACATCCTGTTCACTTTTGGCGAAATTTTCCTGAAGCAATTGTCTTGTTTTGTCAAATATCCTGCCGGGTTCTCTTTCTCCAAATTCATTAACAGAACGGTTCAGTGCATTGTGGCAAACCACGCTTACCAGCGCTCCCGGCACACCATGACCTGTACAATCACAGGTGGCAAAATAAATTACATCATCGATTGTTTCCATCCAGTAAAAATCTCCGGCAACAATATCCTTTGGTAAATAGAGGATAAATGAATGATGCAGAAAAGATTTCACCAATCGCTGGGGAGGTAAAATTGCTGTTTGGATGCGCTTGGCATATTCAATGCTATCCAAAATTTCCCTGTTCTTTACTTGCACCTGCTGCCTCTGGTCTTCAGCCATTTTACGCTGGTGTTCAGCAATTTCTTTCTGCTTTTCTGCTTCTTCTTTTTGTTTTTCAACCTCCTCTTTCTGTGTAAGAATCACATGGGTTGCCTCAATTACCCTAATCTTCAATTCTCTTGCCCTGTCTATCAGTCTTCGGCTGTTCAACCAAACCACGGTAAATACCATCAGTGATCCCATCATTGCATAAAAACCATACATCCACCAGGTGCGGTACCAGGGTGGTAAAACGGTAAATACATATTCAGTGGGTTCGCTCCAGGTTCCTTCCGGATTGCATGCGCGGACTTTAAAGGTGTAGGTACCTTCGGAAATATTTCCAAAGGTAGCATAGGTTTGATTGGCCGGAGGAGACCAGTTGTTGCTGTACCCTTCGAGAATATACTGATAGAGCACCATGCGGTTTCTGTCTGTCTCTACAGCATTAAAATCAAACGAAACATTGTTGCAAGAGTAAGGCAACACCAAATTTTGAGGCATCGGATACCATGGAGTAATGCTGCTGAATGAAACCTTGTTCAATTTACTCTCCATTTCATTGCGCTCTGCTTTGGATAATGTCCGACCGAACAAAACCATCTCCTGTTGGGAAACCAAGGCAGGGTCGTAATTTAGCTCTCTGGCCTTGGGTGTGCTGTACCACGAAATTTTTTCTTCATTCACTTTCAGTGAATTGATGAATAAATTTGGTGGACGAATGTATTTTGGAATGGCATTTAAATCAATCCTTGTTACACCATTTGCACCATGGCCAACCCACAAGATGCCATCCCGATCAACATACATGGCACCGTTGCTTTGTCCGGCATTTATATCCTTCACAGGATATCCGGTAAACTGGTTGTAGGCCTTGCCTTTGATAAGACCCGAGTAGTTTTCTTCCAGCTTTCCTTTTAATGATTGTTTCCAAATTTTCTCAAATTCGAAAGCAGAAATCACAAACAAACCATTGTTTAAACCCAAAATCAAATTATCCTGTAAATCAAAACGCAATGCATTGATGTAATCATCAGGCAAACCATTGCTCTTGGTGAAATTGATAAAAGCGAATACCTGTTTTCCTTTTTTATGCTTTGCCTCATTGCACACTTCCTGTTCTCCTTGTTTGCTCAGCATGCTCAGTCCCTGAGATGTTCCAAACCACATGTTCTTTCGGGAATCTTCAGCTATGCTCCACACGATGTTATTGGAAAGCCCTTGTTGGGTTGTGAAATTGACGAATGAATGACCATCAAACCTGCTTACACCTCCACCAGAGGTAGCAAACCAGAGGTTTTCTTGGCTGTCTTCAAAAATACCCATGATGATATTATTTTTCAGACCCTGCTCAACTGTGTAGTTTGTAAATGATGTACCATCGAACATACTTATTCCTCCATCCGTACCAAACCACATTCTGCCTTTTTTATCACAGATGATGCAGCGCACGACATTATTTACGAGCCCATGTTTAACATTGTATGTTGCAAAGGTCTTTCCATCGAATACAGTGGCTCCTGAAAAGGTACCAAACCACATCTGTCCTTTTTTATCGGATGCAATGCTTCTTACGATATTGTTGGGCAATCCCTGATGAATGGTGTAATTGGTAAAAGTCTGCTTGTTGTATTTTGAAACCCCTGCATAAGTTCCAAACCAGTAATTTCCTTCAGAATCCTGTGCAATGGTCCAAACCAAATCATTGGCAAGTCCCTGGGTGACTGTAAAACTTTTAAACGACTGTCCATCATATTTGCTAACACCTCCTCCGTATGTTCCGAACCAAAGGTTTCCATGAAAATCTTTTGCAATGCTCAACACAATATTGTTTGATAAGCCCTGAGATGAAGTAAGTGTGGTAAATGTTTTACCATCATATTTACATACCCCACCACCATAGGTTCCAAACCAGAGATTTCCCATCCTATCTTCTTCCATGCTCCACACGATATTGTTGGCCAATCCCTCATTTACAGTGAAACTTTGGAAAGTTTTTCCATCATATCTGCAAACACCTCCACCGGAAGTGGCAAACCATAGATATCCTTCTTTGTCCTCTATAATTGATTGTACAAAGTTGTTTGAGAGGCCTTCCTTCACGGTATAATTCTTGAAATATTTTTTCAACTCCTGTTGATGGGAGGCAAGCTGTTTCGAATCCTTGAGGTAATGCCCACAGGTGTTGGTATAACAGCTGTTCTTGTACCAGGAATGATCAAATCTGGAAATACCCTCCTCTGTGCCAAACCAAAGATTGCCTTCTTTGTCTTCATAGATGCTTCTTACCAAATTATGCACAAGCCCCTCAGCTATCGAATAGTTGGTGAATGTTTTTCCATCGTACCTGCTTACACCACCACCAAAAGTTCCAAACCACATATTACCATGCTTGTCTTCAGTCATGGAGTATATCGCATTGCTGGGAAGCCCTTGAGCGCTTGTGAATGTTTGAAACGAAACGCCATCATACTTGCTTACCCCTCCGAGTTCAGTACCAAACCAGATATTGCCCGATTTATCCGCTTGTATGCACCACACAATATTGTTTGCCAAGCCTTGTGTGGTGGTGAAACAGGTAAACGACTTCCCGTCGAATTTGGACACTCCCCCTCCGGGTGTGGCAAACCACATGTTTCCTTTGTTGTCGCATAAAATGGATTTGCCATAAGCAAGGGCATCCAAACATAAACCATCTTCTGCCCCGTAGCGTCGAAACAAGCCAATGCCGGATGCACTCTGGTCTTTTCCCGCTTCACCATTTGTCAAACGGGTAACAACAGGCAATGGTTTGATCTCCGGAGAAGTCATTGCTACCTTACGAACTCGGCTTGGCGCAACATTTCGCTTCAATCCTTTATCACGGCTTGTAACAATAATTTTATGCGTTGCAGATGTCTTGGTATG
The DNA here is from genome assembly GCA_046297395.1 of Bacteroidota bacterium. GTDB lineage: Bacteria > Bacteroidota > Bacteroidia > UBA4408 > UBA4408 > JBEICQ01. The sequence continues at coordinate 6,523 of JBKCNM010000048.1, forward strand.
CTTGATTGCAGATGTAGCTTGTTGTGGCGCACAAAAATTTTCGAAAGGCGAAAAAAAACCTGCAAATAAAATAATATAGTAAAAAAGCAATCTCATTAAATGGGTTAATGAGTGCAAGATAATATTTTATTCATGCCCATCATGTTAAAATGAATTGCAAAAATCTTTTTGAGGATAATATTGTTTATGGAAAACCCTGGCATTGATTCACCAGGGCTGTATTACAATAAAGTAAAAACCAACTTATCGTTGGTTTCAACATGAAAACCTTCTTTTCATGAATACACCCAATGATTAATGAACAAACAGGATTATCTCCAGCAATTAAAATGTACTGTAAGCCAGTATTCGCAAACAAAAAGAGAGTGTAATGGCCTTTTAAAAAAGGGGCGTTTTGATAAGGATGCATCCATTGCTTTTTTAAAAAATGGGTGAAAATCTCATGCGAATGTCATGTTGTTGAGGATGTTTTGTTCATACACAAAGTGGCAAAAAAAAGCTACATCATGATAGGGGAAACTGTGTCGTTCAACATTTGTCATACCACTTTAGAATGAATAGGATGAGATAGCAGGAAAAGCATACATAAACACCCCCAATCACATGTGTTCAGCGGAAAAGACTGATTGATGTGGTTCAGGGAAAAAGCACTGACTCAAATCATGTAGCACTTTAAATCAAACCTTCCTAAAAGGCTGTGAAAACACTTTACAAATGACCTGTTTGATTAGCGAAAAAAAGCCATGCTCAAAAACCGATTTTATAGACTTTGGGTTTAATAACAAAAAGTCTGAAAATAGGATCTATTCTTTCTTTCCCATCAGGCATGAGGTACTTGATGTTGCGCAGGGTAAAAATACTGCCCTCATTCAACTTTTTCACATAATTCTTCATTGGAAGTGTGAGTCTGTCAGACTTAGATTCTTCCACCTTGAAGGTATCATTTTCAAAAATATCCATCTGAAAACCAATCACCGGAAACACCATATCTACTTCATCCAATGTGGCGGTTAACTTTCCCATCATGAGCATCAAAGCCGCGGCGGCAGAATCGCAGGCCATACCGGAAAGTTTTGTCTTGGGAAAATCAACCACTTGATATTTCTTGTTCTTAACAGCTATTTTTTTTCCTTTTGGACCTTTCTCATAAATAGACAAAAGCGTGCCCGTACCCGTAACAAGATCTGTGATTTCATACATACACCTGCCTCCGATTTTCTTTATTTTTCCGTTACTCAGAGAGATATCTGCTATGCGGCTTGTATCCTTTGCCTGAATCTTGATTCGGTTGGCACACCCGCCGAAAAAATAATTATCACCCGGCGTGATTACATAGGCATTGTCTGTTGCTCCCGTGACCTTAAACACAGGAGTACCATCCTTGTCTGAATTTTTTTGTGCGAAAGCATAGGAGGACACCAACAGAAAAAAAACCAAAACTTGTTTCATCATAAGGCAGGAATTAATTCATTAACCATGTCCTCTTTATTTGGATATATCTCCGGCTGAAAAACAAATTTCTTCACTGACTTATCCAATTTGGCAAATTCCTCTTTGCTGAACAATCCCACTTCATTTTTATCGGTAATGACCACCAGTGAATTTGCTGCTTTCGGATTAAAGAAAACCATCTTAGTATCGTATAATGCAAAAGCCGCGTTTCTGTTATGCTCCACCAAAAACAGTTTTTTCACCTTCATGGCGTTGCCATCTTTATAGGCAAAACCGGCAGCAATCAGGCCAGGCGTAGGCAGATTATTCGGACAATCAGAGTTATAAAAGCCAAAGCGATTCACCTGAAAGGTACGGTAAACATAGTCTTGGGTGATACTTACCTGATTCATTAAATAGTCGGCATATGCTTTGCTTTTTTGAAATTTATCAAACATTTTGTCAGCAATTTCTCGTTCCTCAATCAACTTTCTTGATAAATCATTTTGCATGCCTGCACCGTAAAAGTAGGTGTCGTCAGCCTGCTTCTTTTTGTTGTAATCCTCCAGAATCTTAGATAAATCCTTTGCCACAGGCTTAGCCAGCATCTGAATGGTTTCATCCCCCTTGTGTAAACTTATCAGGTATTCACCAAAAACTTTTGTTCGTTCAATTTCTATCTGTTCCCATTCTTTATCTGCATTGCGAGCATCATAATTTTTTTCCTTGTCGGAAACTTCAAACAATACCTCGCGGAAAAGTGCCAGCTCCGGAAAAGCCTCCAAATCAGTTTCCACTCTGAACTGTTTTTTATTTTTATCCATGAGTACCGGCTTCACTAATTTTTCTTCTTTCGCAGGAACCCTTTTTTCTGCACTCAGGCTTTCTTTTGTAAGTGAACTCACAGCATCTCTTCCGGTATATTGCCATGGGCTGTTTTTGTCGGACATGTAATACTGATTGAACTTTGTTTTGTTGGTGTCTAAGGTTACCAGTCGCACCTGCAGCTGCTTGCCTTCCGCAATGTTTACCGGCCGGCTGTTTAGGTCTGCCTGTATCTCAAACATCCCGGCAGATTCGAAATGATATTGGGTATCGGCAGAATCATATACCATGGGAACATCAGAGAGGATGATTTCCGCAGGATGATGAAACTCCCTGAAATGTAGATTGACCATTCCGCTCACAGGATTTCCCTTTTCATCAGTAAAAGCGCCGGCAGGAATTTCAATCAATGATCCTGTTGAAGTTACCAAAAGTGTATCCTTGGCAGGATTTATTTGGTACTTCGAAAAAGGCACTCCGGAATACGCAGATGCATTGTTTTCGGTGGAACCATTTTTCTTTTTACTAAAAAAATAGATAGCCCCAAGAATAGCCATAGAGACTGCGGCGAGACCAATGCCGGTTTTTAATAATTGATTGCTTTTCATATGCTTTGATTTTGATGTGATATGTGCAAAGTTTTTGTGGGCAAGTATCTCCTGCTCGGAGAGTTCTTCCCTGTTTTCGGTAATCTTATATTTTTCCATTTTCTTCATTGTAAGACAGAGAATTTCTGTTTCAGTTTATCAATTGCCCGGTAGGTTTTTACCTTGGCATTGTTTTCAGTAACCTGCAGGATAAAGCCAATTTCTGCAAAAGATTTGCTTTCAAAATACCGCAGTTCGATGAGTTCTATTTCTTGCGCACTCAGGTAATGAAGGGCTTTGCCAAGCACCTGTTTCAGGTCATTCCATTCCATGTTCGTTTCCGCGGCCAATGATTTGCATGAGGCATGGTCGATACTTACCAGCCTTATTTTTTTTGAAGCCCGGTAATAGCGATTCACTTCATTGCTTGCTATTTTATAGAGCCAGCTCGAAAAAGGATGGCCCATAGGCTGGAACTTTTTAATATGAAAAAGGGCTGAAGCAAAAACATCAGACACCAGATCGGCTACATCTTGTTTGTCCTCAACCCTGCGACCGATAAATTTCCATACCGAAACAAAATACTTGTCATACAAGGCTTCAAAGTGCTTAGGCTCTTGTTGGGCTTGCAGGATGCATTCATATTCTTCGATGAGGCTGTTCATGTAAATGGATTGCGTCTGTTATTATCTGTAATCAAAGAAAGAAGAAAAAGATACATCCGGCACAATAAAAAAATGTGAGTTGTCTGATTTACTGATAATTGCATTTTATATTCCTGCTGCGTTTCCTGAAAAAATTTGACAGAAAACCGCAAGAAGAGGTACTTAAAAACGGGAAATTTCTCCCGGCTTTTTTTCGCAGGCAAAAGGCATCACGAGAAGGATGCAAGCATCCCATTCCTGAACTGCAGGAAAGGTGCGGGAGGACACATTAAAAAGGGATTTGGGGCTTGAGAGAGGAAGTGGCATTTTGCTGCAGAGGTATTGGGACTGCGCAAGGATGGGGCAGATCATTTTCCGCTGCGCGAATTACACCTATCCATTTTTTGCAATTGCCTTTTGAAAGGACACCAAATGGATTAGTAGTTCATTCCAAAATGCCACAAAGGAATAACATTCCGATAAGCATGCTCAATGTCATCTTTCACCCAAAATGAACCGGCACCGGTTTCCAATTGTGTATGCTTTTTGTTTTTGCCTCCAATTTCAAATGAATATTTCCCTATGGTAAAATCTCCCGTATCAGAGGAGAAAACATCATTTTTACTACGCATCTGATTGTAGAAAAAAGTTTCCCTAAGGTTACCTAAATCAGGTTGATCATCAGCCAGGCTAAATGCCAAATTGGTATTATCGAGGTACACCTTATCCACTTTTCCCAAACCCCGAATTCCTTTTGTAGCCGATCGCAATTGTCCTATTAGACCAGCCTTTTCCATGTAGGAAAAATAGTCCTCGAGTGAGTTGCGGCTCACACTCAGTATTTCAGCAATTTTTGAAAAATTTGGCTTAAAGGGTACACTGCCTGCAATGATTACAAGCAGCTGCTTTAACTTCCTGCTGGTTCCGGGACTTAGGTTGGCATAGTGAGGAATGTCTGTCTCCAGCATTTGCAAAGTAATTTGTCCCAGCAGGATGTTGAATTCAGTTTCCATCCCAAAAGGATAGTATCCTCGCTTCAGATAATCGCGGAACAAAGGCAGAGGATGGGCAAGATTTTTTATGCTTACTTCCCTGTTAAGGATTTGCTTTAAGGAATACACCTCTGCATCTATGCCGTGAAAAAGCTTGAGGTATTCGCGAAACGACAATCCCTGCATGGTATAGATTGGTGCCCGTCTGCTGAGATCAGAAGAACCTTTTAAAATATCCAAGACCGAGGAACCCGTAAACACGATTTTTAGTTTGGGAAAGGCATCGTAGATGTTCTTTACCTGTCGTGCCCAATCGGGATACTTGTGGATTTCATCGATAAATAAATGTTTGCCCGCGTTCTTGTAGAAATCATCGGCCAGATCAAAGAGGGTATTTTCACTGAAGTATAAATCATCGGCAGAAGCATACAAGGCAGAATCAGTGTTGAGATTTTCTTTGATGTATTGAAGCAATAGCGTGGTTTTTCCCACGCCCCTTGGCCCAACAATGCCCAACATGCGGCTGTTCCAGGCAATTTCCGGATATAGGTAGCGCTTAAAATCTGTTTGCGTATGATGCAACAGGGTTTTGAAATTTTGGTAGAGCGCATTCACGATTGAGACAGATAAGAAGAACAAATATACAAATTTGCACTACCTGTTGAGCACTTTTTTATTTTTTTGCTCATTTTCTTGTGCAAGATGAATTTAGCCCAATCCTGGTTCTTCAGCAACAAAACCCCAATTGCAATGCCGAGGCATTTGCAGTGCCGCCCGTGATGGAGAAAAAAAGGGTCGGCAGCGCTTTGCGCTGTCGACCCCGAATTCACAAAAAAAGAAGTTGCCCTGATTGAAGCACAATCTTTCTGATGTCAATCGTGTTTCCTTGGGGGTCTATGATTCTTACGAAATACAGTCCGTTTCCGCCCCAGTTCATTAAACTAATATAGTCTGACTGCTGT
>JBKCNM010000049.1:0-3029 GCA_046297395.1 Bacteroidota bacterium
CGAACACCCTGCTGCTGGGGGCGTGCCCCGGCCCGGCCGGGCCGGGTGTTCCGCTAAAACTTTTTGCCTGCCGCAAAATGTACCCGCTGCACCCCCTCACGCAGGGCGCGGGCCCGCGGCCCCGCGCAACCTATATGCAAACCATCTTGGAGTGAAACAGTTGAATAAACGACAAAATCTTTTTTTTCCATCACACCAAATGGATATCCATTTTCATCAGATGAAACGGTTGTTGAGAGTCACAAAGCAATGGATGGGCGCATGCGCGTGTTTGCTGGTCTCTCTCCCCCCCTTTCACTTTTCTTCATCCCATACCACACCATGAAGCTGCCAATGGTATTAGGCATGACAAAGGAATCTTTCGCTATTCATCAAAAAAAACACACTCATATGTTCACCCCCGGGAATAGCCATTTTCAAAAAATATTTTAAACTTCAAAAGAGAGTGCTACATTTGGAATGAGGCATGTAGAAAAGGAAACCTGCTTGCCCACCAGATCTAAAAAACCTTTGTGCCATGACCCAGCAAAATTCCCCATCCGAAGATTACGAGATTTCTACCGATAAAAGCAAACTGGACATTGATCGTATTCATTGGTACTTGTCTACCCAGGCCTACTGGTGCCTGGGCATCAGCAGAGCACTCGTAGAAAAATCCATTGTCCACTCATTGTGTTTCGGAGTGTATCTGCATGGAGAGCAGGTTGGCTTTGCAAGGGTTATTTCCGACTTTGCCAGCATTGCCTACCTGGGTGATGTATATATTCTGGAGGCACACAGGGGGAAAGGGCTTTCCAAAAAACTCATGGCGCGCATCATGGAGCATCCGGAATTGCAAGGGATGAGACGCTGGATACTGCTTACAAGAGATGCACACGAGCTGTATCGGAAATACGGCTGGAAAGACATTGCCAATCCTGTTTACTGGATGGAGTTGCACAACAAAAATGTGTATGGCAAAGGATAGAAGCATTTTACATCTATCCATATTCAGTCGTTTGCGCGGCATGTGCACATCGCAAAATGTATTGGCATCATGGTGCAACTGCTCATTCAATACAATCAGGAGAAAGCAGTCCTTTGCAAAACCCTAATTGCTCATTACAGAAAATAAGCATTGAGTTCAATTCGCTGCAAGTATCTTTGATAATGACTATTGCAAACCATCAATTGTACACCTTAGCACGAACATCAACAATGCCTTATTTTACCTTTCCGAATCAGCATGCTGCAAGTCTCGTAGGCCAGTATAGGCAGAGAATGTGTATGATAAAACCAGACATTCGCCAAGAAACTCTTAAAAACACCGAAGCAGAAAAATGAAGAAAATCATATTAATAAGTATCAGTATATGTAAGATCTGTTTAATTTATGCAATGTCCCCCGGAGTGTCATGGGTAAAAGCAATAGGCGGCAAAGGAAACGAGAGGGCAAACGGCATCACAAGCGACGCAGAGGGAAATATTATCGTGGTTGGTCGTTTTCAGAGCACAAGCATGACAGCTGACGATATTACACTTACAAAAAACACCGCAGATCGTAATGATTTTGCAGATCTTTTTATCTTAAAACTAAACAGGGATGGGAAGGCTTTATGGGCTGTTACAGCAGGAGATCTTGGGGACGACCACGCATTAAGTTGCACAACAGATGCAAAAGGAAATATATATGTTGTGGGCTATTTTGAAAGCAGGACTTTATCATTTGGTAAGATTGTCCTTCAAAACCACAATTTTACTATTGGCAAAGATAGTGTGCGCTACAACAGTGACATGTGGCTTGCGAAATTTTCACCGGAAGGAATCTGTTTATGGGCAAAGAATGCCGGCGGTCTGGACGGAAACGGACAATACAGTACCATCACACTCGACAGGCAAAGCAGCATCGTAATCAGTGGCATTGCAGGTGGGGAAATGAATTTTGAAAATGGCATCAAATTAAGCAGGGAATCCATGGGGATGTACCTTGCGAAATATACCAATGATGGGAATCTGCTATGGGCTTTATCTCCAAAAGGCAAAGGAGAAGCACAAGGCGTGAGTTGCGACCCTGAAGGAAACATTTATATGGGTGGATATTTTACGGGCACAATTTACTTTGATGGGCTGAAGCTACAATCATCTGCTGAAAAAAATGGAGATGCATTTGTAACGAAGTATTCACCTATGGGCCAGGCTCTATGGGCAAGAAAAATGGGTGGTGAGAAAGGCGAAATAGCATCCTGCGAAACAGATGTCTTTGGCAATGTATATCTCGCCGGGATTTTTTTTAGTGATACCATCATCACAGAAACCGATACATTAATAAACAAGGGTTCTATTAATCATTTTATTGCCAAGTATAACAATGGCGGCAAAATGCTATGGGCAAAATCTGCAGGCGGAAACAATGGTGGAGGTCCTGCCACTGCTACCCGAGAATTTTATATTGACGAAAAAGGAAATGCATATTGTACAGGTTCAAACTGGAGTGCATTCACCTTTGCGGAAAAAACGGTTGCATCTGTTGCCGGTTCGGAAGATATCTTCGTATTAAAATATAACAAAGATGGGCAAGAGTTATGGGGTCTCGATTATGGCGGGGCAGGGAGAAATGCAGGTAGAGGAATCAGCATGGACCAGAACGGACATCTCCTGCTCACCGGTTCCTTTGATGAAAAGCAATTGAAAATAGAAAATTATACATTGAGCAATGCCGGGGATTCTGATATTTTTATCGTGAAGTTTATTGAATAAAAAAGTATTCATGTAAGGTTTAGCGTCCATCAAATAAAAATGCTTTACCGTTATTCATGCGGCTACATGAGAGAGGCCGATTCTTTACATTAGATATTTGGGAACACCAGTCACTTTTTTACTCATGAAGGTTTGTTTTTTAAAGGTATTCGCGAGCTCGCTTCGCTCGGTAGCCTTGATGCAAAAAGTAACCAAAAAAATCAAGAAATTCCAGAGGCAATCAGATGCGCTGACCAGAAGACAAAGGCTAAAAAGTGTCCAAGGCTTCCACTTTTCTTAAAGTCTTTGCCTTCC
>JBKCNM010000050.1:0-2962 GCA_046297395.1 Bacteroidota bacterium
GCTAGTTTCGCCAACGAGGAGAATGTACCATCAGCCTGCGGTGTTCCTAACAATGTAAATACATTCGACAGACAGATTGCAGTGCCTAATGCTCCGGCTGTTTTACCCACTGTATGTTTTGGTTCCTGCTCCAATTGTCCATTGCCTGTTTTTGTTCCCGTTACCTTCAGGGTGGATATGAGTGAAACTCCTGCCGGACCTGATGGCGTGAGACTTGCAGGAAGCTTCAACAACTGGTCACTCGGCGACTCGAGTATCATGATACCAGCCGGAAATGGCATCTATACAAAAACACTTTCTCTCGATACCAGCCTCATCGTGCAATACAAGTTCGTAAACGGACTTACATTTCAGGTTCAGGAAAATGTGCCTCAGGCTTGTGGTGTGCCCGACGGTTTTCAAGGTTTCAATCGCACCCTTTCAGTTCCCGATGCTGCTACCACCTTACCGGCTGTTTGTTTTTCATCATGTGCGGCCTGTCTCTCGGTTAACTCAAAAGTTTCAACCTTATCTGCAGTAAAACTTTTCCCAAATCCTGCTGCTGAGGAGTTGTTCCTTCAAAACCTGCAAGGGGTTCAGCAAATTGAAGTATTCAACACTAGCGGCCAAAAGGTGTATGTTTCCCAACCTGAATCAACAGACATACTTCGCATTCCTGTTGCAGGATTTGCCACAGGTGTATACGTGGTTCGGATTACTTCGGGCTCGGATGTTAGTTGGCATAAATTCAGCAAACAATAAGAAGAATCCCCCAGAGACGGGGGATTTTTTTTTGACGATCCCAAAAGAGGTTCTATATTTGCACTCCCAATACACGGTGGATGTAGCTCAGCAGGTTAGAGCATCAGATTGTGGTTCTGAGGGTCGTCGGTTCGAGCCCGATCTTCCACCCCTTGTTAAAAGCCGGTTTTCGCCGGCTTTTTTTATAAGATATTATTGAGTTGCTCCTTGATTTTCTCCAAATCATCTTTCATCTCTACAACCTTTTTCTGCATATCAGCATCGGCAGCTTTTGAACCGATGGTATTGATTTCCCTGCCAATTTCCTGACTGATAAATCCAAGCTTTCGTCCGCTGGAGGGCAAGACCATGGTCTCAGTAAAATAAGCGAGATGTGCACGCAACCTTGTTTTTTCTTCGGTGATATCTAATTTTTCCATGTAGTAAAGCACTTCCTGTTCAAAACGGTTTTCATCCAGTTTGATATCGGCAGAGAGTGTTTGTACATGTTGTTTCAATCTCTGGCGCACGGCCATCAGGCGAAGCCGATCTAGCTCTTCGATACCTGCCAGTGCTCCGGAGATGGAAGTGATAAGCGCATTAAATGCTGAGAAAAGCTGAGCACCCTCATCTAGCCTGAATCGATCAAAATGCTGAATAGCGGAATGAAGGATACCCTCAAACTGGGACCAGTCATTTTCATCCATGCTTGTTTTTTCGGGTCGAAAAACATCAGGTATTTTAAAAACGGCATCAGTAACCGCCTTTTCAGAAATCCCATTCGCATCAGCAAAACTCTTGAAAGCCATCAGGTATTGCTTGGCCAAAGGAGCATTAAAATACATAGAGGACTCTAGCTCCGACTGTCCTGAATAAACAGCAAGACTCACTTTTCCTCTTTCAACATGCTTTGTCATGAGCGCCCTGATTTCCGCTTCTTTCTCATTCAGTACCTGAGGCAATCTCAGGGAAAGATCCAGTCCTTTACTATTGAGCGACCTGATCTCCAACTCTATTTGTTTGCCCTGAAAAACACCCTGTGCCCTGCCGAAGCCGGTCATTGATTTCATTAGATTTTTCATGTTATATTTTTACAAAGGAAAGAAAATGAAGCGGTGTGCAAGGAAGATTTGCCGGAAATTCAACTATTGTCCTTTGAAGGAATAAGCGCGCGTTTCCACAATACAAATCCTGCAACAGCCATTACCACATATACCAAAAAAAGAATAGCGGTAGGATACATCTGTCTGCTTAAGAACCAAGCCGCTGATATGGAGTCAATCAAAATCCAGAGCAACCAGTTTTGCAGGTATTTTTTTACTGCAAGCCAGGTAGCATAAATACTGAAAATGCTGAGTGAGGCATCAAGAAATGGTTGACTTGCATCGGAGAACCTCAAAAACAAGTAGCCGGTAATTAAGGCTGATGGCAGAAGGATGCACACATGTAAAATGGATTGATTTAGTGACAGCTGTATTATGCCGGAAATTTTATCGCGGGAGTTTGACCAAAGATACCAACCCTGCAAGGCAACCCCCATGTAAAAAAGTTGAAGGCAAGCCTCGAGATAGAGTTTTTGTTGAGCAAAGACCAAAGCATAAAGTAAGCTGCCAACAAATGCAAAATACCAACACCAACGCTTATGCAGGGCTGCACCAAAAACATAAATCATGTTGCTGATGGCTGCAATCGTCTCAATATGACTAAAATTCATTAATAAAAGGCCTGAGCCATGCAAAGAAAGAACGAAAATTTGTATCATTGAAAAAAAAAGAAAAAAATGAAATCGCGCTTTTGGGCTCATGCCGCTGCTCTCACAGCAAGCATACTCTTGCTGACCAACCTCAATGCTGCAGCACAGAAAAAGAACAAAAAAGACAAAATCCTCGAAGGAGTAAAATTCACTATCTCAGTATCAGAAGAGGCTGTTGGTAAAAAGCCACCCAAGCCTGCAGAAGATGAATTGTATTTCCATGAAATGAGATTGGCCTCCGAATATTTTGATGATAAATACAAATTCGAAAAAGCAGGCTTTACTTACTCGATTGATTCCACGGATCTAGAAAACAAAATCATCAATTTTAATTGTGAGATGGAGAACGATACCAAGGACAAACTGATGTGGGGTGGTAAGGTTGAAGAAGAAACGATTGAAGGGAAAATCATCTGGATGAAAAAAGACAAGGTGAAAAAGAGCTATACCTTTACCGGATCTATCAAAAGAACAAAATAAACGACTTTC
>JBKCNM010000051.1:0-6472 GCA_046297395.1 Bacteroidota bacterium
TGAGGGTGGAATTGTGCACACTATCTGCTCCGCAGGTATGTTGTGTAATTCCTGTTTGGCCTCCACTACTATTATTTGCTGCCGAAATTCCGGGTACAATAAGATGAGTGCCATTTCCAAGATAAAGGGTATCTCCGGTTAAGGAAACACCAACTATTCCATTGCCTGAAAAAAATGCATACGGCACACTCAGCAACTGACTTGTGCCTGTGATGCTGTAATTGCTGCCGCCGGTGGCATCAGTTTCAGTTTTGATAAAGTAAGGTCCGTTTGCCCAATCAATTGTGGAGATGTTACCGGATACAACTGTTCCACCGCCAATTTCAAGACTTGCCAAACCATTGGCATTGGTGGTAGGGGTTTGGGTTTCTACATACACCGCAGTACCCGAAGCACTGCCTTGCAAAATGCTGATGCGCATGCCCACAGGCTGATTGCTTACCAATGTATTGCTGCTGTTGCGGATGACCGCCTGGTAGCTCATTTTTGAAGGCGCCTGGCCGTAGGTGAAGGTGAAAAAGAAAAGGCTGATTGCCGCGAAAAAAAATTTTCTCCTGATGGGTAAAGGCAGGGTGGTCATATAGTGTTTGTAAGAAATGGGTTAGAATGGGACTGGTAAAAAATCAGCCGCAAGTTAGGATTTTTTTGAAATACCAAAAGAAGCAAGGATAATTTACGGAATGATTGCACGCAGAGAAAGTAGAGGAAGAACAAAGAACCAAGAGGGGCTCATAGTACACATAGGACCTTAGAGATACATACAGTGAATTTTCATTGCGCCCTTAGCGTGAAACCTTATTGTGAGAGTTATAATTACCAACGAAATTTTTCACGCAGAGAAAGTAGAGGAAGCAAAAAGAAAACAAAGGGGAAATGAAAGGCACACGAGACAAGCGTGCGTCGGCAAGGTCTGTTTAACTTGAGAATATTTACACCCTCACCCCCATCACGCAAATGTCATCCACTTTCCCAAGATTTTCCTTGTAGGGTTGATGGAAATTATAAAGGTGGTCTCGTTGTTTGTTTAAAGAGTTGACAGGTATGCTTACTAAATTGTTTTTTATTTTCCACTTCATGTTTTTAAATAGATGCACCAATTTATTTTTAGAATGTCTTATTGCTGTGTTGCACAGCATGTACAATTCTTTTTTTAATTTTTTCTAAAGGTAATGGAGTTACTAATTTGGGAGGATCTATATTTGGGTCTATATCATCAAAGTAAGTGATTGCACGAAGAGCAATGACGGGATTCATTATTGGGTATTTTTTCGAATAAAATTCAAGCATTTGTTTTATTGAAAAATGCTCCAATAAAAAATAAATATCAATAAAATCTTTGAGTCTTTGTCCGCTGTTTTGTATGGCATTTAGTTTCATGGCACAAATGTCTTGCGGACTAAGCATCCTTATTCCTTCTTCGGTAATTATTTGTTCAATAATGGGGTAATCGTGTTTTATGAAATCTACTTTTACACCGTTTATTATACAAATAATTGAGTTTGGTTTGTTATAAACTAGATCTATTGTAAATTTTGTTCTCAAAAAGTTAATTATTGTACTATCCAAAAAATCTTTGGTAGAAAACAAATCAATATCTAATGAATTTCTGTGCCCAAATTGAAGGGTCAGGGCTGTTCCTCCAACCAAATAAATTTCTTGTAACTCAGAGAAATTTTGCAATTGTTGAATCAATTCAAATGTTGCCTGTTCAATTAGTTCTGGATTTTTATGCAACATGTAACAAATCAGATTTTAAAAAAAGTCTGGCGAAATCCTTATCCCGCTTTTCTAGTTGTTTTGTCCACTCAATTGTTTCATTAATTTTTTGCATTGGATAGAAATTCAACATTTCAATCCAATCTTCAATTTTGCCCAACAATAAAATTCTTTCAATGACTATTTTATAGCTTTTCGTATAATTAAAAGTGCCTAAGTCATACTCCCAAAGCAGATAATTGGGAATATTAGGTTTGGTTTTCATTCAAACAAATTTACAAAATATCTGTGATGAATAATGAAAATTGTAGTATCACACCCTCACCCCCATCACGCAAATGTCATCCACCTGCTCCTGCTCACCGCGGTATTCATCGTGGAATTGCAGAAGTGATTCTCTCTGTTGCTCCATGTCCAGATGGGCGATGCCAAGCAGGAATTCCCGGAACCTGGCTCGGGTGAGCTTTCTGCCTTTTTCTCCCCCAAACTGATCGGCGTATCCATCGGTAAATAAATAGAGGATATCACCTTCATGCAAAGCGATTTCATGGGTGGTAAATGGTTTTTGCTCGTATCCTTTGCCAATGGGTTGTTTGTCGGGTTTATGTTCTTCTATGGTTTGGGTGGCACTCCTGAATATCCACAGCGGATTGTTGGCTCCTGCCCATTGAAGTTTCATCGTTTGCAGGTGAAGGGCACAAAGCGAGGCATCCATGCCATCTTTTACCTCTTCATCGCTTTTAGAGAAACTCTCCAGCACCAGCGCGCGGGTGCGATCAAAGATGCGGCCCGGCTCGCGTTCAGCATACTCATTGAGGGAACGGTTGAGTGCGTTGTTGCACACCACGCTTACCATGGCACCCGGCACACCATGACCGGTACAATCGCAGGCAGCGAAGTAGATGGTTTCTTCTACGCTGTCCATCCAGTAAAAATCTCCGGCCACAATGTCTTTGGGTAAATACAAGATAAAGGAATTTTTAAGAAATTCTTTTACCACCCTCGGTGGCAAAACATGACGTCCGGTAAGCTACAGCGGGCCTTATGTGAAGGGGTTATGCGCCATAGACATGGTGCGAGAGCCGTTCATAAACCATGGAAAAACCGATTACAAAATCCACCTTTATGCCGTTGGAAGAGTGGGCAGTCCGGCCAACCAAATGGTTTCGCACGACGGTGGCAACACGTGGGTGTCGAATAAAATGGATGCGGTATGCAATATGTTGTTTGATATAAAAATGCTGGATAAGAACACCGGATTTGCCTGCGCCAGCACGTTGGAAGACATGGAAAAAACCAATGCCCTTATCTTGAAAACCCGCGATGGTGGCAGAACCTGGAACAAGGTGTACCAAAGCACTCGCCCCTATGAAACTTGTTGGAAGGTTTCTTTCCCCACCGAAAAAATAGGGTATGCCACCATTCAAACCTACAACCCCGATACTGCCCTGAAGCAGCAACGCGTGGCCAAAACCACCGACGGAGGCGAAACCTGGCAGGAAATAAACTTGGTAGAGGATGCTGCTGCACGCGAATTTGGCATTGGTTTCATAGATGAGCAACACGGGTTTGTGGGCACCACCAAAAGCGGCTACGCAACATCCGACGGTGGAAAAACGTGGTTGCCCATAAACTTAGGCAGAGCCTGCAATAAAATTCGCATTTACCGGAATGCATCAGGCAAACCTTATGGCTATGCCATTGGAGTGGATGTGTTGAAAGGCAACTTTTAGAAGGTCCCGCATACAACACTTTTCGTATTCTTTGGGGGGAGTGAGTATGATCATGTATTTGATTTTATAAGCCATAAACTCCATATAAATCACCATCAGGGATTGCAAATAGGCTTGGATATCCTTATGGGTCACATTCCATCAATTGTTAAAATATTTTATTCCATTTGGCCATATAGAATCAAGCACAATTGAACAACCAAGAGAATGCTGCAATGCTTGTGCACAAAAAATTCACCGAATGAATCATAATAAGAATAGGTTAGGATAATCAATCCGTATTAAGCAAAGCTTCATTTAGATCAAGTTTCCAAACTGAATTACCATATAAGTATGCGTAAAGTATATTGTCAATAATAAAAATGTCACCTAAAAACATATCGGGCGTTGATTCATCGGAATAAGAAAAGTCACGCCAACTGACACCACTGATGGCCTTGTTGATTCTTTCCAGCCTTCTGTCCTCAATTAAAGTTAATTTGGGTTTAATGACTCGCCAGGTGTCGCCAAAATCAGTGGAAATGAAAAAAGATACTTGTTTCCGGTCTGAGTTGGCGATAACTGAATATTTATCGTTCATCTGTAGAATTGGATTTATAGTCTGTCCAATAGAACTTATTTTCCATGTCAAACCCATGTCGTGGGAAACATACACATGTAATTTACCAATAGCACATATATGTGAATGAAATGATTTTATATCTAAAATACTATCAGATAAAAATTGATCTAATTTACGAAAGCTCTTGCCCCAATTGCTAGAAATAGCATGATAACCATTGGCTTTTTGAACAAAAAGAATGTTGCCAAACGTGGACATTAAAGAGTCACCTATTACCTTTTTATAACCTAAATAATATCGATTTGTGCTTCCGTCAGTATTGACAAACAAAGTCCTTCTTAACCATGTTAAGCCGGCATCATTTGATACAAAATCTTCTGTTTCAGAGTTATATACAAATACGCTATCCAAATTAACATGCAAAAATGTAAGCGTGCGACTATATGTATTCTGTGGAAATATCTTGATCCAAGACGAGTCTGACTTTAACCTATAAATTCCATAAAGCGTGTCGGATTGAACTATTGATGCAAAAATACCCTTTTCCCCTGCCCAAAGGTCAATAATCTTGCCGCTTTTAGGTTCAGGAAAATGTTTCCATTTTTCGTTTTTCAAAAACTCTCGGTTGGAGTACAACAGTTTATCGTAATGTCTTATTCTACCGCTAAAATTATACAAACCTATCCCGCTTTCTTGCCATTTTTGCCCTTCACCATATGATTCAATAGCTGAAGTGTAGTTATCAAACTCCTCATCATGACCTAAAAGAATACGATGGTTATTGATACCCCTAATTTGAACCATAATCTTTTTAAATGCGAAGGACCAACTTTTCCCTTCATCACGACTTACGAAAACAGAGTCATTGAATTCGTCAAATCGGGCGTAAAAATCTTTCCCAGAAAAATGAAAATTTTTAAAATCCCTGTATGCAACCCTAGAGTTAGGATAATTCACCAAAAATGCATTCTGATGCAACCAATTTTTTCCGCCATCCAATGATATCAGACAGGAATTTCTTAAAGGCAAAATCATATAAGAGCCATTAATGGTCAAAGGATACTCGAAATTCCATTCACCATCAATTTTTAATTTTAGGTCAATCATAGTCCATTTTTTTCCTGCGTCTTCGGTTTTGAACAATCCTAAATTGGTTTGGACGTAGAGATTCTGTTGTTCGTCAGAAACAATATGGAAAATGGTAAGCTTCCTTTCCTCTTGCTCAAAATTGTCTGATGTTTTGATGACTGCTGCAGCCATTTCAATAAGCTTAGTATTCAATGTATTCCATGTTTGGCCTTGATTGGTTGAATACAGTAAAAATGACGCTCCGTAAAATGATTCCTGTATCATATTGCCATCAAAATAACTTACTTCCTCCCCAAGGTGAAATCCGTCTTTGCAAAGGCCAAATAAAACCCCTCGTGAAAGAACTAGTTGTTTGAATTTTGTTATTGGGAATAGTATTGGGGAGCCATTAGCTGAAACAAATTGAGCCAAGGGATTGACCGTATCGGTACAATTCACCCAAACATGTTCGTGCAAAGATTTTGAATAAATACCGTTTATTGTGGCAGCGAAGAGTTTACCTGAATATTGTACGATATCGTACACATATTCCAAAAATTCTTCATCCATCTTTTCCCAGGCCATACATTTATTGTATGAAACATATAGTCCAACCTTTGTCCCTGCATAAAAAGTATCTCCATAACAACGAACAAAATTGATTTCATTTCCCATGGGCCCACCGGATTGTTTCCATTGTGCCTCGGTTGAACGCTTATTTTTCAATTGGAATTTGTGTTGGTTGTCGCTTGAATCTTTTGCCCATTCCGCTATGCAACATGTATGGACATTCCATACAATGCCGGCTTTGGAGTTGCCAGACCAGAAGAGTTGAAGCACAAAAAGAAATAAAAGGGAGCGCTTCAGATTAGAACCAAAAGCAGTGTAGATTTTTGATTTCATATAGTCCAAACAATTTTATCAATGATGAAGCAATTTAGAAAAAAACTTAAACCTGTCCATAATCTATTTATGACTTGGAAAATAGTTCCTTGCAGATGTTCAAGGAGAGACTAATTTCCAATTCCTGGATGCTCAATGCAGAAGGTTCGCACCGGCTAATGGTTTTCCTGAAAACGGCGGGGATGATACTCAAAAGGTAATTTCTTTGCCGATGGTAGGCATCACAACATGGAACGCTAATTGGGCAGAGAAATCTGGCCCTTAAACCGTTACACCCTCCCCCCCATCACGCAAATGTCATCCACCTGCTCTCCGGAGCCGCGGTATTCATCGTGGAATTGCAGAAGTGATTCTCTTTGTTGCTCCATGTCCAGATGGGCGATGCCAAGCAGGAATTCCCTGAACCTGGCTCGGGTGAGCTTTCTGCCTTTTTCTCCCCCAAACTGATCGGCGTATCCATCGGTAAATAAATAGAGGATATCACCTTCAT
>JBKCNM010000052.1:0-36479 GCA_046297395.1 Bacteroidota bacterium
CACGTTGGGAAAAAACCTTGGACAACATCCTGGGTAAACACCCGTTAGGCCGTACGGTTACTGCCAATTATTCTGAACCTTAAGCTAAATAAAAAACAAAAAGCAAGATTCATGTTGAAGGCGCCCTTCAATGTGCCATCCGTGTTGGCAAGCGTTTATTCTCAAAAAATCATCCTGATTACCTTCCTCTCACCATTGTGAACACAATATTGGGCGGCTATTTTGGTTCAAGGCTGATGAAGAACATCCGCGAAGACAAAGGGTATACCTATGGAATCGGTTCAGGGCTTGTATCTCGTCAGTTGGGTGGATTTTTTTATATCTCCTCCGAGGTGGGTGCCGATGTCACCCAAAATGCCCTTGATGAGGTTTACAAAGAGTTGCATAAAATGTGCACGGAACCCGTACCTGCCGAAGAATTGAATCTTGTTAAAAATTACTTAATGGGGCAGTTTCTCCGGGGAGCAGATGGGGTATTCTCTCAGGCGGAGCGATTTTTGTCGGTACATTTGTATGGACTTGATTACTCCTATTACCGCAGGTACCTGGATATATTAGAAACCATCCATCCGGAACAAATCATGCAACTGTCAGCCAAATATCTTTCCCCTGAAAGCATGAGCGAACTGGTTGTGGGAAAAACACATGTATAAAAAACATCCCTTCAGGCAAGTTGGTTTTCGCTGATTGGATGTGTATCAAATAACGCGTTGAAAAAGCTTGCATTCATATTTTTTTGTGTGGCTTTGAGGTTTGCAACTTTACAGGCTCAACCTGTGCTCCCTGTGCTTACATGCACAGAGGTACTCGCTAATGGGGATGTTCAACTTTCTTTTGACTACACGGCCCCTGCCCCACCCGATGTGATTGATTCTTTGGTAGTGATGTTTTCCAATAACCTCTCAGGAACATTTTCCAGAAGCCAGGTTCTGCTTCCCCCCTTTTTGAATCCATTGGTGTGCACGGTGGGCATACCGGCGCCCGATGCCAATGCACAGGTCTTTTACTTTTTTGCCAAGGTGTATATCAATGGGCAACTGAACCCCGACAGTTCGAATGTCATGGCAAGCATCTTGCTGAATGTTTCTAATGCTACAGCAGGGATTGCTGCACTTTCATGGAATGCGGCATCAGAGCCTTTGTTGACTACTGCCACAGGAGTTTATAACATCTACAGGCAATATGTTTCTCCGCCCAACAATTCCTGGTTTATCTCCGACTCCGCAGCAGGTCTTGTACATAATGAAGTCATCATTCAATGTGATGACTCGGTGCGGTTTTATGTAGAGATGAACGACTCATTGGGTTGTGCCTCACGCTCTGGTACCATCACGAGGTATTTCCTGAATGCCAAACCCAATACACCAAAATTGCAATATGTTACCTGGAATCCGATCACATCAAGCATTGATATTGTATGGTCTCCAAGTCTATCGGCAGATGTAACAGGATACCAGGTGTATGCCATTACCGGAGGAACGCCTTTGCTGATTGGTACCACCAATACCATCAATGATACCGTCTTTACTTATGGAGGCGGAAGTCCGCAAAATCAGCCGGAAGAATTCAGGATTGCAGCGATTGACTCATGCAACAAAATCAGTAATCCCGGTCTTACCCACAACACCATCAAGCTGGATTATTCACTTGACCGATGCAGCAGGATTGCCCGTTTTACCTGGAATGCATATTTGAATTGGGACAATGGCGTACATGCGTATTTGGTTTATTTAAAAAAGGACAACTTCCCATATGTCCTGCTTGGAAGCACAACAGAAAATACATTTGACTATACTGTTGAGGCCGGCGTTCAGCAGTTGAGCGTATATGTGGTTGCAACAGATACCATCGATTCTCTGACGAGTGTATCACCTGAAGTCTCTTTTATCCCATCCTTGCCGCGGCAACCGGATGTCTTTCTGCTCAGGCATGCCACCGTGCTCTCCGATTCTCTGGTTGAACTGAAATTGTATCATGATACCCTGGCTGCAATCAAGGAATACAGAGTGATGCGGGCAGATGCCCCGGGAGGAGATTTGCAGCAAATTGGCATTCTGCCATTCAGCAACCTTTCACGAACCATCTACTTTTATGATTCGCTGGCCTTTACCGATGAGCAGAGTTATTTCTATAAAATTCAATGTATTGATACCTGTGGCAATCTGATTATTACATCTAATCCCGGCAGCAGTATTTTTATCAAAGGAGAAGTCCGGGAAAATTACCTCAATCTTGTTTCATGGAATCCATACCTGGAATGGCCTCAGGGAACACGACATGATGCGCTTTACTCACTCAAGGATTCATTGGATGCAAATGTGATTCCATACAGGCTTCAGGCAGGTATAAACGGATATACTGAAGAGATTATTGAACAGATAACCGACGATGGCAAGTACTGTTATTATGTGGAAGCCATCAGCAACACGCATCCCCTCTTGTTTTTTAATGATACCAGCAGGTCAAATATCATATGCATCAAACAGGAACCGAAAATATTTATCCCCAACGCTTTCTCTCCCAACAACGATGAGCTGAATGACCTATTTGCTCCCACAGTAATTTTTGCCAATGATGAAAACTACAGGCTCAGGATTTTTAACCGGTTTGGTGGATTGATATTTGAGACAAATGATGCCAAAGTAGGCTGGGATGGCAATTACCAGGGAAACTTTCCATGTCAGATAGGTGTTTATGCTTACACACTTACCTACACCAATACCCTCAACAAAATTGTTTTTCGTAGTGGCACACTTCACTTGTTGAGATAGGATCCCCGGAAAGAAAGCGGGTGTTTCACCATTCCGGAAAAGCATAATAGATGAAGATGCTCACAAACAAAACCGAAGAGAAAAATACAGCGCGAGATGCCCGTTAGCGATTGCAACGGTTACTTTTTTGCCTGCAAAAAAGTTTGAGTGAAAAGCGCGCCCCGTAAGGGGAACGGCCAGATATCCCTACATCATCTCACAAAGATTTTGAAGAAAAGAAAACGAAATGTTTGCAGAATCCTATTCCATTTTTAAAAATATTTTTTGACGATGCTTTGATGCTTGGAACGGAATCTTATTCTGCTGAGGTTTTTTTGGTTTGCACTTATGAAAGTGGCTTGTAACTTTGCCACAGGCACAAAAGCTTTTTACCATGACCGACGAACTTAAAAAAGTAATCCAATCCACTGAGGAACAGATGAAGCATAGCATTGCTCACCTCGAAACGGAACTTTCCAAAATCAGGGCCGGGAAAGCCAATCCTTCCATGCTGGATGCTGTGATGGTGGACTATTACGGCAACCGTGTTCCGCTTTCGAATGTGGGCAACATCTCCTCTCCCGATCCCCGCACGCTGTTGATTCAACCTTGGGAAAAAGGCATGATTACACCCATAGAGAAGGCTATCCTTATGGCCAATCTGGGTTTCAATCCTCAGAATGATGGCACACTGATTCGTATTTCCATTCCACCGCTCACCGAGGAACGCCGCAAGGAATTGGTAAAAAAAGCCAAATCGGAAGCCGAGCATGCCAAGGTTTCGCTTCGCACCATTCGCAAACAATCGAATGAAGAAATAAAAAAGTTGCAAAAGGCCGGCACGCCGGAGGACATGACCAAGCAAGGTGAGCAAAAGGTGCAGGAACTTACGGATGCCTATGCGGCCAAGGCCGATAAGCACATTGAAGTGAAGGAAAAAGAAATCATGACAGTTTGATATACAGATGTTGCAGCGCATTCAATCTGTTTATCTTTTGCTGGGATTCCTTGTATTGCTGGCATCCCTTCTCTCTGCCAATGCAGTTTTCACCGTTGGCAACAGCACGATAAACTTCTCAGCCTTTGGCCTTCTGAGCGAACAAAACACACAAGTCTCCATTCGCTTTCCATTTTTACTCATGCTTGCAAGTTTGGGCATTCCGATGCTGGGTTTTTTGGCCTGCATTTTTTTATTTCACAACCGGAAGCTTCAAATAAAGATGGTGAGGCTATGCTCACTTTTGGTGCTTGTGCATGTGGCAGCAGAAGCATTTTTATACAAGCATGCCTTTGAAACACTTGAGGGATTGTTTCCCGGCACAGCGATTACCACTCAATGGGGTATTGGCAGCCTCTTGCCACTGGTATGCATTGCCCTGAGCATGCTTGCAGTTTCAAGGATCAAGCACGACGAGGAATTGGTGCGCAGTGCCGACCGCATCCGCTGATGTCGCAATAAAGCCCTATTTCTTATCTTTGCGGACTTTGCTGAAAGCACTGTCGTCAATTCATGAAAAACATCCGCAACTTTTGCATCATTGCACACATCGACCATGGAAAAAGCACCTTGGCCGACCGCTTGCTTGAGATTACCAAAACAGTAAGTCAGAGGGAGTTGCAGGCACAGGTGCTGGACGATATGGACCTGGAGCGTGAGCGAGGCATTACCATAAAGAGCCACGCCATCCAGATGAACTATGAATACAAGGGTGAAAAATACATCCTCAACCTGATTGATACGCCCGGGCATGTGGACTTTTCCTATGAAGTATCCCGTTCCATTGCTGCCTGCGAAGGTGCTTTGCTGGTGGTGGATGCTGCTCAGGGAATACAGGCCCAAACCATTTCCAATCTTTACCTCGCCTTGGGCAACGACCTTGAGATTATCCCGGTATTGAACAAAATTGATTTGCCTGCTGCAAATCCGGAAGAGGTAAAAGACCAGATTGTGGATTTATTGGGTTGCAAAAGAGAGGAAATCATGGCGGCCTCCGGAAAAACAGGGATGGGGGTAGACAAGGTGCTCGAGGCCATTGTTGAGAGAATTCCTGCTCCTCATGGCGACCCGACCGCTC
This sequence comes from Bacteroidota bacterium, assembly GCA_046297395.1. Classification (GTDB taxonomy): domain Bacteria; phylum Bacteroidota; class Bacteroidia; order UBA4408; family UBA4408; genus JBEICQ01. The sequence continues at coordinate 4,826 of JBKCNM010000052.1, forward strand.
CTTTACAGGCGCTGATTTTTGATTCGGTATACAATCCATTCAGGGGCATCATCGCTTATTTTAAAATTGTAAATGGTGTAATCCGGAAAAACGACAAGGTAAAATTTGTGGCAACAGGCTGGGAATACATGGCCGACGAGGTAGGTGTGCTGAGGTTAAAGCAGGAACCCCGCGACTCCATCAGCACAGGAGATGTTGGTTATATTATCTCGGGGATCAAAGATGCCCGTGAAGTGAAGGTGGGTGATACCATCACCACCATTGAAAATCCTTGTAAGAATGCCATTCAGGGTTTTGAAGATGTTAAGCCCATGGTGTTTGCCGGCATTTATCCCGTAGATACCGAAGATTATGAAGAGCTGAGATTTTCCATGGAAAAACTGCAGCTCAATGATGCTTCCCTTACCTGGGAACCCGAGGCCTCTGCAGCCCTTGGATTCGGATTCCGCTGTGGATTCTTAGGGATGCTTCACATGGAAATTATCCAGGAGCGATTGGAACGGGAATTTGGCATGACAGTGATTACCACGGTGCCGAATGTGTCCTACAAGGCCTATACCACCAAAGAAGACCTGATCATTGTAAACAATCCTTCCGACTTGCCGGATGTATCCAAACTCGAATTTGTAGAAGAGCCTTTTATCAAGGCCCAGATCATTACCAAGGCAGAATACATTGGCTCAATCATGACGCTGTGTATCAACAAAAGAGGAATTCTTAAAAACCAGGTATACCTCACACAAGACAGGGTTGAACTGAATTTTGAAATGCCGCTTGCAGAAGTTGTGTTTGATTTTTACGACAGGCTCAAAACCCTCTCCCGGGGCTATGCTTCATTTGATTACTCTCCGATTGGTTACCGCCGCAGTGACCTCATAAAATTAGATATTCTCCTCAACAGCGAACAGGTGGATGCGCTTTCGGCGCTTATCCACAGAGATCATGCTTATGATTTTGGGAAAAAGATTTGTGAGAAACTGAAAGAATTGATTCCTCGACAACAATTTGAAATCCCCATACAGGCAGCCATTGGTGCCAAAATCATTGCCCGCGAAACCATCAAGGCTTTGCGAAAAGATGTAACCGCAAAATGTTACGGAGGTGACATCTCGAGAAAACGCAAACTCTTGGAGAAACAAAAGGAAGGGAAAAAGAGAATGCGTCAGGTGGGCAGTGTGGAAATTCCACAATCTGCTTTTATGGCGGTGCTCAAGTTGGATTGATTCACCGGTCCCGTAGTACAACGGATAGTACGGAGGTCTCCGGAACCTCAGATTTGCGTTCGATTCGCAACGGGACCACTACCACATGCAATGACGAAGGCAAATACCCCCAATTCCTTCGCTGCCGGAAAAAAACAAATGGGTTTAGTCGATGAGCATCGGGGTTTTTCCATCGGTAATGAGGATTTTGCTGTTGGCCGATTTACTTAACTCCTCAAAGGCTTCAATGCTTCTTATTTTGATGATTTGTTCGGTAAGACCCTCCGAGAGAATCTTCTGTGCATCTCTGGTACCCTTGGCTTCAATCACTTTGCGATCTGCCTCCAGGCGTTCTTGCTGAAGCACAAACTCCATGCGCATGGCATCCTGTTCTGCTTGCAACTTTTGCTCTATACTGCGGGCAAGCCCTTCAGGAAGTTGAATACTCTTCATAAGTACCGATTCAATAATGATTCCTTGTCCTGACAATGTTTCGGCCATCTTTTTGGAGATGGATTTTTCTATTTCTGCACGCATACCGCTATGCATGTCTTTTGCAAAAAACTGCGCGCATACATCGGCTGCTGCAGAGCGAAATACATTGGCGATGATGTTCTCGTAGGATAATCCTATATTTTTAATGACATCCTGTATTTTTTTTACATCGGTTTTGTATAGAATAGATATCTGAGAAGTAATACTCAGTCCTTCCTTGCTGGGAAGACTCAGGGAAAGCTCAAGATTGGTGGTTTGAATGGATGCCCTGACCACACGGGTGGTAAATGGATTATAGAAAACTGCACCATGGGTGTGAACGACATCGGATAATTTCCCAAGTCTTTGTTTGACGCCGGCCTGGCCCGGGCGGATGATGGCGCAGCCCTGCATGAGTATTATTAAAAGAACAAAAGATGTAGACGCAAAGCATCGGAAGTAGAAAAGAGAGTTATTCATATCGCAAGTTTTTACCAAAGTAAAACTTGTATGAGAAGACAATGTTTATCGAAAATTTGGTAAGTAGGCGTTTTGTGAATTATTAACAGCCGTATCGGGCATAATTGCACCTTGTAATCACTTTATCGAATTTTTATATTTCAGAATGCTGTCGGATGCTTGCTTTTCAAAAATGGAACCTGGCTTTTCAAGAAGTTCATATTGTTCAATTGCCTTGTTTATCTTGCCCAAACGAATAAAACAGTTGGCCAGCATCCAGCGGTTGTTATCGTCCATTTTTTTTGCTTCATTTTTTGAAAAAACTTTTTCTAAACAACGGGCTGCTTTGTTCCATTCACCTTTGTCGTAAAATACTTTTGCATTCTTCAGGAGTTGTTCAACAATCATGATATCCGAGATGGTCTTGTCAAGCTCTTTTGGATTTTTACCCTCTTGCCTGTCTTCAGCAGAAGTGATCGCCTCACTTTGGTAGAGAGGCCTTTCTTCTTCGCTCATCGTTGTTTTCTTCACCATCCTTGTATTTGCAGACTGTGTAAAGTTTTGTTGGGGAAGATCTATTGCTGATGAGCTTGACCCGGATGTGGCTTCTTGTATGTCCGCAAAACTTTTGTTCTTCAGGCTCTCTTGTACTGAAGATGCCTCATTGACATTTTTTTCTTCGTGTAATGCTTTTACAACATCGCCTGGAGATTGGGCAGGATGCGAACTAGTTGCATGCTTTTTTTGTGAAGAAACCTGCTGCATCAGATTCTCTTTTTTGTCCTGCTTTGCCATAGAGGTTTCTCTACTTACCAAAGGAGCAGGTGGAGAAGTGGAATGATTTCTTGCTAAGCTTCCCGTTGTCTCATGCTTCATGGATTGCTGAGAGGTAGTTTCGTTTGCGCGTCTGATCCAAAGTCTTGTGCTGAGAAGGATAATAAAAACCACTGCTGCGGCAGAGAGGTAGTACCGCCACATGCCCTGTTTGCCATTTGCAGGTGGGGAAAATTTTAGCGTTTGGGTAAAATCATTTTGTTGCAATGCTTCCATGCCTTCAGCATAATCGGAGCACATGGTGCAAAACAACATGTGCTTTTCCATCAGGTGCATCATGTCTTGCGGCATGTTGGATCGGGCATACGCCTTTATCTGCTCATCGTTGGGGCAGGATAAGATGTTGGTATAGGGTTTATGCATGTGTTTTCATCAATTGCAGAAGCATGCGCTTTCCGTTTTGTATATGGCTTTTTACCTTTCCGATTTCCCATCCTTGGCTTTGAGCAATGCCTGCATAACTCAATCCTTCAAGAAAGAACATACGCAGAGAAGTTTGTTGTTCAGTTGTTAATTGATGCATGAATGTTTCCATTTTCTGAAGAAGTAATTCAAGTTGATCTTCCTCAAAAGGATGCACCGAAAGGCTTAATTCCACATCCTCAGTTAAAATTTTTTTTTCCTTCTCTTTTCTTAATTGCATGAGGCAATGGTTCCTGGTGAACACATACAACCAGGGGCGGAAGCTATCTATCTTTTGTGCGCAGATGTTTTGCCATAGCTTGGTGAAGACTTCCATACAGGCATCTTGGCTGCTTTCTTTCTCTTTCAGATACTTTATGCAAATACTTGCCACGAATTGCCTGTGCTGCTTAAAAAGATTGTCAAAGGCCTTGCCCGAGCCCTTGCAAAACGCCTCTATGAGTGTACTATCTTCCAATTATTTTGCCTGAACATGAGCAAGTTAGTTTTTTTTCATGAATTTCGTGTGGAATTTCAGCTAGGGTAGCATCCTTAAGGAAACACCAAAAACAAAGCGTATGAAACGGAATCTTTTTTTAATCTGTCTGTGTGCAACACAGATTTTGATGGCACAATCCAAAGGGATCAGGGTAACACCAGAAAAAGCCATCGTTTATTTGAATGGGGCTCAACTCTACTACAACCAGTCCATCAATTTCAGGGAAGGAACACAGGAGTTCATTTTTGAAGGTGTGGCAGCGGGGCTCGATCCCATGTCCATCAATACCTCAGGAAAAGGAAATTTTACCATTCTGGAATCAAGGTTTCAGGTTGTTTATCCTGACCAGGATGCCCTGCAAAAAATACCCGGAAAGTATGCCGGAAAAATAAAAGCATTGAAAGATTCTCTTGAAGAAGTTGGCTATCTGCTTACTGCTTTGCATGACAAAAAACTTGTTCTGGAATCTGAGAAAATACTGTTGAGCGGTCATCGGATTATCAAAGGCGAAACACGCAAGGATTCTCTGAGTTTGCTTAGAGACGCCATGCAGTATTACCGCGACCGCATGTACAACATCAATGCAGAACTGCTTAAAACTGCTAAGGAAAACACAAGCATACAGCGCAACAAAGAGCGCATGAGCCTGAGGCTTGCTGAGTTACAAAGACTGGAAAACGAGGTGGGTGGAAACCAGGGAGAACAAGTATTGAAACCCATGCACCAGGTTATTGTTACCATTCATGCAGAAACTGCAGGAGCCGGAAGCATGCAATTTGATTATTATGTACAGGGCGCTTTTTGGGAACCTATTTACGATGTAAAAGCCAATGCCGGGGAAGGAAAAGTAAATATTCAGATGAATGCAAATATCACTCAGAATACCGGATTGGATTGGAAGCAAATCAAACTCACTTTGTCAACAGGTAATCCTGGGATTGGTCAGACAAAACCCGTCATCGGTTCATATGTACTCGATTTTCTGAGACCGATGTATGAAAGCAAAAGACTCCGTACAGATGCAGGTGATATTCCACAGGCGATGACAGCTGAAACACTGGATAGGACGATGCTTACAAGCAACAGCAACTTCAATCCTGTGGCTGTAAATGAGGGTGCGAATAATGTGGAATATGACATACAAACCCCTGCGAATATTGCTTCGGATAATAAACCGCATTTGGTGAACATTCGACAAAACCAACTTGCGGCTGAATACCGTTATTTTGGAATTCCTTTGAGCGATCAGGATGCCTTTTTAACTGCTCGTATTACCCAATGGGAAGACCTGAATCTTTTGCCCGGAAACGCACGACTGTATGTAGATGGTTCGTATGGCGGTACTGCCTACATCAATCCACAGGAAACAGAAGACACACTAAGCCTGGATTTGGGAAGAGACAAGAGCATCGTCGTAAAAAGGAAAAAATTCAGCAAGACACGCAAAACACTTACAGGTTCTAAAATTGTAACAGTAACCTGTGAGATACAGGTGAGGAATACAAAGAACGGACCCATTGTTTTTGATCTTTTCGATAGAGTTCCACTCTCATCAAACAAAGAAATTGAGGTTAAAACGCTTGAAAAGTCAGGTGGCAATTTAGAGGAATCCACGGGCATTATAAACTGGAAGCTAAACATCAAGCCCAAAGAAACTGCAAGCATCAAACTGGTTTATGAAGTGAAGTATCCCTCCGGGAAAAACATTCCCACACCCTGATTAGAAATCAGTGTAGGTATTAAACAGTGCGGTGCGCAGTCCGATTGAAAAAATAGTTTCGCTATTGCGCACCCCACTTTCATTTGTTGTATAAACAAAGTGCGATAAAAAAAACTGAAGGTTAAAGGACGGATTAATCACATACCCTACCTCAAACAAGGCAGTTGTGGTGCGTACTTTTTTACCATTGAGAAATTCGGTTGAATGGCGTGAAGAAGAAATGTCAGAGAAAAGCACATTGCTTCCCGATAAATAACCTGTAGAATCTCTTCCTGACAGCAGCCCGGTGAATTTACACTGTGCAAAAATATTTCCATAGTGATAGGTTAAAACAAGAAGCCTCTCCCGGAAATTTGCACCGGCGGGATGGGCAAGCGATTGGTTGTAATGCACATAATTTTGTTGATGGTTTGCCGTGGTATATGTGTATGCACTTACATGGTTCTCCTCAATGTTCAGTACACATCCTTTCAATCCAAACAACCTGAAAATTTTCAGTCCCGCCTGCCATCCATTTTTACTGAATGAAAGCGTATTTTTTTGCTTATACTCATCCAACAGTACCTGTCCGTAAAGCAGGTATTTTTTCTTTATCCGATAATTCAGATTCAATCCTGCCAGCGCATTGTTTGTTCCATCGAGTCCATAGGCCAATGCATTGAAAAAAGGCAAGGGATTGAGTATTGAAAAGTTAAAAAATGGATTTGCAGGTGAGCTTGCTCTCCAGATGATTCCATTGAACAAACCAATTTCCATGTTGTCGTTTGGTTTGAAAGTAAGGTATTGAAAGGAGGCTGTTTTTTTTCGGAAAGTAGGTTCGCTGTTGATGTTTGTAACTATTCTGCCTCCATAAATATTCATCAAGCTTGCCGTAACAATTTCATATCTGAAAAACTTGGATTGAAAGCTTGTTTTGATAAACGGATAGTTAAAAGCATTATCGGAGAGCAGCAATGAACGATATCCGTTGCCAATGAATTGTTTGCCGTGTCCGGCCTGAATGACCAAAGCTGAAACAGGTTGCCAGGCAATGCTTCCGGAGGACATAGCAAAATCGAATCCGGTATCTTTAAACGGCTTGGTTCGGCCATTGCCGGGATAAACCTGGCTTGATTTGATATAAGTAGTTAGATACTTGGGGGCAAAAACCTGATTCTCCATAAACTGGCTTTCGAAGGAAAATTTTTTGCCTATGTTCCCATAAAGCCAGAATCCACGGGTATTGGTTTGAACCTTGTTCTTTTCTGAGAAATTACCTTGAAAAACAATTAACGGATTGATGGCAAGGTGATAGTCGGAAGAAGAAATGTCTATCAGGTTTTTTCTGAAAAGATGCCTTTCAAAAAGATTGTCTGTTGTATCAAAAAAACTGAAATATCGGAGTGAGTCCTTGTAAGCATTAAAATCTACAACAGATCTTACCAAGGGCTTTGAAGAGAGACCCCACATTCCATTCCGAGATTTGATGTGGTACTCTTCATGTCTAACATGTGAGAAAAACTCATAAGGCTGCATCACAGGCTGAGCAGCTAAATTCTTGTCGAGAAAAAAGCAAAGTAAAACAAGTAAACAACAAATCTTATAGAGACTTTTCAATCTAAAAATATGCCTTGTCATTTATTTCCCTGTATACACGGGTGATTCCCTCATGCAGTGAAATGCGGTGTGACCATCCCATGGCATTGATCCTCGAAACATCCATCAGTTTCCTTGGAGTGCCATCGGGTTTGGATGTATTAAAAACAATTTCACCCTTGAATCCCGTCACTTCTTTAACAAGATAGGCAAGATCTGCAATACTGATATCTGTACCGCTTCCTACATTTACAAAAAGTTCATCGTTGTAATTTTCCATCAGAAAGTAACAAGCTTCTGCAAGATCATCAACATGTAAAAATTCTCTGAGGGGTTTTCCTGTTCCCCATACTTCTACCTCTGTTAATCCCAGGTTTTTTGCAGTATGAAATTTACGGAGCAAGGCGGGTAATACATGTGAGTTGTTCAGGTCATAATTGTCGTTTGGACCATACAAATTGGTTGGCATGGCCGAGATAAAATTACAACCATACTGCCTCCGGTATGATTCGCAAAGTTTGATTCCGGCTATTTTGGCAATGGCGTAAGGTTCGTTTGTTTGCTCGAGTCCGGAGCTAAGCAAATATTCTTCTTTCAAAGGCTGAGGAGCCATTTTGGGATAAATACAAGAAGAGCCCAGAAACAATAATTTCTTCACGCCATGCTTAAACGAGGAATGAATCACATTGCATTCGATCATCAGGTTGAGGTACAAAAAATCTGCCCTGTACACATTGTTGGCCTGTATGCCGCCTACCTTTGCTGCTGCTAAAAAAACATAATCAGGTTTTTCGTTTTCAAAAAAACGATCTACAGCATCCTGATTTGTTAAGTCAAGTTCTGATGATGTTCGCATCAACAAATTAGAGAATCCTTTTGACTGAAGGAAGCGGACAATGGCTGAGCCTACCATGCCTCTGTGTCCGGCAATGAAAATTTTATCTGTAGCTTTCAAAACAAGTATGATGGCTCTCAAAGGTAAACCTTTTTATTGATTTGCTATCGCTTTCATATTGCTTACTTTTACATCGTTGAATCATGAAAGCAAACCTATTTGAGCTCTTCCTTTACCCAATGATTCTGCTTACCCTTTGCAGCAAGGCACAACCGGGCATTACCTTCGATTTTGAAAACTGGAATACAAATCAATCGCTTCCCGGCTGGACATTATCCCCCTTCGGTGCAGAAAAAACTGATACAGCTTTTTTAGGAAATCATGCCATACGGGTATGGAATTGGTATTATTACAGCAAGGGCTACTTTTATAATGATACCGATAATAATTATTTGCCCGTTTCAAACAGTTTTCCTTTTCATCGCGGACAAGCCATCACATTTGCTCCTGTATCTGTATCGGGCTACTACCGGTATCTTGCAGGCGACAACAATGGAAGCAACGACTCGGCATGGATAAGAATTACGCTTACAAAGTTTAATTCCCAAACCATGCAAAGCGACAGCATAGGCTCCGGAATCATTAAGCTGGGATTTTCTTCGCAGTATATTCCTTTTCAGTTTCCCATCAATTACTATTCTCAGGACATCCCCGATACCTTTCTGCTTTCGGTTGTGTCAAGCTCGAATGGATTTTGCAATACGGCAGGCACCGGAGAGTGCCTTTACCTCTCGGTTGATCATCTTTCGCTATCTACACAAACCGGTATAAAATTGCCCATAGAAAGAACCGGAATTTCAATGCTTGATTCCCATACACTATCCATTCAAGAAAGGCCCGGCAGTCTATTGAAAATATATGATGTTTCAGGAAGAATCTGGCGGCAGGAATACCTGTCAGGAAACATACAAACAATAAATATCTGCGACCTGAATCCGGGTATTTATTTTGCCACTTTGTTGCATGCTCAAAAAACCAAAACATTTACTTTCAGCATAAGCAAACCTTAATTTCATGCAGCATTTTTTAATTGCAGGCCTCGGTAATCCTGAACAACAATACACTGGTACCCGTCATAACATAGGATTTGATGTGATAGATGCGCTTTCTGCAAAACTGGAATCACCGTTTGAAAAAACAAAACTGGGATGGATTGCTGATGGCAGGCATAAAGGAAAAAAAATTACCCTGCTCAAACCCGACACCTATATGAATCTGAGCGGGAAGGCTATTTCCTATTATATGCAGTTATATAAGATGCCTACGGAGCAAATCCTGGTGATTACCGATGACCTTGCCTTGCCATTCGGAACCATTAGGATAAAACCCAAGGGGAGTGATGGCGGGCACAATGGTTTACATAGTATTATTGAGCATCTCGGGCACAACAATTTTGCAAGGCTTAGATTTGGGATAGGAAGCAATTTTGCAAAAGGCAGGCAGGTTGATTATGTACTCGGAAAATGGGATGCCGAAGAAAACAAACTTTTGCCCGAGCGCATCTCTCTGTGTTGCGAAGCCATCCTCGCATTTGCTCTTAGTGGAATCTCATTCAGCATGACTGCATTTAACGGAAAATGATGTTTTTTACCGATACACATACGCATCTTTATCATGAATCTTTTATACCGCGCATAAGCGAGTTGCTGGAACATGCATCAGCAAAAGGCATACACAGGTTTGTACTTCCCAATATTGATGAAGAGTCCATTGAGGCAATGCTTGCTTTGCACACAATGCAGCCAAATAAAACAAGGTTGCTCATGGGGCTTCATCCTTGCTCTGTGAATGAAAATTACCAAAAATCACTTGAGGTCATTCAATCCTATTTGCATCATGATGGAGTAATTGGTGTAGGTGAAATTGGTTTGGATTTTTATTGGGACAAAACCTATATCAGGGAACAGGAGGATGCATTAAAAATACAGCTTACATGGGCGCTTGAAAAAAACATGCCTGTTTCACTGCACTGCAGAAACTCGATTGACAGAACAATTGTGCTGCTCCGAGAGGTACTGAAGGAGAATCCGCCGTCTCCCCATTTCACCGGTGTGTTTCATTGCTTCACAGGAAGTATCGAACAAGCCAAAAGCATTATTGATTTGGGATTTTACCTCGGTATAGGTGGCGTGGTAACATTTAAAAATGCTGGTGTTGCGGAAGTAATTAAACAAGTTTCCATGAATCATCTTGTGCTCGAAACAGATGCCCCTTATCTGGCTCCTGTTCCTCACAGGGGAAAGCCTAACTTGCCAGAATACCTGTATGTGATTGCTGAAAAAATTGCTGAAATAAAAAACTGTTCCCTGCAAGAAGTATCAGAAAAAACCGAACAAAACGCTTCCCGTATATTTAATTTTGCTCAGTAAGTGAGATAGCTGCACGAATATATGTGTAAGCATCCACGGGATGATCGCCCAATTTGATTGGAGAGCGCTTGTGGCCGAGACGAACGATAACCAAGTTTTTCTGCGGGATACAAAAAATGTATTGTCCCAGTATGCCCCTTGCATAAAATACTTTGCTACCTCTGAATGAGAGCAACCAGGTATGGTAGCCATATAAGGGATTGGTGTTTTTACCACCATTCATTTTTGCAGGTCTTACGGCATCCTGCATATAGCTTGAATCAACAATCTGTTTCCCATAAAGTTTGCCACCATGCAGCATCAGCATCCCCAACTTTCCAAAATCTCTGGCATGAGAATTAAAACAACAAAATGCCCGTGGATCTCCATTCGGATGATCTAAACTCCAGAAAGCATTTTTGGTGGCATGTATTGGAATCCATAATTTTTCGGAAGCATACAGGTTCAATCGCTTTTTTACCGCGGCTTCCAGCAAATAACAAAGCAGTTGTGTATTGCCACTTTGGTAATCAAAAGTTTCGCCGGGTGAGCCGGACAATTGATGCCCTTTCAGTGTATTTTTGAGATTGTTTCCATATAGAATTTCTGCAGCGAAACCAAAGGGATTCAAGTAATTCTCCTTGAAATTGATAGCCGAACTCATGGTTAACAAATCCCTAACCCGCACTTTTTTTCCGGCAGTTTCATCAAACCAAGGCAGGTATATACCTATCGGATCATCGAGGCTTTTAATGGCGCCATCACTGAGTGCACATCCTGTGAGAAGACCCACAATTGTTTTAGCCATAGAAAAACTGTTTGACAAGGAATCCGGTGCATATCCGTCATCATACGATTCATAAAGAATACTATCGTTTTTAATAACAAGAAATGCTGTTGTGCCTAATTTGGCAGAGAGCGCGCGCACTTCTTCCGGTAATTGCTTTTTGTTGTAGAGCCTGTGTTTAGGAATGTCAAGCGGAGCTCTTGTTTCAATGATCGCCAGCGGATCTTTGTTGAATTGATGGATATCGGGACCCATACGCCCTTCAAACACAGTATAGCGCAATACCTGATAAACAAAATATTTACCTGAGATTATTGCATAGAGATTAAATACAACAAGGAAAATGCCGAGAACCCAAAGTATAAATTTATATGCGGGATGCATTGAAAATAATCTTCTCATTTCATATATTGAGTAAAAGCATCATCAGTGGAAAGGAAAACAAGCATGATGCATCTGAATCAAAGCTAAAGAAAAATCGGAAACATCAAGCATGACTCACGCTAAAAACTTATTGAGTGCTTCTGATAGCACCCTTGCTTGATTGAACCTGCTGAATTGTTCCAGAATTTCATGATTGGGATTGCGTTTTACATTGCCTGTTGTTTGAAACTCCGCAATTGCCATAGCTAAAATATCCTCTGCCTCTTGTTTGTCATTCGCAATCATGGCAAGACCGGATGAGGTAAGAATTTGTTCAATTACATCATGATCGGATGGGCAAAGAAGAACAGGTTTGTGGCATGCGATATAGTCAAATATTTTTGTGCCCGGTGAACCTTTTACTGAACCATAAGCTACCATCAGTAACAAATGGGCTTCACTCTGTTTTCGGATGACTTCATCCCGAGGCATCCTTCCGCTTACTTCAAAATAGTCTTCATACCCAATCAAAAATTTTTCAATGCGTTGCTTTTGTTTTTGATCATAGGCTGTGCCAAGAAAAAAAAGTTTCATCCTGATATTTTTTCCATGCATATCCACCATTTTTTTCCAAGCACTTAAAAACATTTCTATGTGCTGCATCGGAATCAAAGTACCATTATACACCACGGTAAATACTTCGTTGTTAACTGTGGGACGGAAGCGTGCGAAATCCTCATCAACATATCCGTTATAAACTACTTCTCCCGGGCGATTCACATGCATCCCGATACTTTTTACATACTCAGGCGAGATAGAAACAAAGCCCGATGCTGTGGAAAGCCATTTTTGTTCGTTGCGGGTTTCGAGCCATCTCCCCAAAATACCCAATACCGGCAAACGGGTAAACCAGTGACCCCAACCTCGAGAGGTCCAATCGTCGCGATAATCTGCTACCCAAGGCAAACCTGTTTTTTTGTGCACCTTGTATCCTAAAAAAAACATCGTGTAGGGATTCGCAGTAACAAGCACCCCGTGTAATTCAGATCGGTGTTTTTGGGCATATTCAATGGCAAAGGCAAATAGATTTCTGTAGGCGGGCGCCCACCAGAACACATTTTGCATGAACACTTCTACCAGGGTAAGAAACCGTTGAAAATATCCGGCAATCGGTCCTTTTCCATGCGTAAAGAGGCGATCCCTCCATCCCGGAAAATATGGCAATCGATAAATTTCGTATCCATCACATACCTCATGCTCGGTCTGATGACCCGACACCCTGTGAGCATCTCTGGCATCGGTAATTTCCCTGTCCCAACTTCGGGTGATGACAATGGGATAATAGCCAAAATGATTCAGGTATCTTGCCCATGAATAGGGTCTTTGAGAAGCCGTGAGATTACAAGGAGGGAAATAATAGGTTAAAAGTAAAATGCGCTTCATGGTTTACTTTAGTCCGTGCAATAAAATTTCAGCAATTTTTTTTGATGCATTGCCCTCACCTAAAAATTGTTTGTGTGCAGATGGTTTTTGTAAATGTGCAATGGCCTCCAGAATCCTATCTCTGTGAGGTCCGCATTGGATATTCCAGCCTTCTTCTACAGTCTCCACCCACTCTGTTTGGGTATCCAGCAATATGCCCTGAACACGATGAAAATAAGCCTCTTTGGTAACACCTCCGGAATCGGTAAGTACAAATGATGCATGATGTATCAGCGTTTGAGAATCGAAATAACCCATTGGGGGTACAATTTTTACATGTGGCAGCGCAAGCATTTTTTCTAACCCTGCATGTTCAATTGCCCGCATGGTTCTGGGATGCATGGCAAACACAATCGGCAAAGAAAGATTGGGAAGGACGGATAATATCTCCCTCAGGTTTTCGGGATCATCCGTGTTGGCTGCACGATGACAGGTCATGAAAACATAGTTGCCTTTTTCAATCCCGTAATGGCTGAGTAGGGTAAGATTTTCATGGATCTTTTGCCCGTACTTTACCAATAAATCAATCATCACATCACCTACATTGTAAACATGCTTATGAATTCCCATGTCATGCAGGTTTTTTACTCCGGTGGAAGAAGGACAGAAATAAAAATCGGCAAGTGAATCGGTAATCAACTTATTGGTCTCTTCCGGAATGGATTTATCAAATTCCCTCAATCCGGCTTCCACATGCGCAAGTGTGATACAATACCTGGCTGCTACAATGGCTGCAGCCGCTGTTGAATTAGTATCTCCGAAAACCACCATGCAATCAGGCTTTTCTTTCTCAACTATTTCTTCCAAGCGCATCATCATGGTGCCCATCTGCCAGCAAGGTTTTCCGGAACCTACTTCCAGGTTATAATCGGGTGCAGGAATATTAAGTTCATCAAAGAAAGATTGGGACATTTCAACATCATAATGCTGTCCGGTATGCACAATCTTTTCATCAAAACTGCGTCGTAGCTCCGGCGAAAGTGCAGCCAGTTTAATAAACTGAGGTCTTGCTCCAACTACTGATAAAACTTTTTTCATGTTTTTTTCCCGAGGAGTAATTTTTGAGTTTGCTCATAGCCAAGATTAAAAAATGCATCTATCAAACTCAGCTCCGGAACAAAATCAGTTTTCATCTGATCGTAAATTGGATGGGTGAAATCAGAATAGACAAGCTGAATACCCAGTTCATTAAAGACTTTTTCTTCATTGTATTTCTTTCCTCCCAATCCCGACAGATAGCGGCTTCCTCCGAAATAGGCACAGATAGAAGCATTTCTGTTTGTTTGGTTTCCCCAATCACCCTTGTCGTGTTGTGACGCAATCTCAATTCTTGTTTTAAGGTTCAGCTTTCCTTTCATCCAATGGATACAAGCGATATTCAGCTCACTCAAGGTTTGATAAGGGGTTTTTAAAATCATTTCCAGTTCCGGGATGATTTCGTGAAAATAAGGAGCTTTTGCATAGGCATCACGAATGTGATTCAAATGCTTTTGATGCCAGTTATTTTGGTAGGATATAGCCAGATTATGATAGGTTTGAAAGGCGCCTGCAGATCGGTTCACCGAAACAGAAAGGAGCACCTTTTTGCCGTCTTTTCCTTTGATGTAATTCCGTGCGGCCGGACTTGACTTTGGACATTGAACATTATCGAGCAGCACAAAAACATCACTTTTAAGCATTTTATAAAAATATCCCATCCAGGGCAGATAATTCGGTTGATGAATGGCTATAGTCAAACCCATCATTGCTTCATATCAATCTGCTCAAACTCCTGCTTAAGGAGGCTCATCATCATGATGGAATGATAAGCACCATGCGCATACACACATTCTCTTCTGATCCCATCGCGACGAAAACCAAACTTTTCAAAAAACCGAATGGCTCTGATATTTGAATCAAAAACCTGCAGGTAAACCATGTGCATATTAAACTGCTGAAATAGAAACTGCAGTCCCAACAGAAATGCTTCTTTGGGCTGTGGTTTGCCCCAAAAGGAAATATTTCCAATAGTGATGCCTATTTCCGCATTCTTGTTTACATGATCAATGCCCATCATACCAAGCACACCAATGGCTTCCTTGGATGTTTGATCGATAATCATGAACTTCTTTTTGGGCCCTCCTTCCAGCTGCCGCAACATCCATTCCTGTTGTTCTGTGAGGGTGTTCGGCAAGCGGGGAGTGAAAAAAGCTGTCACCATCGGATCAAAATTCCAGCGGGTGATCAATTCCAGGTCAGTGGCTTCAAGCGCACGCAAGATAACCTGTTGTCCTTTCATGTTAGTTGTATATGATGCGAAGAAGCTCAAACGCCTCAGCGTATCGGGAAGCAATCTGCGCTCCTCTTACCCGGGCCAGTCCTTTGATAAACTCCTTGTCTACATATGTACGAAACTTTTGTGTTTCGTAAAAATCCATTGCCAGACATTTTTTCTCCACATGCTCACTGTCGAGCTTCACGAAGGCTGTGGTAGAAAACTGCACAGTATCCCATGGCAAATCGTATCCGTAACAGGTAAAATGCTTAAATGCACGAAGTCCCTCATTGTGGATGGTTTGATGATCCTGATGCAAGGCCAATGAGCAAGGCATAAAAACAACATCCGGTTTCACCAATGCACGAAGCTTCACCATCTCTTCGAGAATTTCCTGTCGATGCAAATTAAATTTCCTGACAGGATATTTGTAAAGAATGAGATGCTCCGGTTTGATTCCTAAAAATGCTGTTGCCTTTCTTACCTCACTTTCCAATGCATCTTTGGGAAAACCTTCCGGAACTGATTCTTCACAAATGGAAAAAGCCACATACCAAACTTCTTTATGCTGACTGATTAAACGGGCAATCGTTCCACCACATCCCAATTCTCCGTCATCGGTATGAGGAGCCAGTATAAGAACCCTGTTGGATGAATCTATCATGTTGTTCAATCGGAATTTAAAAGGGGTGGGTAAATTGCCGTTTTTAAGTAGTGGTTTTTACAAATGTATTAATTATCTGCTAATTCTTTTCTACGGCCGCAAGGATGCACTTCTTACGATGAAAACATGCATGAGAAGCGCAGTGATTGGCTGATTTACAGGATAATCCCACTTATTAAGAAATTATGAAATCAGGCATTCAAACCAAAGTTCCCCTTCAATCACCGGAAGCTGGTCGTAATTACATAGCCTTATAATAAGCTCGAGGGTAGTTGACCCTGCGTAAAATTAATTTCCGATAACTTTTTTTCGGGGTTGAACTTTCAGGATCGGTAATCGCTTGGTGCGCATCCTGGCAATTAAAAAGAAAAGGCCTCCCGAAGGAAGCCTTTTACATTCTTAGAAGAAAAATATCAGGAAAGCTTGAACTCTTTTTTCAATGCATCCACAAAATCGAGTTTTTCCCAGGTGAAAGTTTCATAGGTTTTTCCACCCACTTTTATTTTTGCAGATGGCCTGCCCATGTGTCCATATGCCGCAGTTGGCCTATAGATTGGATTTTTGAGACCCAATCGCTTCACGATGGCACTCGGACGCATGTCAAAAATTTTGCTGATCCGCTTCGCAATTTCACCGTCTGCAATGGCCTTGCCGTCTTTTCCGGTGGCTTTGCAGGTTCCATAAGTGTTTACATAAAGACCTACTGGATTTGCTACCCCAATCGCATAAGCCACTTGCACCAATGCCTCATCGCAAACGCCTGCAGCCACAAGGTTCTTGGCAATATGACGGGTAGCATAAGCAGCTGAGCGGTCAACCTTTGACGGATCTTTGCCTGAGAATGCTCCGCCACCATGGGCGCCCTTGCCTCCGTATGTATCCACAATGATTTTTCGGCCCGTAAGTCCGGTATCTCCATGAGGACCACCAATAACAAATTTGCCGGTGGGATTGATATGGTACTTAATATCCTTACCAAACAATGCTTGTACACGCTTGGGCAATTTCTTCATCACGCGGGGAATCAAAATATCGAGCACATCTTTTTTAATGGTTGCAAGCATTTTGGCATCGCTGTCGAAGGCATCATGTTGTGTGGAAATCACGATGGTTTCAATCTTCTCTGGCTTCCCGGCATCGCTGTACTGAATGGTTACCTGTGATTTGGCATCCGGACGAAGGTATTTCATCTGCTTTCCTTCTTTGCGGATGGCTGCCAACTCACGCAATAAAAGGTGAGAAAGCTCCAGAGGAAGAGGCATATAATTATCTGTTTCACGGGAAGCATAACCGAACATCATCCCCTGGTCGCCGGCACCTTGGTTTTCTTCCTTGCCACGGTCAACGCCACGGTTGATGTCAGCAGACTGCTCATGCAGCGTGTTCAGAATGCCGCAACTTACAGCGTCAAACTGATATTCAGATTTGTTGTAACCAATATCATGAATAACACCCCTGACTACTTTTTGGATATCTACCTTCCCTTTAACCTCGGGCGTGGTATTGATTTCTCCGCCTACCACAACCAAACCGGTGGTTACGAAGGTTTCACAAGCCACTTTTGCATTGGCGTCGTGCAACAAAAATTCATCGATAATGGCGTCTGAAATCTGGTCGGCAACCTTGTCGGGATGCCCTTCAGACACTGATTCTGAGGTGAAAAGATAGGACATAATGTTGTGTTGAGGCGGGCAAAATTAATAAAATAAAGCACAATTGGCAGAGAAGCCCCTCATTTGAGTAAGATGAGCCATCCTGAGCGAACCCGAGTGCGAACATGAACCGGTCTTTTGTAGGAAATCCTTATCCGACAAGGCCATCCGAAAATCTTTTCAGGTGAAGCGCTGAAGAGGGATGCGGAAAAGCAGCAAATCATGCAAACATTGACCGGCATATCATGGTTTGACTTTTGAAATGAGCGAATTGAAAAGCCCACGGATTGGAAGTACTTTTTTAAGATGATTTCATTTCCCTTGAAAAAGGATGTTTTTTTTGGAAACTTTATCTATGTACTCATTATTTAAAAACGGAATACACCCATGATCATCCAAAAAAATTTCGTGTAGGTTTTTGCAGCATCAAGTTTGATTTTTATCTGGCTGGGTTCCGGTATATTTTTGATTTTTTGTGGCCTCCTTTTTTCTTTAAACCTTCCATAAAATCGCCTCTATCTTGAGCAAAAAACATGATGGTTTCTTGTTTTTTCTAATCCTCGGCATCCTGCCAAAAAAGCGATGTGTCAATGTCTGCACATATCCATTTATTCCTGATAAACCCTATCTGCATGGACAAGATAGGAACCCATCATATAAGCTGCCCATCCATCTGTACATACGGGCGTTTCAATTCACTGAAAAACTTCTGAAGGATGAGCCAAAAAGGCCGCCGGTGAACTCCGGCAAAAAGTTTTTGTTCAGAAAATTCCATCAGTTTTGCTTTGGAGATGCAACAAAATCCATAAACAGCGTGAATTTCCCGCTTTCCGTGGCATAAACTTGTTGATTTCAGGTCGGGAAGCAGCAATTTTTGGCGTAAATTCGCTGACTTTCTACGGAAAATGTTAAAATTCATCACCAAATTATTCGGCAATAAATCGGACCGGGATCTCAAAGACCTGAGCCCGCTCAAAGATGCCGTTCTTGAAGCCTCTGCCGGCATCACCGGTTTGTCCAACGACGAACTCAGGGCCAAAACCAATTCGTTTAAAACCTATATCCTCGAGCAGGCAAAAAGCAGTGAGGATGAAATTGCCGGCCTCCGCAGCCAAGCAGAAAACCCTGAAACAGACCTTCAGGAAAAAGAGCAGCTGTTTGAAGAAATAGAAAAACTTCGAAAAGATTTACACACCAACCTTCAGGAAAGCCTCAATACGCTCCTGCCTGAAGCCTTTGCTGTGATCAAGGAAACCGCACGCCGTTTTTCGGAAAATAGCGAAGTGGAGGTAAGTGCTTCTGACCGCGATAAACAACTGGCAGGCAAAAACAATTATGTGAGCATCAGAGGGGAGAAGGCATTTTATGCCAATACTTGGAATGCAGCAGGGAACAAGGTTACCTGGGACATGGTACACTACGATGTTCAGCTGATTGGCGGAGCAGTTCTTCACCAGGGAAAAATTGCAGAAATGGCTACCGGTGAAGGAAAAACCCTTGTGGCTACCCTCCCGGTTTATCTCAACGCACTCACCGGCAAAGGGGTACATGTGGTTACTGTAAATGATTACCTGGCCAGACGAGACTCTGAATGGATGGGTCCGCTCATGGAGTTTCACGGATTAAGAGTGGATTGCATCGACAAGCATGAACCCAACTCAGATGCCCGCAGAAATGCCTACCTCGCCGATATTACCTACGGCACCAATAATGAATTTGGATTTGATTACCTGCGCGACAACATGGCCCGCAGTCCCGAAGATATTGTGCAGCGCGAACATATGTATGCCATCGTGGATGAGGTAGACAGCGTGCTCGTGGATGACGCCAGAACGCCACTGATTATCTCTGGTCCGGCGCCCAGAGGAGATGACCAGGAATATTTTCAGTTCAAACCAAAAATTGAAAAACTGGTAAATGCACAAAAAAATTATGTGAATACCGTGTTGGCAGATGTGCGCAAAAACATGGCAGCCGCCGATCCCAAGAAGAACGAAGAGCTTGGCTTTATGCTGTTGCGTGCACACCGTGGCCTGCCCAAAAACAAGGCACTCATCAAAATCCTGAGCGAGCCCGGCATGAAAGCCCTGCTGCAAAAAACCGAAGGTTTTTATATGCAGGATCATGGCAAAGAAATGCCGAAGGTGGATGCTGAATTGTTTTTTGTGATTGACGAACGACACAATACCATCGAACTCACAGAAAAAGGAATAGAATTGATGTCCACCTCAGGCGAAGATGCTAAACTTTACATTCTGCCGGATATTGGAAGCGAAATGGCCGAGGCAGAAAAATCAGGTTTGTCTTCCGAAGAAATCACTGCCAAAAAAGAAGCCATCATGCGGAATTACTCCATTCAGAGTGAACGCGTGCACACGCTTAATCAATTGCTAAAAGCCTATACGCTGTTTGAAATTGATGTGGATTATGTGGTGATGGACAACAAGGTAAAAATCGTGGATGAGCAAACAGGGCGTATCCTCGACGGAAGGCGCTATTCCGACGGACTGCACCAGGCCATAGAAGCCAAGGAGAATGTGAAGGTGGAAGCCGCTACACAAACCTATGCCACCGTTACCCTTCAGAATTACTTCCGCATGTACCGCAAGCTGGCAGGTATGACGGGTACTGCCGAAACAGAAGCAGGTGAATTCTGGGATATCTACAAACTTGATGTAGTAGTGATTCCTACCAACCGCAAAATTGTGCGCGACGATAGAGAAGACCTCGTATACAAAACCAAAAGAGAAAAATACAACTCGGTAATCACACAGATTGAAGAAGAAACCTCCAAAGGAAGACCTGTACTGGTGGGCACTACCTCGGTAGAAATTTCTGAGTTGCTCAGCAAGATGCTTCGTTTGCGAAATATCAAGCACAATGTGCTCAACGCAAAACTTCACCAAAAAGAAGCAGAGATTGTTGCCCTTGCAGGTTTGCCCGGAACAGTAACCATTGCTACCAATATGGCGGGCAGGGGAACTGATATCAAATTGGGTGCAGGCGTAAAAGAAGCCGGTGGTCTTGCCATCATCGGAACGGAGCGACATGATTCCCGTCGCGTCGACAGACAGCTTCGCGGGCGCTCAGGCCGCCAGGGAGATCCCGGTTCTTCTCAGTTCTTCGTATCACTTGAAGATGATCTGATGCGTCTTTTCGGAAGCGACAGAATTGCCGGACTCATGGACAGAATGGGACTCAAGGAAGGCGAGGTCATCCAGCATAGCATGATTACCAAGTCGATTGAAAGGGCACAGAAAAAAGTAGAAGAAAATAATTTTGCCACCCGCAAAAGATTGCTGGAATATGACGATGTGATGAACTCACAAAGAGAGGTTATCTACCGCCGTCGCCGCCATGCACTTTACGGTGAGCGGCTGGAATCCGACATCCTTGCTGCCTTTTACGATACGGCTGATTTTTTGGTGAATCAGTTTCAGGAAACCAAAAACTTCGAAGATTTTTCTTTGGAACTGATTCGTATTTTTTCTATCGAATCTCCGGTTGATAAAGAAACATTCCTGAAATCTCCTTCAGAAGATATCAGTCAGAAGATTTTTGAAAACGCCATTTCACACTACCATCACAAAAACAAAATGCTGCAGGAAGTTGCCTACCCTGCCATCAAAAATGTTTACGAATCACAGGCACATCTTTACGAAAACATCATCTTCCCAATTACCGACGGTGTAAAAACCATGCAGGTAATCATCAATCTCAAAAAATCATACGAGAGCAACGGAAAAGAACTGGTGAAAGGCTTCGAAAAAAATGTGGTGCTCTCCATCATTGATGATGCATGGAAAGAACATCTGCGCGAGATGGATGAGCTGAAGCAGTCTGTGCAAAATGCGGTATACGAGCAGAAAGACCCCTTGCTCATTTATAAATTTGAATCCTTCAACCTCTTCAAAGATCTGGTGCATCGGGTGAACCAGGAGATGGTTTCCTTCCTGGTAAGGGCATTTGTTCCTCAGGAAGACCAGAGCCGCATCCGTGAGGCCAAGGCGCCTGCGCGTAACGAGATGAAAGGGCTTCAAACCGGTAGGAATGAAGTACAGCCCGAACAGGCTCCTGCAGAAAAACAAAAAGTACAACCTGTGAGAGCCGAAAAAACAGTAGGTCGCAATGATCCCTGTCCTTGCGGGAGTGGAAAGAAATTCAAAAACTGTCACGGAACAAATGCTTAATTGATGGATAGCACAAGACAATTAAAAGTTTCCCGCCTCATCCAAAAAGAATTGGGCGCACTCTTTACCAACGAGCTTAAGATGCATACCCTGCAATCCTTGCTCACCGTTACCGAAGCAAGGGTAAGTCCCGATTTGTCGGTGTGCCGTGTGTATGTAAGTATCTTCCCGCGCGAGAAACGCGACCCTGTTTTTGAAGAAATTAATCTGAACAAAAAAGAAATCCGACACGCCCTGGCCCGGAAAACCGGAAAAGATTTGCGTGTTGTACCTGACTTGTTTTTTGTGCTCGACGACTCTCTCGATCAATCCGAAAAAATAGAACAACTCCTTAAAAATCTCTGAAAATATGGAGTACGATCCCATTAAAAAACAACTGGGTGATGTGTTTAACAAATCACCCTTCTTAAGGAAACTGTTTTACAAATTACTCGACCTCCTGCTTTTGCGTTGCTGGCATATCCACAGGGAAATAAAGCTTTGGAAGAAAAACAACCCTTCCCCAAAACGCATTCTCGATGCAGGTATGGGATTTGGTCAGTATACTTATTACATGTCTCAGCTTTTTACAAATACACCCATCGATGCAGTGGATGTGAAGGAAGACCAGGTAAGCGATTGCACGGCATTTTTTAAACGAAGTGGTATTCAGGATGTCCATTTCAGCGTGGCCGATTTAACTGCCTTTACAAGCAATCAGTCCTATGATCTTGCTCTTTCTGTAGATGTAATGGAGCATATTCTTGAAGATGTACTCGTATTTAAAAACATCCTTGCCGTACTCAGGCCCGGGGGCATGTTACTGATTTCTACACCCAGCGACCAGGGAGGATCAGATGTGCGCGGAGAAGGAGAAGAATCCTTTATTGGTGAGCATGTGCGCGATGGATATGGAGTAGAAGAAATTCAACAAAAATTGAAAACAGCAGGATTTTCCAAAACAGAAGTTCTCTATTCCTACGGATGGCCCGGTAAAATTTCATGGCGATTGTCAATGAAATACCCCATCTCCTTACTCTCTGCATCCAGGTTGTTTTTTGTCATCCTTCCCTTTTATTATCTGCTGGTATATCCACTTTGTTTTCTGCTGAATGCACTCGATACACGCATGAAGCATCCCACCGGCACCGGTCTTATCGTAAAAGCCTGGAAGTAAAACCATGCGCTTATCCCTGTTTATTGCCGGACGATACCTGTTTTCCAAACGCAACAAACAGGCCATCAACATCATTTCATGGATTGCTACCACAGGTGTTTGTGCCGGAACTGCTGCACTCGTCATTGTGCTGTCTGTATTCAATGGATTTGAAGAACTGATTTCCGGACTTTACACAAGTTTTGACCCTAATTTTAAACTGGTCGCACAAACGGGAAAATATTTTGATGCAAAGGAAGAATGGATAAAAAAAATAAAAAACATCAAAGGTGTTTCCTATGCTGGTTTCTGTATTGAGGACAATGCCCTCATGCGCTTTGAGGAAAGACAAAACTTTGTAAAGATCAAGGGGTATCATGCTTCGAGAATACATGCATCCGGACTGGAAAAATACATCAGACTTGCACCCGGAGAGAAATTCGGTCATGAAGCATTTGGATTAATTCCCGGCGCCGGAGTCTCCTCCTCACTTGGTTTGTATGCCAACAGCATAGCGCCTGCACAACTCTATGCGCCCAATCCGGAAGCCGGCATTTCCGTAGATATCAGCGAAGTTCTTATCAGCAGATCTTTGCATATCGGTGGAGTATTTAGTGTGCAACAGGAATACGACATGCATTGCGTGATCATACCCTACAGTTTTGCTACAGAGCTTACCGGCAAGTTTGAAAAAGCCACAGGTCTTGAAATTTTTTTACTCCCTGATGCCAATCCACAAATAGTGGAAAATGAAATCAAAAAATTACACATCCCTCTCAAAATACTCGACAGATACGCCCTTCATGAAGATGTTTACAAAATCATGAAAACAGAAAAGATGGCCGTATTCCTTATTCTCACATTTATCCTCTTGATTGCTGCTTTTAACATCAGCTCTTCCCTCACCATGCTTATCATCGAGAAAAAGAAAGACATCCGCATCTTACAAATCATGGGAGCAGATCAAAAAATCACAGGAGGAATTTTTCTGAGCAATGGTCTGTTCATTACACTCATTGGAACACTTATTGGAACACTTATTGGTGTGATTATCTGTTTTCTGCAGAGACAATATGGGCTGGTTGAACTCTCAGATTCAGGTTCTTTTATTATCAGATATTACCCGGTGAAAATGATTCCGTCAGATATTATGCTGATTTTGTTGACCGTTTGCAGCATTGGTTTTTTTGCCTCTTTTTTACCTCTTTTCGGGCTGAGCAGGCAACAAAAAATCAACTAAATTTGTTCGGTTGTTCATGGAAATTACAAAAGAAGAAGTTTTAAATGCCCTCTCCCATGTGGATGATCCCGATTTAAATAAGGACATCGTGAGTCTGGGAATGGTGCGTGATGTAAATATTGAAGGAAAAAAGGTTTCCTTTCGCGTAGTGCTTACCACTCCCGCCTGTCCGATGAAGGAAACCATTCGCAGGGCATGTATCAATGCCATCATCCATTATGTAAACAAGGAAGCAGATGTGGACATTACCATGGATGCGGAAGTAACCAACCGTAAAAATCTTCAGGCAGCCTCCTTGCATACCATCAAAAACATCATCGCAGTTGCCTCCGGAAAAGGAGGAGTGGGTAAATCTACCATGGCTGCCAACCTTGCTGTGGCACTTGCCATGAAAGGTGCAAAAGTAGGACTGATAGATGCCGATATTTACGGCCCCAGCGTTCCCATCATGTTCGATGTGCTGCATGAAAGACCAATGATGAGAAACATCAATGGAAAAAACCTGATGGTTCCGGTAGAGAGTCATGGGGTTAAACTTTTATCCATTGGTTTTTTTGCCGAAGCCAACCAGGCCATCGTATGGAGAGGCCCCATGGCCAGCAGAGCCCTCAATCAGTTGTTTATGGATGCCGATTGGGGCGAACTCGATTACCTTTTTGTTGATTTACCCCCGGGAACCGGCGATATTCATCTCTCTCTCGTGCAAGCTGTCCCTGTCTCAGCGGCCATCGTAGTAAGTACCCCTCAGGAAGTTGCCCTGGCTGATGCCCGCAAAGGAATTGCCATGTTTGGCATGGATAATATCAAGGTTCCTGTTTTAGGAATCATTGAAAATATGTCATGGTTTAGCCCTCCCGAACTTCCTGATAAAAAGTATTACCTCTTTGGAAAAGAAGGAGCAAAAAACCTGGCTGCTCAGTTGCAGATTCCCTTGCTTGGACAAATCCCCGTGGTAGAAAGTATTCGCGAATCCGGCGATCTTGGCAGACCTGCCGTTCTTAATGAAAATTCTCCCCAATACAATGCCTTGCTGGAACTTGCAGAAAATGCAGCCAGGGAGATTTCTATACTCAATGCTAAAAATAACATTGCTATTCCCACATCGTAACCATGCATACCAACAATTTACAGGAGAGAATAGAGGAAGCCCTCAATCAGATTCGTCCATTTCTGGAAGCAGATGGCGGCAATGTATCACTTGTTGAAATCACTCCGGATTTCATTGCCAAAGTAAAATTGATGGGTTCCTGCAGCTCATGCAGCATGAGTCATATGACCATGAAAGCAGGTATTGAAGACGCCATCCGTAAAAATGCAAGTGAGATAACAGCAGTTATTGCAGTATAAAATGAATTACTGGCTCATCAAATCAGAACCTTTTAAGTATCACTACGACCAGCTGGTTGCAGACAAAGAAACAACCTGGGATGGAGTTAGAAATTACGGAGCAAGAAACAACCTCCGTGAGATGAAAAAAGGCGATCTGTTGCTGTTCTACCATAGCAACGAAGGACTTGCCATTGTTGGAACAGCAGTAGTTTCCAAAGAACATTTTAAAGACCCCACCTCCGATGAGGATGCCTGGCTTTCTGTGAAGGTAAAACCCGGAAAGAAATTTCGTCGCCAGGTAACGCTTGCCGAAATAAAAAAAGACAAACTTCTCGCGAATATGGAATTGGTGAGGTTATCGAGACTTTCTGTGAGCAAAGTAAGCAGAGAAGAGTTCGACAGGGTTCTCCTACTCTCAGAATCTTGAGCAGAATGGCATTACTTACACTTGTTCCCACACCCATTGGCAATCTCGAAGACATTACGCTCAGGGCACTACGCGTGCTAAAAGAAAGTGAGCTCGTACTTGCTGAGGATACACGGACCTCTTCTAAACTTTTTAAGCATCACGACATCCATACCAGGATGCAATCTTTTCATGCACACAATGAACACAAGGTGCTGGATGCCCTCATCGAAAAAATAAAAACCCTGGGAAAGGTTGCCCTTATCAGCGATGCAGGTACACCAGGTATTTCCGATCCCGGTTTTTTGCTAGTCAGAGAATGCCTCAAACATGGAATCGATGTGGAATGTCTGCCGGGTCCAACTGCTTTCGTCCCCGCATTGGTAGTATCCGGTTTTCCCTGCGACAGATTCGTATTCGAGGGCTTCCTGCCTCATAAAAAAGGGCGTTCCACCCGATTAAAAGAACTTGCTGTATCTGATAAAACCCTTGTTTTTTACGAGTCGCCACATCGTCTCCTAAAATTGTTGCAGGAAATAAACGCATTCATGGAGCCTCAAAGAGAAGTTTGTATTGTAAGGGAAATTAGTAAATTGCATGAAGAATTCCTAAGAGGTACCGCCGAAGAATTGCTTCATCTATGTAAAGGAGCGCCTCCAAAAGGAGAAATTGTAGTCATTGTTCAGGGTAAAAAGTAATATGAAAATAGCAGAAGTAAAATATCTTGGTGAGCTCCGGACGCAGGCAACACATTTGCCCTCCGGCATGGTTCTGCAAACAGATGCACCCAAAGACAACCAGGGAAAAGGAGAGGCTTTTTCTCCTACCGACCTGATGAGTACTTCCCTGGCTTCCTGCATGCTCACCATCATGGGCATCGCATCCAAAACACATCAAATAAATATAGAGGGTACTCGATGTGAAGTAGAAAAGTATATGGCCTCGCAACCGCGCAGCGTAGAAAAAATTATCATCTCGCTTTATATGCCTGACTTCCCCTACTCAGAAAAACATAAAGAAATACTGGAAAAAGCCGCACGAACATGTCCGGTAAGCCTCAGTCTCTCGGAAAAACTCTCGCAGGAAATCTATTTTCACTGGCCACAATAAATTCGCTGATGCAGGAGCGTTCTATTTCGTTTACTCATGCACCGGTGATGCAAATCAGCCGGGAAGGCGGAATGCTCGCTTCCAACAAGGCAGGAAAAATTTTTTTTGAAGAAAATCAAAACACAGGCTTTATCACTGAAACCATCCGAAATGTTTTTGCAGGTGGTTTATCCGGTGAATTTGAATTTGAAAATAAACAGAGAACCTGGCTTTTTACTTATCAGGTTTCCGATTCCGGAATCGTCGATCTCATCGGAATGGATATTTCGGCAAGGGTCGTTCAATGGAAGGAAATGCAGTTCCGCCATGATAGAAATCATTTTATCCTCCAGCACCTTCAGGCAGGAATACTCATCATCTCTGCACAGGGAATCATTGAATTTGCAAACGATGCCTTCTGTAACCTTTTTGATTTGGTGATGAAGCCGGAAATCATCATTGGAAGTAACTTTCAATCCTTCACTGATAAACTGTTTACCTACTTCGAAAATCCTTCCAGCTTTAAAGAGTTGATTGAGCAATGCAAAGAGACCAATGATTTGCTTTTCGACCATAAACTCAGTACGGCAAATGGGAAAATTTATAAAGTTGATTTCATCCCCTTCAACACAGAAAATGCACCCGGTGGAAACACCTGGCAATTTCAGGATATTACCGCATTGACAAGGGCAAATGAAATTTTTGAGATTGCAGAAAAACAGTTTCGCACCTGTATCAATCAGCTGAATATGGGATTGCTGGAGGTAGACTTACAGGGGAAAGTAGACTATGTAAATGATTCATTCTGCCGACTTACCGGATATGAACAAGAGGAGTTACTCAAAAAATCTGCTGCAGATATACTCCTTACTGATTCTTCCGTAAAACGCATGCAGTCCATACAAGAAAACCGCACCCAGGGCGTGGGGCATACCTACGAACTTGAACTTAAATGCAAAAACGGGGAATCGCGTGTGTTTTTAATCAGCGGCGTACCAAAACTGGATATTTCAGGAAATATCTGTGGTTCTATTGGCATACATGTGGCAGTATCTGATCCAACATCAATCAAAACCAAAGTGGGTGACCATTACAAGGATGTAGAAGAAGTGAAAGATCCTTACCACATGCTCAATATCAACAAACTTGCAGAGATTAAAGAACTCACCATCGATGCCATGAGCCTTGCAGAATCAGGACTTATTGCCGAAGATGTTTATGTGCTTAGAAGCCATATCCGCAACTTGCAGCAATCGCTCAAAGCTACTTATCAAATTATCTCCCGGTAAATTCTTTCTTACCGGAGTATACTTTTTATGCACTGCATTTAAAAAGTCACTTCAAGCCATTTCTCCTCGCCCTTGCGGGAAACCTTTACCCGGGTTGCCGAACCTTTTTGAAAGGTACCCAATGCTTTCATGTAAGAACTCATGTCTGCGGTGGATATTTCTCCTAACTGCAAGATGATGTCTCCCTGCAACACACCCGCCCTAAAGGCAGGCTTTCCCTCCGTGACTCCATCCACTTTTATTCCCTTTCCCTCAAAGGAATAATCAGGCATGATTCCCAGCGTCACTTTAAATGATACCTTTTGTCCGCTCTGTGCATCCCTGGTTTTTAAAAATGCCATCTTGGGTTCCTCATTCACCCGATCGATTACCCCGGCAATATATTCCAGCACTTTTTTCTCGCCGGGATAATTGATTTTTGCTGCATCATCATCCGGCTTGTGGTAATCTTTGTGCTGACCGGTAAAAAAATGCAGCACCGGAACACGCTTCAGATAAAATGAAGTATGGTCGCTGGGACCCATGCCACTGCTGTCTTTTACCAAGACCAAATGTTGATTGGCCTCATCGGCAATTCGATGAAGCGGTAAAGAAGTGCCCGTGCCATATACCATCACTTTTTGTGTACTGTCATTCAGCCTGCCCACCATGTCCAGATTAATCATGAGCTGGATACTCGCGGTGTCAAGAACATTGGCTTCTACAAATTTCTTGGAACCAATCAGCCCCAACTCCTCTCCCGAGAAACACACAAAAGCAAGGTTGTAACGAAGCTTGTTTTTTCTGGCTCCCGAATAATAACGAGCCAGTTCCAATATGCCGGCAACACCGGAAGCATTGTCGTCTGCACCATTATGAATTTTTCCTTCGGGATTTGCATCTAATGAATTCTTGTCATGACCCAGACCCAGATGGTCAAAATGTGCACCAATACAAATGGTATATGGTTTGTTGCAGTTGATCAAACCGGCCACATTCATGGATTGCGTTCTCGGCGCAGTGGTATCCGTTTCGTTTCCATGGGGATCTTTCGTTTTGCGAAAAGAAAACGGAATCACATACTCTTTTTGTCCGGGCAAATAACCCAGACCCAAATCGCGGAAAGCAGATGCAATATAGGCTGCAGCCTTTTGCTCATCAGGTGTTCCTGTACCGCGACCATGCAGGGAGTCGGAAGCAAGAAACCCAATGTGCTTTTGCAATTTTTCGATTGAAATATCCTGTGCAAAAGCAAGTTTACTTACTAATGTGAAGAGAATAAATAAGCGATTTGTTTTCATGATGAGAGTTGCCTGATGGCATTATAAATATTTGTTGCAGGAATCGATTCCATGCAGCTGAAATGTTTTTTCGGACAAGAGGCAAAACCAATCTTGGAACATGGACGGCATTTCAAACCACCGGTTTGCACAATGGCAGATCTCTCAGGATGCTGAGGCAAATATGGATACATACCAAATTCCGGAACCGTGCTTCCCCACACACTCACAATGGGTTTGGCAAAACAGGAAGCAATATGCATCAATCCGGTGTCGTTGCTCACCACCACCTCCGACTCTCGCAGGAGCACCGCAGAAGCAAGAATGCTGCACTTTCCGCAGGCATTCACAATGCGGCCCGGATCGATGGATTTGATTGCTTCTCCGGCAGCAAATTCTTCCTTGCCACCCGCTATCACAATACTGCCTTTTACGAGTGATGCCAGTTCCTTCCATTTACTTTCGGGCAAGCGTTTGGTGAAGTGTGCGGCGCCTATGGAAAATACCACAAAGGGCTTTTCTACTGTAAGCAAAATTCGGGCAGCCTCTTGCTCAGCCTCCCAAGGAATAAAAATCTCCAGCCCTTTTCCATCATTCCTGATGTCAAGAGATTCCAAAGCATCAAAATACCTGTCCACAATATGTACACTGGGCAAAAGATTCACCTTGAGTCTCACCAGCATCCATTTGCGGTAATTGAGCTTGTGATAAGAAAACGAAGTGGTGTTCAGCGACATCTTTACCAATGTGGAGCGGATATTTTTATGCAAATCCACCACCAGGTCATACCCCTCAGCCTTTAATTCGGGGAGCACTTCCGAAACTTTCTTTCGGATGGTGTAAATCTTATGTAGGTGAGGGTTATGTGCAAGCAGCGAAAGCATAGACTCCTTGGTGAGAAAATGAATCTCAGCACCGGGATATTTGCTGCGCAAAGAACGCAACACAGGCGAGGTAAGTACAACATCGCCAATGGAACTAAACCTGATTACCAGAATCTTCCTCATCCCCTGCAAAGGTAACATTTCATTTGCATCACTTTCCCGCATGGGTTTCGTATCTTGGGCTTTGTTATACAAGAAAATATACACACCATGAAATACAAATTACTCGGAAAATCAGGACTCAAAGTATCAGAACTCTGCCTCGGCACCATGGGGTTCGGACAGGAATGGAAATGGGGCGCCGATAAGGATATTTCCTTTGAAATCATGAAACAGTTTACCGACAAGGGCGGTAATTTTATTGACACCGCCAACCGCTATACCGAAGGCAGCAGCGAAAAATACATTGGTGAATTCATGAAAGGTAATCGGGACTACTTTGTGCTCGCAACCAAATATTCTCTCTTCGACAACCTCTCTAATCCGAATGCATCCGGAAACAACCGAAAAAACATGATGCGTAGTGTAGAGGAAAGTTTGCGCCGCCTGCAAACCGATTTTATCGACCTTTTGTACCTGCACATCTGGGACAACCTCACGCCGATTGACGAAGTGATGCGCGCCCTCGATGATTTGGTGCGTGCAGGCAAAGTGCATTACATAGGCATCAGCGACACACCAGCTTGGATCATCAGCAAGGGACAAACGCTGGCCGACCTCATGGGCTGGACCAAAGTCATCACCTTGCAGGTGGAATACAGCCTGCTGCAAAGAACACCCGAAAGAGAACTCTTGCCAATGGCCGCACATTACGGACTTACGCTTTGCAACTGGGCTCCGCTGGCGGGTGGTGCACTCACCGGAAAATACTTGAAAGGAGAAAAAGGACGACTGCCCGAAACCAGCAAACGACTCGGTGAAAGAGCGGTGCACATCACCCAAACCATATTGAATATTTCGGCGGAAACAGGTCATTCACCGGCACACATTGCCCTTGCCTGGTGCAGACAAAACTTTCCCTCCTGCATTCCCATCGTGGGTGCCACACAAGCGGCACAACTGTTAGACAATATGGGCTTCACCGAAGTATGCCTGTCTTCCGAACATATGCAAAAACTAAACGAGGCCAGCAGCATCGAGTTGGGATTTCCCGGAGACTTCCTCAAAGAAGAAGGCGTAAAACAAGTCACCTTTGGCGGTTTCTACAACAAGATTGAGCACCC
>JBKCNM010000053.1:0-12516 GCA_046297395.1 Bacteroidota bacterium
TTGCTGTAACTGAAATGCGTATTGATGAATTGGGGTTCGGCAGGCAGTGAAGAGAAAACTTTGTTGAGCAAGCGATTAGACAACGCGCCCCAATCAGTTTCGGTCTTTTTGTCAATTTTCTTTGTGTTTTGCTGATCCTTAACAAGCAACTGCCTGAGTGGATCATGACCATGCCTGCGGTTAAGCTGTAAACTCATGTCGAGCACCTTCAGCTTGTTCAATCTTACTTTGCCCAAAAGGAGAAACAGCGTCTTGATGTCTGCCTCGGTTTCAGCGCAGTGAAACAGGCTATCCCCTTCGCTGGTTTTCACCAAAACCTCTACAAAACTCACCGTTGAGATTCCCTTAAAACGGGCTTCTTTGAGACTTAGGGTGAAACCGTATTTGTTTTTCAGCTTCTCTCCTGCCCTGTTCACCACGGCCTTTAAAAGGATGTTTCTGAAGAGGAAAAAGAAAAGCAAAAAGACAACTAGGATGCCTGCAAAAACAAACCCAAAACGCTTCATACGCATTGCGCCCGGCTTACTCATCATGCTTTAAGAAACAATTGGATAACCATCCGAACATGGCTTTTCTGCAAAGTAAGCAAATCCGGATTTACTTTCCCTTTAATTTAGAAAACAGCATGAGGTTCGACTCATTCAGGCGGTAGTCATAACCAATTCCAAAGGGAAGCGGTCGCACATTGGAGCCACCTGCTTCATAGGCGGCCCGGAGCTGCTCCTGGTATTTGTTTTTAAACAGACTGATGGGCGCATCATAGCTCCCATAAAAGGTTTTTTGCCAGGTGCTGTCAACATATCGCAATGGAATGCCGCTGTCGTCCTGTAAAATATGATGACTCTTGCGTAAGATGTGTGCACGCATCCAGGAAAAATTGCCGCCATGCAAAAGGTAGGAAGCGGATTTCAGATAAGTGTTTCTGTTGTCGGGAAGATTTTCGAGAAACATCCTGAGTTCTTTTTTTCCAAGAATACCTGCATCAGAAATATCTGCTGAAAAATAAAAGATGGTTTTGTTCTGCTTTTTATCGGGCGATAGGCATAGGATGCGCATACCCGGTATTGTTCCCACCTGCCCTTCACTGATTTTCCCCAAAGAATCAATGGTCACCGCCTGCACCGAATACACCTCATAACCCATCCTTTGGGCAAAAAGCACGAGCAGATGAACCGCACCATTGAGGTCAGATGCATTCAAATCCACCTTCATGCTGTTGGTGCGAAAAAAAGAAAAGTTGAGAATAGACCAAAGGGATTTTTCAATGCTGGAGAAGTACTTTCCGGAAGTATCTTTTTTTAATTCCGCAGGAAGAGGAAGACTACCCGGCGCTTCAAGAGCAAACATGTAATAGCTTGCCGCTTCGGGAAAAAACTGGGAGGCATTTAAAAAATCCGGGCCGGAAAAAGGGTAAAACAAAACTTCTTCTCCCGAGAGGGTGCTTGCCAATTCCTTTTCTCTCCAATTACGAATAGTGAATAGTCGCGTGCTGTCGAGCTTTCCGAATCGGGAATTCAGGTTTGCAGAGAATGCTTTCCAGGCAGAGAGTTTTGTAATCTCATCGGCTTCTGTACCTTGCTCAGGCAGAAGGCCCGCAACAAGACGAGCCATGCTGTGTATGCCCTTGTGCGCTTTCAGACTGTCGTTCAGCTCAGGTGATTCTTGAACCACCGGGATACTTGCATGCTCTGAGGATGTTTTTTTGTTTTTCGGGGAATCTGAACCACAGGATGGCAAACCCAAAATCAAAAGCAAAAATGCAGAAAAAGCAAGGTTCGTACGGGAAAACAGAAAATTCATAAAAGGCTGCAAAGATGAGATAAAAAGCCTTTATTTAGACAAGTCCGGCAGGATTATTGTGAAGAAGAGAATAAATAGAATATCCCACCTGCAACAAGGGTAAGCAAACCTGCGATTGATTCGAAGGGTGCACGAATCAGACCAAAAACCAAAATCCATCCTGCATACAACAAGAACAAGCCACTCATTAGAGGAAAAAACGGTGCCGCATAGGTCTTGCAAGGGCCCTTACGAAAACGGTAATAAGTGTACCCTCCAACCGTTAACAGTGTAAATAGGTTGAGCGTAAAACCAAGATAGGTAAGCACTTGCTCAAAACTTCCTGATAGAATAAGCGCCACCGATATACCTGCCTGCAATAAGATGGCCGCCACAGGCGTTTGCTTGCTGTTGTTTCTGGAGAACAGACGCAACTCTTTGATGTCATTTCCCATTGCTTCCGTAACCCTTGGTCCCGTCATCACCATGCTGCTGATGGAGGATATTAAAAAGAGTATAATGCATCCGGAAATGAATGATGCGCCTACCGTACCAAAAATATGCCGGGCAGGTGCATAGGCTACTTCCTTCACACCCTGCATCTCTTCCATGGGGGCATTCTTTAAAAAACAAATATTGATGAGCACATACAAAAGGGTTACTATCAGTGTGCCGAAAATGAGCGATCGGTGCAGGTTTTTCTCGGGTTGCTCAATCTGCCCGGCCATATAGGCTGAAGCATTCCATCCGCAGTAACTGTAAGACACAAAAAACAAAGAAGTAATAAATGCCTGGGAGCCCAGGTCACCGGTAATACCTTCAAAACCTTTGCTAAAGGCCCAGGTAAATGTTTCTTCCGAAAAAAATCCGGCCACCACAAACAGCAGCATCAACAACACTTTTCCGATGGTAAACACATTCTGAAAACGACTCCCTGTATGCACACCACGCACATGGATGAGCGAGATAAGAAGCACCACCCCGACAGCTGCCACTTGCTCATTGAGTCCCTCCACAATGCGGGAAGCATACCCTCCCATTAAACTTGCAGCAAGGGCAACAGGAGCAGCAAAACCAACGGTGGCACTGACCCAACCGCCCAGAAATCCAACAAATGGATGAATGAGACGAGTGAGGAAATGATACTCGCCACCATTGCGCGGAAAGGCTGCACCCATCTCACCATAGACCATGGCCCCGCAAAGAGAGAACAAACCTCCTGCCAGCCAAAGCAAAACAATGGTGTATCCGTTATCGATGCCGGCCAGCTGAAAACCCAGACTGGTAAAGACACCGGTGCCAATCATATTCGCCACCACCAAGGAGGTGGCAGTGAGCAAACCGATATGCGTATGCGGCCTCAAAAAAACTTACTGTTGCTTGATAAAGCTTGCGCGTGAAATCTTCCCTGCATGGTTTGTAATGATCAGGTACATGCCTGAAGCAAGCGCCTGCACCGACAATTCCCTTACGCCCGATCCGCTGAAATTGCCTTGCATACGAAGGGCACCGGAGGCATCATAGATGCTGTATTGGCATGGAGAAGAATAACACCTGAGGAAGACCTGCACCAGATTGCCCAATAGAGAAAGCATGCTTTTTCCGGGCTCGGCAATACCCGCAGTATTGGGCGGAATATATTTGTATCGGATGCCTGAAACCGTTTCTCCCCCACCAAAACCTAAACTTGTATTGATCTGTAAGAGTGGTTCAGAAAATCCTTTCCCAATCCATTTGTATTCATATGATTCGGTTTCTACCGGAAAGGATACCCCGAATGAAGCAATGCTGATTGTGTCCACCTGAATAAGATGGGTTTTTACCCTGAGCACCTGATGCTCCACGGCATCGTTTGGCAGTTTGAGCAAGCCCCATCCATCCACCTCATTCCAACGCTGTTTGCGCTCGCTGATGCCGCCAACGGAGGGAACCGAAATAGAGAAACGGGATACACAATGATCTGTGTTGCCATAATTCATCGGAAACCGATAGATGTAGTCTATTGAATCATTGCGCACAGATGTGGGAATACTATTTACTGTGGCACCAAATCCCACCATGGAATATTCGGTATTGTTGTTTTTGTAATAGTTGTATACATCGGTGATGCTGATACCGGCCGCAGAAGGAATTGGAAAATCGGGTGCCTTCACTGCAAAATCAGCACGGTAGTTTGGAGAGAAAGGATTGTTGAAATACAATTGATAAGCAAAATTGGTTGAGGAAACACTCACATAATCACTGGTGTCCTTGCCTGCTTCTTCCAACTGACTGAAATCCCATACATAGTTTGTTCCGGTAGCCTGATAATCCAAACCGGCAGGCACCAGCGCCGAACTACGATAAATGGTTTGGCCGGATGCAGGCATATCGGTCTTAAGGATGCTTACCTGCGCCTGCAGCATGCACGGAAACACTAAAACCAGAATTGGAAGGATGCGTTTGTTCATTCCCTGATGATGATGAGATTTTGTTTTTGCATAAGGTTGCCGCTTGCATCAACCAGCGTACAGAGGTACTTTCCCGGATACAAACTACGGTCGAAAGAGAAGTTGCCTTTTTTCACCGGTTGTGAAAATACGCATTTGCCTTCGGCATTGTAAAGGTTCACAAAAAATTTTCCGCAGCGCCTCTCCTTGCATCTGTATGTTTTACCACTGGGCACGGGGTTCATAAATTCCACCACACTGTTCACGATGAATCCTGCTGATGAATGCAAAGGTTCAAAATGGATGTCGTCCAAAGAAAAAACAGTGCCACCTGATGTGTTGCGAACATACAATGCCACATAAGAAGAATCTGAACCGGGCGGCAATTCAATTGCAAAATCCTGCCAAGCTCCTTTTCCGGGTGGCAAGGCATACAAATCCTTCACCTGCATAAATGGATGAGCAGAAGGATTCCTGCCCCTGATGCCCAGGTAAATACCCAGGGTATCTCCTCTCATTTTGTTCTTTTTTGAATAAAAATATCGTCCTGTGATCAACACGCCATTGCTGAAATCCAACATGGGAGAAACCACCCAGCCGGGCGCAATGTTTTCCTTTTGCTGAAGACTAAAAGGAGAAGAAAAAGAGGTGTTTCTGCTAAATTCCCAAGGATTGCCGAATTCAGGGTAAAACGAAAACATGGCCCTCTCCTCTGACTTGTCGAAGCCGGAAACCAAAGGCAACTGTAGTCCTTGCGACCGAGCAAATGGAGAAAACGCCGAAAAATAAATCAAACTCAATACGATTGAGTGCAAAAATCTCCTATTCTTCATTATTTATCTATCTGGGGGTTCTCCAACCAAACTTATAGCCCATTTCAAAAAAACGAAGATCTTTTCTTTTTACTATGTATACTGATAATAGTTTTTCCGGATTTTCCGATGGATTGCGCAATTTGTCCGACTGCGCCATCAAAACTCCCAAATCATACAACGGCCTTTTGATTTCATCCGACGCAATTCCCTTATCAAGCATGCGGCAATACATCTCCAATGCCTTGGAGTAATTTTTTTCTCCAATCTGTTTGTTGATGTAATGTTTTACAAAGCCACCTTTGCCGTAGGCAAACAAAAAATCTTCCATGGGCAAATGGCTCAATCCGCTCACCGATACCTCATAACGCACAAAATAGTTACCTGCCTGCGCATACCTGTTCAGGGCTTCATCATACTTGTTTGATTCCTGCATGACCAAAACTTCTTCCAGCAATTTCTGGTAGGTAGCAGGTGGCACCACTGCCAGGTATTCATCAGTTTGTATGCCGCTTCCCGAAAAACATTCCGGATAAGCATCCTTCCATTCCCCTGCCCCTTTAAAGTAACTCTCTGCAGAGATAAATTTCTTGTCTTTGGCATATCCCTTGGCAAGTACCAGCAGCGAATCCACAGTCTTAACAACCGTAGCACAGGAATCCTGTGCCCTCGTTCCGGAGAAAGTAATCAAGCTTACCAGCAAAACCGAAAGAAAGGACAGTTGTGTTTTCATGATGCAGGAAATAGCCCGGGGTTGTTTTCGTTCATCATGCCATACAGGACATCATACACATCATCAGCAGAAGGCTTGGAGAAGTAATCTCCGTCGGAACCATAGGCCGGACGATGCTCTTTAGCTGTAATGCAAACAGGCGCTGCATCAAGCAGATGCCATGCTTTTTGGGTTTCAAGTATTTCTCTCAATATATAAGCCGAAGCCCCTCCCGGAACATCTTCATCGAGGATGACCAAGCGGGAAGTTTTTTTCAGTGAAGCACGGATCCCTTGCTCGAGGTCGAAAGGAATCAATGTTTGAATGTCTATCACTTCCACCTCAATGCCATTCTCTGAAAGCATATCGGCAGCCTCCATGGCAATTCTGCAACAAGACCCATAGGTAACCAGGGTAATGTGAACACCCTCCCGTATGACCTCTGTGATGCCCAGTGGCTCCTTGAATTCTCCGAGGTTGGAAGGCAACTTTTCTTTAAGACGGTAGCCGTTGAGACATTCTATAACCAAAGCCGGTGCATCACCCTGCAAGAGGTTGTTGTAAAACCCTGCTGCCTTGGTCATGTTTCTTGGAACGCAGATATACATGCCCCTGAGTGCACCTAAAATCACACCCATGGGCGAACCGCTGTGCCAGATGCCTTCGAGCCTGTGCCCCCGTGTGCGCACAATCAGCGGGGCCTTTTGCCTGCCTGCTGTGCGGTAATGAAGGGTGCACAAATCGTCGCTTAGTATTTGTAAGGCATACAGTAAATAATCGAGGTATTGAATTTCTGCTACAGGACGCAATCCGCGCATGGCCATGCCTATGCCCTGCCCGATGATGGTGGCTTCACGAATGCCGGTGTCCGAAACCCGCGTTTCCCCAAATTTTTTCTGTAATCCTTCGCAGCCCTGATTTACATCACCAATGCCGCCTACATCTTCACCAAAAATCAGCATCCCCGGAATACGGGAAAACAAGGCATCAAAATTATCGCGCAGCACCTCCCTGCCATCCACGGGTTTTTCCTGGTCGTACCTGGGAGCAATCGCTGTGCAATGCAAAGGCGAATGCACCGATTGTGAGTACAGGTGTGAACCATAACGCATGGCATTTTCTGTAAGATATGTTTCTGCAAATTGCTGCAAGGCATGCATGCCGGGATGATGAAGGTGGGCCTGTCTTCTGAGGGCTTTTCTGGCAAGCCCGGCCAGTTCGCGCCTGATGGGTTCGCGGTTGGCCTGCAAAGAAGCCATTAGGTCTTCATTTCCGGGCATTTCAGAAAGCAAGAACATCAGTCTTTCTTTTTCCTCCTGAATCGGTTGAAGAAAAGCAGACCATGCTTTGTTTTTGGCATCGCGTACATCCTGTTTTGCCTTTTCTTCCATCACCCTGCATTCCTCCTCCGTGGCTATGGCAGCACCAATCATCCACTCTTTCATTTTACGAATGCAGTCATTCTCTGCCTCCCACTGCAGACGCTCGGGAGATTTGTATCGTTCATGTGAGCCGCTGGTAGAATGGCCCTGAGGTTGAGTCAGCTCCTCCACATGGATGAGTACCGGCACATGGGCTGTGCGGGCAAGGTCGGCAGCCTTGTGAAAAGTTTCACACAGCGCAGGATAATCCCAGCCTTTTACACGGAATATTTCAAGTCCATGCGGTTTTTGCTCATCACGGCGCATGCCCCAAAGTGCATCGGAAATACTCTCTCGGGCGGTTTGGTATTTTTTAGGTACAGAAATGCCATGTCCGTCATCCCATACACACATCACCATAGGCACCTGCAAGACAGCCGCCGCATTCATGGTCTCCCAAAACAATCCTTCTGATGTGGAAGCATCGCCAATGCTGCCAAAGGCAACTTCGTTTCCCCCGTCGGTGAAACCGGCAAAAGAGTCATCCTTACCCAGCGCCCGAAACACCTTAGAAGCCTGAGCCAGCCCAAGCAATCGGGGCATCTGCCCGGCCGTGGGTGAAATATCTGCGGAAGAATTTTTCTGTTTGGTAAGGTCCAACCACTCCCCGTTCTCGTCGAGAGAATGGGTGGCAAAATGCCCGCCCATCTGCCTGCCGGCACTCATGGGATCGGCATCCAAGGAAGGATGTGCATATAAACCTGCAAACCATTGTTCAATCGTGAGTTTGCCAATGGCAAACATAAATGTTTGGTCTCTGTAGTATCCGCTGCGGAAATCACCATTGCGGAAAACCTTGGCCATGGCCAACTGCGGAACCTCTTTGCCATCACCGAAAATACCAAACTTGGCTTTTCCTGTTAGCACTTCCCTCCTGCCCAGCAAGCTGGCCTCACGGCTGAGGCAGGCAGTGAAAAAATCTTTTTTTACCTCTTCACGGAAGTCTTCGAATGACAAGGGTTGAGCAGGACCGGAAATGATGTTTTGCGTGGGCATAGAGGAATAGGAAAGCAAGATGCAAATATACTTGAAAGGGGCGCAAACAGACCACAACTCAAAAACATTTAGCAATTTTGCCGGGCATGTCCGGATTCACCGAGTTTCTCAAAAGCAAAGTTTTTTTCAAGCATTTATTTCTGGCTGTTGCCACAGCTGGCCTGCTCATCACCTGCATCCTTTTGTGGATTCGTTCTTATACAGAACATGGAGAAAGCGTGGAAGTGCCGGGGCTCAAGGGAAAAAACATCTCCCAAGCCGATCTAATCCTCTCACCACTCACCCTCAAAATCAAGGTGATTGATTCGCTGTTTCAACCCGGCATGAAAGGCGGAACCATCATCGACCAAAACCCGGGACAAGGCGTGAAGGTGAAAGAAAACAGAACCATCTATGTTTCCATCAATGCTTACCTCCCGCCCATGGTGGCAATGCCCGAACTGAAAGACGCCTCATTCAGACAGGCAAGAGCCATCCTTGAAAGTATAGGACTCAAGGTTGGTGATACCACCTACATACCCGACATCGCCAGAGATGCGGTGCTCTCCTGTACCATCAAAGGACGCAAGATGAAAGCCGGAGAGAGGCTGAATTACGGAACAGCCATCGACCTCAGCCTGGGCGACGGACTCACCGGAGAACAAATTGAGCTGCCCGACCTCATCGGACTCAGCTATACAGAAGTCCACAATATCCTGAACGATCTATCGTTAACTGCCGGATCCGAAATTTTTGACAACAGCGTGAGCGACAGCCTGCAAGCCAAAGTAGTGAAACAGGTGCCGGCACCTGCCGAAAACGCAAAAATCAGCAAAGGTTCTCCCATTGATTTGTTTTATTCTCAACATGAAGATTCGGCAAAGTAAGAGCCTGCATGCATTGACGGGCTTGATTTGCCTATTGCTGATGACTGCATGCCCCGGTATGGCACAGGAAAAACTTGATTTCATGGCAGGCAACCCCGTCCAACTCAGGAATGCCGCTGTACACCCAAAATCATGGTATCCCGCCCATCTTTCAGGCATTACCGATACGCTTGAACTCCCGCTCGAAGACGATTTTTCAACCGATTTGTTTGCCGATTATTATTTCTTTTCCTGTCCCTCTGCCCTCAGACAAGGGCATCTATTCCGTAACAGACTCATTAACGGACAGGCATCTGCCGGATCGCTCACCTACAGCCGTACGCGCACCACTACCACCGATAGTACCCAAACCCCACCACTCATTACCCTCAACGATTCACTCGAACTCTCTTTCTTCAACTATTCCAGCACTTACCCCGGTTCTCCCCTTCTTCCGGACAGTGTGTATTATGTTTACACACCCTACGACATCCTCATCCGCAGCAATGGCATTGCAGATACCACTCCGGTTGACATACCCATCACCGATTCCCTCATCACCGACTCCCTTTACACCATCCGGCTCAATCACAAAAATTTTATTTGGCTCGATAGGTATCCGGGCGTGTACCGCAACATCCATTTCCCCATTTCCCCTCCCTCACTGGGCGTGGCCACTTTTGACGGCACCGCATGGAACGGTTTGCCCTACAATAATTTTCTAACACCCAATGCACAGGGCTCGGCAGACACACTAACCTCCAAACCCATTAACCTCAACTACAACCCTGTTAGCGGTGTGTATCTAAGTTTTTATTACCAGGCAAAAGGAAGAGGCAATGCCCCCGAATTTATTGACTCCCTCTTTCTCGAATTCCGCAGCCCCGTGAAACGCTGGACCCGCGTTTGGGGCAAAACAGGATTCGACCCGGGCAATGATACAACCTTTAAAAAAGTGACCCTGCACATCACAGATACCTCCTGGCTCAAAACAGGATTTCAGTTTAGATTCCGCAACTACGCCACCCTCGTGGGCAACTGCGACCACTGGCACATCGATTATGTGCGCATCGTAAGCCTGCCTGCCGACACCCTCATCAACGACATCGGCTTTGCACAAACCAATGGCAACCTGCTCTATCCATATTCCGCCGTGCCCTTCAACCAGTTCTCAACGGCCTATATGTCTCCGCTTACCTCCGAAGTAAACCGCATCACCAACCTTTCATCCAGTGATGCCAATCTTAACTACCGATTCCGCATCACCGATTTTGCAGGACAAGTGCAACAAACGGGATTCAATGTAGACAATGTGGTGTTTTATCCTTCCTCCACCAACAACTGCGAATCCTGCACCCGCGTAATTAATCCGTTTAATGGCTTGGGATATACCTTTCCCCCAATGAGTGAATGCACCGAGTACCGCATCAAGCAATGGATAGAGCCTCTGGCAATTTCCTCTATCCGGGGCAACGATACGCTGGACCGCATCCAGACCTTTGGAGATTATTTCTCCTTCGACGACGGATCGGCCGAGCTGGCCTATGGCATGGAAAACTCCCCTTTATCTGAAGTTCTCTACCGCATAGACATCCTCAGTGCCACCACCCTTCAGGGACTCTATGTGCATTTTAGTCCCTTTGGCAACGATGCCCGGCAACAGGAATTCTCAATTGTCCTACGCGGACATGACGCCCAGAGCGACCTGCCCGGTGATTCCATCTACGAAGAAGGTGGTAAAATTCCCTTGTACAGTTCAAATGAAAACGGATTTACCCGCTACCTGCTCAACAGCCAGGTGAGTCTGAGTCCGGGCATTTACTATGTGGGCATAAGAAACTTTGGGAGCGCATCACTCAACATCGGATTCGATGTGGCCAACAACAGGCAGGACCATGTGTTCATCAAAATGTTTGGTGGATCATGGTACAATTCACAGTTTGCAGGCTCACCGCTCATGCGTCCCATCACTGCTTTCTGTGCAAACGGACTGCCTTCTGCAGCAACTCAGCCGGGCACAACTGAAATTGCCTCCGTTTACCCCAATCCCTCACAGGGCTTTGTATATTTGCCTGCGGGTTACTGCAGCATCTACAACATGCAGGGCAAACTTTTACTCCGGCTCACAAGCTCGGGTAATGAGCCCACCGATCTGCAGGAACTCGAAAGTGGTTTGTATCTCATACACATACAAACAAGCGAAGGCCAAACGAACACACAAAAACTCATGCTACAAAAACCCTGATGTACGGACTTTGTAACCTCAGCGTAATTCCTTGTAGGCTGGAGGCAAGCGATGCCTCAGAGCAAGTTACCCAACTCCTTTTTGGCGATCATTTTGAGGTGCTCAGTCATGGGCCTGTCTGGTGCCGCATCAGGCTGGCCACAGATGGCTACGAGGGCTTCATCGGAAGCAAGCAATTCCGGTTCATCTCTCCACATACTTTCTCACTTATTGAAAATACGCCCATGGCATTTTTCGACGACCTGGTTCAGGTTGTCTATCACGAAAACAGCCAAACGCATATTCCCCTTGTGCTCGGTTCCAACCTGCCCTTGTTTGCCGGTGATGGTTTTGAAATAGAAAATGATGTGTACCGGTTTCAGGGAAAACTGTTTACGCCTCTTAGCGACCAGCGTCGCTCCCTTCAGGAACTTGCCGGCATTTACCTCAATGCTCCCTATCAGTGGGGCGGAAAATCTCCTTTTGGCATCGATTGTTCGGGCTTTGTACAGCTCATCTTTAAAATGCATGGAATCCTATTGCCGCGCGATGCAAGGGTACAGGCTGAATATGGCAACACCCTGAGCTTTGTGGAGGAATCAGAGCCCGGAGACCTCGCATTTTTCGACAATGAGGAAGGAAATATCATCCATGTGGGCATGGTCATTGCAGGAGGCAAAATCATTCATGCATCGGGTAAAGTGCGTATAGACAAGCTCGACCATCAGGGCATATACAATGTGGAAGCCCGCAACTACACCCATCGTCTGCGATTGCTCAAAAGAATTGTTGATGAGGTTGATGCACGATAAAAAACCTTTTATATTTGCGCCCTTTAAAATGCGAAGGAAGTGTTGAAAAGCACCACGAACGCAGACTCCCGGCGGGGTAGCTCAGATGGTTAGAGCGCAGGATTCATAACCCTGAGGTCACGGGTTCAACTCCCGTCTCCGCTACCAAAAACGGTGTGTCCAATAGAAGGAAATGCCGTTTTTTTTTTGCAGGTTATCGGTATATAGAAGCGTTTTTTTTGGGCGTGCCCCGGCAAGCAAACCCTTGCCCGGTCGGGTTTTACGCTCAAACTTTTTTGCTTTGCAAAAAAGTAACCGCTGCAACCCCTCACGCGGAGAGCCGGTTAGAAGTTGATTAGCCGGTGAAAGCGGCGGCATTTTTCTGCACATGAGCAATTCCCGGGTGGGCAAAACAGAGCACATAGCTTCTACTACAGCTACCCGTTAGCGATCAAGCAAAGAAGCAAGACAAACAAGACGGTTGCAAAGCAAAGAAGGCATATGCAC
>JBKCNM010000054.1:0-49876 GCA_046297395.1 Bacteroidota bacterium
CCCGCAGCCTGAGGGATGGCCGCGGTTCATGTTGCCCGCCCGCAAAAATTTGGAGCGAAAAGCCCGCCCCGGCCGGCCTGGCGGCCCGGGGAAGGCCCTAAAACAAAACCTCATTCCCTTCGGATTTATTTGCTTCCTCAAGCACCCATCTCCTGCTTCCCGGATACTCAATCATAAGTCCTGGTTTTTATGATATTAA
This sequence comes from Bacteroidota bacterium, assembly GCA_046297395.1. GTDB lineage: Bacteria > Bacteroidota > Bacteroidia > UBA4408 > UBA4408 > JBEICQ01. Next base: position 200 of record JBKCNM010000054.1, read on the forward strand.
TCAGGTTTGGGCATGACCCGAATCATTGTAATGCCCCTTGCTCCCGCGCTACTTTTGATTCATACAAAAACAAAACATATGAAAACTGCCGAAAGCCAAAAAAAAGTGTACGACCTGCACCATGAACATCAGTTGTGGATGAATCAACTGAATTTTTTTGAAGATGAACTGAAAATTTTCAAGCATCGTTTGGAGGAAATTGCCAAAGCCAACAACAAGGCCGAGGTGCTGAAAATGGTAGAGCATTTTCAGAATGCATTTATCATCCAGAAAGATGAGATTGATGTTCTTAAACACACCATCCGTTTGGCGGAACAGGAACTTGTTGCATACATTGATAAAAATCCGGAAGTGGCAGACAAACGCAAAAAAGAAGATGATGCGGTTATCAGGGAGAAAATGGCGCGTTTCGAAAAACTCTTCAGGCAAATGAAGGATGAGTTCGTCAACTTTGTGGCCAGGGTACTCTGATTGATTTTTGTTTCCCTATCTCAGGCATGCGCAGGCGGGAAGGTAGTTCCTGCCAGCATCATGGAAGCGGCAAAGGAAGCTTCATCTACGCCATGCTTTAGGCCATGATTATTCATCTGCTGCAAGAGCATTTCTGTGGCAATGTTTCCGGTTAAGGCATCACTGGCCATGGGGCATCCACCGAATCCTTTTACGGCTGCATCAAACCGCGTACAACCCGATTGAAGTGCGGCTGCTATTTTTTCGTCAGCCTGCGCGGGAGGGCTGTGCAAATGAGCACCAATGGTGATGGTGGGAAGTTCTGGAATGAGTGTACCAAAAAGCGTACGGATGTTTGCCGGTGTTGATACACCCACAGTATCTGCAAGAGAAATGATTTGGATGCCCATCCCCGCAAGATTTTTTGCCCATGCCGTGGCAAGATCTGCATTCCAGGGATCACCGTAGGGATTGCCGAACGCCATGGAAATATAAACCACCATCGTTTTGTTGCTGCGCATACAAATGGATTGAATTTCTTCGATGCGTGTAAGTGCTTCTTCCATGCCTGCATTGGTATTTCTTTTCTGAAAAGTTTCGGAGATAGAAAAAGGAAAACCGATATAGGTAATCTCATCATAGGCAGCAGCTTCCTGCGCGCCACGGAGATTGGCTACGATGGCTAGTAATTTCGATGTGCTTCCCTCCATGACAAGACCTTTGAGCACCTGTACGGTATCGGCCATCTGGGGAATCATTTTGGGTGAAACAAAACTGCCGAAGTCAATGCTGTGAAAACCACAGCGGAGCAATTGGTTGATGTAAGCAATTTTTTTTTCGGTAGGAATATGTTCCTGTATGCCCTGAAAGGCATCTCTTGGACATTCAACGATTTGCAGGGATTTCATTTTACAAAGGTATTATACAGTTTTAAGTTCTTTATACAGGTGTTTGACAATGCCCGGACCCCGATAAACAAAGCCGGTGTATACTTGCACGAGGCTTGCGCCGGCGGCAAATTTTTTCTGCATATGTGTTCCGCTGAGGATGCCTCCACTTCCAATAAACAAGAGTTTTTCTCCTGCATGTGTGTGTACTGCTTGCAACAAATCTGTTGAGGCATGCAGCAGGGGCAAACCGCTGAGCCCACCGTTGCCAATGGAATCAATATGTGAAGCTGCTGTGAGAAGTCCCTCTCTTGAAATTGTTGTATTGCTGATAATCATTCCCTGCACACCCTGCTGCATACAGATTTCTGCCATTTTACAAGCTGCTTCTTTGCTCATGTCGGGGGCTATTTTAAGCAACAAGGGCAGTGCTTTGCTTTTCGCATGATTGGCATCCTGTACTTTTTGCAGCAGTTCTTTCAGTGCATCTTCTTCCTGCAGTTCGCGCAGCCCGGGCGTATTGGGTGAGCTGATGTTGACTGTAAAATAGTCAACCAATCCGTGCAGGGCATGGATGCATTGTACATAATCTTTATAGGCAACTTTGTTGTCGGTGCTTTTGTTTTTTCCGATGTTTCCGCCCACGATTCCTTTTTCTTTTCGCTTTTCGAGGCTGCGTGCCATGGCTGTAACACCCATGTTGTTGAAGCCCATGCGATTGATGAGCGCTTTGTCCGAAGGCAGGCGGAAGAGCCTGGGCAGCGGATTTCCGTCTTGGGGTTTTGGTGTTACGGTGCCCACCTCCACATGTCCGAATCCGAGTGCAAAAAGTGCATCGGTATACAAGCCATTTTTATCGAAGCCTGCGGCTATTCCAATCCTGTTTTTGAAGACAAGCTCTAAGTTTTTCGCTTCGAACAAATCTTCCTGCCGGTATATGTTTTTGAAGAGGTTTTTGATGCCGGGTATTTTCAGCAGACCAACAAATCCTTCCATCGCAAATGCATGTGCCTTTTCGGGAGGCAACAAAAAAAGCAGGGGGCGAAGCAGTTCGTAAGTATTCATGTAAATTTTAGCAATCTCTTGGGTTTGCTTTTATAGAGGATTCTACCAATGCTCAAGTTCAGGCGGAGATCATAAGGAAGCAATCGGATGTTATGCACCACTGCCACACCCGCACCGGCAAAAATTTCGGCGTACCATTTTCCAAGGCTGGCAGATAATCCGGCTATTGCACCTACATACAAATCACTTTTTTGCAGGTCGGTAAAGGAGCGGTTATCGGTGTTTCCCATGTACCGGGCATAGGCACCGGCAAACCTCCCGAACACAAGTGATTTGCTGCGTCTGTAATGTTTGATTTCCAGCGAAGGGACAAGCATGGGAGAGCCGCTGCGCATGGGTGGGGTAATCCTTAGACCTGTGGTAAGCGCCCATCGATGGAAACCAAACTCAAGATTGCCCTGGTAGTATTCACTGAGTGAGGTTTTAAGAATAACTCTTTGCTCTGCATTGGTGATAGATACAAAACAAGAAACAAAAACAAGCATGCAGATGAAAACTCCTTTTGCAGGTTCACATTTTTTCATGCCATTGTTTGAGTTTGCGGTAAACATCTTCCAGTTTTTCTCTTGCAGGATTCTTGTTCTCTTTTTTGCCTTGATTTTTTAGTGCATCCATCGCCCCCTGCAAGGTATAACCTTTTACCTTCACCAGGTGGTAAAAGGTTTGTAATTTCTGCAAATCTTCCTGTGTGTACCTTCTTTTGCCGCCTCCATTGCGGATGGGTTTTACCACAGCAACTTCCTTTTCCCAAAAACGCACAAGTGAAACATTCACGCCCAAACGGCCCGCAATTTCTGAAATGGTGTAAAACAGTTTCTCTTCCATTTACACAACCGCAAGCCAATGATTAAACACTTTTTCGATGTAGCACTTTTCCTGATAGGAGTTTTCACCTTCAAAAATAATTACCGGGATGATGAATGTATCCGAAACCGGCAAAAATTCGGGAACAAAGATTTGGGTTTTGAAATTGAGGCTCAGGTGATGGTATTTTTTAAACACAGCTTCTTTGATGCACCAGAGAATACAAACTATCTCCTTGGTGAAGGAAACATTTTTTTGGGCATAATTTTCTTCTTCCGGAGAACAAAACCTGGGATGGATCCTGAATATTTTTTCACGGTCGCATTCCATATCAATGCCTGCTTTTTGTCCTTGGCTCAGCACCAGACTGGAATATGCTCGGGTATGAGAAAAGGAGACAAACATATCGGGGTTTTTTATTTCGGGCGGGCCTTTATGGCTGACAAAAACAGGCTCGATATGAGGGAAGGTTTGTAAAAGCAGCAGGCGTGAGGTCACATACTGGCGAATGCGTTCAGGGTGTGAGAGGTGTGTAATGGGAATGTGGTATTCATTTGCCAAGGCGATGCATTGAGGCAGGGATTCCGTGATGTGCCAGAGGGCCAGTTGCAGGGAAGTATTTTCTATGCCAAAAAGTTTGGAGGCGGGCATATGTACAGATTCAAAATTAAGGAAATGCCAAGTGCGCTAACTGCTCTTTTTTAAAACTTTATGAACAGAAAGTGGGAGTATTTTGCAAGTGTTTTAAGGGCTAATCCGGTGTTTGAAGTTATACATGTTAAAATTTACATAGTGGCTCGCAATGAATAAAGTGCATCTCATTTGGACAGATCTTAAGATGCACCTTAACTTGAATGTTTGCCAAAGTCAGGTGTTGGGAAACAAGTTCCGGGCTATTGAATTTTCGGATATGCAGTGAAATAAGACTAGCTGATATTAATGCTACCAAAATGATAAAATTTTAGTAGGGAGGATACATTACACAAATCATTTTATGTCATATAAATAGCATTTTATCTGTTTTATTTGTCTGTTTGTCTATTTTTCAAGCCTGTGGATTTCATGTTTTTAAATTTGTGTAAATTTTTGAGGCCATGAAATTCCGTGTGTGTGCATTTGCATTAGTATTCAGTTCTGTTTGCCTACATGCTCAAGTAGCAGGTGTAAATCAAGGTAAAAAACCGATTGATAAGTTAAGAAACGTCCCAACCATCTGGACACTTTCCTGGGTTTTTGTAGATAACGATGGCGATCCTTATACACTTTCCTTACAATCCCTCAATAGAAATCCTATGCCATTGTCGCTGAAAGTAGACAAAGATATTTATAAAAAATTTAGTGTAAGCTCAGTGGTTTGTTTCAGTCGATTCGAGGCTCTAAAAGAAGTTAACAATGTAATTATGCCCTATAGTACTTTGTATTTTTCTGTTGACTTAAATGGTAAATTGAGTTTAAAAGACAAGAACTTCAGTTTGTATATTTTGAGCGGATTAGGCTACACAACTTTTGATTTCAATAGATTTAATTCCCCAAAGTTTTTCAATGCAAATATTGGTACCGGTTTTTTCATCAAATTAAATCGAAAATTTGGGGTAAATATAGAGAGTGCTGCAAAATTTGGATTAAAGAAACCCCTTATCAGAAATAATCTCAATCATTTTCTTCACACAGTAGGTTTTAGTATGTTTTTACGATGATTTTACAATCAGCTAAAGAAACAGTCAGGTGTATGGGTTTATGATTAAAATGATTTTGAACGGTTTGAATTGCGCAGGCTTGTGCTTCCTCGCAATATGCATCTGGGGCTGTAAAGCAAAAAAAGAGGTTGTTTATTTTCAGGGGAGATTAGATTCCAAGGAGGAAGTCGCAACAAGTTATGATCCCATTTTAAAATCTGACGATTTGCTTTCCATTACTGTTTTAGGACTTGATGAAGAAGCTGCTAAGCCATTTAATTTGCCCTTATTTAATTCGGGAATAGTAGGGGGGTATTTTCAGGGTGCACCCACCCAGCCGGGTTTTTTAATTGGGCCTGACGGCAATATAGATTTTCCGGTGATAGGTAAAATTAAGTTAGCAGAATTAAAAAGATCACAAGCAATTGATTTACTTAAAAAGTCATTAACTCAATATATACAAAATCCTACAATCCTTATCAGAATCTTAAATTATAAAATTACTGTATTGGGTGATGTCAAAAATCCCGGAACATTTACAATTCCAAACGAGAAGGTTACCATTATAGAGGCACTTGGAATCGCCGGAGATTTAAACATAACTGGTAAAAGAAAAAATATAAAAGTGATAAGAGAGTCTGATGGAAAAAAGAAAGAGTACATCATAGATCTAACCCAAAGTAATGTATTTGATTCGCCTGTATATCATTTGCAACAAAATGATTTGGTGTATGTTGAACCCAACAGGAGTAAAATAAATTCTTCTTTAATTAATACATCAAACACCGGTATTGTAATCTCAGCATTCTCATTAATTGCAACATTAGTTGTTTTGTTTACCAAATAAGAGGAATAATGGAGGGAGGACTAAATTACAGCGATTCAGAAATTGATGAAATAAACATTAAGGAAATATTTTATAAATATCTCCGAAATTGGAAATGGTTTTTATTGAGTATTGGTATTTGCTTAGCTTTTGGATATGCCTTTTTAAGATATCAGGTACCGCAATATGAAGCTTCTGCTAAAATATTAATTAAGGATGATAAGAATAGTGGGGCAATTATTAACGAACTCTCTGTATTTGAAGATTTAGGTATTATAAAAAGTGGCAAGAATATCGACAACGAAATAGAAGTATTGAGGTCCCGTTCATTGATGATTTCTGCTGTTAAATCCCTTCAAGCAAATATTTTTTATTTTTCTTACGGGAGGCCTATTTATCACGAAAAATTTAAAGATACTCCTATAAAGGTTGATTGTCTGAATTCAGACACGAACAATTGCAATCAAGGGATGGGCAATTGGATAGTCTTTCCTCTAAATAAATCTACCTTCAGGTTGAGCGACTCAGGTACAAATGAAATATTGGGTGAATTTTATTTTGGTCAAACAGTTCAAACACCCAAAGGTAAACTCAAGTTTAACATTACAAAATACTTTAATGCTACATTCCTAAATAAACCCTTTAAAGTAAATATTTTACCATTGGAATTAGCTGCTAATATTTACTTAAGTAACCTTGAAATATCCCGCATTAATAAGACGGCCAGTGTTTTAACTATTTCATTAAAATCCCCTATTCCGATAAAGGCTGTAGAAATCATCAACCAGATAATAAAGCAACATGACATAGAGGAAATAGAGGACAAGGATATGGTAATCAAGAATACCTCTAACTTTATTTCTGATAGAATCAAATATATTTCTTATGAATTGGGTGAAGTTGAAAGTGAAGTGGAAAATTTTAAGAAAAACAATAAACTGACTGATATCACTTCTGAGTCCGAGTTGTTTTTACAGTCCGGTAACGAAAGTGAAAAAAAAATTATTGAGTTGGGAAGCCAATTGAAACTTGTAGAATACATGCTTGACGATTTTACCAAGAGAAGTAATCCTTGGCAATTAATACCTTCAAACATGGGATTACAGGATCAGAGTATTGCAAATTTAATAGTAGAATACAATCGAATAATATTACAAGCCTCCAGGATGGCTAAAAGCTCCGGAGTTAAAAACCCATTGTTGGAAAATTATCAGAAACAGATTTCTGAGTTAAAATTAAGTATAAAAGAAAGTTTAGAAAATTTTAAAAGTACCCTCTTAATCAATATAGCGGAACTTAATAAAAGAGAAAGTATAATAAATAATAGAATTGCTTCGGTTCCTAAATTTGAAAGAGAGTTTAGAAATATTTTCAGGCAACAGCAAATCAAAGAAACCTTGTATTTGTATTTATTGCAAAAAAGGGAAGAAACCAATATTACACTTGCAGGGAAAGCATCAAACACAAAAATTATTGATGGAGCATATAGTTCCGGTGCAATGATAACACCTAAAAAAAATGTAGTTTATTCTTCCATGTTTTTTTTGGGGTTTATTCTTCCTTTTGTAATTATCTACATAAAAGATTTACTTGACACAAAGGTTCAGAGCAAATTGGATCTGGATAAATACAAAATTCCTCAATTAGGTGATATTCCAATTAGCGAAGACTTACATCCCATTCTAAATAAGAATAATAATTCTGTTTATTCCGAATATTTTAGATTGTTAAGGACCAATGTTATATTCTTGGCTGAATCAAGTTCCAACAAATCAAAAGTTATTTTTGTCACTTCTACAATCAGTAAAGAGGGTAAATCTTTTATTTCGATTAACCTTTCTACATCTTTTGCATTGTCTGATAAAAAAACCTTGTTGATTGGTTTTGATTTAAGGCACCCCAAAATTGCTGAGTACTTAAACTTAAACGAGGAAAAAGGAATTACAAATTATATAGTGAGCAAATCAAGTAAGATTGAAGATTTTATCATTAAGAAAAACAATGACACTTTCCTTTTCGATGTTTTGCTTTCAGGTTCCATACCGCCAAATCCTTCCGAGCTATTAATGCACAAAAAGATTGAAAATATATTTAATTATGCACGCGAAAATTACGATTACATTATTGTTGATACTTCACCTGTTGGATTGGTTGCAGATACCTTATTACTGAACGCATTTGCAGATTGCTCAATTTTTGTGGTTAAAACAAATTATTTAGATAAACGGATGCTTCATATCGCAAACGATTTAAATAATTCAAAGCGATTAACAAACATGGCTTTTTTGCTAAATGGTAGAGATACATCAGCTATACGCTATGGCTATGCATATGGTTATGGCTATGGATATCAATACTACAATGAAAAGCCTAAACTCTCCTCCCTTCATAGAGTAAGAAAGTTTTTTAGGATTTAATACGATTCAACGAGAAGATGCATCTGAAGATTTTATCAATTATACCGGCAAGAAGCGGTTCTAAGTCCATCCCGGATAAGAATATTTATTCTTACATGGGAAAACCCTTAATGGCCTATTCCATTTTAGACTCATTGCATTCAGGTTTAATAAATCGGACCATGGTTAGCACGGACAGTGAGTATTATGCCCGAATTGCTGAATCATTCGGAGCTGAAATTCCATTTATCAGACCAAAAGAAATATCGGAAGATCTTTCTACGGATTTCGATGTATTCGAACATGCTTTAGATTATTTAAGTTCCACCGAAAACTACATTCCTGATATTGTTGTTCACCTACGACCTACTTATCCAAAGAGAAATATACAAGATATCAATGCTATGATAAATCTTCTGATTAGTAATAGCGATTGGGATTCGGTTCGTTCTGTAAGTGAGACAATGGAAACGCCATTTAAAATGTGGCAAATAGAGAATGATAAATTAACTCCTGTTATAAAACAATCCCAAATTATTGAAGCCTATAATCAGCCCAGACAGATATTGCCCAAGGTATACTCTCAGAATGCATGTATTGATGTAACCAGAGGAAAGACAATAATGAAAAAAAAATCCATGACAGGAAATGTAATTGGGGCATATGTTATGAAGGATAATTGGGATATAGATTATTTTTCAGATTTCAATAAAATGGCTCCTGATGTAATGAACGAACGAAATAAAGTATTTTGTTTCGATATAGATGGAGTCATTGCTAAATTAAGTCCGAATAATAATTACCATTTAGCGGAGCCCAATACTCCTATTATTGATAAAGTGAATAAGTTATTCGATAACAATAACACGATCATTCTTTTTACCGCCCGGGGAACAAAAACAGGTATTGATTGGAGCACTGTAACGGCAGAACAATTGAAGACTTGGGGGGTAAAGTATCATGAACTGAAATTTGGAAAGCCTGCTGCAGACTATTATGTGGACGACAGGCTAATAAACATGAATGAGCTATAAATCAAAACAACATCATATGACTCACACAGAAGATTTTTTTAAGAACCTGTTTATTTTTGAAATGGCTAACAATCATCAAGGGGATGTGGCGCATGGAATAAACATCATAAAAGAGATGGGTAAGATTGCAAGGAAATATAATTTAAATGCAGCCGTTAAACTTCAGTATAGGCAACTGGATACCTTTATTCATCCTGATTTCAAAAATGACACAAACGCAAAACATGTAGGTCGGTTTTTATCAACTGAACTTAAAAATGCGGAATTTTTAAAGTTAGTAGAAGCTATAAAATCCGAAGGAATGATTAGCATGTGTACTCCATTCGATGAGGCTTCTGTTGATATTATTCTTGAACACAATATTGATATCATTAAAATTGCAAGTTGTAGTGCCGACGATTGGCCATTGTTGGAAAAAGTTGTAAAGACTAATAAACCAATAATTGCCTCCACAGGAGGTTTGTCTTTATTCGACATTGATAATCTTGTAAGTTATCTTGGAAATAGAGATTTACACTTTGCTATTTTGCATTGTGTTGGGATTTATCCCAGCCCAAACGAAGTTTTGAATCTTAATTTTATTTCAAAACTTAAAAAACGATATCCAAATTTAACCATTGGATATTCCGGCCATGAATCACCTGATAACATTGATGTAATTAAAATAGCCATAGCAAAAGGTGCAGCGATATTTGAAAGACATGTGGGTTTACCTACGGAAACAATTACATTAAACAATTATTCTATGAATCCGGCTGAATGTGATGCCTGGGTTTTAGAAGCCCATAAAGCATTTGCAATTTGTGGTCAAAGTGATAAAAATATTACTGAATCTGAAAGGGAATCATTGTTATCTTTAAAGCGGGGTGTATTTGCCAAAAATAAAATTCGTAAAGGAGAAAAGATAAACATGGACAATGTATTTTTTGCCATGCCTTGTCAAAAAGGACAACTAAATAGCAGTGAACTTGGAAGAGTTAGAGCCTCTTATGTTGCGAAGAAAGACTATGACATTAATGAAGCAATTTTTGAAAATTCTGAGGTTGATACCTATTATAAAATCAGGCAGATTATCCATGAAGCTAAAGGGCTTTTATCTGAGGCAGAAATTGTTTTAAATGATAAAGCTGAGATTGAATTATCACATCATTATGGTATAGAAAAATTCAGAGAATTTGGGATATTAATTATCAACTTGGTAAACAGAGAATATTGCAAAAAAATTATAGTCGTGTTTCCGGGTCAAAATCATCCTGAACAATATCATATCAAAAAAGAAGAGACCTTTCATCTCCTGAGTGGAAAACTTGGTCTATCATTAAATGGATTAACTTCTGAGCTAAAAAAAGGAGATATTGTAACAGTAGAAAGAGGAGTAAAGGATGCTTTCTGGAGTGATTCAGGTGCCATCCTTGAGGAAATCTCTACAACACATTACAAGAACGATTCGTTTTACACCGATCCTCAAATCAATTCACTGGATCCTATGCAGCGTAAAACTATCATAACATCCATATAATGAGAGAGTTTTTTTCACTGGAGTCTATCCATCATTCGAGTATTGATGAAGTATTTCATCAGTTAAACTTAGGGAATATTGGAAATGTTATTTATTGGTGGAAGTTTTTTGAGTTAACCAAAGATATTTCCGGAGATATTGTTGAATGTGGAATCGGGAGAGGCCGATCTATGCTTGTCATATCTGCCATAAACGCCCTATTGGAGAAACATGAAGGGGGACAAAGACAAATTTATGGTTATGATAGCTTTGAAGGATTTCCTGAACCCAGCATGGAGGACGATTCCTACAGGAAACCTAAAAAAGGTGAATGGGCTCATTCGCCAAGCGGCAAATATCAATATAATCAAACCTTTATTCAACAAGTATTGCATTCTGGAAATATTCCCAATGTTGAAAACACCATTCTTACAAAAGGTTTTTTTTCGGATAGTTTAAAATCCCATCCTGATCATCCTATTGCCATCTTACATGTAGATGGCGATTTGTACGAATCATACCTGGATACTCTGGGGAATTTATATCCTAAAGTGAGTAAGGGAGGAGTAATAGTATTTGATGATTTCCTTGCGAAGAAAAGCGATGATGATAGGTGGCCGGGTGCGCGCAAAGCTGTTGAGGAATTTTTTGGAGATGAACTACATGAATTAAAGACAAGCGTACGAGGTACTCCTTACTTTATTAAGAAATAAATTAATAATGAATCTGACATGGGAAAAGTAATATATAAGGGAAAAATCAGGGACGGTAGTCCAGGCAAAATGAGTGATCAAGTTTTTGAAGTTATTTATGATAACAAACAAAAATTTGCAAAACTTAAGCCCTTTCCCAAAGTCGATTATTCAAGTGATTCTTATCGAAAAAAAGTCAATAAGACCTCATTGATTAATGACTATTTTTCGGAGCATGATAAACAACAACCCGGATATTTTACACATGTAAGTCCATTTCTAAAAAGGGGAGATATTGTTGCAGATTGCGGATGTGGAGGAGGATCTATGCTTGACTTAACCAAAGGGTTGGCATCTCAGACCATAGCAATTGAACCTTTTAAGGGCTATCATTCATCACTCAAGGAGAGAGGACATCATACATTTTCATCTATCAGTGAGGCATCAAGAAAATACACATCAAAGGTAAATCTTGCTTTATCTATTCATGTTATAGAACATACCATTAATCCATTGACATATTTAAAGGGTATTTATAAATTACTTACTAATAATGGTGTAGCCATCGTGTTTACACCTAATAATGATGATATTTTATTAAAATTGTATCCACAGCTATACGCTCCTTTTTTTTACAGGACAGTTCACAATTATTATTTTACAGGAGAAGGATTGGAGATGCTGGGTAGAAAAGCAGGTTTTTCTGACGCCTCTAAATTTTATTATCATGAGTTCGGTATTTCAAACACCTTGAACTGGCTCAAGGAAGGGAAAGCCATGGGAAATTCAAAATTGGAAGGAATATCCATAGAGTTTGATTTAGCATGGAAAAACCTTCTTGAAAATACGGGACAGTCCTATAATGTTGGTGTGATTTTACGAAAGTGATTTTGAAAAAACCAACCTACTATAAAGATTATTTTTTGGGAGAAATTGAGCGATTGATCAATCTTAAACAAAAACATGTTGTAACACCCAGGCAAGCCATTAACCAATGGCTTACTCAATTGGAGACTCCAACGGAAGTGAAAGGCCGTATTTTAGTTACTGCGTTTCGTACCCACACATGGGTTGAGTGGGCAGTTTATTTTGCAATTATCGCCCGAAATTTAGGTTTTGAAACAACCCTTTTAATCAAGGAAGAAGATATTATGCGTTTATATCCAGAAGCCAAAAAAAATAACTTCTGGATGAGAATACAAGAAATCCCGGGAATAAAATTAACCTTGTTAAATAACCTACCTTACGATCAAAAAGACTTTGATTATTACTACCAATCAAATTTGAAAAAGTGTGCTGATTCTCTTGCATATGAGAATAGAATTGAATCAGCTAATATCTTGGAAGAGAATGATACTTTCGGAGAAATTATTGAAAAATACAGGTTATATGCAGCAAAATGTTCTGCAGGATTTTACAAGTACATCCGAGAGAATGAATTCTATTCTTTTTACTGTTTTAGTGGTTTAATAGGTGAAACTTTTGCATTGTTGGATGCAGCATTGGAATCAAAGCTAACCACCGTTTGTATTGAAGGGTGGGCCTGGCGTAAAGGCCATATGATTTATAATTTTAATGGGCCGGCCTTAGAATACAATGTAAATGGCTGGATGAAGCATTTTGGTAAATGGACAGAAGAAAAAGAAAATGATCTCAGAAGTTATTTTAAATTCTTAAATGGTGAAGTAAGAAAAGAAACCTGGCTAAAAGAATTCTATAATGTACAACAGGCAAAGGTGGAAAGTGAGATTCCTGATTATATTCTGAAATTTTTAGAGGGTGGAGAAAAAGTCTATTTGTTGGCCTGCAATGTTATAGGTGATAGTTCTTTGCTAAACAGGGAACGAATTTTTAAAAGTCACCAGGCATTTATTGAAAAAACTGTAAACTATTTTAAGAACAATCCATCGAAGAAGTTAATTATAAGAGCTCATCCGGGCGAGGAATGGGTAGAGTCGAAGGTTAAAATAAAGATGGGAACATTTTCAAAGAAAATAGCAAATGGTATTCCCAATATTTTAGTGATTGATTACCGTGAAAAAATAAACACCTTTAGTTTAAGTCCCTACTCCAAAGTTGGCTTGGTTTGGCTCACATCTGCAGGCGTGGATTTTGTTGTAAGAGGTATTCCTGTGATTGCTGTGGCAAATGCAAAATATTCCGGATTAGGAATTATGGATGAACCTGCAACAGAAGAGGAATATTATTCTCTTTTAGATACATATGATCAGGGAAATATTGTTCCAAATGAAAGTCAAAAACAAAAAGCCATGGAGTATTTATACATGGTATTTAAAGGTTTTTCTTTTGAAGCATTCGGCAAAAATTTTTCTGCGGGATCAACAATTATGAACAAAATGTCAAATCAAAAAGAACACGATACTTTTTATAAAATAATTTTAGGATTAATTCCTGCACCCGATACTAACTAAAGCCATCATCCGATACAAATTCTGCACAATAGAAAACACAAATGAATTCCTTTCAAATAAAGAACAATACAATTTTAAATTTGTTTTTGAGGAATAAAATATTAGTAAAATATATTTCAGTATCTTATTTATCAATCCCGGTTTCACTGGTAACAGGCTTTTTAGCATTCAGAAAAATTGATCCATATTTAATGGGAATTTGGACTGCATTTTCTGTTTTAGAAACCTACGCCACATTCATGCGTCTAGGTGTAATCAATGGAATGAATAGAGAATTGCCTTTTGCCCTTGGTGAAGGAGATAGAGAAAAAGCTATAAAATTGGCCTCAACAACTTTAGGTTATACCCTCGTCAATATTTTGTTTCTTATCATTTGCACCCCTTTTTTGCTCAGCCAGTTTAATTTGACCACCCACCACATAGCAACCAGCTTAATAGTGGTTTTAAGAATTAGTCTTTCTTTTTACATCACATTTTTAAGCGGTACCTTTAGATCTGAAGATAGTTTTAACAAGCTAAGCAATATACATGGTATTGTTATTTTGATGAAATTGCTTTTTTGCCCATTGATATATTTTGGATTCTATGGTTTTCTGCTCTATGAAATTATTGCTGTAGTAACAAATACAATCTTACTGCATAAGTACAGACCAATAATAGTAAGACCTCAGTTTCACAAAAAAGAGTTTTTTCATTTGTTAAAAATCGGATTTCCGGTTTTCATTGTTTCTTCAGCAATAAGTTATGTGGATACAATACCCAAACTCTATCTAATAAAGTATTCTGTTCCCGAAACCATCGGAATATATGCACCGGTGGCCATGCTTTTATCTGTGGTGGCTATTCTTCCTAATTCTTTATCTGCCTATATGTACCCTAAATTTTCTTTTCATTTAGGACAAGCAAAAGAAGCTAATGACATTTGGAATAAATTGCTGAAAATCTATCTTGCCTCTTTTATATTTATAGGAATTTTATCGCTGATTGTTTATTTTTTTATCGACTACTTCGCATACTTTTTCCCAAAATATAAGAATTCCTTGCCTTATTTAAAGCATGCCCTGCTGATTTGTCCTTTTGTTTTTTTTAGGCTTGGCAATATGTTAAATGTCTTGCTTAAAAACTATCGTTTCATGTTGTATTTTTCACTGTTTTATGGAATCATACAAATCATTTCAATCTATATTATCTCTAGAGTAGAGACGGATTTAATTTTTGTGATTATATATTCCCAAGTAATTACTTCGCTCTTGGTTTTATTGTTTGGAATTTTTCTAAATAGGGTTTTAATTTCAACTGAAATAAGGAAATTAAATTCATCATTGAATCATTTGGACAAATTCTGAATAAATAGAATGTATTTAATTATTACTAATTCTCATGAAAATGAATATCCTACTGCTGATGCTTTAGATCAAAATAGGATAATACAGGCTTTTATTGCTTCTTAGATGAAATATAGCAACAGGACGGTTAATGAATTTGAAAGTTCACCTATTCTATAATTATTAAATCATTTGAAGGGAAATCAATAACTGAACTTTATTTCATGAAGATACTTAAGCAGCGAAAACATATGTTAACTTTGTGCCTAAGTGATGTCATCATGATACGAAAGCCTCGTTTGATAGTAAGCGATGATAAAAATGTTCAATTAAAGAATACAGGTAGCTAACTTTAACAAGAACACACCACGGCTTGAACTAACCTATGGAAAAACCAATTGGATTAAGATCTCTCACGGTGTATACAGATTACATTATTGTGCTCTTAAGTATACTTTCTGTTAGTCCTTTTTTTTCAATGATTGTCAATACATTTCTTCAAATCTTCTTGGTTTTTTTGCTCTGGATTCGATTCTTACGAGGTGGAGCATTTTATGATTACAGAATTAATATCACGCTGTTTTTTGTATATGCCCTATTGGTAGTTCAGGCACTTATAAGCGGTGTTATATCCTATGCCATATTATATACGCCATTTATTATATTTTACATTCCCTTCCTCATTTATAAACTTCTTGGGATAAACTATTTTAGGTATTTTATCAAATCGATGTACATCATTGCAATATATACTTTTATAATATGGTTAATGCAGTGTTTTATCATTTCATTTGATGAGTATCTACAAAAGCTTATCATTCTTGCAATGCCCTATAGTTGGTCAGCAGTCCCCAGATCTTTGCTCATTTATACAGCAGCATGGGGAGATACTGTCTACAATGACACCTTTGGTATTTACAGAAACTCGGGCATATTTCATGAGCCGGGAGCTTACGGAGTTTTTTTATGTTTCACATTTGTTATTAACTACTTCCTAACAGGAAATTTATTTGATAAAAAGAATAGAGTATTCCTGCTCTGTATATTATCGACCTTATCTACAACAGCATATTTTGTAATTTTTGTTGTTTTTTTGTTCTATTTATTCAGTTCAAGACAAAATCCAGCAATTAAAATAATAGGACTTATCATTTTTCTCTTTTTATCTTTTACTGTATATGAAAGTACAGACTTCTTAAAAGAAAAAGTCGAAAGTCAGTATGCTGACCAAATTGCAGCTGTTAATGATAACTTAGGTCGTAATGAAGCAAAGTCCGGAAGGTTTTATGCATTTTTTACTTCGGTGAAATTGTTTTTAGAGCATCCCATATTCGGAAGAGGAATAATTTACGGAACAAGTGAGAAGGCAACAGGAGAGATGAATAAAGATAGTAGTTATTCCTATGGGGCCATTGGTTTGTTCTCTACTTATGGATTATTTTTTGGTATTTACTATTTATTTTACTTTTATCAGGGTTTAAAATTTCTTTCTCATAAACATAAAATTATGCAGACTATGTTGATTGGGATATTTATCGGTATACAACTATCACTGTCCAGTCAGGTATTTATTTTATCTATTCCATTTGTAATATTATTTATTTTAGGGTCACAAAACTCCAACAAAAAAGTAATTTGGAAATAGTCAATAAAATATTGAATAAAATAGACCACTATTTTTATACCTTAATTGATAGCTGTATAAAATTAAGGGTGATGTTTTTTTGTGTGCTTAAAAATATAAAAGTAGGCCAAAACACCATTTTCTTTGGGTATTTGAAAATTAGCAGATGCCCACATTCAATTATTAGCATAGGTACAAATTGCAGATTTAGGTCAAGATCAACTTCCAATTTAATTGGTATAAACCATCAGTGTATAATATCTACGCATAGTAGAAACGCGATACTTACAATAGGCAATAACTGTGGGTTTAGTGGAACAACCATTGGCTGTTTCAGTTCCATTACAATAAAAGATAATGTAAAATGTGGTGCAAATACATTAATAACTGATGGAGACTGGCACATGGATGATACTAGAGTAGGTTCTGCCAAGCCAATCTTAATAGAAGAAAATGTATGGTTAGGTTATGGGGCAATTGTTTTAAAAGGTGTCACAATTGGAAAAAATTCTATTATTGGCGCAGGCAGTGTTGTAACAACCAATATACCCGCCAATTGTATAGCGGCAGGCAACCCATGTAGAGTAATCAAACAACATGACTGAAAGAAATCATCTGGTATATCTGGGGGTATCCGGTTTCCCCATCGGTTTGGCCGCAATACAAAGACAATTATTGGTATCCAAAGGGCTAAATAAAAATGGTTGGGATGTTTCTATATTATGCGCCGGTTCTGTTCACCCTAAGGATATTACTATTCCCAAGGAAGGTTATTTTGAAGGAATCTATTTTAAATATATTTTTTCGCCGAACAGGGTGGAAAATTTTTTTAAGCGCAATCTTCAAAAAAGAATATCAATCTTTTTCGAAATTTTAGAATTAATACAATTAAAGAGGAAACAAAAGATTGATGCAGTATTCATATCAAATACCAATATTTTTTGGTATGCAGTAGTCATTTATTTGGTTTCAAAAATACTAAGATTTAAAACTGTTTTAAGTTTAGTAGAAATTTACAAAGGCAGAACAAATATTGGTTTTTTCAAAAGCTTAAACGACAAGTTATTTAACAGGTTTGGTTTGTTTTTTTTTGATGCATATTTACCTATTAGTCATAAACTGATAGATCATTTTATAAATTTTAAACTAACTTATTTTTATTTTCCAATTTTGGTAGATTGTAAAAAAATAGAAGATATTCAAGTTAATTTGAATACAGACATAAACTATGTCTTTTGTGGGGCAGCCGGTTATCCAAAAACAATTGATTTTGCAATAAAGTCTTTTGAGAAAGCCAATGTTCCAAACGCAAAGTTAATACTGATTTCAAATGGCTCTGACCATGAAGTAAAACAAGTGGAGTTGCTCATTCAGCGTTCAGCAAGGAGCAAAAGTATACTACACAAGCAGAATGTAAGCGAATTGGAACTTTACACATATTATAAAAACGCAACGGCTCTTCTGTTGCCTTTATATGCTACTGTACAAGATGAGGCAAGATTTCCCCACAAGCTGGGCGAGTATTTGGCATCGGGAAATCCGGTCATAACTTGTAATGTAGGGGAATTAAAGAATTACTTAATAAACCGAGAATCGGCATTTATCTCAACACCTGATCATATTTCAGAATTTGCTGATAATATGTTATTTGTGGCCAGGAATCCTGAAATCGCTAAATTAGCAGGGGAAAAGGGAAAGGTCATTTGTCAGGAAAAATTCGATTATTTAGCACTAGGGAAGCAATGCAGCATTTTTTTGGAACAACTCACTAAAAACTAAAAATTGATGTTTAGAATCCTGTCAAAACTCATACAAAAATACAGAATATACAAAGCTGATTCTGCAAATGTAGGTGCCCTGTTTTCAGAAATATATGGATTTAAGCTTGGGAAAAACAGCCGATTTACCGGTAAAAATATTTCTTTTGGCAGTGAACCTTTTTTAATTGAAATTGGCGATGATGTCACCATTACTCCAGGCGTAAAATTTCAGACCCACGATGGTGGAGTGGCTTTGTTTAGAAAGGAACATATAGGAATGAATGTGTTTGGCAAAATAAAAATTGGAAACAATGTTTTTATCGGAGAAGACTCTATGATTATGTATGGCGTAACTATTGGTAACAATGTAGTAATTGGAGCACGAAGTTTAGTAACAAAAGATATTCCCGACAATTGCGTGGCAGCAGGAACACCATCACGAATTATTAAAACCTTGGAAGAATATAAAATTAGCTCGTTGAAAAAATCAATTCAAATTTTTGAAAAAGATATTGAACTAAGAAAAAAAGAAATTATCAGCAAACTTCATTCTCGATAAAGGTGCTATCAGTTCTTTTCATATCTAATAATTTAGGCAGAGGTGGCAAAGAAAGGCAAATTCATGAAATGCTGAAATACTTCAATGCGAATAAATTCCCTTTAAAAATTTCAGTTTTATTAAGAGAGCCTATAGTTGAATATGATATCTCAAGTTTTACAAATATTGAATTTAATATTCCACAAAGTCGTTTAAATGCCTTTGAATTTATTACATATATTTTTAAATATTGCTCAAAAAAAAAGGTAGATATAGTCCACAATTGGGAAAGTGGTTCAGCTGTTTTATTCCTGATTGTTAAATATTTATTTTTTAATAACATAAAAGTAATAGATGGATCCCTCAGGTACTCAAGAAAATTTAGCGCTTCTACAAAAAAGTACTGGGTAGCACGATTAGGAAGAATGTTTTCTGATAAGGTAGTTGCTAACAGTATGGCAGGTATAAAGAGTATATCTTATGCAAACAACAAGAAATACTTAGTAATTGAAAATGGAATAGATATTTATCGGTTTCCTGATAGGCTAACTTCATCTGATAAAGCCAGCCTGCAGCTTGGAATGGTAGCAAGCTTTTCAAAGCCCAAGGATTTTAAAACCGTGGTTGCAGCAGGATTGGATATGTTGGTTAAAAGTCCGAACATTCATTTTACTTTTGTAGGCGAAGGAAAAGAGAAACAGGACACGATAAATTCAATTCCTGAACATTTTAGATGCTATTTCACCTTCACAGGAAAAGTATCTAAGCCCGAAGATTATTTATCCTCTTTCGATATAGGTATTTTATTAAGTAAGAAAAATCATTCTGAAGGCATGTCTAATTCAATTATGGAATACATGGCAGCCGGTCTTCCCGTTATTTGTACAAAAACCGGTGGAAATTCAGAGTTGGTTGAGGAAGGAATAAATGGTTTTTTAATAGCTCATGAAGACAAAGATGAATTGATTCGAAAAATAGATTTTTTTCTATCAAATCCTAACGCTATTAATGAAATGGGTTTTGTCTCAAGAAAAAGAATTCATGATCAATTTGAAATAGGAAAGGTTTGTGAAAAATATTATCATCTCTATCTAAGTTTGAAGTAACATGGGAGCTATATATATCAGTCCAATTCAGCAACTTGTCCCTGAATCAGTGATAAGAATATTTGAAAGAAAGGGTTTTATAACACCACCCATTGAACTGCTTTTTGAAGAACATAGAATAATTGTTTTTCCTAAACAACTTGTAGAAACAAGGAATGTGCTTCACAAGGAAAACTATACTTTAGTTTTAATAGGTACCTGCTTTTATAAAAATCTTATGTACGAAGCAGGTCTTCATCAAATTCTTTCCGATATAATAAATGGATGCTTCAACACATCCAATTTGTGTGGAAACTATTTTATTCTTGTTTCGAACGGAAAAAAACTTGAATTTATTATTGATCCTGCCTCAACACAATCGATATATTTTAACTCCGAAACCAAAAGTATTAGTTCCTCATTTTTGGCTTGTATAGCAGGCAAGAAGGAAGCAACAGGTGTAAAAAATGAAATCAATAAGACTGCTTTATTAGAAACCTTTTCAACAGGTGGATTAATCGGACCGGACACACTTATTGAAGGAATTTACAGGTTCGAATCAAAAGTACATTCTGCTCTACCAGGTATAAGTAAAATAAAATTAACAGATTTGGAAAAACAGGATGATGATATTTTATCGTCTGATTTAAATGTTGAAGTAAACAAGCAATGTGAGAATTTGTTTAAGTTTTTCAATAATTTTAAGAGCGCTATCAATGAATTTGGTGCACTATCTGGAATAACTGGAGGTTTTGACAGCAGGTTGCTCTTATTTTCCCTAAGGAGATACCAATTAAAAGTTACTCCTTTCATCAACGAAAGAAATCCACATTCCAAACAATTAAAAATTGCCAAAGAGATTTGCCAAAATATAGGTTCACATCTGCATCATCCAAATCAAGGAACTACAGGGGTAAACTTGAGCGATAACTTTTACTTCAATGATGGCTTAATCCGTATTTATCAAATTTGGATGGAGGAAACAAAAAGCAAAGAGTATATTTCCAAATTGTACGATATGCATAAAATAGGTTTTAGCGGTATCGGAGGAGAGCAATATAGAAATTCGGATTATCTTTTACATACAGCCTATGTACTAAGAAATTGGATAGAAGGAGAGTTGATAATTAAACATGTTGGAAATCCATTTAAGAATAATTCAGATAAAGAAAAGATTATAGATCGAATCGAAAGGAAAATAAATGATTTCTATCCATTAAAAACACAGGGAAAAATTAATTTCGTAGAAATAAAAAAAGTTCAAAATGAAATCATCAATAATTCAATTAGGACTTTAAGGAACAATATTGAAAATCAATTGGCTTTTTTCATTAGTCCGTTCACAGAGGACAAAATTTCTAAAAAGGCATATAGCTGTATTCCATTTTTAGGTCTGCATCATAAATTTGAAAAAAAGATGATTGAAGTTACCAATGTTGATGCAAATCATATAGAAACAGATTATGGCTATAAATTAGCTGATAAAGTGCCATTTAAATACACGGTTATCTGTATTTTAAAATCAATTATTGGTTTAAAAACATATAATAGCATACTATTTTATTATAAAAAAAATTCATATATTTCACCTGAAAAGGGTGATGTAAGCGATAAGTTGTTTAAACTAAATTTGCCGGTTAAATATGAGATGCTAAAGAACAACAGTCTTATTGCTCCATTAATCAAGGAAACTGAATTCATGTTGGAAGAAATGCAAGAATTTATTGAATCAAAATAAACATGCTATGATTAGATTTTTACTCAATTTCTATCTTACATTGAAAATACGAATGGCATGCCATAAGAAATGGAAGCATATCATATTATCAAATGAATCTTTTTCAGTCAAAAATGAAATACAAGAAAAACACTTACATCTTTGGAAACCACTTTCACGAAAAGTAGAACTATATTATTTAAATGGTTATACACAAATTAGTACTATTGAAAGTCATGCTTATACTCCGGAGAATCTATATTACGAAATAATAGAACCGGTCCTGAATAATAAATCCTTCTCACTGGCATATTCTGATAAAAATTTTTACCAAAGGTTTTTATCTGAATTTTCTGAATTATTTCCTGTCACAATCTTGCGAAGTATTAATAAAACCATTTTAAATTCAAAATATGATAAGGAAGTCAGTGCTCTGAGTGCAGTTAATCGCTTAGAGGAAAATACTTCCTATATTTTTAAATCGTCAGTAGAAACCAGCGGTGGTCAGGATGTTTTTTGCATTTCAAGAAAAGCAGATAAAATTTTAATGGAAGATTCCAACTTGGATATGAGGGAAATTGGTTTTGATACATTGGCTAAGTCCTATCCAAATTTTATTATTCAAGAAAAAATCACACAAAATCAATGGTTTTCTAATTTTAATAAAAGCAGTGTAAATACATTAAGGGTTTTTACTTACAGATCATGGATAGATGAAAGTGTGCATGTTTTAAGTTGTGTATTACGGTTCGGTCAGAAAGGTAAATTGGTTGACAACCAAGCTGCCGGAGGATTAACAATTGGAATCAATAAGGAAGGATTACTTAATAATTTTGTATGTAGTAAGTATGGTAGAATAAATGATACCGAATTCGATTTTTCACATCTTTACTCATTTAAGGTCCCTTTTTATGATAAAATTATTGGATATGCAAAAAGAATAGCTCCTTCCTATTACTATCACAGATTGTTAGGTTTTGATTTCTGTGTCACAGCAAATGACGAAATAAGATTATTGGAAATAAATTGTAAAAATATTGAGATTAATTTTTTACAAATGAATAATGGTCCCCTGTTCGGAGAATTCACTAATGAGATTATTGAATACTGTAGGCATGAAAATAAAAAAGTCGTCATAGATTTTGAACTAAAGCCATGAAAAATATTCCTGTCATATATTACCATTCTGTAGCACCAAAAAAAAACAGCAAGTGGTATAAATCATATCTTACTCTTGAGCAGAAATATTTTGAAGACTTAGTATTATGGTTAAAGAAAAAGGAATTTACATTTATTTTTTTAGATGAATATTTTAAACTTAGGAATAAAATTACCAATGAAAAGTATATTTGTTTGAATTTCGATGATGGCTGTTTAGATAATTATGTTCATGTTTTTCCGTTGCTAAAGAAATATGCAATAAAAGCCACTATTTATGTAAATCCTGAATTTATTCCTGATATTGATGAACCTAGAAAGACAATAGATCAATTCGATAAAAATGCAAGTGATGTAATGGAATTGGAGGACTTAGGTTTCTGTTCATGGTCTGAATTAAAGCTAATGGAAGATTCGGGTTTAGTAGATATTCAATCACATACACTAAGTCATACAAAATATTTTGCAAGCACAAAAATCAGAGAGTTTCATCACCCCAAGGCAAATTATTTATACCCAATTGCAAACATATATCCTGCAAGAAAACCCAATTATATAATGGATAGTAATTTTATTAAGTTGTTGCCATTTGGCACACCTTTTTTCCAGGAAAAATCAGCTTTGGTAACAAAAAGAGTGTTTATCTCAAAAAGGTTTGAAGAAGAATGTGTGATTAAATTAAAGGATTACAATTGGGAGAACTATTTAACCAGTGAATGCTTACGAGTTATACAACCTATCTATGATAAATATGTTCTTTCTGATCAACTTGTGGAGAAAATAGAAACTGACTCGGAGTATGAAGGAAGGGTCAAACATGAATTGTCTGAATCCAAAAGAATCATTGAATATAAGCTTAATAAAAAGGTAAAATACTGTTGCTGGCCACATGGTGATTATAATGCCTTTACACATGAAGTTGCGATTAAATCAGGGTATGATGCTACAACCATTGTTTTAAAGCACTTTGAGAAAAATATATTTTCTGATAGATTCGATAGAATAGGTCATGGTAGTGTAAACAACAGCAGGTTTTTAACTTTATTAAAAATGAAGTTTAAAATATACGCCTACCGTGGTCAGTTTCCATATAAACAAATTGAAAACATCTTCTTCAGGTTAAAATATGGAAAAAGTTAAAGTTGTTATTTTAAAGAATGAATTACATGACGACCATTTATTATGGGAAAAATCATGTATTCTGCATGCAAATGAAATCTCCTATAGAATTGTTGATTTAACTAAGAATAATTGGTTAGAGGAAATTCAAGCACATCCTTCCGATTATTTGTTAAGCAAGCCCGGGGCGTTTACATCTGCATTCAAACAACTTTATGATGAAAGAATTTATATTCTCAGTAAAATTTTGAATTATAATATTTATCCAAGTGATAACGAAGTTTTTGTTTATGAAAATAAAAGATTTTTATCTTATTTTTTAAAAGCAAATTCAATTGCACATCCGGCAACGAATATATATTACTATAAAAGTGAAGCCCTACAGTATCTTAACTATTGTAGATTTCCTATTGTGGCAAAAACAAATATCGGGGCTTCCGGTCGTGGTGTTGTTGTGTTAAAATCTCTTTCAGATGCAAAGATATATATAGACAATGTTTTTTCGGGACGAGGTGCAACCAAAAGTACAGGGCCTAATTTTTCTAAGAGTGGATGGCTAAAACGAGGAGTCAATTACCTTTTTAATCCGGGTAAGTTATTTAGAAAGTTAGCTTTTTACAAATCAATTAATAATGATATTCAGAAAGACTTTTTAATATTTCAGGATTATATTCCTCATGAGTTTGAATGGAGAGTTGTTAGAATAGGGGATTCTTTTTTCGCCCACAAGAAATTGAAGCTGGGAGAGAAAGCCAGTGGTTCTCTTTTAAAAAACTATGATAATCCTCCCTTAGAACTTTTTGATTTTGTAAAAAAAATCACAGACAAGCACCAATTCTATAGTCAAGCCATCGATGTTTTCCAAGTGGGTGATTTATTTCTCGTTAATGAGATGCAATGCATTTTTGGTCAAAGTGATTCTTTTCAAATGATGGTAGACGGGAGAATAGGAAGATACAGATACATTGAAAATAACTGGAAGTTTGAAGAAGGAGATTTCAACCAATTGGAATGTTATTCTTTACGCATACAGCATGTTATTGACAAATCGCGGAAAAGATGAAAGTCCTTTTTGTAAGTAGTGGAAATAAAAAGAACGGAATTAATCCTATCGTGTTCAGGCAAGGAGAGAGCTTGGAAAAGGAAGGTTTAAATATGGAATATTTTTATATTGCCGGAAAAGGTTTGCCTGGCTACTTGAGGAATATTTTTACACTAAGGAACTTGTTGAATAAAGGTAACTTTACTATTATTCATGCGCATTACGGACTTTGCGGAATTGTCTGTTTATTAGCTAAGAGAAAAGAAAAATTAGTTGTTTCATTCATGGGTGATGATATTTTAGGGTCAAGGAATGATATGGGTAAAAGGAGTTTATTAGGCAATATTTTCGTTTCAATTAATCAATTTGCTGCTAAGTTTTATGATTTTATTATTGTAAAATCGCAGGAAATGAAATCACAGTTAAATAATTTGTCAGATAAAATTCAAGTAATTCCGAATGGTGTAGATATAGATTTGTTTTATCCTGTTGAAAAAAAGAAGGCTATTGAAGTTCTAAATTGGGACCATACGAACATCAATTTAATATTTCGTAGTGATCCCGGTCGAGCTGAAAAAAACTTTACATTAGCTTCTAAGGCAGTAGAACATTTAAAACGCAAATTCAAGAATTTATGTTTACATGTAATAACCAACCAGCCTGCAGAAAGACTAAAATATTATTATTCAGCATCAGATGTTCTTTTGTTACCATCATTTCATGAAGGTTCCCCAAATGTAATCAAGGAAGCAATGAGTTGTAACTGTTTAGTGGTTGCAACTGATGTGGGTGATATTAAATGGTTATTCGGAAGTACTCATGGTTATTATTTGTCAGATTTTGATGTGGTGCATTTTTCAGAAGCAATAGAAGAGGCGATTAAATATTCCATTCATGCTAAAGAGCGGCAAGGGAGGAATAGAATAGTTGAATTAGCATTAGATTCAAAGGATGTAGCAAAACTAAGTCTTGGAATATACCAAAAACAACTGTAAGATGTGCGGAATAAACGGTATCATTAATTTTAATCAGGCCAAAGTAAATGAATCTGATTTGTTTAAAATGATGAATCTGATTAAACACAGAGGGCCGGATGACCAGGGCACTTTTGTTAATAACAACATCGGATTTGGATTTGTAAGATTAAGTATTATTGATTTATCTCCTTCAGGTCATCAGCCTTTTAAAAGTGCAGATGAAAGATATACAATGGTTTTCAATGGAGAGATATTTAATTACATAGAACTACGAACTGAGCTGGAAGGAAAAGGTGTAATTTTTAAAACCAAAACCGATACAGAAGTATTGCTTAATGCCTATATTTATTATGGAGAGGAAGTGCTGCATAAGCTCAACGGTATGTGGGCAATGGTTGTTTATGATAGCATGTTGCAAACAGTTTTCATTTCGAGGGATAGATTTGGAATAAAACCATTTTACTACTATTATGATGATCATGCTTTTTATTTCTCCTCGGAAATTCCTTCTTTATTGAGTGTTGTTCCAATAAAACCCAAAGCCAATTATAATGCCATATTTGATTACATGGTTTATAATAAAACAGATCATGGTAACAATACTTTTTTTGAAGGAATTCAAAAGTTAAGACATGGTCATAAACTCAATATAGATGCAAGGAATAGGAATCAGGAAATAGTACCTATACAATGGTATAATCTGGCTAATCGGGTTGATAACACTTCCGGGTTTAATACTCCTTATGAGTTTAAAGAAGAATTAAAAAGAGCCATTCGTTTGAGGCTAAGAAGTGATGTCCCTTTAGGAGTCTGTCTGAGCGGAGGATTGGATTCATCAACCATTTCAAGTATCATCATTGAAGAATTCCGCCACAATAATCTGCATACATTTTCATCTGTTTTTGATGATTCATTTGCAGGAAATGAAAGGAATTTTATTGATTTATATAGCCATAAACCCGGACAACGGCATTTTGTAACACCTACTCATCTCACCTTGTTAGAAGATATAGATGAATTTGTGAAATGCCATGCAGAACCACTTCCATCAACCGGTCCCTATGCACAATATAAAGTAATGGAATTGGCAAAAAACAATGTTGTCGTAACCATAGACGGGCAAGGTGCCGATGAACATCTTGCCGGATATCATTATTTTTTTGGGTTTTATTTTAAGGATCTTTTACTCAAACTAAAATTATGGTCTCTTTTAAGAGAAGTTTATTTCTATTTAAAAATACATCGCTCTCTTTTCGCAATTAAAACATTTTTCTTTTTCATGCTCCCAAAGACTGTAAGGACTAAGGCAAAGGTTACAAGTCTTGGGTATCTCAATGATTATTTCACAAGAAAATATAAACACAACCAAGTTATTGCCGATAATCTTTACGGTTCAGGAAGTTTAAAGGAAGCCCTAATTAATCATTTTAATTATAAATTAGAGCATCTTCTAAAATGGGAAGACAGGAACTCAATGTATTTTTCTATTGAAGCAAGAGTTCCTTTTTTGGATTATCAATTGGTGGAAAAATCATTGGCTACAAGTGCTCATTTGATAATAAGAGATGGCATGACCAAATATATTCTAAGAGAGTCTATGAACGGTATTTTAGACGAAAAAATCAGAATGAGAGTGGATAAAAATGGTTTTGACACTCCCCAGGATCAATGGTTCAGAACGCCTGAATGGCAAGAAAAAATCTGGGAAATAATTACAAGTAATAGTTTCAAAAACAGGGGTATAATTGACCCTGAAAAAGCAAAGATTCAATACAAAAAACACCTCAGTAAAGAAATATCGATTGCACGAGAGATTTGGAAATGGATTCATTTGGAACTTTGGTTTAGAAAATTTATCGATGAATAAGAATAAATCAATGAATCTTAAAATCAATGACATTCATAATGAGTCATGGAGCGATTTTCTTGCTAAAAGTAAATATGGAAATCCTTTTCACTCCTACAATTTTTATCATTCATTAAATAACAGTCAACAGTTCAAAGGCTGTTCTTTTTCTCTTGAGGTAAATAATGACATAAGAGCAATATGCCTTGTAAGTATTTTAATGGAAAAGGGAATTAAAGAGCGGTTTTCCAAACGAGCAATTATATATGGCGGTCCTATTCTCTCGGAATCTACCTCTAATGAGGAACTTGACTTTTTAATTAAAGGCATATGTAAATATTTAAAGAAAGAGTGTATTTATATTGAATTTCGCAATTATTTTGATTATAATGATTTCAAGGATGTATTTTTAAATAATGGATTTTTATACGAGCCCTATGTAAATGTACAATTAAAAATAGCTGACTTAACGATGCATCAAGTGATGTCAGCTTTTAAATACAACAGGAGAAGAGAAATTAAACTTTCTTTGGAAGAAGGATGCGAATATTTTGTTTCCAACAGTATTGATGACCTCAAAGCGGTATATGTCATCTTGTATAATTTATATGTCAAAAAAGTTAAGTTACCACTTCCCAAAGTAAGTTTTTTTATAAACTTGTTGCAATCGAGTACAATGATTTTAACTGTTGTTAAACACAACAATATAATTATTGGAGGCGCTTTTTGCCCTTATCTCGACAATAAATCTCTCTATACTTTTTATTATTGTGGCATAAGGGAATACAGCAAGCGAATTTTTCCAACGCATTTGGCCATACTTGCCGCAATGGAATTTGCTTCGCAGAATAAACTACAAAGCATAGACTTTATGGGAGCTGGGAAACTAGATCATGATTATGGTGTCAGAAAGTACAAAATGGAGTATGGTGGTCAATTGGTTGAACACGGTCGATTTATTAAGGTGTTAAATCCTTTTTGGTTTAAGGTTGGGAAACTTGGTCTTAAAATACTCTCTAAAATTAGGAAATGAGAATTTTGATTGATATCGGTCATCCGGCCCATGTGCATCTGTTCAGAAATCTTTATCACAAGTTTATTAGCAACGGATACTTTGTAATCGTTACTATAAAGGATATTCCTATCGCTAAATTACTGCTTAAGAAATATGGAATCCCATTTGAAGTAGTAGGTAAAAAATCCGATGGTATTCTAGGTAAATTTTTTGACCAGATAAAATTTGGAATCAAGCTTTTTAAAATTGCAAAAAAAAATAAACTCGACATCGCAATCGGCACGAGCATAAATATAGCTCACATTTCTAAGTTCAGTAAAATCACCTCATTTGTATTTGATGATGATGATAGTTCTGTTCAGCCATTAATGTCAAAGTTTGGTCACCCATTTGCCGATTACCTTGTTTCACCTGATGTATTAAACTATGAACGACTAAAAGCCAATCATATTACCTATCCGGGTTATCATGAACTTGCCTATCTTCATCCCGCATTATTTACTCCAAGCGAAGAAATACTAAACGAAATAGGAGTAAAAACAAATGAAACCTACTTTATTTTGCGTTTTAATGCTTTCAAAGCCCATCATGATGTAGGGGTATCGGGGTTGAGTTTGGAACAAAAACGATATTTAGTAAAAACCCTCAGCAATTTTGGTAAGGTATTTATTACCACAGAGCGAGATATAGATGATGAATTTAAAAATTATCAATTAAAAGTTTCACCGGAAAAAGCACATTCACTGCTGTTCTATGCGACATTACTCATAGGTGATAGTCAAACCATGACCTCTGAAGCAGCGGTTTTGGGAACTCCCTCCTTGCGATGTAATAGTTTTGCAGGTAAAATTTCATACCTTGAAGAGGAAGAGAAAAAGTATGGATTAACCTATGCATTTTTACCATCTGAATTTGATAAGTTAAAACAAAAGTTAAATGAAATGCTTTTAAACAATGGCCTGAAAAAGGAATGGCAAATAAAAAGGGAAAGGATGCTCAAAGATAAAATCAATGTAACAGATTTTTACTACCATCTGATTACCGATTATTTTATTAAAAAGTCCATAGAAAAAGCTAAATTTGATTTTTCAAAATATACTTAAATGCCGTCTGACCATACCAATAAAGCAATCCCGTTCTCCATGAGATTTAAAACTTTAATGGGTACTTATTCCATCAATCCTTTATGCTTGCACAATAATCTGATGAAATGCTATCGTGCCTCATTCAGTTATGCAATCCAATATACAATAACTCCTTATCAACTTTTCCTGTCAGACAAGTTTATTCCTCGGTCTATCCACAAGGATAATATAAGTTTTGTCTCTCACTATATTTGATTTCCCGGATAATGAAGGATTTTACAATAGATACATACGAAAAGCTATTGGATGCATTTCAAGGGAATGGTTTTTCTTTTGATAGGATTTCCAATTATCCGGTTGATTTAAAGCCCAAAAAAATTTACTTAAGACATGATGTTGATGATTTACATTTAAACTCTCTTAAGTTTGCTCAAATTCAATATGATAGGGGCATCGTGGGTACATACTACTTCAGAATGGTTCCTGAAAGTTACAACAAAGATGTTATCAAGGAAATAGCAGGCATGGGACATGAGATAGGATACCATTATGAAGACATGGATTTTGCAAATGGAGACCCTGAAAAAGCAATATCTTTCTTCGAGAATCATTTACAAAGTCTCAGAGAAATATCTTCCATCACCAGTATCTGTATGCATGGCAGTCCGAGAAGTAAATTCGATAACAAAGCGGTTTGGAACCATTATAACTATAAGGACTATGGTATTCTGATAGAACCTTATTTTGATTTTGATTTTGATAAAGTATTTTATTTAACTGATACAGGACGAAGATGGGACGGGTTTAAGGTAAGTGTAAGAGATAAGGTTAAAACAACTGTAAAATGGCCTGAGTACAACTCTACTTATGAAATCATAAAGTCTATCCGAGAAAAACGGTTCCCTGAAATTGCACTTCTCAATTTTCATCCTCAACGATGGACAAATGATATGTTTATGTGGACCAGCGAATTGGTGCGTCAGACTATAAAAAATAAAATAAAACATTACTTCTTTGTCAAATAAACATCGTTTTAAGCGATACTATTTATGGGTATATGTATTTATCATTCTTCTGGGTATTGTTCTACCCATTAATACCAAGGAATCTGTCATAAATCATACTTTCATCTTGGGGATCAGACTTGATTATTTAATACATATCATCATTTTCTCACCTTGGTTTCTTTTCTATAGTAGTACATATTTTAAAATGAATAACTTTGTATGGTTGTTGACTGGTTTCGGTTTGGCAATTTTATTAGAAGGCAGTCAGAGCATGATTCCATACAGAACATTCAATACACTGGATATGTTGTTTAATGCAGCTGGTATACTTTTGGGGTTCGTTTTCTCTCAATTGAAAGTATTTAAAAATGAAGAGTAATTTGCTTGCCCAAATCGGAACAGGGCCAACTAAATATATTAAAAAGTATGTTGACTTAGATTCGCCAAATACACTCTTGGTTTATACCACCAATCCATTTAACATCGAAAGTAACAACGCCTCAATCAATGCATTAATAAACTTAAATCCGGTAAATGAATTTAGGTACATAAACAAATTCTTCAATGCAGTAAATGCAAAATTAAGCCAGGGAGGAATTTTTATATGCAGGTTTGAAACCATTGTTGCCAGGAAAGAAAGACAAAAGTTAGGTAATATCCCGTATATCAGGAATCTCTATTTTATTCTGGAATTTCTTTTTTTAAGAGTGGCGCCCAAAATCTGGGGAATCAAAAAAATCTTTTTTTTAATTACAAGAGGAAAAATCAGATTATTGTCCAAAGCAGAGGTTTTGGGTAGATTGGTAAGTTGTGGATTTAAAATCGTTGATTACAAAACTTTGAATGGCTATTTATACTGTGTTGTAAAAAAGGAAAAACTACCCGATTTTAATCCGGAAGCGTCCTATGGTCTTCTGTTTAAAATGAAAAGAATGGGAAAAAACGGGAAAATAATTAAGGTTTATAAGTTAAGAACGATGCATCCCTATTCTGAGTATCTGCAAGATCATATTCTCACTCTTCATGGCTATGCAGAGACCGGTAAACCAAAAAACGATTTCAGACTCACCCCATGGGGTGGATTTTTAAGAAAATTCTGGATTGATGAACTGCCACAATTAATCAATGTGATAAAAGGTGAAATGAAGTTGGTAGGTGTTCGCCCTATAAGCCAACGATATTTCAATGATATTCCAAAAGACTTGCAGGAACTCAGGTTAAAACATAAACCCGGATGTATACCTCCTTATGTGGCCTTGGATAGAAAGGGATCTGTAGAGGAAGTGCTTCAATCAGAACGAGAGTATTTACTTACTAAAAGTAAGCATCCTTACACAACTGATACCAAATTCTTTTTCAAGGCACTGTTTAATATTATCGTAAAAAGAAAAAGAAGCGCCTGATTGGTCTTCAGCAGTTAACTTCAATACATGCTGATTTCTATTCTAGATCTTCGGCAAATTGATAATATCGCACGGTACCTTTCCATTCATTTTCTATTCTGAATATCATGTCTCCCGTCACTTATTTTTTTACAACCCGTTCACCGCGGAAAACTAAGGATGTGAATTGTTTGCAGAATATATCTTTGACTTCCTGCTTTTCATTACTTTCGCAAGTCAACTGATGTCATGAAAATAAAGCATTCTTTTTTTCTTTCACTTGCGTTTGCCTTCTTCTCCCTTTTCGCAACCGCAGCAGAAAACCTATCTCCCGAAAAACTCCTAAACCTCTGCCGCATCGATGGTGCAAGCATCAGCCCTGATGGAAAAAGCATGCTCTACCAGGTTACTACACCCGATGTATCCGGTAACAGTTCAGGCAAAGAAATTTTTTCCTGTGCCCTCGGTGGTGGTGAACCCACACGCTGGGGCAATTTTAAGGAGAAGGTGATGATGCCCACATTTATCGCAAACGGAAAGAAAGTAGCTTTTACAAAAGTCGTTTCCGGAAATCTTCAGGTATTTGTCTCCGAACCGGATGGCTCCGCTCCCAAGCAACTTACAAACGCACCCAATGGAATCAATACCTATGTGTTTTCTGCCGATGCCGGAAGAATGGTATATACATCACAGGTAAAGACCGGAAAAAATATCAATGAAATTTATCCCGATCTGGACAAGGTAAGCGGAAGAATAATTGATGATCTCGATTACCGTAACTGGGACAGCTGGGATGATTATACAAACAGCCATGTGTTTGTTTGTGAACTGAAGGATTTTAGCATCACTGCTACCCACGAGTGGTTTGCAGGTGAGACTTACGACTACGACGGGATTGCCATTTCACCCGATGGCAGCTTGATGGCCTGCTGGGCAAAGAAGCTCAACGGGAAAGCTGCAGCTGTCTCTACCAATACAGATGTTTTTCTCTGTGATCTTACCACAGGTAGCATCAGCAACATTACCGAATGGAACAAGGGTTATGACAAAGACCCGGTATTTTCACCAAACAGCAAAATGCTGGCCTACACATCTATGGCAGAAGATGGATATGAATCAGACAAGGCAGTATTGCATGTGTATGAAGTGCGGACAGGCAAAGATCGCATCCTCACAGGTTCCTTTGCTGAAGGTGTCTCTTCTCCCTGCTGGAACAATGAGAGTTCGGGCTTGTATTTTATCGCTCCATTCGAAGGAACTGAACAGGTGTATCAGGTGATGCTTAAAGACAATTCCATCAAGGCAATTACACGCGATGTGGCAGACTATACCTCTGTGCAGGTAACAGGTGATAAACTTTTGCTTGGCAAAATGTCGATGAGTTATCCGCGTACATATGTTTTGTGGGATTTGCCCACAGGTAAAGAGAGAGAAATTACCTCCAACAACCGTGCTCTCCTGAGTACCATTCAAATGGGAAAAGTGGAAAAAAACTGGGTGAAAACCAGCGATGGAAAAAAGGAACTGGTTTGGCTTATCTTTCCTCCTGATTTCAATCCCGCTCAAAAATATCCCGCACTGTTGTATTGTCAGGGTGGTCCGCAAAGTCAGGTGAGTCAGTTTTTTTCTTTCCGTTGGAATTTTCAACTGATGGCTTCGCAAGGTTACATCGTGGTAGCACCCAATCGCAGGGGACTTCCGGGATTTGGCAAGGAGTGGAATGATGCCATTGCCCGCGACTGGGGCGGACAAGCCATTTCGGATTATTATGCTGCTATCGACAGCATGTCTAAACGGCCTTATGTAGATGCCTCAAGATTAGGTGCAGTAGGTGCCAGTTATGGAGGCTATTCTGTGTATTACATGGCCGGAAATCACAAGAAACGCTTTCGCTCTTTTATTGCTCATTGCGGCTTGTTTAATCTGGAGAGCTGGTATACTTCAACCGACGAACATTTTTTCTCACGACATGATATTGGCAAAGGGTATTGGGAAAAAGAAGGCAGCGAGGCGATTGCCAAGCATTCTCCTCATCGCATGGTAGGCAATTGGGATACACCTATTTTGGTAATTCATGACGAGCTGGATTTTCGTGTACCCGTATCTGAAGGCATGCAAGCCTTTGGCGCCGCCCGTTTGCGTGATTTGCGTGCCCGCTTTTTATACATTCCCGATGAAGGGCACTGGGTGATGAAACCCCAGAATGCTTTGTTGTGGCACCGTGAATTTTTCAGGTGGTTGCGAGAAACCCTCTAAGCCTCCTGCCAAAAAAAGACATACACAAGGTAATCCTAGTAAAAAAACGGACTTTTATTTTTCGTTTTCTGCCTTCGACCACTCCAGGATGTAGGCATACAAATCATTGATGGAGATGCCTGCTTGCTTCCGATATTTTTCCAGCAGCGCACGGTTGAATTCCTTGAACCTTACATAGCCCCGACTCTCAATCATCTGTTTTTCCATGGTCGGCAAAAATTCCATGGTCTCTTTCCAAGAAAAATGATCGTTTACATACAGGGAAAACATGGCAAATGTCATATATTCATTAAACACCATAAACGAATTATTGTAGGCTTGTGTAACTTCTCCGCGTGCCCATTTCTCACGGTGCGAAAAGGCGACATTCACTTTATCTAAGCATTTTTCGGTCATTGGATTCACATAGTTGTGGTCGATTTCGGTAAATACCACGCGGCTGTTCTGCAATTCATTCATTTTCAAAGATTGATTTGCGGAAAGAGAGGAGGGACAGATAAACATGCAGGTTTGTGAGAAATCTTTTTTGACAATTTTTTGTGTGGAATGTGCACCAAATACAAGCGGTGAAAAGTACACCACATAAGAGCCATAGCTTGTTTGGAAGGTTTTGTCGAGCCAGGCTTTCATTTTTTCAATGGGATTGAGCGTGTTATAAAGTGTGATCAGGCTGTCATAATAGGATGTGTTGTTCCGATAAAATTCCCTGAATCCGGAGGCCTTAGCAAATTGCTCAAACACACCCAGGTCTTTCATGGGATCAAATGCATTCCATCCCTGCGCCATTTCCCTCAGCGCTCCTGTGAGTACAATTTTTCCATTGGCATCAAAGGAATAAGAACAGGCATTCATCTTTAATGCGTAGTAGTATTTGTAACTATCTTCAGAAAATATGTCTATGTTGCTATCCTCCAGGCGATGAAGACCACCAATGTATTTTTTGATGGTATCAAGCGCGGGATGAGTAAGGACCTTTGAAAAATATTTTTTCATCCTGCGGTAGTAGGGAAGGTCTGTTTGAAACATATTTCCCTCTTTTTCTGCATCGGGATGCAAAGCCATCAGCACATTCACCAGCTCACTTACTTCAGGAATTTCGATGGATACTCTGTTGTTGTATTTTTTGATGTAATCATCAGTGATTATAAGGTTAGGCAATACTCCCCTAATCCTCGTATGTGCAGTGTCAATTTTATTTAGCAATACCACAAAATCAATGGTTTGATTGAGAGCAATACCAAATGAAACGCTGTCTTTTCCATCCGAAAAGGTAACGGTGTTGATGGGAAGTTCGCAGTCTGCAAAATAAATATCGGTTGAAATCTCAGGACTCACTGTCCAGTCTGAGGTTTCTGATACTCCGTTCACCCGCACCTTCAGTTGTTTGGATGTGGTGCGAAAAATGGTTTGGCTAAAACTCTTGTTGCATGAAAAGCAAACAAGTAATAGGAGTGAGAGGGTGAAGATATTTTTTTTCATGATAAGGGTTGTGCACTGCTAAAGTAGTGCGTATAGTTAAAATGAAAACAAGCGAATGCCCAAAGTGAAAGGATACAATTCAATGGTTTTCCCTTTTGCAAAAAGCGGCGTAAGACCGTAACTTGAAAAGACTTCTACCTTGCGCACCGCAATTCTAACAGCTGCCATAAGCCTGAACGGATTCATGTAATAATCGCTGTGGGTATTGCTGCGCTGGTAAACATCATCCACATAAGCGGATTGAATCAGCTTGGCCGTCCAAGGTCTCCATGCTCCAATCACGCCCATGGCAAGACCTATTCCTTTTTTGGGATTGCTATTTGTTTGCATCTGAAGCATCAGAGGCATGGTAAATGAGGTCGTCCGCAGCATGTTAGTACGGTAGCGTGCACCCGTAAAAACACCCGTGAGTGTGTCAGGAATGTTCTGAAGCCGATAGCGTTCTGCAAACTGGTAACGGTTAAACTCCATGCCAAGTCCTGTAAGGATACCCACATACTCTTTGAAGATAGGAATATTCTCCTCATAAAAGTTGAGATTAAAGACAAAGGATTTTCCATAATTCAGTTTGAAATAAGGATGTGCTTCAGGCATGCCAATACTTTGTGAGGCAGTGGAATAGCCATTGATGCCAAATTCTAATCCGCTCCACATGCTGCGCAATTCTTTTTCATCGCTTTTATGATCATCTTCTTCATCATCATCCAGGTCTTTTAGTGCAAACTTTTTCTTTCCGAGTTGAATCATTACTTCTTTGTCATCTTCATCTTCATCCTTGTTTGTAGAGCTGCTGTTTCCGTTTCTTTTTTCCAAACTGCCGGCACCACTCACATCCACATTCAATTTCGATGGTTCACCCATGTAAGTGATGTTACCTGCGCCATGCACATCGCCCACAAGCGATTCACTCACATTGAGTTTGATTTCGGAGGCCCCGCTTGAACTCACTTTGCAACGAGCCGCCTGAAGATCAAAGGCCTTCACATCTGAAGCTCCTGATGCATCAATGGTGAAGTCACCTGTCTTCCCTTTGAGTTTGATGTTTCCTGCTCCCGATGTGTTCAGAAAAATTTTGTTTGCATTCATTTCCATGTCCAGATCGCTGCTGCCGGAGACCTCTATCTTTAATTCATCTGATTGAATTGAATTTTTACTTGCAACATCCGTTCCTCCTCGAAGACTCAGGGAACGAAGTTTTTTTACATGCACCACCCATGTTGCGTTTGATGGCAGATTCAAAGGGTTATTGATGCTCAGGGTATTGTTTTCAATTTTAATTGGCAATTCAGATAAGGAGATACTACTTCCGGTGATCTCAATTCGATCTGTGCTGTCGGACATCAAATAGATTTTATCCGTTTTGTCATTTATTGAAAGCACCAAAGCTTTGGTCTGAATGCGAATGTTCTCAAAGGAATCACTTTTGCTGCTTACCTGTGCGAACAAGGCTGCTTGGAAAGTAATCATCAATGAAAGTGTGATGAGTTTTGTTTTCATGTTTTATTTTGTTTCTTGATTGTTTCACTGCATATTAAAAGGCATTTAAGGACCGGCCTTATTTTTCTAAAAATACTCCGACGCCCTTGCCTGAGATACCCATGGCGGTTACTTGTCCTCTTTGTCCTCTTTCGTAAACCAGTTTCATGTTGCTACCCGTAATGCTGTTTATGCCACCTAGCAGCAAGCCTGCAAGATCGGCCGGAATAATTTTGCTTCCTGTCATGCTCATTCCATGATCTGTGGTTTGTATGTTTTTGTTTGCCTGTTTTTTAATTTCGGCAAGCAGCCATTGCTTTGGGCTGTTGTATTTTTTGGTCTTGTTTTCCGGGAATTTTAATTCTCTGGATGCCAGCGGATTTTCCTCACTTCCCGGCGATGGTACAGAAACCAAATACCCATCTGTTTCCAATATTGCAGCAGGCATATTTGTCATGGTTTCTACCTGTGCCAAAGATTCAGTGTCTATCCCGTTATTTTCAGGCGAAGGAATTGGTTTTGATGTTTCTTGTTTATTCAATGCTTTTTTACTTTCAAATGAAGGTTTTTTTGATGATGGTTTATCCTGTTTATTCAACTTGTTTTTTCTGGGAACAATTTTGATGGATTGTTGAGAATGTTGGATATTTGATTCTGCATTCCGTTCTGCCACAGTTTTAGCTGTCCCTTCAATCTTTCTTTCAAAGAGAAAAATGGCCGGAATAATAAGCATCAGGATGATGGCAGCAGCAGCATAATAGTAAAAATGCGTATTGGAAGTGTTCTGATAAAGGCTGTATTTGAAATCAAAAACCTCCTTTTCATCATATTTTAGTTTTGTTTGCTGATAGAGAAAGAAGGTGTTTTTTCTTTCCGAATCTTCCTCAATCCAATCTAAAAATGCATTTCTTTTTTCTTCTCCAAGATCGTTTTCGAGTGCAGCAACATAAAGCGTTTCATCTGCTTTGAAAATTCCTCTGATCAACAAATCCTTTTTATCGAACCGTTCTTCCTCAGGTTCAAGTTTCATCTGTTCCAATCCCTCCATCTCTATTTTTATTTCAGGATGGTCTTCAATAAACTGCAACAAGGCATCTGTCTCTGCTGGACTGAGTTTACCATCCATAAAGGAAAGCATGTATTCCGGGTAATTTTCCTTGTTAATCATCACAGCACATGTTCCAGTTTACCAATATATTCTTTGAGTGCAACCCTTCCACGGTAGATATACACTTTTACCTGTGACTCTGAAAGGCCGGTTATTTTTCCCATCTCTTCATAGTTATATCCTTCATAATCTCTCAGAAGGATAAGTGTTTTCTGTATTTCTGGAAGGGTATCGAGTGCCTTATGAAGAATCTGCTGCAAACCCAAAAAAGGCTTTTCTTTTACCTGATGCAGATGATGAGATTTTTCAATGGGCTGCGTTCGCTGCATCTGCTTGCTTCTGTCAATCACCAGGTGATACACTGTTGTAAACAAATAGGATTTTACCTTTTGATAATCCACGCCTGCATGTTTTTCCCACAATCTTGTATAGGCCTCCTGCACCATGTCATTGGCCGTGTCCCGGTCTTTCACATGCTTCAGTGCAAACCTGAACAGTCCGTCTGAAAAAGCATCAACACTTAAGTTATATTCCGCGGGACTCATTTGTTTGGTAAGACTATTGGCATGCTGAGGAAGTTACACGATCTCCTGTAATATGATATAAGTAATTGAAATACAGGTGATAAAATAGAATATGAAGGGCATATTTTCATACATTTTCCTTATGTGTAACTTGCAGCCGAATTGAGAAAACATGAAAATAGGCATTTTACGGGAAGGCAAGCAACCACCAGACAAGCGAGTACCATTTACACCAGAGCAATGTGCATTCATTCAGAATCATTTTTCGGCAGAGGTAGTGGTTCAACCGAGCGATATCCGTTGCTACCGAAATGATGAGTACCAGTCTGCCGGCATTCGTATGCAGGAGGATGTAAAAGATTGCGATTTACTCATGGGCATCAAAGAGGTTCCTGCGGCGGATTTAATTCCGGGCAAGAAATACCTTTTTTTCTCCCATACCATTAAAAAGCAGCCTCACAACATCAAGTTGATGCATACGCTGATAGAAAAGAAAATTCAGATGGTGGATTATGAATGTTTAACCGATACTTCATTTAATCGCATCATCGGATTTGGTCACTATGCCGGAATCGTGGGAGCATACAATGGCATCAGGGCCTATGGTTTGCGTTACGGACTTTTTTACATCAAGCCTGCGCATGATTGTTATGACAAAAATGAATTGCGGGATGAGCTCAACAAAGTGCGTCTTTCGAACATCAAAATCATCATTACCGGCAACGGAAGGGTGGCCAATGGTGCCATCGAACTTCTAGGATTGCTGGGCATCCGCAGAATCACTCCTTTTGAATTCACTCAATTTTCTTACCGTGAACCTACCTATTGTCAATTGCACAGCAACAATTACAATGAGCCTGTGGATGGATCACCCTGGAGCACGGAGCGCTTTTATAAATCTCCGGAGCAGTTCAGATCCACCTTTTTAAAATACACCAAGTATTGCGATTTATTGCTGCACTGTTCCTTTTGGAATCCTGCTGCCCCCGTGCTTTTTACCAAGAAAGACATGCAGTCGAGTGAGTTTCGCATCAGCGTAATTGCCGACATCAGCTGTGATATCAATGGTGCAGTTCCGGCCACAAGTCGTGCATCTACCATCGAGCAACCATTTTACGGATACAATCCACTAACCGAAAAAGAAGATGAACCGTTTTCTCATAAAACCATTACCATCATGGCAGTGGATAATCTTCCCTGTGAATTGCCCAGAGATGCATCCGAAGATTTTGGAAAAGAGTTGTTTGAAAAAGTGATGCCATCGCTCCTGCATAAAGATGAGGATGGTTTAATAGAACGAGCCACTATCTGCAAGGAAGGAGAACTGATGCCCCGTTTTCATTACCTCGAAGATTATGCCTTTTTAAAATGAGCATACACAAACTGTATATTCCGATTTTCACAGGGATTGCCTTTTTACTTTTTGCCTGTAAAAAGGAAGATACCCAATCGCCCACACTTACAGCAGAAATTTTTAAGGCCAAACAAGTGTACAACATTGGCGACACTATCAAAGTAATTGCAACCTACAGCGACGATAACAACATATCACAGGTAACCGTAGATTTGATTAATGACAAATCACTCACGGTTGGGAATGCTTCTTCTTATAAAAGCAGTGAGAAGAAAAAAATTGTTTCCCTCATTCATGAAATCATCCTTACAGACTCTACCCTGAAAAGCGGAGATTATCGGGTGAGAATTCTTGTTTCTGACGGCGCGCAAAGTGCAAGCAAGTTTTTGAGCCTTAAGCTGGCAGGTATCCCAAGGAGATTAACCGGATGGATATTTTACGATGAAGAAAACGGAATCATCCGCCTGCGTACCATTGATTCTCTTCGACAGGTGCAGGAGCACTACTCTACCCCCGGATTACTGGTAGGTGTGAATTACCATTCGGTGAAAAACCAATTGTATATCACCCAAAATACTTCACTCACCATGCAGACTTACCAGTATCCTTCCATGGCTTTCCGCTGGAACCTTTCATCTCTTTCTCCTTTTTACGGACT
This sequence comes from Bacteroidota bacterium, assembly GCA_046297395.1. GTDB lineage: Bacteria > Bacteroidota > Bacteroidia > UBA4408 > UBA4408 > JBEICQ01. The sequence continues at coordinate 41,495 of JBKCNM010000054.1, forward strand.
CGGTCAATCTGATTCAACACTGTATCTGGGAACCTATGACGGTAAAATCAAGGGATATGATTTTGCGGGGATAAACACCTTTGATGCTGATGCTTTGATGAACGGGTTATACCCAACAAAAATCATGGAGGTTGGCAAATATGTTTACACCATCCAAAATGGTTTGGGCGGTGGAAATTACTTGGTCGTTTACAATAAAAATACAGGGGCAATAATTCAAAGCACCACCCTTTCTTTTCTTCCTGAGGACTTTTGCCGTTGCGATGATAACTCCATATTTCTGCTCAAAAAAAATTCCTTTACCTCCGAAATTTTTCTCTATACCATCAGCACCAATGCCACCTTTATGGCCAAGCAGATCAATGAGCCTGCCCTGAGCATGTGTTATCTTTCAGACAAGCATATCGTGCTCGGAGGAACATCCTGGGTGTACGATTACCGATACACTACCAACTCAGCTGTACAGGCGTTTTACATGCCTCAGGCACATCGTTTGTATTATGAACCCATTACCTCCACACTCTGTGGAATCACTACTGAGAAGATTTTCTTTTCCTCCTTAAATTATCAATCCGTGCAGGTTATACTAAACAGCACCACTGTAAAGAGCGGCATCTTTCCAACTTATAACAATTAAAGTCAGATGTATATCCTCAAAATAAAAGGCAAGGCAAAAATTCCGGATTACATTCAAATCCGCGATGAAAATTTCACGCTCAAAGCCTATTTCCGGGTGGACCGTCCGGAAAAATCACTCAGTAAAATTGGTCTCAATGATGAGCAGGCAGCGGCCATTCAAAAATTGATAGCTGACCTGCCTTTTGGCGTCGTACAAAAAATTGAACTCTAATGGATCAAGACATCCTGGTGAAAGCAGAAAACCTGCAGGTTTACCAGAACCACAGCCTGGTTCTCAGCCAGGTGAATTTTACTGTTTCAAGAGGTGAGTTTGTTTACCTGGTGGGCAAGACTGGAGCCGGAAAAAGCAGCTTGCTCAAACTGATGTATGCAGCAGTACCTATGCAAAAAGGCAATACCGGAAAACTATGGGTTGCCGGTTACGACCTCGCCACCATCAAACCTGATGAGGTGCCTTTTTTGCGCAGAAAACTAGGAATCGTTTTTCAGGATTTTCAATTGCTTTATGACCGCTCTGTTTTGGAAAATCTTCTATTTGTCCTGCATGCAACCGGCTGGAAAAGCAAGCCTGACATGGAAAAAAGAGTGATGGAAGTGCTTGCTCAGGTGGACCTGGTTTCCAAAGCAGGTAAAATGCCTCACCAACTCTCGGGCGGTGAACAACAATCCTTGTGTATTGCCCGCGCCCTGCTCAACGATGCAGATATAATTCTTGCTGATGAGCCCACAGGCAATCTTGATCCTGAGAGCTCCCTCGCCATCGTTAGACTTCTGCGCAGTATAAGTGCCCGCGGAAAAGCTGTGATCATGGCCTCTCACGACTACGGTGTAATGAACAACATGCCCGGTAGGGCACTCACCTGTGAAGGGGGAAAAGTGGTGTGAATTGTTTTGTAAAACAAGCATGCATCATTTCTAACGCAGAAAAGGAATCATCTTGCAAATGATTATGCATTTGGTCTAATCGTGAAATTTTTATTTCAAGGCACCTTTTCTTTCTTTCTCCAAAATAATATCATCAGAGTGGCTGCCGAAAAACTTTTCCATAAAAGTATTTTTTATGAGATACCGATGGCTCAAGTAACAAATGCCGAAGGTGGAAAATACGGTAACAACAAATTTTACAAATACAGGTAAATCAAGATCGGACATGACTCCGGGAATCAATACAACCACCGGCAAATGTAAGATGTATACCCAATTGGATGCAGCCATGAGTGTAGCACCGCGCAAGGACAATGAATGTGTACAGGTGAGAAACAGGGCCATGAATCCCCAAATAAAAAGTGTGGTGTAAAGGGCAGAAAATCCCTGACGGGCAAGCAGCACCCATGCTTCATCCGGCCAGGGAATAAGCTTGTCCGAAAGGAAAAGGAACATGGCGGCAAACAACTGAGCCATAGGATACTGCTTTAGATACATCAAACTGTGTGTTTTTTGCAGCCATCTTCCGGTAAGAAAAAAAAGAAAATAACACGATAAAATAGCCGGGTGGATGCTCCAGCGATTATTGGTCATGATAAAGGGTTTGCCCATCCAACAAAGACATAAAAATAAGGTGCCTGCAAGCACAAGTAATCGTAAACCGAAGCTCCGAAAAATGTAAACCGATACATGAGCGAGCAATCCTGTGATGTGTTTTTTGTTTTTAAAGCTTAATTCAAATATCCATACGAGCACATAACAGAGCAAGAGGAAATACAGATACCATAGATGGGCAATTTTGGATGAAAAAAAATCGTAATGGCGCAGGATATCGACGGCTGAAAAATCGCTTAAGGATTCATGGTGCAGGACAGCATTTGAATAATGAAAAGCAAGGGCATCCAGTGGCAGCACCAAAAATAAACCAAAAGCAAAGGGACTGACAATGGTGACAAACAGATTCATCACCATGGCTTTTTGTCCTTTTGCCTGATTGAACATAGAACCAAGGTATGCACTCACAACAAAAAACAAGGGCATCCTGAAACAGTGAATCAAACTCACCAACCAGTCGAAAAAAGGATGTGTAGCATGGTCCTTTAAAGTCCATGCCGGGGTATAATCAATGACACCATAGGTGACCGATGCATGAATGAGAATGCCCAGGTAGAGCATGTATGCGCGTATGGCATGCATCCCAACCATTTCCTCTTGCATGGTTTGTGGGCTCCTTCCTGCAGGCGCTGAATGAATCATGTTATCGTAAATGAATTCCGCTGAAAACTACTCATATTTCTATAGACTTTTATGATTCAAGCAACGAAGGCGTTTAGGCAAAAAGTATCTTTTTTAATGCACGCTTTTCCGGCCAGGGAATTGGACATGCTGTTATTGTTGTCTTCCGCATGGCAAGTTTCTTATCATCCATTGCAAACCCAAATCAAAACAGAAACATGTCCCGGGCAAGCCAAGCAAAAGGGCCGGCAAACATACCTCCAAAGGAACCTACTCCGGTTAAAGAAAAACAGGATGTGCCCCTTATACATGCGTTCCCCACGAAGAGTCAGATAAACCCCAAAATCTCACGGATTTCCTGCAAGCTGATACAGGTTTCGGAAGTGCCGGAAAAACAGGCCCTATTTTTTTGGCCGGGCAACCAAAATACGGGCAGTTTCCTTACATTTGCCTTTCATCATTCGATATGACAATTGCATCAACAGGATTATTCAGTTATCTGCCCATCGTGCTCATGATGCTCGTGGCACTGGGATTTGTTGTTACCACCATGGTGGTCACTCACTTATTGGGTCCAAAACGCAATTCAAAAATCAAGCTCGAATCTTTCGAGTGCGGCATAGAATCGAAAGGCAATGCCCGTATTCCCTTTTCCATCAAATATTTTCTGGTAGCCATCCTTTTTGTCCTCTTTGATGTAGAGGTAATCTTTATGTACCCCTGGGCCGTGAACTTTAAAAGCCTTGGTTGGTTAGGTTTTGTAGAAATGCTTCTCTTTATGGGCTTTCTTTTGGTGGGTTTCTTTTACATCATCAAAAGAGGTGCCCTCAAATGGGAATAAAAAAAAGATTTGTATGAACAACAAAATTCAATTGGCCAAAGCACCCGACGGAGTAGAAGGTGCCGGATTTTTCGCCACCCGCCTGGACGATGTGATAGGCCTTGCCCGGAAAAATTCTGTATGGCCACTTCCATTTGCCACCAGTTGCTGTGGCATTGAGTTTATGGCCACCATGGGCGCCAACTACGATTTGGCCCGCTATGGTTCTGAGCGCATGAGCTTTTCTCCCCGACAGGCTGATTTGCTCATGGTGATGGGAACCATTGCCAAGAAAATGGCACCTGTTGTGAGGCAGGTATATGAACAAATGGCCGAACCCAAATGGGTGCTCTCTATGGGTGCCTGCGCTTCCAGTGGTGGTATTTTTGATACCTACAGCGTACTGCAGGGAATAGACCGCATCATCCCGGTGGATGTGTATGTGCCCGGATGTCCGCCCCGTCCCGAACAAGTGATTGATGGCATCCTCAAAATTCATGAGCTGGTTGCCAACGAATCCTCCCGCCGCCGGTATTCCGAAGACTACAAAAACTTAATGGCCTCTTACGGCTTCGAAAGATGATAAAAAAGGCATGAGCAACCAGGCACAGGCAAACGAAAAACTTCCGGCAATGCTGGTATCTGCCTTCGGGACAGATATTACAGAAGCCTCTATCAGTCATGGAATTCCTGTATTTACAGTGCATCGCAACGCTTACCGCAAGGTGGTCGAGTTCCTCTACAACCTCGAAGAAATGCCCTTCAGGTTTCTCACAGACATTACCGGCATACACCTCCCCGACAACAAGGAAGATCTGGGTGTCATCTGTCACCTGCATTGCCTCACTTCCAATGTAAGGGTACGCATCAAATCCTTTGTTACCACCTCCGATTCTCACCTTGATAGCCTTACGCCCATCTTTCCGGGTGCCAACTGGATGGAGAGGGAAACATTCGATTTCTATGGCATTCACTTCAAAGGACATCCCAACCTCACGCGCATCCTGAACATGGACGACATGCTCATCCATCCCCTGCGCAAGGAATATCCGCTGGAAGACCAAAGCCGGAAAGACAAAAACGACGCCATGTTCGGCAGATAAAAAACAACATGTCAACCATACAGAAAATTGACAGCGATCTTGTAAACATCCCCAAAGAGGATGCCTTTACCACGCTCAACCTGGGGCCTACGCACCCCGCCACACATGGAATTTTTCAGAATGTGCTCACCATGGATGGGGAAATCATCCGTGATGCTGTGCCCACTGTGGGCTATATCCACAGGGCTTTTGAAAAACTGGCCGAGCGCAGACCCTACAACCAGATTACCCCCATTACCGACAGGCTCAACTATTGTTCCTCTCCCATCAACAACATGGGATGGCACATGACGGTTGAAAAACTGATTGGCGCCACCCTGCCCAAACGCGTGGAATACATGCGTGTAATCATCATGGAGCTGGCCCGTCTTGCCGACCACATCGTGTGCAACTCAGTGGTTGGTGTGGATACAGGAGCCCTCACAGGATTTACTTACCTGTTTCAGCACCGCGAAAAAATCTATGAGATTTACGAAGAAATTTGTGGTGCTCGTCTCACCACCAACATCGGACGCATCGGAGGTTTCGAAAGAGAATGGCCTCAGCGTGCATGGGAAAAACTAGAACAGTTTCTACGCGATTTTCCGCCGGCTCTTAAAGAGTTTGAAAAACTGCTGGTGCGCAACCGCATCTTTATGGATCGCACCATCAAATGCGGCCCTATCTCAGCAGAAAAAGCCCTGTCATACAGTTTTACCGGTCCAAACCTAAGGGCTGCCGGTGTAGATTATGATGTAAGGGTGTTTGCACCTTATTCCTCTTATGAAGATTTTGATTTCATCATACCCGTAGGTACCCAGGGAGATACATACGACAGGTTCATGGTGCGTCAGGAAGAAATGTGGCAGAGTATTTCAATCATTCGTCAGGCCATCCAAAAGAGGCCTTCCGAAGGAGGGTTTCATGCCGACATTCCGGATTTTTATCTACCACCCAAAGAGGAAGTATACAACAATATGGAAGCGCTCATTTATCACTTCAAGATTGTAATGGGTGAGACGGAAGTGCCGGTAGGTGAAGTTTATCATTGTGTGGAAGGTGCCAACGGAGAACTTGGATTCTATCTGGTAAGTGACGGAGGCCGCACCCCTTTCCGATTGCATTTCCGCCGTCCCTGCTTCATCTATTACCAGGCTTATCCCGAGATGATCAAGGGAGGTTTGCTCTCAGACGCCATCCTCACCATGAGCAGCATGAACATTATTGCCGGAGAGCTCGATGCATAGCCCAAACAGATATTTTGTTTAAACAAAGGATAATTGCTAACATTGCATCAATGCTTTCAAACCCCTTAGCCGTTTATTTATGAAGCACCTTGCATTGCTCATTACCTGCATACTTGTCTCCACATCCTATTTCTCACATGCAGGTACCATCACCTTGGAGGGTTCCTATCAGGGAAAAAATATTTATGTGCAAAACCCATTTGTACAAGGTGGCGTTGGCTTTTGTGTGTATGAAGTCCTGGTAAACGGCAAACCTACCACCGATGAAGTAAATTCAAGCTCCTTTGAAATTGACCTCTCCGCACTCAAACTGTCAGTGGGAGAAAAAGTGGTGATTAAAATTAACTCCAAGGATGATTGCAAACCCAAGGTGGTGAATCCGGAAGATTTAAAAGTGCGCAGTACTTTCGAGATTGTTCCCCAATCTGCCAAGGTGAACAACAAGGATGGGATTTTTCAGTGGACGACCAAAGGTGAAAACGGTAAACTTCCGTTTGTTGTGGAGCAGTATCGTTGGAACAAATGGGTGAAAGTGGCAGAAGTGCCCGGAAAAGGAAAGCCGGAACCCACTTATTATTCCATTCCCTATGTTCCGCACTCCGGTGAAAATAAAATTCGTGTGAAGCAAATTGATGCCATCGCGCCCAGGATATCCGAGCCGGCAAAATACCGTTCCATGACACCTGAGGTGAAGATTGAAAACAAAGACATCAACAAAGTAGATTCCGAGATTTCATTCAGCGACCAAACCGATTACGAAATATATGATGCTTTTGGTAATGTAATGACCAAGGGACGCGGCGCCAGTGTAGATGTAAGCAACCTTAAAAAAGGGATGTATTACATCAATTACGACAGCAAGACCGGCGAAAAGTTCAGCAAGAAATAAATCCCCTGCAATGACCGGAAAAATTGAACACCTGGGCATTGCAGTAAAAGACCTGGGCAAGGCAGAAGAGATGTACACCCGCCTCTTGGGCGTGCCCCCTTACAAAAAAGAAACGGTTGCATCCGAAAAGGTAAACACCTTGTTTTTCATGACCGGCAACAACAAGATTGAGTTGCTCGAAGCCGTGGATGAAACATCCGTCATTTATAAATTTATAGAGAAAAGGGGAGAAGGATTGCATCATGTGGCGTTTGATGTGGAAGATATTTATGCCGAAATGCAGAGATTAAAAGAACAAGGATTTACCCTGCTGAACGAACAACCCAAAAAAGGAGCCGACAACAAATTGATATGCTTTGTGCATCCCGCCCAAACCCATGGAGTGCTTATTGAATTGTGTCAGGAAATTTCGTCCTAAATCAATCTTCATCATTCTTACTATATATGCAGCAAGTAGCTTTATCTAAAAATTGATTGCTGCAAAATGATAAAAATCCAAACTATTTAGACAGTTAAAAAAAAATAAGTCATAAATATAAAAGCCAAGCACCAGCAGATGGATGATATATGTGTGATTGGGGTGAGGGTGTGAAATGAAAGATAAAAACTTTTAGATGAATTCATTGAGGATAAAATATAAGGCAATTACTCTTGCTGTTATAATAAGCATGGCTAGATTCTCCTTTCTGTATGGTCAGGATACAACAATATTTGAATACTATCCTCATCCAGACAATCCCATGGAAATGATAAAAAAGGAAATCACAATACCACTTTTAGATTTTTACAAAAAACTAGAATCAAAAAAGACAAATCTACATCAAAGTAGAAACTTGGAATTAGAACAAATGAAAATAGATTCTTTAGCACAAGTAAATACCAATGGTGATATATCTTACAAAAAAATAAAGGTTGATCCTTTATATGATGCCATGATGCGTGCAAAAGGAATAGCAAATGAGGCAGCCATAAAATTTAAATCTGACAAGCAAATAGGAAAAATTAGAAAAGAGCTTGAAATAAACAACAGAGAAAAGAATATAATTGCTCTTGAAAATCATTTTAATAAAGAACAACTTAGATTAAATCGTGAGAGGCTTTTAGTTGAAAAAGAAAAGCAGGCAAATTTAGATTTGAAAATTAAAGCCGAAAAAAGAATTTCAGAACAACAAAAACTAGAACTTAAAAGCAAGAACCGTTTATTGATTTATCTTACATCAGGTTTTTTCTTTTTTTGTTTTTTTTCGATTTTAATTATTTACTTTTTTATTCAAATTCGTAAATCAAAAAATAAAATAGAGGATCAACGAAATTTACTTGAGTTAAAGAACACCGAAATCCTCGATTCCATTGAATATGCCAAACGCATCCAAACAGCCATTCTTCCTCCACCCAGAATTGTAAAATCCTTTCTTAAAAATTCATTTATCCTATACCTGCCCAAAGACATTGTTGCAGGTGATTTCTACTGGATGGAATCCATTGACGAGAGCGTTTACTTTGCCGCCTGCGACTGCACCGGCCACGGTGTACCCGGCGCCATGG
>JBKCNM010000055.1:0-12925 GCA_046297395.1 Bacteroidota bacterium
ACATAATTTTGCCTTTTTCATTCTCTGCACGCAACAAGGCAATGATGCCAAGGGCATATGAAGCAAGTCCGAATCCGCAGATGCTTCCTTTGCATACATGTGCCATCAGGGAATGGTTGCGGTACGGTTCTCTGGCAATGATATTACTCATGTGCACCTCTATCACAGGAATGGAAATGGCTGCAATAGCATCGGCAATGGCAATGGATGAATGGGTATATCCTCCTGCATTGATAACCACACCCATGCATTTTTTTGGAGCCTCCTGCAAGGCATCTATCAACACGCCTTCGTGGTTGCTTTGTAAATAGTGCAAGTCAATTTCAGCAAAATCTTTTTTTAATTTCAGCAGGTACATCTCAAAGGATTCATCTCCGTAAATAGCCGTTTGCCTGGTTCCGGTGAGGTTCAGGTTCGGTCCGTTGAGTATGAGTATAGCAGGTTTCATTTTGCGGGAACAAAGATTACAGAGGCTGAATTTACACAATATCGCATGCCTGTAGGAGCCGGCCCATCGTCGAACACATGCCCCAGATGACCTCCGCATTTGCTGCAGGTAATTTCAGTACGCTCCATGCCCAGACTTTTATCCGTGGTATAGGTGATGTTTTCTTTCACGGCTGCCTCACTAAAGCTTGGCCATCCGCATCCACTCTCAAACTTGGAGGTGGAATGAAAAAGCAAGGTGCTGCAGCATACACAAACATAATCTCCCTTTTTAAAAAAATTCCAGTACTCGCCTGTGAAGGGTCTTTCTGTGCCTTTTTCGCGGCTCACATGGTATTGCAATTCGCTGAGTTTGCTCCTCCATTTTTCATCGTCAATATTTTTTTTAGCAGGTTGGCAAGCAGCCGATAATCCGCCAAGGACAATGAAAGAAATTACCCAGATAACTTTACCCGCGCCCCGTATTGTGCGGATAGCGTTTGCTGTGAATGGCATACACATGTTGGTACAAAATATCTTTGAGCGCTTCAATATGAAATTTTTTTTCTGCGGAGATAAATACGCAGGGTGCATTGGATTTTCCGAGCCAGGTGTTTTGTAATTCTTCAAGGCTGGGTTGTGTGCGGGTGAGGTCGTGTACATCTTCATGGTAGGTATAGGCATCTACCTTGTTGAACCCCAGAATGGCAGGTTTGTTCCCGGCGCCAATTTCCTGCAGGGTTTGCTTCACGGTGTTCATGTGGTCCTCGAAGGATTCGTTAGATACATCCACCACATGCAGGATGATGTCGGCTTCGCATATCTCGTCGAGTGTAGATTTGAAACTTTCTACAAGTTGTGTAGGCAATTTGCGGATGAATCCCACGGTGTCTGAAAGTAAAAAAGGAAGCTCGCGAATCACCACTTTTCGCACGGTGGTATCAAGTGTGGCAAACAATTTGTTCTCGGCAAACACACCTGCTTTTGAAAGCAGGTTCATGAGCGTTGATTTTCCTGCATTGGTGTAACCTGCCATCGACACCCTTACCATTTCGCCACGGTTGCCCCTCTGCGTGAGCTTTTGCCTGTCTATCTGCCGCAGTTGTTCTTTGAGCAAGGCTATCTTGTCGCGGATGATGCGGCGGTCGGTTTCAATTTCTTTTTCTCCGGCACCTTTCATGCCAATGCCGCCTTTGATGCGGTCGAGGTGCGACCACATGCGCGCAAGCCTGGGCATGAGGTATTGTAATTGCGCCAGCTCTACCTGCTTTTTTGCAGTAGCAGAACGCGCCCTCGATGCAAATATTTTCAGGATAAGTGTGGTGCGGTCGTGGATGGTGATGTTGAGTTCTTTTTCCAGATTGCGTTGCTGAGAAGGACTCAACTCATCGTCGAAGATGATGCCTTGAATTTCTTTCTCTTTTACATAGGCAGCAATCTGTGCCAGTTTTCCGGAGCCAATGAAAAATCGATTGTCGGGTCTCTCCAGTTTTTGGGTAAAGCGATGCATCACTTGCATACCGGCAGTATCTGCCAGAAAAGTGAGTTCATCGAGATATTCTTTCAGTTTTTCTTCGGGCTGGTTCTGGGTGATGATACCCACCAGCACAACCCTCTCGGGCGGGGTGTAACTGCTTACATACTGATGAGGCATTGCTTCACTCAGCGGCGCAGGGTTTCCACATAGCGCACGGTTTTATCTATTTGCTCTTCGCTGAGCACTGATTTAAAGGGAGGCATCGCATTTTTACCATGACTCACAAGCAAGAGCATGCTGTTGTAATCCATGGCAGAAGTACTCAGGTCTTTGGCACCCGCCAGCATCAGCTTTCCGTCGGCCCCATGGCAGGATGTACAATAGGCATCATACAAGGCTTTTCCTTCATCAGCTCCTGCAGCAACCACCACTTCCTTGCGAGAGGGTTGCTTGCTCATTTCTGCCAGACCATAAGAAGCCATAATCAGCAACATGGCAAGTGAGGCAAGTATTTTGTTGGATTTTTTAAAGCCGATTACGGCCAATGGAATGCTCGCAAAAACACAAATGATTTTTACAATCATCAGGGTATTGATCTCAGGCAACTGAAACATCAGATAAGCTCCGGTGAGCAGGAATAGCGTGCTGACGATCATTTCGGGGATACGCGTGGCCTTTGAAAATTTGGCGAGCACCTCGTTCTTATTGAGCAGAAGCAAGAGTGTTTTTACCACATACAATAGGAGAAATAAAATCACCACAAGTTTGTGTGTGTGTAGCATGCCTGTGAACATAGTCGTGTGTTTTGTTTGTGCAAAGAAAACAAAAAACGCCGGGTTTTGGCCGGCGTTTGTCCTTGAAATTTTTTTTTACTCCACTATCAGTTTATGTGTTTTGCAGGTATTACCCGAAACAAGTTTCACCAGGTAGAGCCCCGGGGCATAGTCAGAGGCATCAATTTGCAATTGCTGCTGCCCGGTAACCCTGCTCAGCAGTTGATTTTTTACCTCCATGCCTGCAAGGTTGCAGATGATGAGCCTTGCCTCATCAAGTTTGCCTTCATACATCATGGTGGTCATTCCGGCAGATGGATTGGGGAAAAGGGAAAAGCCATTGTCGGCATCAGGCGTGGAGAAACCCACTGCTGTGGATGAACGCATTTTGGTTTTGTGCATCACCACATTGGATGCAGGTTGATTGATGAGTGAAACGGCAAAAGTTTGAATAGAGTCGATGGAGATTTGAAACACCGGAAAACGGCTTGCAGGATCGTACCAGCGCCAGGTATGCGTTATGGTGTTTGATATAGGTGTGGGCGCTCCAAACAAGCTTGCACTCACATTTTGTGTAAACCGGGTATGTACCCTGAGCAAGCCTGTGAGGGGTAATGCGGAGGGAAGCAAAAGGGTTCCGGTGGCATCGGCAAGGGTATTCACATTTCCACTTACCGTAACAGGTACGGCTAAACCGCTAAAGCTGATGTTAAACAATCCTGTGTAGGCATCGTTTACCGTGCTGTTTAAACTCATGGGAAATGTGAGATCGGTAGCCGGATCACTAAAAGGAATGACCCTGCTTCCATCGGTGATGCCAATCAATTGAGATGAGGCAGTGCTTACGATGAAGTAATTGAATGATGTATCACCGATGGTTCCCATCGCCACGGTGGCATTTGGGAAACTGCTTGCTGCGGGAGTGGTGGCGGGACTTACGCAAGTCTCCATGCCCATGCCTGAGGAGAAACTGATGTTGCTGAAGTTCCAGATTTGGGAAGCTCCTGCAGCACCCGGAGAAAGTGGCAGGGTATCGAGCATGTAGCCATAGTTTGTGCCTGCTGTTGGGGCTACAAGTGAGGTAATGGTTTGTGCCTGCATGCCGGTAAAGGCCAGAAGCAGGGCACAAACAAATGATGATTTTTTCATTGCTGTTTTTGTATAGAAGTGAAACATGTTCGGTAAGTGTACTTAAAATCCGTGATGAACCATTACTTTACCTGCATATTTTCCGTTTACGCGAAGCAAATACATGCCGGCATCAACATGCAAAGTAGAAACCTGAATGCTTTGTTTGCCTGCACTTTGCAATTGCTCATTCCAGATTATTTTTCCACTCACATCGCTTAGTTCAAGCAGCGCGCCTGCCTCTTGTTTTTCCAGGACAATGACAAAGGAATCATCGGCAGGATTGGGATAAAGAGCAGAGACTGCAATACCGGAGACATCAGCAATACCGGTGGTATTGGCAACGGTAAAAGATTGGCTTGCCGTGCAGCCGTTTCCGTCCGTTACAACAACCGAGTAGTTGCCGCTCATTACCCCGCTCAGGTTTTGTGTGGTGGTGCCATTCGACCAGAGAAATTGATAGCCCGGTGTTCCTCCGCTGATGTTGAGTGTAACACCTCCGTTGGGCGTATTGGAATTGCTGTAATTGCTTACGGTTCCGTTCACATTGATGGTGCCGGGTTGTGTGATGCTTACGCTGGATGTAAAGGTGCTGCCTGCATTATCGGTTACAATCACGGTGTAGATGCCTGCTGTGAGTCCGGTGGCAGTGTCGTTGGTTTGCGGAGGATTGGTGTTCCAGCTGTAGGTATAGGGCGGAACGCCTGTGTTCACAGTAACTGTGGCGGTGCCATTGCTGCCTCCGTTGCAGCTCACATTGGTAGAGCTGAGGGAGAGACTGAGAATGGTGCGCATGCTGGAAGAATAGTTGACCACATTGGAAGCAGGCTGTTGAATAAGTTGCACGGCAAAAGTTTCTACCGAGTCGATAGAGATTTCGAATACAGGAAAGCGTGTAGCAGGATCAAACCAGCGCCAGGTATGGGTGATGGTGCTCGAGATAGGGGTGGCACTACCCAATATACTGGCACTTACCTCTTGTGTAAAACGGGTATGAACCCTTAGCACACCCAGATAGGAAATGTTGCCGGGCAGTAAAATACTGCCGCTTGCATCGGCCTCAGTGTTTGCGTTTCCGCTCACGGTAACCGGTACATTAAAACCTCCAAAACTTATATTGAAAGAACCTGAGTAAGCATCGGAGATGGTATTGTTCAGGCTAAAGGGAAAGGTGAGTTCAGTAGCCGGATTGCTCAGGGGAATGACTTGTGTGCCTAAAACAAATCCCACGATTTCAGAAAGAGAAGGAGTTACGCGGTAATAGGTAAAATTGGTGTCGGCCGGCGTGCCCAAGGCTACTGTGGCTGTGGGGAAAGCATTTGCATTGGGTGTGGCCGAGGGAAGCACACAGTTATCTGTGTTGATATTGGTGGGATAAATGATGTTGCTGAAATTCCAGACGCTTGACGGGCCGGCAGAACCGGGACTGTGTTGCAGGGTATCTGAAAGGGAATAGTAATTGGCTCCCGGACTTGGGGCAACTGCCTGAGTGAGTGTTTGTGCATGTCCCCAATGGGCAGCAAGCAGCAATAAAGACGCAAGGTAAATTTGTTTCATGTTGTTGAATATTTAAACAAATTTAGGAATTCGTTTTTCATCCCCAAACCTTCCCCTCACCCATGGATTTTGTCTATTTTTATCCATCGCATGTTGCTTCCTTCACGGTATGTTAAAGTATTGTTGCCTGTGAGTCCCAATAATGGGATTTTTACCTATGCTGTTCCTCCTCCGCTGGAGCCTTTTGTGGGTTTGGGAAAAAGGGTGTTGGTGCCTTTTCATACCAATCGTTTGCTTACCGGTTTGGTGCTGGAAGAAGAAAACAATCCTCCCGAAAATATCCGTGTACGCCGGGTGGAAGATGTGCTTGACGAGCATCCGCTAATCGGTGCAGATACCCTTCAGTTTTGGCAGTGGCTGTCGCAGTACTATTGTTGCAGCATGGGAGAGGTGATGGCAGCTGCTTTGCCTTCTGTGCTTCGCATAGAGAGCGAAAGCATCCTGGTGCACAATGAATCTTTTGATGCCCTTGCCCATCCGGGCGTGATGGAATTGCTGAGCGATGAAGAAAAAATTTTTCTGAATGCGCTCCGTTTGCTTCCCGATGGAATGAAGCTTCCGGAGGCGCGTAAAAAACTGGGCATGCGGAGGTTCGGAAACCTGCTTGCCTCGAACCTGATTGTGAGCAAAGAAAATTATGAAGATCCCTACAAGCCTTTGCTCGAAAAGTATGTACGCATCCTTTTTTCATGGGATGATGAAAAAGCAGTGGCAACCCTTTTTGATTCCCTTTCTAAAAAAAGTCCACGGCAACTGGAAGTGCTCATGCTTTTGGCTTCCATGCGCAGAGATGCAGAGATGCATGAAGGCTGGATGCCGGTAAAAAAACTCACTGCGCGACAAGCATCACCAGCTGCCATTGAAGCCCTTGTGAAGAAAAATCTTTTGCAATCGGAGCAGTTCGAATCGGAGCGCCTGCCTGTGCAAGAAGCCGGAGAACAGGTGCCCCCACTCTCGGAGGAACAACAGGTTGCGCTCGAAGAAATAAAACAACATATACACACCAAGCCGGTACTGCTTTATGGAGTGACCGGAAGCGGGAAAACAGAAGTGATTTCACACCTGGTTACGGAGGTGCTAAACAAGGGCAAACAGATATTGTACCTGCTCCCAGAAATTGCACTCACCCGCTTTTTAAGAGAAAGACTCAGAAAATATTTCGGCGACCGGGTGTTTGTTTATCATTCCCGCATCTCACACAATGAGCGTGCAGAGATTTGGAAAAAAGCAACCTCCGGTGTGCCCATGCTCCTGGTGGGGCCTCGCTCTGCATTGCTCGTTCCATTGCCCTCTGCAGGCATGCTGGTGGTGGATGAGGAACACGATGCAGGCTACAAACAACACGAACCTGCTCCCCGATTTCAGGCAAGAGATGCTGCAGTGTATCTTGCTGCAAGTGTAAAAATTCCGATACTGCTTGCTTCGGCCACTCCATCTGCAGAATCCTATTACAATGTAAAAACAGGAAAGTATGCACTCGTAGAATTAAACCATCGCTATGCAGGCAATGTGCTTCCTCGCGTTATTATTGACGACCTCAACAAAAGCCGTTTCAGTGAGGGACCTTCTTACCTGGGCAAAGCCCTTCAGGCTGCTCTCGAAGAAACCCTTTCCAGGGGAGAACAGGCCATCCTTTTTCAGAACCGCAGAGGCTTCTCAGTGCAACTGGAATGCAATGCCTGCACATGGACACCCGGATGCGAAAATTGCAATGTGAGTCTCACCTATCACAAGGGACTGCATCTCTTGCGTTGTCATTATTGTGGTTACTCAAGCACCCCGCCCTTGCAGTGTAAGCAATGCGGGAGAGAACAAATGCAGACAAGAGGAACAGGCACGGAAAAAATAGAAGAAGAACTTTCTATTCTTTTTCCGGCCTACAAAACCGCGCGACTCGATCTGGATACGGCGCGTTCCCGGCATGCTTTTCAGCAAATTGTGCAGGCTTTTGGCAACGGAGAAACCTCCATCCTGGTTGGCACGCAGATGCTGAGCAAGGGTCTCGACTTCAGCAGGGTTTCTTTGGCAGGCGTCATCAATGCCGATGCCCTGCTATCTTATCCTGATTTTCGTGCCACCGAAAGAGCCTGGCAGCTGCTGGTGCAGGTGAGCGGTCGCTCTGGTAGAGCCCTTACCCATGGCCGCGTGATTGTGCAAACACGCAAACCCGAAAATCCTTTTTTTGCATGGATTGCCGAAGCCGGCAGGTACAAAGAATTTTTGGATTACATCCTACGCGAACGCGAAGAATATGCCTATCCGCCTTTTGCCCGCCTCATCGAAATTACCGTGAAGCACAAACAACAGGAAGCCGGTGCCCTTGCCGCACGCAATCTGGTGGATGAACTCACGCGCGTACTTCCTCTTCCGGTGCTGGGTCCTGCTGTTCCTTATGTGAACCGCATCCGTCAGTATTTTTTGTTCAGTATCCTTGTCAAATCAGACAGGCAGTATCCGGCAGCCCATACCAAAAAACAAATCCTGCACATCACACAACAATTGCTCGATTCTTACAAAGACAAAGGCTTGCGTATTTCTATTGATGCCGACCCATACTAAGTGTACCTAACATGAAAACATTCTTTAAAAGGCTGTTTCCTTTCATGATGGCCACTCTGCTGCTGGCAGCTTGCTCTACTGAGGAAAAAATTGCCTCTGCACTGAGGCATGCGAATAACACAAAAAAGTTAGACCTCAGTTATTGTTCACTCACTTCCATTCCACCGGCGGTATTTGGCATGGAGCAGCTCGAAGAAATTATTCTTCACCACAACAAACTTGACTCCATTCCAATTGCCTTGTGCAAGCTTCCAAGACTACGGAAACTGATGCTCGGCAACAACCGAATCAGCAGCATCCCTCCACAGATTCTCGAACTCAGGCAACTGGAGGTCTTGTCGCTTCGGGCAAATAAGCTGCATGCCACGGGCAATGTAATTTTTGAATTGCCTTCACTGCTGTATCTCGACCTGGGTTATAACCAGCTTGCTTATCTCTCCGACAGCATTGGCATGCTCAGCCAACTGAGACGATTATACCTGAACCATAATTATCTGCATGTGATTCCGGATGGTATTGGAAAGTTGCAAAAACTGGAGGTGCTTGTGCTCGGCAAGAACCAGGTAGATTATCAGTTGCCGGAGGCCATCGGGAAATGTAAAAACCTGATGGTGCTGGATGCCGCATTCACGGGCAATGCTCTCGACCTTCCCGAGTGTTTGGGAGAACTTGAAAAGTTGGAGCAATTGTTTATTGATGCCAATACAAGGAGTCCTCCAAGCATCAACCGCATGAAATTCAGGTTGCAGATTATCCTGAAAAATACCCCTTGAATCTGCTCACCGTCTCATTATGTTGTACTGTTTTTTGCAATGATTTTTATTGATGAAAATATTTCGCTTGTCTATTTGAAAGCGATTGATGTTTTCTGAGTGAGGTGTTTTTGCGCCATCTTTTTTGAATGAACCCTGCTTGTTTATCACCGGAATTTTACTGCCCTGCCGGATGTTTGCATCCTCCTGCTGATGAGAACAAAGTGCTTATCTGAAGCTTCACGAGAGGCAAATAAAATCACCGGCATGTTTGCCTTAGGGATTGGAGCGGTTACTTTTTTGTGAAGCAAAAAAGTTTGAGCGCAAAGCCCGACCCGAAGGGGAAGGCCCGCCCGAAAAAAGGAATCGCGGCTAATTGCATCCTCTTTTTATCACAGGAATCCTTTTGCCTGCTGCTACAAACAAGCCCACCTGCACTTGATAAGGTGCTTTTTGGGAGCGGCATGCAGGTAAATCAATCCCATAAACCGACAGTCTACCTCGCCGGAATTTGACATTCTGTGCAATTGCATTACATTTGTGCCCCTCTTCGGGGTGTAGCGTAGCTCGGTAGCGCGCCAGCATGGGGTGCTGGAGGTCGTGGGTTCAAATCCCGCCACCCCGACAAAGGTCAAAGACCGGTACTACAAAGTGCCGGTTTTTTTATGCCCTGTCCACAGTATTTCCCATCTGCTTTTTTTGATTTCCTGTTTTTTTTCAATGCTTATCTTTGTCTCCGCATGCAAAGCAAAAAAACATACCTGCCGCTCTTGCTTGCTCTGTTGTTGTTTCTTCCCTTGCTCGAACAGGCAAGACATGGATTCAGACATTTAGAGGAAGTTCATTGCAAGGAAAAGGCCGTGCATGTATGTGCCAAAGAACACAGTTGCCGCCTCTGCGACTATTTGTTTTCATCACATCCCTCTGTTTCCCCTGAACCATACACATTTGCTCCTCGCGTTTTTGTGGTGCCATGCATGCTCTGCTGCCCTGCGGAAACAGTTTCTGACAAGGCGCTCCAAGGCATCTGCCCCAGAGGTCCGCCTGCTGCATGATTTAGCCTTCCTGCTTTTTCTCTTACTTGCTGCATTTTGCCATAACCAATCTGTAAACTGTAAAGGGCAGGCTTGTTTGCCATTGATGAATCCCATCAGGGAAGGCTTTCCTTTTCATCCCTTTTTTTCATCCCTTTTTTTCTCATGCGTATTTATCAACCGGCCAAAGCCAAGGTTCAGCACATATCTTTTCCAACATCGTTTTGCGGCAGAGGGAAACAGCATCAGCTTATTCGCTGTCTGCTTCTATGTGCATGCATGTGGTGCAACGCTTCTTCCTTTGCTCAGCAAACATGCCATGCAGTGCTTGAAGGATTTGTTTTGGATGCGCACGACAAAACAGCTCTTCCGTTTGCAGGGGTTTACATTGAAGAACTAAAGTTGAGTTGCACCTGTGATGAAAAAGGCGGTTATCGTTTTACGGGTTTGTGCCAGGGAACTTATACGCTAAAGGTGGTGCATCTTAATTGTGAACCGCTTACCCAAATCATCACAGTAAACGGAAATACGGTGCATCATTTTTATCCCGAACATCACACCGAGCAGCTCAGAGGCATAGAGGTAAGAGATTTGCGCAATGCCGACAAACTGCTGCTGCCCGAGACAGAGCTTTCGGGAGAGAAGTTGAGACAAACCCGCGGACAAACCTTGGGTGAATCACTCCGAAGTATTCCGGGTGTAAATACCCTGCAAACCGGAAACTCTATTGCCAAACCGGTGATTCATGGGATGCACAGCCAGCGTCTGCTCATCCTCAACAATGGCATTAGGCAAGAAGGTCAGCAATGGGGAGCAGAACATGCCCCGGAGATAGATCCGCTCATTGCAGACAAACTCAAGGTAGTAAAGGGAGCCGGCAGCGTGCGCTATGGCTCGGACGCCATGGCCGGTGTGGTTCTTGTTGAACCTCGTGCACTTCGCGATTCCGCAGGTGTGGCAGGTGAGGTATTGATGGTGGGTGCGAGCAATGGCAGATCGGGAACAGCATCTGCTTTCCTCGAAGGCAAACACAAGCGAATGAAAGCTTTTTCATGGCGCGTGCAGGGAACACTTAAGAAAGCCGGCTCTCTTTCGGCTCCCACCTATACACTGGCAAATACCGGACTTACCGAATACAACTTTTCCTATGCTTTGGGATGGAAGAAAAAGTTTTACGGAGCCGAAGTATTTTACAGCCAGTTCAACACCAAACTGGGCATCCTGGGTCCCTCGCATACGGGCAACCTGAGCGATTTGCAACGCGCCCTGCAGAGTGAGGTGCCTGCCGAAACCGGTAAGTTTACTTACCAAATCAACCGTCCTTATCAGCATGCAGGTCATGAGTTGTTTACTGCGCGTGCATGGCTACATGCCGGTGGTTCGGGCAAATGGCTCTTGCAATACGGAAGACAATACAACCTCCGTGATGAGTACGACAAACACCGACCGCTCAGCGATAGCCTTGCCGGACTCAATCATCCGGAGCTGCAGTTTGAGCTAAGCACGCATACTGCTGACCTCACTTACGAACATGGATTTTTGAAACATGGAAGAGGTTGTGCAGGCATCAGCATCATCACCCAGGCAAACACCTATGAAGGCAGGGCGCTCATCCCTAATTTCCGGAACAGAGGCATAGGCGTATTTTGGATGGAGAAATATCCCATGGGCGATTTTGTTGCAGAAGCCGGTTTGCGATATGACTACAGGATGCTGGAAGTTTTTCGCAATGTGCGCTTGCCCGGCGGCGGAAATACCATCGAACAAAGCCTGCATCCCTTTCAAAACTTTTCGGGAAATGCAGGATTGCTTTACCGTCCCGACAGTACCCTGCAATTGTCGCTGCACGCAGGTACAGCCTGGAGGCCACCATCCGTAAATGAACTGTATAGTTTTGGATTGCACCATGGAGCGGCTGCCATCGAATACGGCAACGATTCACTTGGCAGTGAGCGTACCCTCAATGGGATTTTTGCCCTGCGTTATGCACCTTTTCCGGCATTGCTGTTAGATGCCAATGCCTATGTGCACAGCATCAGTAACTTTATTTACCGCAAGCCCACGATACAGCCTGTACTCACCATCCGCGGTGCATTTCCGGGTTTTCAGTATACCCAAACCAATGCCCTGCTCAGGGGCTGCGATGTATCTGCTGCCTGGAATCTGCTGCCGCATGTTCAGTTGGGTGCAAAAGCTTCCTGGCTGCGTGCCACCGATCAACACGCAGACAACTGGCTCATCATGATGCCCTCAGACAGGTATGAAGGTAATTTCACTTATCGCTTCAAACCTTTTGCGCATCTGCATGATGTTTATCTCACTGCATCCTGGCTCTATGTAACACGCCAATGGAGGGTACCCTTAAACAGCGATTTTGCCGAACCTCCTGCTGCTTACCACCTACTGAATCTGCACATGGCAGGTTTTGTATTTCTGTGGAACCGCAATATCGAACTGGGTTTCTCGGTATATAATGCAGGCAATACGCGCTACCGCGACTACCTCGACAGGTTCCGGTATTTTGCAGATGCCATGGGACGCAATTATACCCTACGCATGGGAATTCCCCTGCAGACTCAATGAAACAAACAAAAAAAACAAACACAAAAATCTCTCACACTCAACAACAATGATGACTTCAAAAACAAAAAAAAATATTCTTCTTTTTTTGGTATGCAGCTCTCTTGCTGCATGGAATGCCTGCAAAAAAGACGATGATCTGGTAGCATTGCCCCAGCCCTTGAAAAATGAACCGGAGGTAATTACCACCCTCAAACTTAGCTTTACCGATTCGGCCAACACCGGTAATGTAAGGGTTGCCACCTTCCGCGATCCGGATGGCGATGGCGGTGCAGCTTACGATATTTTTGACACCATTCGCCTGCAAGCCAACAAAACCTGGTTTGCCAAAATTGTATTGCTCAACGAAGCAGTGACTCCTGCAGATACCATGTCCAAAGAAGTTGCAGCAGAAAAAAATGATCACTTATTTTGCTTTACGCCATCAGGCAGCAGTGCCTCGGTAAGCATTACCGACAGAGACGGAAACAACCTGCCTCTTGGGTTGTTATCTACTTGGCGCACCGGAGCAGCGGGCAATGGGTTCATGCGGGTAGAGCTAAAACACCAGGTAGGAACAAAAACAGGTGCATGCAGCCTCGGTGAAACAGACATACAAGTGAACTTTCCGGTAAAAATTCAATAACCATAAAAAGCAAA
>JBKCNM010000056.1:0-13451 GCA_046297395.1 Bacteroidota bacterium
GTATTAATTTTTAGCCTCGCATTTATTTTTCAAAAATTATACACAACAGATAATAAGATACAACAGGAAAAGCTATCAGTTAGTACGGTAACATCCTCAAGTAATGTTATTCCAATTAAAGAAAATCCACATTTAGGCAAAGATTTTAAAGTACATAATTCAAATGAAATTGTAAAGTCATCTGAGTGCGCAATCACCATTGATTCAGCACAGGTATGTGATATTATAAATGATTTTATTTCCTGCAGTGATAAACAGATTTGCCTTTCTCAAAAGGCGGGTTTAGGTCGTAAGAAGAACCTTATGTTGGAGCAATTGTCCTTGTGCAGCAGGGACGCAATTGATAGATTTACAGATTGGAAGGGTGGCAGGAATCTTACTAATATGCAAGCTATTCTGTATAACAAATATTTTAGCCAGAGGCTTTCCTATTTACAAGATTCGCTTCGCAGTGAAATATTTTTGATTTGTAAATAAGAATGATCGCTTGATATTTTTTAACCCTTTTGTTGTAATATCCAATACCTAAAATAAAAAGTGATACATATCCCATCAATCCTCAAACTCAAGCGAAGGGATGTTTAATAGGGTTTAGTGAGAAAGCGATCCCCAGTATGCGCTAAGCGCAATCGTAATTGGCTGATGCTTTGGCTTGGTGGATGCGTGGGTATTATCAATGAGACGATTTTACCTGTTGCCCACTCTAAAAATTATACGCAATCTGTTTTATTCTCACTCTAAACACTGCGTTAGTGATTGCAGCGTTTACTTTTTTGCTTGCAAAAAAGTTTGAGCGAAAAGCACGACCCTGCAGGTAATGCCTGCAGGGGAACGCCCAAAATAATACATCCGCATTTTTATGAAGTCTGGTTGTACATGTATTCATAAGCCGAACTGTAATAGCCTTTTGCCTGGCAATGGTCGAGTAGGTTGCCCTAGTCTTTATGTACACATATCGTAGCGCTGTCGCCTACAATGACCAACTTTTTTTTGGCGCGTGTAATGGCCACATTCATGCGTCGGATGTCGTTTAAAAATCCAATTTCGTTTTGGTTGTTGCTGCGCACGAGGCTCAAACAAATAATGTCTTTTTCGCGCCCCTGAAATCCATCTACCGTTTTTACCCTGATGTTGGTAAAGCTGCCAAGCACGGGATGCTCGTCGAGGAGTTCACGAATGGTATCAACCTGCTTGCTGTATGGCGAAATGATTCCCACCTCTGGTTCTTCGCTTCCGGGAATGCCTTGCAGGCCGGTGAGCAATCCGGCGAGATAATCGAGCAGCAATCGCGCTTCTTCCGAATTGGCAATGCTTCTGCCTTCGGAGGGTGGTGTTTCTTCAAACCCACAGCCGGCGGTATCTATCCACTCCACAGGTGGCCAAATAAAACGGGGCATGTCATTGCCCGGCAATACACGGTTTTCAACTGAAGGATGTGCATGAAGTTTGCCTCCGTACATGCTTATCGATGGGTATTCCATGATGTAGTGGTTCATGCGGTATTGCTCGGTGAGCATGATTCCTATGCCTTCGCGTTCCATGAGTTTTTCCATCAGGCTGATGCCGAGTCCACCTTTCTCGGCCTGTACATTTTTTACGGTGGGGGGCAGTTGCTTGTGGTCGCCTGCCAGGATGAGTCTTTGTCCGCGGTTGATGGCAATCCAGCAGGCCGGTTCGAGGGCCTGAGCGGCTTCGTCGATGAGCACGGTTTGAAAGGGAATTTCGCGGATGATGGGATTGGACGCTCCCACCAGGGTCGTGCAAATCACTGTGGCTGACTGGAGGTGTTTGTCCACCAAAAAAGATTCAACTTCCCGGGCTTCGGCCAGCAGGTCTTTGGATTCCTTGAAGAGCAGGTGCCGCTGTGCGCGTTCTGCCGGCCCGAAATTGCGTTTGTATTTGCGCGCCATTTGCCTGTATTCGTCGGCGCGTTTGCGAAACTCCTTGAGGGATTTGTAACCGGGATCATGAACAATTTTCCCATCGAGGGTAAGCGAGAGCAGTTCTTCGGATATACGGGTAGGATTGCCAAGCCGGAGTACTTCGATGCCTTTTTGGTGTAGTTTTTCGGCGAGTAAATCCACGGCAAGATTACTGGGGCTGCACACAAGAATGTGTTTTTCTGTTTTGGAAAGTTCGCGGATCAGTGCCACCAGCGTGGTGGTTTTGCCTGTGCCGGGAGGTCCATGGATTACAGCCACATCTTGGGCACGGAGACAATGTTTTACGGCTTGTTCCTGCATGGAATTGAGTCCGGTGTGCAGATGGATTTCCTCAGTGCTGAATTGGGGAGGATGCATGCCGTAAACGATGTTTTTAAAGCGCAGGAGGTGTCCTTCTTCGGCAGCGAGCAGTCGTTTGAGGGCGCCTTCCATTTCGCGGTAGGAATGTTCGTCGAAAACCAGGTTGAGTCCACAGCCTTCGTCTTCAAGCCAGTCGGGCAGCTCATCGCAGGTAGTGGCCACGGTGATTTCACCTTTGGTGATGGATTTAATGGTGCCACGGATGACTTCCTTGCGGCGGTAGTCGTGTCCGCAAAAAATTTCTACCACCTTTCCGGAGGAGAAAAGTGGAGCCGGTATTTTTTTTGTGTTCTGAAATGAGAAGTGCAGGTATTCGCCCAATCCGGTTTCCATGTTGCTCATGCGGAGCGGAAAGAGTGAGATGCCTTTTTTGACACGCTCTTCGATGGGATTTTTTTCGAGTGCCTGGAAGTATTGAAACTGTTCTTCTTCTTTTTCGAGGGAAAGGAGATGGGCCAGGTTTTGGATGGCTTGTTGGATGTGCATGGAGGGGCTGTTTTCTGCCTGTGCAGGATGCCAATGTTATTATAAGCAGATGGCTTTTCGGGCAAAGGTATGGGAAAGTGCCGGCTTTGGAGAGATGGAGTTTTTGATTGCAGGAATGCAATAGGAAATACAAGTGGGAGCGTTGCGGAAGTCATACACGCCAATGTCCATACAAAAGAAAAGCTTGCGGTGATGGGTTTGTGAAGAAACATGTATGTTTCTATTTTAGGTTTAACTACAATTTTAAAAACCGACCCGGAAATAAAATACCGGTCGGATTTTTTGAATCCTACTTCTCAGGTGGTTACTTCCCGGCCTCCCTCAAGAGGTCTTCCACACCCCCTTTGCCCGGGTCTCTCGAACAGTCCTCCACACACGGGTTATTTCCTGTAAACAAAGGGAAAACCAAACCGGTGAAAAAAACTATTCCTCTTGAGGTGATTTTGGGTTGCGTACCAAACGAAATAATTTACCTTTGCGCCGGAATTTTTTAAAGACATGTCTCCGGACCGCGGATTATCTCATAGCCTCAAGGTTTTTTCAGGCCTTCTACTCCTTCATCTTCTGCTGTTGTTGCCCTCCATGGGCTTTGCTTCCCATGAGGAAGGTACCCACGCAGCCCATAAGGAAAAATTTAATGCCGGGAAGCTTATTCTGGAGCATATTTCCGATGAACACGGCTGGCACATCCTCACCTTGGGCGAGGGCACAGCCCACGAAACCCATGTGAGTCTGCCCCTTCCGGTAATCATTTACTCCAAAACCAAAGGGCTCACGGTGTTTTCTTCTTCTGCCTTTACCAATCATGAAACCCATGCTCCACAGGCAGTTCAGGGTTACAGTTTGCATGAAGAAAAGATTGTATCTGAAGACGCCTCCGAAGTTTTCTACGACCTTTCTATTACCAAAAATGTGTTTTCCATTTTTGTGGCCATCACCCTGATGCTACTGGTGTTTTTGTCGGCCGCCAAAGCCTATACCCGCCGGCCCGGCCAGGCACCCAAAGGTTTGCAGGCTTTTGTAGAGCCGCTTATCGTATTTGTTTCCGAGGAAGTTGCCAAACCCTCTATAGGTGCTGCTTACCGCAAGTATGTTCCCTTTTTGCTAACCCTGTTTTTCTTTGTGTTTTTCAACAATCTGCTGGGCCTGATTCCGCTGATTCCCGGCGGAGCAAATGTAACAGGTAACATTGCTGTGACTATGGTCTTGGCCATTATGGTGTTTTTAATCACCACCTTTTCCTCCAAAAAAGACTATTGGATCCATATTTTCAATACACCCGGTGTTCCCTGGTGGCTTAAGTTTCCGGTTCCCCTGATGCCGATTGTGGAGTTGATGGGTGTGGTGAGCAAGCCACTTGTACTCTGTCTTCGTTTGTTTGCCAATATCACGGCCGGTCATATTATTGCCCTTGCCTTTTTCAGCCTCATCTTTATTTTCGGAGAGATGCATGCAGGTCTGGGTTTAGGGGTATCGGTAATATCTGTTGCCTTTACTGTATTCATGAATTTCCTGGAGTTGCTGGTTGCCTTTTTGCAGGCCTATGTATTTACCCTGCTGGCTTCCCTTTATTTTGGCGCCGCACTTGAGGAGCATCACCATGCCGAAGAACACCATTAATTCACTATAAACAAACAAACATGACAACAACAATGACCATTTTGCAGGAAGTTGCAAACACAGCCATCGGAAAAGCCGGTGCAGGTATCGGTGCGGGTATTGCCGCAGTAGGTGCAGGCATGGGTATCGGACGCATCGGAGGTTCGGCTTTGGAATCCATTGCCCGTCAGCCTGAGTCTTTGGGAGACATCCGCTCCAACATGATTGTGGCTGCTGCACTTGTTGAAGGTGCTGCCTTCTTTGCCATCGTGGTGTGCCTGCTTATTCTGTTCATCTAAAACAGCAGAAAGCAAAAAATCACATTCTGCCCAACGATAGGTTGGGCAGAATTTTTAAAAACAAAAAACTAAAATTCGCAATATGCAATTGGTAACCCCCGGTATAGGGCTCATCTTTTGGATGACACTCTCCTTTGGGATTGTGTTTTTCCTCCTTCGCAAGTTTGCATGGAAACCCATCCTGGCGATGATTGACGAGCGCAGCCAAAACATTGAAAAGGCGCTTAAGGCAGCCGAAATGGCCAAGGAAGACTTGAAGTTGTTTCAGAGCCAGAACGAAAAGTTGCAGTTGGAGGCCCGCGCAGAACGCGACGCCATGCTTAAGGAAGCCCGTGAATTACGCGAACGCATGATTCAGGAGGCCCGCGACAAGGCGCATACCGAAGCCGGCAAAATACTTGCTGCTGCCCAGGAAGAAATCACCAACCAGAAAAATGCTGCCATCTCTGAAATCAAGACCCAGGTGGCCGACCTTTCAGTGGAGATTGCCAGGAAAATTCTAAGGTCGGAACTCAGCAGTGACGATAAACAAAAAACTTACATGAAGTCCCTGATGGACGACATGCAACTCAATTGATTCAGGCATGAGCAATTCACGACTGGCAGCGCGTTACGCTAAATCACTTTTGGACCTCGCCCATGAGCAAAACCTGCTTGCGCAGGTGGCCGCAGACATGTCGGCCCTGGCAAAGCTGATTGCCGAAAACCGCGATTTCAGGGTGCTTTTGCACAGTCCTGTGATCCGTGCAGATATCAAAATAAAAATTCTGAGGGAAGTGGCTGAAAAGTCCATGCAAACACTTACGCGCGCCTTTGTGGAGCTGCTTGCCAAGAACCGTCGCGAAAGTGATTTGGCAGACATTTGCCGTGAATATGCCGCATTGTATGCCCGCTACCGAAATATCCAGCAGGTGGTGGTTACCACAGCAGATCGCCTCGATGCCGACCTCAAAAAAGCAATTACCGAACTTGCCAAAAAACAAGCCGGGTCGGAAGTAGAACTGTTTGAGAAAACCAATCCTGCCCTCATCGGAGGATTTATCCTTCAGATTGGCGACAAAATGATAGACCAGTCGGTGCAAACCCGAATCCGAAAAGTAAGACAAATACTCACTTAAAATAAAACAACACATCATAGGAATAGACTTATGGCCGATTTAAAACCAGCAGAAGTATCTGCAATCATACGCCAGCAGTTGGCCGGCTTTAAAACCGAAGCCGAACTCGAAGAAGTTGGTACCGTGCTCCAGGTGGGCGATGGTATTGCGCGTATCTACGGACTGTCAAATGTTCAGTCCGGAGAGTTGATTGAGTTCGACAACGGAAAGAAAGGCATTGTGCTCAACCTTGAAGAAGACAATGTGGGTGCGGTAATTCTGGGAACTTCCTCCGATATTCGCGAAGGCGACTCGGTGAAGCGTACCCGTAAAATCGCATCTATTCCTGTAGGAGAAGGCATGCTTGGAAGGGTGGTAGATACACTCGGAAATCCCATCGACGGTAAAGGTCCCATTCAGGGAGAACTGTTTGAAATGCCGTTGGAGCGTAAAGCCCCCGGTGTAATTTACAGACAGCCGGTAAACGAGCCCCTGCAAACCGGTATCAAAGCGATTGATGCGATGATTCCAATCGGACGCGGACAACGCGAGCTGATCATTGGTGACCGCCAGACGGGTAAAACCGCTGTGGCCATTGATACCATCATCAACCAAAAAGAATTTTTCGACAAGGGCGAACCTGTGTTCTGTATATATGTGGCTGTGGGTCAAAAAGGATCCACTGTTGCATCCATCGTAAAAACCCTCGAAGAAAACGGTGCCATGAAATATTCAGTTGTGGTTTCTGCAACCGCTTCCGATCCTGCACCTATGCAGTTTTATGCACCATTTGCAGGAGCAGCCATCGGCGAATATTTCCGCGACACCGGTCGTCCAGCACTCATCGTGTATGATGATCTTTCCAAGCAGGCTGTGGCTTACCGTGAGGTATCTCTTTTGCTGCGTCGTCCTCCCGGGCGTGAGGCATATCCCGGGGATGTATTTTACCTGCATAGCCGCCTTCTTGAAAGGGCAGCTAAAATCAACGCATCCGATGGCATTGCCACCAAAATGAACGACCTGCCTGTTTCTCTTCAGGGAAAAGTAAAAGGCGGGGGATCACTCACAGCACTTCCCATCATCGAAACACAGGCCGGTGATGTGTCGGCATATATTCCTACGAATGTAATTTCCATTACCGACGGACAGATTTTCCTCGAGTCGAATCTTTTTAACTCAGGTGTGCGCCCTGCCATCAATGTGGGTATTTCGGTATCCCGTGTAGGTGGTAATGCACAAATCAAATCCATGAAAAAAGTGGCCGGTACGCTTAAGCTTGACCAGGCGCAATACCGCGAGCTTGAGGCTTTTGCCAAATTCGGATCCGACTTGGATGCGGCTACCAAATCAGTACTCGAAAAAGGAGCACGCAATGTGGAAATCCTCAAACAAGGTCAGTTTTCACCTTTGAGTGTAGAAAAACAGATTGCCATTATCTACTGCGGTACCAAAGGTTTGCTGCGCGATGTGCCGGTAAACAAGATACGCGAGTTTGAAACCGAATACCTCATGGTATTGGAAAACCGCCATCCACAGGTGCTCTCCGATCTGCGCGCCGGAAAATACACCGATGAAATCACCGGACTGCTGGAATCGGTGGCGAAAGATGTTGCTAAAAAGTTTGCATCCTGATAAGCAATGGCAAACCTCAAGGAAATCCGTAACCGTATTGCATCGGTAAGCTCTACACAGCAAATCACCAAAGCCATGAAAATGGTTTCGGCGGCCAAGTTGCGCAGGGCACAGGATGCCATCGTACAGATGCGCCCCTATGCAGGCAAGCTCAACAGCATGCTCGAAAATCTCAGTGCCTCGCTGGAGAATGATGCTGACAATGTATATGCCCGTACCCGCGATACCAAAAGGGTGTTGCTGGTGCCCATCACCTCCAACAGGGGTTTGTGCGGTGCGTTTAACAACAATGTGATCAAGCGCACCAACTACCTTGCAAAAGTTACCTACAAGGATTGTGAAGTGAGCGTGTTGTGCATTGGTAAAAAAGGCGATGAGTTTTTCAAGAAAACCCGTTACCACATTGTGGGTTCCGATTTGCCGCGCAACCTCAACGAACTTTTTGATCATCTTACCTTTGAGCATACCGAACCGGTGGCCGACATGGTGCTCAAAGCCTATGCCGATGCGCAGTTTGATAAGGTGGTATTGATTTATAACCAGTTTAAAAATGCGGCTGTACAGGTGCTTGCCGAGGAGCAATTGCTGCCCGTGCTGCCCCCCGAAACAGCCTCTTCTTCCAAAGCCGGCAACGATTACATTTTTGAACCCGGCAAGACTGAAATCGTGAGGCGCTTGATTCCCAAATCGCTCAAGATCAAGTTTTACAAAGCCCTGCTCGACAGCCATGCCTCAGAACATGGCGCAAGGATGACAGCCATGCACAAGGCTACCGACAATGCCGGTTCCATGATAAAGGAGCTCAAGCTAACCTACAACAAAGCCCGTCAGGCAAGTATCACCAACGAAATTCTTGAGATTGTGGGTGGTGCCGAAGCCCTCAAAGGCTAATTTGTTCCTGCTTGTTTGCCTGATGATGAGCGTTGAAAAATGCTCACATGTTTTGTTATTATCCAGCAGCTTTTTTTCTTAAAATAGCCAAATAATCATGCCTGTTTTCTGTAATGACAATCGGCATGTATCCATTGCAAATCATGAAGCAGTACCATGAACTCATGCAGCATATCCTCGACAAGGGGATAGAAAAGCACGACCGTACCGGAACAGGCACGCTGAGCGTATTTGGTTACCAGATGCGATTTTCTTTACAGGAAGGATTTCCCCTAATAACAACCAAAAAACTGCACCTCAAATCCATCATCCACGAGCTGCTCTGGTTCTTAAAAGGGGATACCAATATTGCCTATCTCAAAGAAAATGGCGTAAGCATTTGGGATGAATGGGCAGACCAAGACGGAAACCTGGGTCCTGTTTACGGACACCAGTGGAGGTGCTGGCCCACGCCCTCCGGACAACATATCGATCAGATTGCAGAAGTATTGCAACAACTCAAGCACAATCCCGATAGCCGGCGACTCATTGTCAGCGCCTGGAATGTGGCTGATATCCCGCAAATGAAGTTGCCGCCCTGTCATGCCTTTTTTCAGTTTTATGTGGCCAATGGGGCGCTTAGCTGCCAGCTTTACCAACGAAGTGCCGATGTGTTTTTAGGTGTACCTTTTAACATCGCCTCCTATGCTTTGCTCACCCTGATGGTGGCACAGGTGAGCGGATTGCAGCCCGGAGAATTTATTCACACTTTCGGAGATGCCCATCTATACCTCAACCATCTCGAGCAAACCAAGCTTCAGCTCTCCCGCGAGTGTTTGCCTTTGCCTGTGATGCAACTCAATCCGGAGGTGAAAGATTTGTTTGCCTTTACCTTTAGTGATTTTACGCTCAGCAATTACCATCCGCATCCCCACATCAAAGCCCCGGTTGCCGTATAATGTCTGCAGAAACAGAAATAGCCATCATTGCTGCCATCGGCAACAACCGCGAGCTGGGCAAGGACAATACCCTGCTCTGGCGCATGCCTGCAGATTTAAAGTATTTTAAAAAAATGACCATGGGTTGTCCCATGATCATGGGCAGGAAAACCTACGACTCTATTGGCCGTCCGTTGCCGGGCAGACGCACATTGGTGGTTACGCGCAACAGGGATTTCTCCGCTACCGGCACAGAGGTATATCTCTCTCTTGAAGCTGCACTGGAGACCTGCAAAAATATGCCGCGTGTGTTTGTGGCAGGAGGCGCAGAAATTTACAGATTGGCCATGCCTTTGGCCCGTGTGATGTTTCTTACCCATGTGCACGGCAACTTTGATGCAGATACCTATTTCCCTGCATTCTCCGCTGGTTGGACCTGCGTGCACAAAGAGCCTTATCCGGCTGATGAACAACATGCATTTGCCTTTACCCACTGCGAATACCGCAGGGTTTGATGGACAATAAGCATCCCCCTTATTTCGTTTTCAACAACTATATACCTTTAGGCATGATGCGCCTCTCCCTGGCATGTATAAGCTTGTTGATTTTATGGCCTCAGTTTTTGCATGCGCAATGGAAGGAAAAAAAACTGGTCTGGCAGGGCGATTCTATATGCCTCGACAGCGCTGATGTGTTCCCCGGCAGTATCAGGGTTTTGAGCAAGGGCATTGACATTAGTAGTAGTTTTATTAGCCGCGGCATCTCCGGCTGCATCAAAAAAAACGAGGAAGCAAACATCCCTTCCGATACCCTTCGTTTTCGCTGGCGACGCATGCCGGTTTCCTACTCCGCAAAAAAATTCCGAAAGGATGAACGCTGGTTGCAAATACCCGATTACTTCTACCGCAATCCTTACAGGGTAGAAGACACAAAACAAACCTCCGATTACTTCGCTACCGAAGGACTTAACAAAACGGGAAGTCTCTCCCGTGGCATCACTTTTGGCAACAACCAGGACCTGGTGGTAAACTCCAATCTCAACCTACAACTCAACGGCAGGCTCAGCGAACAGATACAGATACAAGCAGCCATTTCCGACAACAATGTGCCCATACAACCCGAGGGGAACACCCAGCAGTTGCAAGAGTTCGACAAGGTGTATATCTCTCTCTTTAATGATAACAACCGGCTTACAGTGGGCGATTTTCAGCTGCTTCGTCCTTCCGGTTATTTTATGAACTATAACAAACGCGGACAAGGCCTCAGCTTTTCCGGCACTTACAAAGTGCCGCTAAAAGACAGCTTGCGTCTTCGTACTCAGGTGAGTGCAGCTGTGTCGCGCGGAAAATTTTCCCGCAATGTGATTTTAGGAATAGAGCGTAACCAGGGGCCATATCGCCTGAGAGGCGCTGAAAACGAAGTGTTCATCATTATTCTTGCCAATACCGAAAGGGTGTATATTGACGGTGAACTGCTCAAGCGCGGACAAGACCACGATTATGTGATTAATTACAACACCGCCGAAATTACTTTTACTGCAAAACGCATCATCACCAAAGACAAACGCATCATTGCAGAGTTTCAGTACAGCGACCGAAACTATGCGCGCAGCCTTACCCAGTTCAGTCAGGAGTTTGCCTGGCGTGAACAGGTGTTTCGCATCAATTATTACAATGAGCAGGACAACCGAAACAAACCGCTTTTCCAGCCACTGAATACTTACCAGAAAGAAGTGCTCCGGCAAGCAGGCGACAGTCTCAGCCTTGCAGTGGTTCCTGCTGTAGACACTACTTCCTTTTCAACAACGGAGGTGCTCTATCTAAGCAAGGATACTGTGGTAAACGGAATTACATACAAAAACATCTTTGCATATTCGGTCAATCCGGAAAAAGCTATTTACCGCGTGGGCTTCTCTCCCGTAGGAAGTAACCGTGGAAACTATGTGCAAATTCCTTCCTCGGCCAATGGGAAAGTGTTTGCTTGGATAGCACCTGTAAACGGCAATCCCCAGGGAAACTTTGCACCCATTGCCCAACTTATTCCTCCCCGCCGCAAGCAAATGCTTACGCTGTGCACCGAAAATAAAATCGGAAAAAGCACACAAACCCGTGTAGAGTTTGTTGGTACCGAAAACAACCGTAACACCTTTTCAGAAAAAGACAAGGAAGACGACAGGGGCATGGGATTGCGCGCATCCATGGCCGGAAAATATGCCGTGCGGGCCGACTCGTCCTTGTTTGTAAATACCCGTTTTGAATACGAAGGAGTAAGCCGCAGTTTTGTGTATGTAGAGCGATACCGTGATGTGGAATTCGAAAGAGATTGGAACCGCAACTTCAGTACCGACGACATCCGCGGTACACAGCACTTGCTTTCAATGCAAACCGGAGTAGAAACAAAAAAAGCATCCCTGCTTTATACTTTTTCCCATTTTGATGAGCGTAACTTTTTTAGTGGCTCCAGACACCAGGCAGATCTGCTGTACAGGGATGAAAAAAACAAGATCAGTGCAAGGGCCAGTCAACTTACATCCAAAGAAGTTGGCGCAAGGGGAAGTTTTTTGCGCTACAGAGCCTTTGCCGAACGGATGCTTGGAAAAAAATTCCGTGCCGGAGCCAATATCGACAATGACGACAGCCGCATCAGACCGGCAGGCTCTGAGCTTTTACAGGTCCGTAGTTTTTGGTTTCGCGAGACAGGGGCTTTTGCAGGTACACGCGATACAGTGTCGCGACTCTTGCTCTTTAAATTCATGAACCGTGTGGATTATGGTCCCTCCGGAGAAAACATGAAGCTTTCCACCAATGCCAATAATTACCAGCTTGATGCCGGATTTGCCGGAGGCGGCATTTTCACTTTTCGCAGTACACTTGTGTATCGTTCTCTGCAAATCAGCGACAGCCTGCTTAGTCCACAAAAAAAACCGGAAGAAACCATCTTGGGTCGTATCGAAAACAGCCTCAAACTTTGGAAAGGTGTACTCACCACCAATCAGTTTTACGAAACGGGATCGGGACTCGAAGTGCGCAAGGAATTCAGTTATCTTGAAGTACCCGCCGGCACAGGTATTTATACATGGAAAGATTACAACAGCAATGGCATCCGTGAACTCAATGAGTTTGAACTGGCCGTGTACCGCGACCAGGCAAATTTTATCAGGGTATTTACGCCCACCAATTCTTTTGTGCGCACATACAACAATCAGTTCAACCAGATTATCACGCTTAATCTGGCAGCACTCCCAAAAAAACGCAGCGGTAACCTGCAGCAATTTCTGCGCAGCTGGTACAATCAGTTTGCCTATCGTGTAGAACGGAAGTTTACAGGAAACCCCGGAAATGGAAATATTTTTAATCCCTTGCGGCAGAATTTTTCCGACACCAACCTGGTCAATTTGCGCGCATCAGTAAAAAACACCTTGTCGTATAACCGCAACAATCCTTTGTATGGAGCCGATTATTTTATCCAGCAAAACCTCTCCAACAGTTTATTGGTAAACGGACTCGAACAGCGCACCAATGACTTCAGCGGAGGAAGAGCAAGGCTTACTTTGTTTAAGTCGTTTACCTTGTCCGGAGAATATACACGGGGAAAAAAAATATACAACAATTTATTTTTCACCGAAAGAAATTATCTCATCACCTATAGTGAAATCAAACCTGAAATTGCTTTTCAGCCGGGCGTGGCATACAAAATATCTTTGCAGGGCTTGCTTCGTTTCAAGAAAAACAACAATCCCGAAGGGGCGGGCGAAACGCTCAGGCAGCAGCAGCTTGCTCTCGAATTCAGGTATAACACACCCAGTGCAGGATCTTTTCAGTGCAGGTTGCAGGGCATACAAATGCAATTTGCGGGTGATGTAAATTCACCCATAGGGTTTGAAATGCTGGAGTCGCTTTTGCCGGGTACCAATTATGTGTGGAGCATCAATTGGCAGCGCACATTGGGCAACAACATCCAGTTTAATTTGAGTTACGACGGGCGAAAGTCTCCATCCTCACCTATGGTACATATAGGGGGTGTTCAGTTGCGTACTTATTTTTAAAGGCAGAAAAAATATTTTTGTAGGTTTTCTTGGGCGTTCCACGGGCGGTTAACCGCCCGCGGCGCGCTTTCCGCTCAAACTTTTTTGCAGGCACAAAAGTAAACGCTGCAATCGCTAACGCTTCGGGGCGGGGCCGTGGCTCCGCCCCGCAGGTGAGTGATGCCGGCAAACCCCCCGTGGCG
>JBKCNM010000057.1:0-16911 GCA_046297395.1 Bacteroidota bacterium
CAAGCCCGGTGGGCTTCGTCAAAAACTACAACATTTTCTATTGGCGCTTTCTCTGTTTTTAAGTTGTCGTCCCGGAAATGATGAATGTTTTGAATAAATGCTTTTGCTTCTCGTTCTGCATCTGCCTTTTTTAGTTTTTCACCATATTCTTTTGCTGTTTCAACGGAATCTCTTGTTAGTGCTTCTCTAAGAACATCTACTAAAGGTCCATTTCCTGAAAGGAATACAGAATGCTCAGATTCGTCAGCTTTTAATCGTTCGTTTGCACTGTTTAAACCTGCCAGTGTTTTTCCAGCGCCCGGAACTCCAGTAAGAAAACCATTAGTGTTTCGTTTTTTCGTCTTAGCATTTTCATTAATGTTGTTTATTGCTTTTGCAGTTCGAGAAAGGTTTATTGCTCCTGAATCACTTCTGGAACTTTCTTGTACATTATGTCCTTTGTACAGCGCTTGCGCTGCTTCAATAATTGTCGGTGTCGGCTTGTATGTACTATTTTCCCAATCAGCAATATTTATCTGTTGTGTCGCAGTTTGAGATGCTAAAATATTTTTTAGAGTGTTTTCAAAGTTGTCTGCGTTACACAAAACACAAGTGTCTAATCGTATTGAGCTTGGAATATCGTTTGCTACATTGTTAGCTTTTGTGGCAACTAAAATTGGAATAATTGTCTTGTCGTGGCTGCCTTCGTGAAAGTTTAACAAATCAAGGCAATAATCGATTGTTTGATATTGTGAGTCTTTTGTGTAATGAGTGTCACCAACTTTAAACTCAATTACAAAAATGAAATTTTTTGAAATTAAAATGTTGTCAACTCTGTGTCCCATTCGGGGAATTGAGAACTCAAAATAAATATTTCCGTCAATGTCGTTAAGCCAAGATTTTAAAAACTCAACTTGCTTGAACCAAGCATTTTTTTGTTGGTCTTCAAGGTCGTGTTGATGATTTTTTGCAAGCTGTCCGAAAATGGAATTTACGTCTTCTGCTAAAAATTTGGCTCCTGTATTTTGATAATAACTTCTCTTCATTATCCGGTTGTCGTTTCGTTTTGTAGTTTAGCTATTGCCAGACTGCTAAATAGCTTATACAAGTACATTTTAAAATCTTATCTAAAAACTGTATGTTGTGTTTGTTTGTATCATGCGCGGGTGCTAACAAATCTAAAAACAGTTTTAGTCTCAACAAACTTCAATCATATTTTTTAATCTACGAATAATCGGAGACGCATTTTTTTATTCGCTTTCCTTTGGTCGTTGAGCAGGTGTACTTCCTTTGCGCGGGGCTGGGCCCCGCGCACCCTCTCCTCGCGTGAGCGATTGCAGCGGTTACTTTTTTGCTTGCAAAAAAGTTTGAGCGGAAAGCGCGACCCGGCAGGACTTGTCCTGACGGGACACGCCCAAAAAATTTATTCCCCCCTTAAAATAAATAAACCCTTATCGCCTCGTGCTTTCCACAATCGTTAAGCACCCTTTTTCCGGCTTTGCTTGTGGTTTCTCGTGCAAACGAAACATCGAAAGCAGCAGATTTACTGCATACGTTCTGGTCTTTGCTTCTGTTCTTTTTTTTTCAGCCTATGCGAATGCTCTGTACCTGTGCTGTTCCCGTTGCACTTCCGTTTAATCCTGCTCTCTCCGCGGTATCTGTGATAAATACTTGTCCAAAATCCCGGCCGGTAAGCAACTCCGTCAGCCTTTGGCTTCTGCCTGCATCCAGCTTGTCGCTAAAATCGTCGATGAGCAGGGCAGGAGGTGTGCCCAGCGATTTGTGCAGAAGTGCATGAGAAGCCAAACGCAAGGCGATGAGAAATGATTTTTGCTGTCCCTGTGAAGCGTATCGTTTGAGCGGCAAAGTATTTAATGTAAACTCTAGGTCATCGCGGTGTGCCCCCGAGGAGGTAAATCCATTGGCAATGTCTTTTTTCAAAGCCCGCTCCATTTCTTCTAATGGAGAGTTTCCTTCAAAGCCTGCGAGCAGCTTGATATGAACTTCATCGTCCTGTCCGGAAATACTCCGGTAACAATCAGAAAAATATCCTGCAAACATTTCCAGAAAGGCTTTTCTGCGGGCATGAATGAAACTGCCAAGAGCATCCAGTTGCTGGTTGTACACATCCATGAGTGAGAGTGTAAGCGATGGATTTTCGCGTACCTGTTTCAGGTATTTGTTGCGTTGTTCAAGTACGGCTTGGTATTGTAAAAGACTATCGAGAAATTCAGGATTGTATTGCGCAATCACGCCGTCTGTAAATTTTCTTCTTCGGTCGCTGCCTTCGCTGATGATGGCATAGTCGCCGGGCAGGATGGCCACCAAGGGAAAGCGCCCAATATGTGAAGATATCTTTCGGTAGATTTCTTCCTGTACGCGGAAGATTTTTTTTTCATCTCTCTGCACTGAACATACCACCGATACCGGCATGTCTTTTTCAGAAAAGATGCCTCGGATGATAAAGGCAGGGTCGCCGAAACGAATGTTTTGCTGATCGCTTTGGTTCAAAAAACTTTTGGTAAGACAGAGGTAGTGAATCGCATCGAGCACATTGGTTTTGCCGGCACCGTTTGAGCCCCACAGGAGGTTGATGCCCTGCACAAAATCAAACACTGCCGTTTCGTAATTGCGGAAACCGGTGAGTGTGAGTTTTTCGAGGTAGGCTCGGGCCATGTTCATCAGGGATTCACGGTAATCGTTACATCCTCCATCTCATATAGCCTGTGTAGGGTTTCGTGGTTGATAAGGATTTTATTTTTTTTAGGAATCATCTCCAACCTGGCATTGTTCACCGAGTCTATCACTGCCAGTTTGAGGGTGATGTTGCCGGGGTTTTTTTCTATAAAGTGGCAGAGATGGTTAACCAGGCTTTCCGACATATCGTTGAGATGCACACTGAGCAATACCTGTTTTGTGCGCACCTGTGCCACTTCATCAAGGTGAATCATGTTGATGATTTTTGCTTCATACACATTCTCTTGTCCTTGTCTTTGCTCAATTCTGGCCATCACAAATACAAAGGTATCGGGCACCAGCAAATGTTTAAACCGCAAATAGTTTTCCGAAAACAAAAACAGGTTGGAGCTTCCGTCAAAATCTTCGATGGTGAAGTTTGCAAAGGGGGCTCCGCTTTTGTTGGTGCGATGGTTTACGCTGGTGATGATTCCCGGAAAGGTAATTTCTCTTCCGCGGTACCTGGCAGTGTCGCTGATGTCGCTCACCTTGTTCATACAAAACTCTTTGATTTCGGGTTGGTATGAATCCAGTGGATGTCCGCTGAGATAAAAGCCAATCACTTCTTTTTCGAAGGAGAGCATGGTCATTTTCGTCCATGGAATGGCAGCCGGAACCGGAGGCGTGGGAATGTTGCCCTCCTCGGTTTCTCCGAACATATTAATCTGCGTTGATTTTTTGCTTTCCTGCACGGCGTTGCCATAACGGATGGCTTTTTCGATGAGGTTTACTTGTTCGACATCAGCGGCAAAGTATTGCGCCCTGTGCATATCCGTAAATACATCGAATGCGCCGGAGTACACAAGGCTTTCAAAGCATCGTTTGTTTAGTGCCCTGAGGTTTACCCTGGCGGCCAAATCAAAAATGCCGGTGTAGTTTCCATTGGCGCGTTCTTCTATCAGTGCTTGCACGGCGAGTTCACCAACGCCTTTTACAGCGGCGAGTCCAAATCGAATTTGCCCCTGCCGGTTAACGGAGAAGGGCAGATCACTTTCGTTTACATCCGGTCCGAGCACAGCTATTCCTTGTCTTCGGCATTCGTCTATGAAGAAGGTAATTTTTTTGATGTCGCTCATGTTGCGGGTGAGCACCGCGGCCATATATTCAGCAGGGAAATTGGCCTTGAGGTAAGCGGTTTGGTAAGCCACCACCGAATAGGCTGCTGAGTGAGATCGGTTGAATCCATACTCGGCAAACTTCTGCATGATTTCAAAAACTTCTGTGGCCTTGCTTGCATCCACTTGTTTTTCTGCAGCTCCTTTGATGAATACTTCCTTTTGCTGCTCCATGGTTTTGGCATCTTTTTTTCCCATGGCGCGGCGCAGCAAATCGGCTCCACCCAAGGTAAATCCGCCCATGACCTGTGCCGTTTGCATGATCTGTTCCTGGTACACCATGATGCCGTAAGTATGCTTAAGAATATCTTCGAGCATGGGATGCGGATATTCCACTTTTTCTACCCCATGTTTGCGGTTGATAAAGGAGGGAATAAACTGCATGGGACCGGGCCTGAAAAGGGCATTCATGGCAATCAGGTCTTCTATATTGCTTGGCTTGAGATCGCGCAGGTATTGTTGCATACCTTCTGACTCAAACTGAAATGTGCCCACCGTATCGCCGCGTTGGTAAAGGGCAAAGGTGGCAGGATCATCCAGTGGAATGGTCTCTATATCGATGCTAACACCTTTCGATTTTTTGATGTTGATGATGGCATCATTGATGATAGATAGGGTTTTTAGACCCAGAAAATCCATCTTGAGCATACCTGCCGATTCAACATATTTTCCGTCGTACTGTGTTACCAGCAGGTCTGCATCTTTGGCTGTGCAGAGCGGAATATAATTTTCCAGCTTGTCGGGGGCAATGATTACACCGGCGGCATGTATGCCTGTGTGTCTTGCCGAGCCTTCGAGGATCTCGGCGAAGCGAAGCGTTTTTTTTATTTCGTCGCTGCCGTTGTTTTTTTCTTCTCTCAGTTCTTTCACTTCCTCAAATGCTTTTTTGAGGGTTACGCCCAGGGTTTCGGGCACCAGTTTGGAGAGGCGGTCGGTATCTGCGAGCTTTACATTCAGTACCCTTCCCACATCTTTAATGGCGGAGCGGGCAGCCATGGTACCAAAGGTCACAATCTGTGCCACGCGTTCTTTGCCGTATTTGTCTACCACATAATCAATTACTTTTTGTCGCCCGTCGTCGTCAAAATCAATATCAATATCGGGCATGCTCACGCGTTCGGGATTGAGAAAACGCTCAAAAAGCAAGTCGTATTTGATGGGGTCGATATTGGTAATACCAATGCAATAGGCTACGGCAGAGCCGGCAGCGGAGCCTCTTCCCGGACCTACGGTTACTCCGAGGTTTCTGGCTGCTGAAGTAAAATCCTGTACAATCAGGAAGTAGCCGGCGAAGCCCATATCGGCAATCACTTTCAATTCAAAATCGAGACGGGAGCTGAGGGATTCGGACAGTTCGGAGTACTTTTTTTTGGCGCCAAGGAAGGTGAGGTGTCGCAGGTATTCAATCTCGCTGGTAAATCCTTCGGGAAGGGCATACACGGGCAAGAGGATATCGCGGGTGATGGAAGGTGTTTCAATCTTATCTACAATCTCCTGGGTATTCTCCAGTGCTTCGGGCATGTCTTTAAAGAGCGCCTCCATCTCTTCGGTGGATTTCATGAAAAACATGTTGCCGTGAAAACGCATGCGGTTGGGATCATGAAAATCTTTTCCGGTTTGCAGGCAGAGGAGGATGTCCTGTGCTTCGGCGTCTTCCATGTTTACATAATGCACATCATTGGTAGCGATGGCTTTTACATTGTACTTTTTTGCCCAGCCTTCGAGCACGCGGTTGCAGGTATTTTGTTCCGGCAGATCATGTCGCTGCAGTTCGATGTAGTAATCTTCGCCAAAAATATCCAGCCACTCTTTAAACAGAACTTCAGCTTCAGCTTCTCCCTTGTGAAGGATGCATTGGTTGATTTCGGAAGCCAGGCAGCAGGTGGTAGCAATAAGTCCGCCGCGATATTCGCGAATCAGTTCTTTGTCTATCCTCGGCTTGTAGTAATATCCCTCTGTATAGCCTTTGGAACAGAGGATAGAAAGGTTGCGGTATCCCTCGGCGTTTTTGGCGAGGATGAGTTGGTGACAGGTATTTTTTTCATCGCCTTGGTGGCCTTTGGTTTTGTCGAAACGACTTCCGCGCGCCAGGTAAAACTCACAGCCGATGATGGGTTTGATGTCATGCTTTTTGGCTTCGGACACAAAGCGAGGTACGCCGAACATATTCCCATGGTCGGTAATGGCCATGGCTTTCATGCCATTGTTTTTTGCTTTGTATAAAAGGTTGGTGATGGAGGCAGCTCCATCAAGCAGCGAAAACTGGGTATGTGTGTGTAGGTGTGAAAACTGCATGTGTCTACAAAGTTACGCCAAGGCAAGCCCTTGAAATGCCCTTGTTAAAAACTATTGAAACCTGATGAAAACGCCTGTAAATGAAGGTTTTTTGTTTCCCGACAGGGCATCCACATGTGCCCTCATGGGAGGCGGTGACAGTTGTCTTCCCAAACAGGCTGAACCCATGTCTCCATCAGTGCATCACTTTCTTTTGAGCAAGGTCATTTCTAAGCGGCGGTTGTGTATACTGATGGATTGTGATGAACATAGAAACTTACCCGTGCTTGAAGAATAGGTTTTTCCTATTTTAATTATCATGTGTGTGATGCTTGCAAGTGATGCAAATTTTTTTCCACACTCATTATGCATTATTCAACGATAATTTTTCGTCTTATTGAATGTCCTTCCGCACTCGCTTGCAGGATGTAAATTCCCCTGCTTATTCCTATTAGGTGAATCACATGCTGATTTGTTGCCAATGGAATGCTTTTGCCATCAGTAGAGAAGAGCAGTGCACTGCTGATGTTTTTGTTGCAGGCATAGGAAGTGGAATTGATTTTTGTAAGTAGGATGCTTTCTTTATCAGTTCCGGTTTCTTTCGCAGAGGTGGTTCCAAAAAACACACAATCACTCTCTGTAATGCAGGAGAGTAGAGTAATGTTCACTTTGTAGTTTCCGAAGAGCGAAGGTGTGAATAAGCGGTTTGTTTCTCCGGGGATGATTTGATTGGTGCTGCAATCAATCCACTGATAAACCGCGCTGTCTTGTACAGCCATCAGGC
Source organism: Bacteroidota bacterium (assembly GCA_046297395.1). Classification (GTDB taxonomy): domain Bacteria; phylum Bacteroidota; class Bacteroidia; order UBA4408; family UBA4408; genus JBEICQ01. The sequence goes on from JBKCNM010000057.1 coordinate 6,889, forward strand.
TTGTTCCATTATTTATCACTGTGTTATCGGGTTGGGGAAGTTGTTGAATGAACAAACTGTCGGTATCCATACAAGCGCCTTGCTGATAAGCCTGCACCCAAACCCATGCTTCCTCTTGCACATAGGTGCTGTTGCCTGTTTGTCCGTTCCACCAATGAAGGGAATCTGCCGAAGACATGGCCTGCAGCAGCAAGCTATCATTCTCGCAAATCGTTGTTGCATTGTTCATGATGACCACCTGAGCAAAAGGTCTAATAGCTAAAAGAATATGGGCGGTATCTTCTCCCCATGGATTGCTGATGATGCACTTGTAGTTTTCGTTGCTGAGCGGAGCTGATGTGTTTACCAAAAGTGTGTTTCCCGAATCGGGTAATACCACATTGTTGTATACCCATGTGTAGTTGCTTGCTGCCTGACCTTGATACACCGGAACCTGCAATTCAAAAGGCGCTCCCACGCAGGTTTCATATAGGGTAGTATCATTTACAAACTGAGGGGGAAGTTTCATTTCAAGTGCACCATTGCTCGGGAAATAGGGATTGCGCGATTGCCCTGTAAGGTCATCAGCACATAAAGGATTAAATTGTGCAATTCCGTTTAAAAGTGGATTTGAAGGGTAATAATCCTGCTGGGGAATATTGAATTGCGGATTGGCAAAAACAGCATGCATCTCTATGCCCAATGAATCCTGGAATGCCTGCAGGTTGGCATAATTGTAGGTCATATTTGGACCATTTGTAAAGTAGATGTTCCTGTCGAAATTCCAATAGGGTGCATAGCTTGTGGGGTTGGGGTAATAAAATAGATACCTGTTTGCTTCATTGTTTTGTCTGTAGATGATGTTGTCGGTAAGTTCAAAGAGGTCGGTAGGGGAGAAGCTTCCCTCAATATACACAGCAAATCCCGGGGTGTTTGAGTTTACATAAAAGGTATTGAAGTTTGCTTTGATATTGCTTGATGAGCCGCTTCTGAAGGCGTATACTGCAGTACTGCCGCCGGAAGCGGTGACGATGTTGTTATAGAAATAGCAAGGAGAGTTAAGCAGTCCACCGGATTGAATCAATTGAAAGGTGCTGTTTACGCGGTTGTGATGAAAGTTCCAACGGCGGTGATTCTGATACAGCAATCGCGAACCAAAATTATTGTGGTGGATATGACTTTCTGCTCCACCATCCATAAAAACATTTCTGCCTCCTGAGTTTATCACGCAGTATGAGATTTCCAGGTTGCGGTGGTTTTGTGTGCTGTTGTTCATGTAAAGCCCATCTTTGGCGCCATACAATCCGCAACGGGTAATCACCATTCCGGAATCGTTGCACCCTTGCATCACCCAATCGCTTGCTGAGGAGTTAGAGGAATTATGTCCTTGTATGATGCAATGCTCAAACCGACAAAACTTGCCACCGTTTATTTTTATCACTGCATTGTTGTTCACATTGGGTGCTTGAAAAAAAGTGAGGCGTTTAAAAGACAGATATTTGCAATTGTTCAGGAACAGCGTATTTTGTTGTGTGGCAATCGTTGCGCCGTTGATAATGACTGTGCTGCTGTCGCCGGATTCAGATTGAAAAGTGAGGGTGTTTTGAGCACTGCAACCGGGCACGGAATCGATGTAAAGCAGTTCCGGATATTGTCCGTTTCTGATGTTTACTACCACTGCGCTGTCAATGCCATGTTGCAGCAGGGAGTCAACTGCACTCTGAAGATTTAAAAAATCGGGGTTTACGCCGCCCACCGTATATGTTCCATGCATAGGCTGCGCCCACACAGTTGAGGAGAAAAGAAGCAGGGCGAACAAGATTTTTCTTGCCGGAAAATAGGGTGCGCTTGCAATGAAGGGAGAATGGGATACCAATAGATTAAGCCTGTATGCCGGGCAGATAACCCGGATAGAAAGTAAAGTACTGAATTGTTGCATGGGCACAAAGGTAAGTGCTCTCGCTTATCTGTGAGGCTATCACATGCAGTTGTTGCTTTTTTACTTTGTTTCCAAAAACGGAAAAAGATATTTTTATCCCATGAAAAAAATCTTGCTTTTGCTTGGTGTGATGTTTGCATGGATGCAGATATCGGCCGATACCAAGAGGGTATTGTTTATTGGCAACAGTTACACCGGTGTGAATAATCTTCCCTTGCTCGTGCAAGCGGTAGCTTCCTCAGCGGGCGACACGCTGATTTACGACAGCAACACGCCGGGTGGTTTTACATTTGAGGGACACAGCACCAATCCTACCACACTTTCTAAAATTGCTTTGGGTACATGGGATTTTGTGGTTTTACAGGAACAAAGCCAACGGCCTTCTTTTCCGGATTTTCAGGTAGCCACACAGGTGTTTCCTTATGCACGCTTGCTCGATAGTTTGATACAGGCAGCCAATCCATGCACCAAAACTTTGTTTTATATGACATGGGGCCGCAAGAACGGTGATGCCTCCAACTGTGCCAACTTTCCTCCGCTCTGCACTTATGCCGGTATGGATTCTCTGCTCAACCTGCGTTACCGCATGATGGCCGACAGCAACCTTGCCGAGGTTTGTCCGGCAGGTCTGGTGTGGAGGCGCATCCGTCAGCAGTTTCCATGGATGGAGTTGTATGATACCGACGGAAGTCATCCTTCTCTGCTTGGCTCCTATACAACAGCATGTGCATTTTATGCTTCTGTGTTTCGTAAAAATCCAATGCTCATTACGCACAATGCAGGCCTTGCCGATTCAACGGCTGCCCGTTCGCGGGCCATGGCTGCCCAGGTTGTATTTGATAGCCTTCCGCAGTGGAATGTAAACCGCTGGCTGCCGGAAGCTGCCGGAACGGCAAGTGCTCAGGGGATGCAGGTGTCGGGGATGTCGTCTTCCTTACATGCCACAAGCATTACCTGGTTCACCGGCGACGGTGCATCATATAGCGGCAATGAACTGAATCATACTTATACCAATCCCGGAAATTATGTGGTGCTGCTTGTAGCGGGTGATGGATGCATCACAGATACGCTTGCCATCCCTGTGTCGGTCATTACCGGCATGCCCCGCATGGAATCTCATACATCTTTATTCAGCGTGATACAACAGACCAACGGAAGCCTGTTACTGAAGTGCACCGGTGCAGGTATCCTCTTCTCCCTGATGGATGTAACAGGCAGACAATTTTTGGTTAAACAAGCTGATGAGGAATACGCCCTACAACTGATGGATCTGCCTTCAGGCATTTACCTTCTGAGTGCAACAGGTGCTGCCGGGGAAAGACAAACCGAGAAGCTGTTTGTGAAGTAATAGGGATTACAACAAAAATCTTTATTCCTTCACGGGAATACTGATTTCCATCTCTTTTTTCCGCTCGCTCCAAGGGATGTTTACTGCCACTCCACCACTCACGGATTTTTGCAACAGGGTATCTGTGGCTACGGCATACATGTAATATGTTCCATAACGCAGGCCCAACACATGCACATGGTTGTCATGTTTGCCCACCAGTTTAAGGTCGTAGTTCTCGGTGGGATTTTGCGGAGGATTGGATTCCCCGAAGTGCACATACACAGTGGGGTAATTGATGGGTCGGCCATTATTAAAAACCTCTGCTGTTACGGATGCCATGCCACCGGTATTATTTTTCTTGCAGGCCGCTAAGCCCGCAATCATGAAAAGGCAGCAGATAGATTTGGAGAGAATGGAAAAGCCGGAGTTCTTCATAGGGATAAAACACAGAGAGATTTAAAATGTTGTGCGGAGTAGCATGTTTGCATGAGATAAAGGTAAAGTAACAATTGGCTGTGAAAAAGTGTCAGCAAGCAGAAAAAAGCAAAAAAATCAAAATGATGAAATGTTACACTATCAAATTTTTTTTCGAAACACTTGAACGGGCATTTGTTTCCTGTTAATTGATGGCAACTTCTTATGTGTAACTTCAGCGCTAGAGATTCAGGAGGCGCCAACACCGGATTTCTCAGCCTTTACTGCAGCAAGTAAAAAAGCTTCAGTGGCTTCACTGTTCCATTCCTCTTCAATCTTTGGATGCGACATCAGTTTGTCCATGATAGCCTGTTGCCGTTGTCCGTTTTTAAGGGCGTCGGAGTATCTGATATGGGGAGAGAAAGTAACCATGGAATAGGCGGGAATCCAGAGATCGGGATGCTTGTCGCTGAACCAGGCTTCAATCTTTTTTTGCAGTAAAAATTGTTTGTCTTTTACCTTGTCGCTCATCTCATAGAAATTTCCAATGGCTAAATCTGCGATGGCATCGGCATCCGGTTTACGCAGTTGCTCATAAGCGGGCAAAATGTCCTCCCAATTTTCAAGGTGTTTTTCAATCAAATTGTCGAGCACATAACAATCTTCAAATCCGCAGTTCATGCCTTGACCAAAAAATGGTACGATGGCATGTGCGGCATCACCGATGAGTGCAAAATTCTTTTTGTTGGTCCACGGAAAACATTTCACGGTGACCAGTGAACTCACGGGATTGTTGGCATAATCCTCCACGAGTGTAGGCATGAGTGGAATGGCATCGGGGAAGTGTTTTTCAAAAAACTTTTTTGCCCCCATTTTATCGGCTTCAGAAAAAGATTCCGGGCCTTCATGCGGAAAAAACAGGGTGCAGGTAAATGAACCGTCTGCATTGGGCAGGGCAATCATCATGAAGTGCCCTCGCGGCCAGATGTGCAAGGCATTTTTATCCATCAGATAAGCCCCATCCGGCCCGGGCGGGATATACAATTCTTTGTAATCGCAGTTGATGTAAAATTGCTTGTACTCGAAGCGGTCTGTGCTGAGTTGTTTGGAAAGTCTGGTGGCGGAAAAAGCACCATCAGCCCCGAAAATCAGTGCTGCCTTATGCTCAAAATGAGTATTGGATTCGGTATTTGTGAGCGACAGGGACAGTGTATCGAAACGGATTTTATCACAACGGGTATTGAAGTGCATTTGCACATCTTTTTCTTTCTCTGCCAGATTCATCAGTGCCATGTTGATGCCGCTCCTTGATACAGAATAAATGGCCTGGTTTGCTTTTCCGTATGCCTGGTATTGTAGCTTGCCCGAGGAATCGTGCATCATTCTGCCGTACATTGGTGTGGCAATGTTGCGTATGTCTTGCGCGATGCCTGCTTTTTCCAGGGCCAGCCAGCCGCGATCACTCAAGGCCAGGTTGATGGATCTTCCCTGATAGGCTCCGGTTTTTCTGGAATCGGGTCGGCGTTCAAAAACAGAAACCTTGTACCCCCGCCTGGCAAGGAAGAGAGAGAGCAAACTGCCAACCAGTCCTGCACCAATGATGCTTACATCTTTTTTCATACACTCACTGTTCTGTCAATTTCTGCTGCCCATGCCAGAATACCTCCTTTGAGGTTATAGAGGTTTGTGAATCCGAATTGTTTCTCGAGGGCATTGATTACCGAGGCTGATCGCATGCCGCTTCGGCAGTGAATAACCACTTTTTTTTCCCGCGAAATATCGTTTATATGTTCGAGCACGGTGCCCATGGGAATGAGTTTTCCATCGATATTCCCATGTTCAAATTCATAGGGTTCGCGCACATCAATCAGTTGAAAATCTTCCTGCTTGTCGCGCATGGTCTTGAGTTCCTGTACGGTAATTTCTTTCATGGTTTGTTGTGTTTGAGTAAATCAATAAGTCGGAGCAATGCTTTGTGGTTATCGGGCTTGTCGAGGGCATTGAGCACTTTTTTCTTTTCCTTTCGGGTGAGGTGCCAGCTCAGGGAAATGTTGTCGGGGTATTCATGGTCGAGTTCAAATTCTACCACATCGAGATTTCCGTTAAACCACCTGCTTGCATACTGTAACAAAGCATCCTGGTTGAAGTTTTGAATGCCAAATATATTCCCGTAAAGTGCACCGGCAGGTCTGCCAATGGTCTGAAACATGGAGCTGTATCCTTCATCCTCTATAGGCGAATTTTTTTGTCGGTCTCTTATTTGAAGAATGACTACACCGCTGGTATTGTTCTCTATCCAGTTGCGGAACACATACATAAACTTGAGTGAAGTTTCGAGTCCGAAGTTGTCGCGTGCACCTGCATCGGTAACCTCTATCACCGGTTTTGTGGGCAAGGATACGAAAGGAGTGATATAGGGAAAGCTGGCACTCATACGCAGGGCAGAGGTAAAACGAAGATTCATGGCATCCTGCTCCTCAAACAATCGGGTAAACTCCACACCTTCAATGGATGCACTCCGCCGCAAACTATCGCCATCGAAGTACCTGGTGAGATAAGAAATAGGTTGAGCAGCAATGTACATTTTGCGCGCGTCGTTTACGATTGAAGGTGTAAGCACCATCATCGGTATCAATGATTCCCGCTCGGGAACCACATAATCCCTGAGCCGGTTGTTGAGCACATTTGCGGTGTTGCTGTTCAGCGCTTTTTCAAATGCATAACCACGGTCTTTGTTATATGAATATTTATTGTCTTTAAATTTTTGCCAGCGGATAAACAAATCGTTTACAGCCAGTGAAAAGGTAACCGGGTTGAGCAAATCCCTGGAGATGTTTTCACGGAAATCTGCTTTGCGATAATCTTCCAATCTTTTTTGCTGATATAAGTAAAACAGCTGCCTGTAAAATGCCGCACCAATCATTCCACCCGAAGCGCCTGTAATGAGCATGGTGTGGTTCATGAGCTCACCTCCCAGCATGCTGTCGGCAGATTGCAATACATGAAAGGTCCAAAGGCTGGAGCGCAACCCCCCTCCGCTGGTATTAATCATCACCAATTTGGGTTTGGTATTTGCCTGCTGTTCTGATAAAGTGTTTTTAACTTTCCACTTGTTGAGGATGTGGATAGTGTTTTCGAAATCGCTTTGCACCGCCTTGTCATTCGCGATTTTCGATTGCAGTGAAGTCAAGGAATATGCTGCTTTTTTGCCCTTGTAATTGAGCCCGAATGCACGCGTTTTGGGATAGAACAAAGAGGTTGAATACAAGGTATTATAGAGCAGCAGAAGACCAATTAATATCGTGGTTGACCATCCGCGTAGCCATGCATGCAAGGCGCTGTAAAGCATGAGGTACATGGTAAAGATGAGAAACACACTGGCCGCTGCCGGGAAATTAAACATAGGAATTTCACGAAAAATTCCCAAAATAAGGAGAGAAAAAACCACGACCATTTCAAACACTGCAGCATTGCGATGATTCTTCCGCAGCACTTGTTTCAGCATTTCTTTGTCGTAATGACTTACATCTCTGGCAATTCTGATTTTTCGTAAGGAACTGATATAGGTATCTACATGCCAGTCGCGACTTTCTCTGCCTGAAAGGCGTTTCCAGCCTGTTTCCTTGTGCATCACTACGCGGGTAGTAACCATGCGTGTTTTTGTCACGGTGTCTCCCTCATGTGTATCGGCTGTCTTGATGCCAAACATACTTTGTATATCACTTCCGGTAGCAAAAAAATAGCTGATGGCAATGGCAATAAAACTGCCTGCGCCCAGCAAAAAACCGAAGATGGATAGGAGTACTTCCTGCATGGGTATTTCGAGTACGAAATACTGAAACCGAAAAATGCCTACACAATAAACCAGCAGAAACAGGGCCGGAATGATAAAGTTGTTGAGGCAATATTTGGAAAAGGAATGGCTGAGCGTGGCCAGAAACTGAAAGCGGAATCCGTTGATGATGTAACTGGAGATGTTGAATGCCATGATAAATCCTCCGCAGGAGAAACCCACCATGAAGTGACTTAGAAAGCCAACATCGTTGTTGTACTCAGGATTTAAAAATAGGAATGGAACACCATAGTTGGCTGCCACCTTTTTTGTAACAAACCCAAACAAGAGGAGCCAGAACAAGAGCATCACCTGGTTTTTTTTGAAATACACCAGGATGAGTTGGAAAGGAAAAAAGAACAGTAATCTTCGGAATGGTTTAAGCATCTGAGAATTGATACGACATCAGGGAAAAAGGGTTCAGGCCTTGAGCACTTTTTCGGTGAGTTGCCAGAGTTTTACCGATTGAACGGTGCTTTCTTCCGAAAGGGTTTTTCCTCTTGCAAACACCTCATCTCTTTGGGAGGCGTTTTCAACACCTTTCAGGTTGATTTGCACATTCAGCCAGGCTCCCATGATACAGGTGTGTAAGCAGAGTGCGCCTACGCCGGCATCGGTCACTGAGTTGGGATTTCCTCGGGTGATCATGGCTTCGGCCAGTGCATATGCCTTGTAGGCTGTTTCCATCACACGGAGTGGAACCGAGGCAGCATAAAGAGTAGCTTCCTGCATGGCACGCTTGCGTGCTGCCTGTTCTGCTTCTGTCTTTTTTGGCAAGCCCATGGCGTCCATGATGCGGTTAAATGAGCGGGTGTCTTCATCCACCAGGAAAAGCAATTCCTGAATAAGTGCCGGGCCCTTTTCTGCATCTTTTGAAAACTCGTCCCAGCGATCATCCCAACCTTTTTTGTGCGAGGACAAATTGGCCACCATGGTGGCGAGTGATGCGCCCATCACACCGCAGAGTGCGGCCACGGAGCCACCGCCTGGGGCGGGCGACTCACTGGCAGTTTCCATGGCAAATGCTTTTACACTCATCTCAACCAATCCTGCCGGTGCATGTTTCTCCATGGCATATTCGATGATACGCTCCTTGGGATGAAAAGGGGAGAGTTCATCGAGCCCCATGCTTTTTACTGCGATGTGGATAAGTTCTTCATGACTCACACCGAGCGAGCGTTGTTGTTTTTGTAAAAAATACTTGCCGGCATCCAGCATGCATTGCAAGGGGATGAGACCCACCAATTCGCTGCCGGTAACTCGCATGCCTCTGCGTTCGGCGCTTCTGCAGCAAGCTTCAAAAGCCATGTGAATAGGTGTTACATGCATATTGGTGAGGTTCATAGAAACCTGGGCAATGCCATATTCCTTGATAAACCAACCAATGCCTTTAACGGCTTTCAGTTCACCGGGAACCGATACAGGATTTCCCTGTGCATCGTTCACAATTTTTCCGGTTACGGGATTGCCTTCTCTTTTTACCCTTCCGGCTTCCCTCACATCAAATGCCACAGAGTTGGCTCTACGCACGGAGGTGGTGTTGAGGTTCACATTATAGGCGATTAAAAAATCCCTTGCACCAATCACGGTTGAACCATGCTTGGGATGATGAACGGCCGGCCCGAAGTCGGGCTTCCATTCCGGTTTTTTAATCTTTTCAAAGAAGCCCTCATACTCACCTTCTCTGATGATACTCAGGTTTTTTCTTTCAGGTTTGGTTTGTGCAGCTTCATAGAGGTAAACGGCAATACCCAGTTCTTCGCCCACTCTTTTGGCAAGCTTTACAGCCCAAGCGGCAGTTTCTTCCATGCTGATGCCCGAAACGGGAATGAGCGGACACACATCGGTTGCTCCCATGCGGGGATGCTCGCCTTTGTGCTTGCTCATGTCGATGAGGGCAGCTGCCATTTTAATCCCTGCAAATGCTGCATCAATCACCTGCTGTGGTGGACCGGCAAAGGTGACCACTGTGCGGTTAGTGGCTTTTCCCGGGTCGGTGTTGAGGAGCATTACGCCCTCGGTAGCGGCGATGCAATCGCATATCTGCCGGAGGATTTCAGGATCGTTCCCTTCTGAAAAATTAGGAACACATTCAATGATTTGCATATTATAATGGAATTGCTTCAAACCTAAGCATATTTTACGGCTGTGTCAACGCAGTTTTAAGGGAATATTTCTTTCCATGGGTAGAGACATTGCACTTAGCAGACAACCTGCCATTTTTATCCCCGGGAAATCCCAATTTGGCTGGTAACATGCAAATACCTATTTTTGCCGCCCAAAGCAGGACCCGTAGCTTAACTGGATAGAGCATCTGACTACGGATCAGAAGGTTAGGGGTTCGACTCCCTTCGGGTCCGCTGATGAATGAAAAACCCACCTTTGGTGGGTTTTTTAGTTTGAATGCGTGGCAAATGTATTTGCCTAAGCATGAAAACTAAAAAACGCATTGGCACAGCCCATGCTGTTTTTCATTTTGCCTCTCGGAAAGAAGGGATCTGCGAAGCGACCCCCTTCGGTAGTCTGTAC
>JBKCNM010000058.1:0-17500 GCA_046297395.1 Bacteroidota bacterium
TATGATTCGGTAGACTGGCTCCTTAAAAACATCGAAAATAACAATGGTAAAGTTGGATTTTATGGTTCTTCTTATCCCGGATTCTACAGTACCATGGCCGCTGCCGGCGGTCATCCTGCAGTAAAGGCAGTGAGTCCGCAGGCACCCGTAACTGACTGGTATATGGGAGACGATTTCCATCACAACGGAGCCTTTGCCATGATGGATGCCTTTCAGTTTTATTATGGCTTTGGCATCCCGAGACCCCAGCCGACAAAAGAAAGCTGGAAAAAATTCAACATGCCTGTGCCCGACAATTATGCATTTTTCCTAAAACACCGCAGCCTGCCTTCGCTTACCGCCATCATGGGAAACGACCGCTTGTTTTGGAATGAAATGATGGAACATCCGCATTATGATGCGTACTGGAAACAAAGGGATGCTCGCCGCGCTTGTTACAAACTCAAACCAGCCATGCTTATTACTGGCGGACTCTTTGATGCAGAGGATTGTTATGGTGCATGGAAGCTGTATGAAGCCATCAAAAAACAAAGTCCTGCCACAGATGTGCACCTTGTCATGGGTCCCTGGTCGCATGGAGGATGGTATAAAAGCAAAGGAGAAAATCTTGGAAACATTCGCATGGGATCTGCCACAGCTGTGTGGTATCAGGAGCAAGTTGAGCATCGCTTTTTTGATCATTATCTCATGAGTGAGGATCCTAAGTTTTCACTACCATCCGCACTCGTATTCGATACGGGCAGCCTGGAATGGAAAAAATTTACAGAGTGGCCGCCATCAGTAAGCCGAGAGTTGAATCTATATTTATCGGAAAAAGGAAAATTGCAAACAGATGCTCCCATACATGAACTTGCTTTTGATGCCTACACCAGCAATCCGGATCATCCCGTGCCTTATGCAGATGGCGTTCATGAACAACGCACAATAAGTTATATGACCGATGACCAGCGCTTTGCTTCACGAAGACCGGATGTATTGACCTACCAAACATCACCTCTCACCGAAGACATTACCCTGTGTGGTGAAATTGAGGCACTGCTGATGGCATCAGTAAGTACTACCGATGCTGATTTTGTAGTAAAACTGATTGATGTTTTTCCCGACGACGCGATGTATGACAGTACAATTTGTTGCCCGCAAAAAAAGCAAGCGATGGGCGGATACCAGATGCTGGTGCGTGCTGAAATTATGAGGGGCAGATACCGTGAAAGCATGGAGAGGCCAAGTGCATTTGTACCCGGGATGACCGATACCGTTGTCGTAAAAATGCCCGGCATTTTACACACATTTAAAAAAGGACATGCACTTATGGTGCAGGTTCAAAGCAGCTGGTTTCCACTGTTCGATATGAATCCACAGCAACTCACCAATCCTTATCATGGGTATGACTCTGATTTTATTCCGGCAGACATCCGGATTCATCGCAGCAAGCGTTTCCCAAGCCGGCTGCAGGTAAAAAAATTAAGCACGAGCAAGTAGTTTCGGTGCAACTTCCTTGTGTGGAAAGATATTGATACAGGTGATAAATTGAAGTGCCTGCCGGCGTGAACCCGCAAGGATTTTACTGCCATAAACCGGCGTAAGTAAGTGTTTGATTACGGTATACTCCGACAACAATCTACTTGATCCAATTGCTATCCCAGTTGTAAATGTATTACATTTGAAAAAAAACAAAAATGAGTTCACTCTTTATTTTAATTATTGGCGGAATCGCCCTTCTTTTTATGCCAAGATTTGGCATGTTTACAGCCATCAGTCAAGGAACCATTGGCGTGGTGACCATTTTTGGAAAATACCGAAGGCTGATGCATCCCGGGCTGAACATCAAGATTCCTCTGATTGAAGAAGTATATAAACGCATTTCCATTCAGAACCGCTCCGTGGAACTGGAGTTTCAGGCTATTACGATTGACCAGGCGAATGTGTATTTTAAATCGATGCTGCTCTACTCAGTGCTTAACCAGGAAGATGCAACCATACAAAGCGTAGCCTTTAAATTTATTGATGATCGGAGCCTGATGCAAGCCCTCGTGAGAACCATTGAAGGATCTATCCGCTCTTTTGTGGCTACCAAAAAACAAGCAGAAATTTTAATGTTGCGCAGAGAAATTATTGAATATGTGAAAGATCAGATAGATCGTCAACTCGAAGAGTGGGGCTATCACCTGCAGGATCTGCAGTTAAATGATATCACCTTCGACGAAGCCATTGTGCGATCAATGAGCCAGGTAGTGGCCTCGAACAACCTGAAAGCAGCTGCCGAAAACGAGGGACAAGCACTACTGATCACCAAAACCAAAGCTGCGGAGGCTGAGGGTAACGCCATCAAAATTGCCGCTGAAGCAGAAAAAATTGCAGCACAATTGCGAGGTCAGGGAGTTGCCCTTTTTAGAGAAGAAGTTGCAAAAGGGATGACCACTGCTGCCCGAGAAATGCAACAGGCAAACCTCGATACAAGTGTAATCATGTTTAGTATGTGGACCGAAGCCATTAAGCAATTCGGAGAGTATTCCAAGGGGAATGTGATTTTCCTTGACGGCTCTGCAGAAGGCATGCAGCGTACGCTCAAACAAATGATGGGCATGATGCAGGTAAACAACATTGAAGGGAAGCAGGAATGATGCTTCAGGTGTAATATCTGCTGCGTAGCCTAAACACGGGCGCTTCAAAATACCGGTAAGAAAATGCAGTAAGAAAAAGTGTAAGCACCAAGATGATTATCGGATTGATGACAAAACACATCAATGGATGTTGATTTGGGAAATATAGATCGATTCCCGTCTTGTATAGTGTTATCGCTATGCCATGGTAACAGTACAGACCAAAAGAGCGCTTGCCCCAGGTATCGAGCCACTGTATTTTCCCGGGTGCAAATGTGGCACTGGGCATTCCTATCTGTAAAGCAATGAAGTAGAGAAAAAACAAACCAAACACAAATCGCTCTGCCACAAGTGCGATGCCCTCAGTGAACCATACCGCATAATTCCATAAAAGCAAGAAAAAAACCAGGAATAACAGGGGATGCAAGATGCGCATCAAGGGATGCCTGAACATGCTTTTCCAATCAGGATGATGAAGATGATGATGTGCAAGGAGCGCACCCATGGCAAAATCGCCCAAGCAGCTTACCGTATTAAATACAATCTGGTTACTGTTGTCTTGATATGTCCATCGAAAAATCAGAGAGGCGGCTATACTGCAAGATGCAATGATTGGCAGATGTTTCCTTAGGCGCTTGAGCAGCAATGCCCAAACCAGATAAAACTGTTCTTCGACAGAAACAGACCAAAAAAATACGAGATAAAACAAAAATTCATGTCCATGCGAGATGATGTAAAAGTTTAAAGTAAAAGTGAGAAAGTAAAAAAAAGAAGGTAGTTCACTTGGGGATTGTCCGGGCAAAAGTTGAAGCAGAAAAACAAGAAAAAAACCAGAGAGGACGACGGCAAAATAAAGAGGGAAGATGCGAAGGGAACGACGCACATAAAAATGATAAAGAGAAAAGGTGCCTCGTCTGGCTGCTTCTTCAAGAATAATCCAGGTGATAAGGAAGCCCGAGAGCACAAAAAAATAATCGAGACCGAGTAGTCCCAATTGCAAGTGGTTTTGCACAAACAAATAAGCCCCGGAATGAATCACTTTGGGGTTGTTGCTAAAAAACACATGCGTAAAAAAAACAGGGATAAATGCGAGAAATCGGCTCGCATCAAGGTTGGGAAAATAGGTGCGTGCCTTAGGGTTTTTTGACATGTGAAAAAGCTTTCCCAAAATGCACAATTTTTTGGATAACTTTGTGTTTTAAGGAATGAAAAAAAATTTCGTTAAGGGAATCGTGCTCAGCCTGCTTCTGCTGGTGATTGCAGGGCATGCACAACCGGTTAAATACAGCAATGATTTCATGGCTATTGGGGTGGGTTCAAGGGCCTTTTCGATGGGACATGCAAGGGTTGCCGGAGTAGAAGATTTGAGCGCAGGGTATTACAATCCTGCAGGACTTGCCAATATGCCCATGCAAAATAATATGCAGGTACAACTCATGCACAATGAGCATTTTGGTGGTATTATTAAGTATGATTATGCAGGGGTAAGCAAACGCATTGACAGCAGCAGTGTTATTGCCCTGAACATGATTCGCTCGGGCACAGATGATATTCCAAATACCCTCGATCTAATTGATGCCAATAACCAAATTGATTACAACAGGGTAAAAAGTTTTTCTGTAGCCGATTATGGGTTCTTACTTTCATACGGTAGAAAGAGCAAGGTTAAAAACCTCACCTACGGTGTTTCGGCCAAAGTCATCAGGCGTATCGTCGGCAGCTTTGCCAATGCCTGGGGCTTCGGCCTTGACGCAGGCATGCAATACAAGATTAAAACCTGGTACCTGGGCTTATCTGCCAGAGACATAACCGGAACCTTTAATGCCTGGAATTTTACTTTTACCGAAGACCAAAAAAATGTGCTTGCCACCACAGGAAATGTGATTCCCCAAAACGCCATCGAGGTAACCGTACCCCGTGCCGTTTTTGCCTTTGGCAAAAGATTCGATTACAAAAAATTCAGTGCACTTACAGAAATTAATCTGGAAACTACTTTCGACGGCTTCAGAAACACCCTTATCCGTTCAGGAACAGCCAGCATTGATCCACGCATCGGTGTGGAATTTTCGTACGCCAACATGATTTTTTTAAGAGGGGGTTTAAGCAATATCCAGGAAGTGAGAGAAAGCAACAGTTTACTCCGCAAAACCATCCAGTCCAGTATTGGTATTGGGGTGCGCATCAAAATGATTCATCTGGATTATGCCCTTGCCAATGTAGGGCAGCAAGTGGGACTCAACAGCAATGTGTTTACGCTGAGGGCCGACATTGATTACAAAAAATAGGCACCCATGCAAAGAAGGATTTTACTTTTTCTTTTCCTATTCCTTGCTTTTTTATATGGTTCAGCCCAGCTGAACAACAACTGGATTCATTACGATCAGCCTTATTATAAATTTAAAATCGCCAATACCGGTATGTATCGCATCCGTCCTGCCATTCTGCAGCAGGCCGGTATCAACCTGAACAATATCCATCCCCGGCAATTTCATATCATGGGCAGGGGCAGAGAAATTCCAATTTATGTAGCCAACGAAAATAATGCTGACAGCATTTTTAATGGAAGCGATTACATTGAGTTTTTTGCCGAGAGAAATTCAGCATGGGCGGATTCCCTTGTAACAGAAAACACAGGCAGGCCGCTGAACAGATATACCAGTTTGTTTAGCGATACCATTTGCTATTACCTCACCTGGGACAATTCCGGCCAGCACCTGCGCTATCAGACCGAAACCGATACGGTGTCTGTGGGTGTGGCACCGGCAGATTATTATCTTGCAGAGGCAATCAACAACTACAACTCTTCCTATGCCAGCGGAAAGGCAAACAGTGCAGAGAGTTTTTCACCGGAATTTGAGGAAATTGAAGGCTACTCCACCGACTATATCTACAATCCCACAACACCTGCTCAACCAGCACTTGGAACCTCCAATGTGTTTTCTTCCGGCCCTGCAGCGCAATGCAGCATCAGTGTTATGAGCAACACAGATCATGCCTCCTCAGGCATAGATAACGGAGTGCGTCTGCACCTAGGCACTTTGTCGGGCACTGTGCTTCTGGAAGAGCAATGGGATGGCGCCCAGGCAAAACATTTGGGATTTACCATCCCTGCGAATGCACTCAGTAGTCCGCAAACCGCATTTGCCATGCGGGTAATTTCAACCGCAGGGAACAACGCAAAAACAATTGGTATTTCCACTGTCTCCTGTATTTATCCGCATACCCACACGATGGAGGCGCAGGCAGCTGCTACAATGATGATTCATGATCATCCTACATTGAACAAACAGGTTTATAGGCTTGGCAATTTTTCTCCGGGCAACGACACGGTAATGCTATACAACCTCAGCCAGAACAAAAGATATCTGACGCGTAAAACAGGAAATCAGTTTCTATTGGTGGTACCCAACACAGGTAATATCAAACGCTGTTTTATTTTCAACACCTCCTCTGTGCGTCAGGTAAACCAATTGGAAGCTTGCGGCACAAACGGTTTTTTTACCAATTACTTTGCCGCCGCTCCGGGTGCGGATCTCTTACTGGTTACACACAAGAGTCTGCTATCCGCTGCTCAGGGATATACCACATACAAAAATGCAAAAGGCTTCAACACATTGCTTGCTTCCATTGATGAACTCTATGACCAATATGCTTTTGGCATCTTAAAAAATCCGCTTGCCATCAGGGGATTTGCAGCACATGCATTACAGGCGCTGACAGAGCCACCCAAAGGTTTGTTTTTGATTGGCAAAAGTATCCTGAGTCTTAATGCACGCACACAACCCAATTGGAATCTTAACTTGATACCTACCTGGGGATATTACGGTTCCGATGAACTCATCACCGCCAACATCGGTGGAGCGGTGGGATACGCCCCACAGATACCGGTGGGCAGACTTGCTGCCAATACCCTTGCGCATGTGAATGATTACCTGGCGAAGGTCACTGAGTTTGAAAACCAGCCTAAGTCACAATGGATGAAAGAAATTCTTCACTTCTCAGGTGGCACAACCCAAGGGGAGCAACAACAACACAGAATATTTCTTGATAATTACAAGCGAATCCTGGAGGATACTTTGTTTGGAGGGAGAGTAACAACCTATGCCAAAAGTACCACCGCACCTATTGAAATTGCAGCGGGAGATTCCATCCGAAAAAGGATTGAATCGGGTGTGAGCATCATGAATTTTTTTGGACATGCTGCCGGATCAGGCTTTGATGTTTCTCCTGAACCGCCCGATCAATATAATACCGATGGAAAATATTCTCTGGTAATGGCAAACTCCTGCTATGTGGGAGATTTGCATCAGCCGCCGGATGCCACTTATCAATTCGTAAGTGAAAAATACATCCTTACTCCCTCTAAAGGAGCCATTGCATTTATTGCTCAATCGAGTCCGGGACTTGGACCACCGGGATATTTTTACACGCGTGCCTTCTATGAGAACCTGGGGCAAAAAAAATATGGGGCCTCCATTGGGGCCTGCATCAAAGCGGCTATTGAAGATGTGCAGAATCCGCAGGATGAAGTGCTCAAGGAAACCTGTTTAACCATGACCCTCCATGGAGATCCCACACTAAGTGTGAATCCTTTTTCTGCACCCGACTATGAAATTACAAACGCTTCTGTTTCTCTTTCACCGGAAGTTATTACCACTGCTCAAGATAGTTTTAGGGTAAAAGTGGTGATTAAAAACCCCGGGCAAGCAAGAAACATACCTGTACTGGTTACAGTGAAAAGATTTTTACCCGACAGCGTTACGCCCAGGGTATATACACGAACAATACCACATGTGTTTTTTTCAGAAGAAGTAAATTTCACGATCCCTGTTTACATCACACTGGCACCGGGAGCAAACCAGCTGGAGATTCAGATAGATCCTCTCAATCAAATATCCGAAATCAATGAACAAAACAACAGGGTAAACCTAACCTTTGATGTGAAATCGGATGAAATTTATCCAGTATATCCATACCGATATGGCCTTGTGGATACCAATGCCATCTTCCTGAAAGCTTCTACAGGCGATTTGCTTGCACCTGAAAGAACCTATGTATTTGAGATAGACACTTTGCCCGGTTTCAATTCCTCATTTAAAAGAAGAACTTCCATTACCAAAAGTGGAGGCGTCATTCAGTGGGGCTTGCCTTTCCTGCTTTCCGACAGCATGGTATATTACTGGCGCATCACTCCTGATTCATTGCCGGGCGCAGGATACAAATGGAAGCAAAGTTCATTTCAATACATACGCAAGCGCAAGGGTTGGGAGCAAGCACATCACGGGCAACTCTGGGACAATGTATTAAGCTTGATCAATTACAATCAGCAGCAGCAAAAATTCACCTTTGATACCTTGCGTAAAACACTCACCTGCTATACATGGAGCGCACCTTCCGGAAGCATTCCACCCGATGCAGACTTGTTTGCAACTGAATACCGCATTGATCAAAAACTGATCGAAAGTGCCGGTATCAGTTATAGTCCTTCACTGCATGTAGCGGTAATGGATTCTGCTACGCTCGAACCCTGGGAAATCCGTTACTTGTCCAATGGAGTCATGCTCAACCCAAGCCGTAACTTTGGTAATGCCAACGACAACCTACCCATCAACGGACACACGAGGTATTTTATTTTTAATCCAGCGAATGTTGCTCAGATGAACGGATTAAAAAACATGTTGCTGAATGGAATTCCCAATGGAAATTATGTACTTATATATACATGGATTAATGGGAGATTTCAGGCCTGGCCGGATACCTCCTTGTTTACTGTACTTGAAAACATGGGAGCAGATTCTGTCCGGTTCCTGCCCAATCACAAGGCATGGGCGTTTTTTGCAAGAAAAGGAGATCCTTCCTCTGCCATTGAATCTTTCAGCCCCGGCAACGGAAGGTATAGGGTTTCCCTCACAGCCAGCATGCAAGCCATTGTTAACAGAGGCAGCATCTATTCTCCGATTATTGGCCCTGCCATGGCATGGGATTCCCTTTCCTGGAACTCGCGTGTATCAGAGATTCCACAAACAGATTCAGCAAGTTTCGAATTGTATGGCATTCGCTATAACGGACAAAAAGATACCCTAAACCGGACCGGACTTTTCAGTGGGAGTTTTTCACTCACAGGTATTTCTGCACAAACCTATCCTTACATGCAGATGCGCTACTTTACCAAAGACGCCGTGAACCGCACACCCGCTCAGTTAAGTAGATGGCATTTGTTTTATAAACCTGCTCCGGAGTGTGCCATTAATCCGAATGCTTTACTGGAACTTTCTAATAAAAGTGTTCAGCAGGGAGAGAAACTGACTTTTAAAACCCTGATCAAAAACATCTCTGATCAGCCCATGGATAGTTTGCTTGTGAAGTTCTGGCTCGAAGATGCCGGCAAACAAATTAGCCCTCTCCCCTTCCCAAAATCTGATTCATTGCGTGCCGGTTTTTCACAGACGCCCATGGTAAGCATAGATACCAAAAACCTTTTGGGGAAATACAAGTTGTGGATAGATGCCAATCCTTTTATACAGGAACTGAACAGGTTTGATCAGCCCGAGCAATACCGTTTCAACAATACTATGTATGTAGATTTTCAGGTAAGCGGAGACAAAACCAATCCGCTTCTCGATGTTACCTTTAACGGACAGCGCATCATGGATGGGGAATTGGTTTCACCCAAACCTGAGATCAGGATTACCTTAAAAGATGAAAATAAGTTTCTTGCCCTGAACGATACATCTGCATTTTCAGTTTATCTGCTCTATCCCGGAGAGGCTGCTGCGCGAAAAATTCATTTTCAAACTGCAGGCGGAGAACAAATGCGTTTTCAACCTGCATCACTCCCCAACAATTCATGCGCCATTGATTTTGCTCCCAGCCTGAATACCGATGGTATTTATACACTTCGTGTACAGGCCAGGGATGCCAGCGGCAATCTTTCAGGAAAAAATGAATACAGCATCCGCTTCGAGGTGGTAAACAAAAGTTCCATCACAAGAGTGATGAACTATCCTAATCCATTCAGTACCTCCACGCGTTTTGTATTCACGCTTACAGGCCTCGAAATCCCTACCTGGTTTAAGATCCAGATATTAACCGTGAGTGGAAAGGTGGTAAGAGAAATTACACTTGACGAGTTGGGGCCTCTCAGAATCGGAAAAAATATCAGCAGTTTTGCCTGGGATGGAACAGATACTTTTGGCGATAAACTGGCCAATGGTTTGTATCTGTACAAGGTGTTTTGTAACATCAACGGAGAAGAAATAGAGCACAGGGAATCAGGCGCTGACGCCTATTTTACAAAAGAGTTTGGCAAAATGATTTTGTTGCGATGACAACAGCGAAACTCACTCTTGCTGAAAGATATAAAATGGTGCTCGACTGGTTTGAAGCACATGATGCTTCACCACAGACAGAATTACATTACCGAAATCCCTACGAGTTGCTGGTTGCAGTAATTTTATCTGCACAATGCACAGACAAACGGGTAAACATGGTAACGCCGGCGCTTTTCAAAAGATTTCCGGATGTGCATGCTTTGTCAGATTCCGACGAAAAAGAAATTTTCTCCTACATCAGAAGCATCAGTTACCCGAATGCCAAATCGAAACATTTGCTTGGCATGGCAAAAATGCTGGTGGATTCTTTTTCAGGAAATGTTCCATCAGAGGTCAGCCAACTGATTAAACTTCCGGGTGTGGGACGCAAAACAGCGAATGTAATTGTGTCGGTGGTGTTTGACCAGCCTGCCATGGCTGTTGATACGCATGTATTCAGGGTAAGCAACCGGATTGGTCTGACAAGGGCTTCCAAGAATCCCCTGCAAACCGAAAAAATACTTCTCAAATACATTCCTCGTGAGAAAGTGGCAAGAGCCCATCACTGGATTATTCTGCACGGAAGATATGTTTGTATGGCAAGGAAACCGGCATGTGAGGCATGCGGCATCAAGCAGTGGTGCAGATACTACGCCAAGACTTACACATCAGAAGGAGCATGACATCGTCTGATGAAAGCCCTCAGGTACTTGAGGGCCGTTTTCTTCTCTTCAATGAAGCCCATGTGTGCCGATTGCCTTAAAATGCAAACCATCGCATCTTGAGGCATTGCAAACTGATATTCCACTTGATGTAGGGGCAAAACAGGATCATGCAAGCCCATCAAAAACAAGACAGGATATGGCGCAAACTGAAGGAGCATCTCTCGGTTTTTGCGTTGCTTCATTCCTTCGAGACAAGCGATGATTGCGCGACGCTCGCAAAACGAAGCAATACGGTTTAATTCAACAAGCTCGTTGGCAAACTGGACCATCCCGGGCGCATGAAATAGTTTTGGAATAGCTGCTCTCACATACACTTCGGCATTTTTTTTCACTGCTTCTATCGCTTTGTCACGATCTGCACGCTTTTCGGCAGAATCGGCAGAGGCGGTAGAATGAAAAAGTGACAAGCCGCGAAGATGATCTGGAAACAATTCTGCAAACGCAAGAGCCACATATCCACCCATGGAATGTCCAATCATCACATACTTTCGCAATCCAAGCTTGTCTAGCACTGCCTTTACTGCCAGGGCCATCATTTCCATGTCGTGCACATAGCCAAAACAGTCTGAACTGCCATGACCGGGGAGGTCAATTGCAATGACCCTGTATTGTTTGCAAAGCAAATGGAGATAAGTATCCCAAATGGCAGAAGACTCAAGAAAACCATGCAACAGAACCACACAACGCCCTTCGCCGGCCATACGATAGGCGATTTTTCCTTGTCTAAAGATAGCGCTGCCGGTCATTTGTTTGATCAATCAAAAATAAAAATACCCTTCAATCGTTCTTTAAAATAGTTTTGCACAGATGAACAGCGCAGGGAAGCACAAGTATTCCGCCATTTTTCTTATCCTCGTTTTGGGCTTTGTTACAAGTCTCAGAATACTTGCCGCGGAGTTTCCTCCCCGACCTGTTCCCCCGCACCTTGTGAATGACATCGCAGGAGTATTAAGTCCCCAACAGGCTGCAGTGCTTGAGCAAAAATTGGTGGCGTTCAGCGATACCGCATCGTCTCAGATTGCCGTAGTAAGCATACCCACAACAGGAGCATTCGAAATCAATCAGTATGCCACAGAGTTGGCGCAACAGTGGGGTATTGGCCACAAGGGTAAAGACAATGGTGTGCTTTTACTGCTTGCCATTGATGACCGTAAAGCCTGCATTGCCACAGGATACGGCGTTGAAGAATACCTTCCGGATGCCATATGCAAGCGATTAATTACCCGCAGACTGGTGCCTGCCTTGAAACAATCAGACTCCTACGGTGGCATTGATGCTACCACAACACAAATGATGCAGCGCCTCTCAGGAAAATTTGATACCCGGGGTGATAAAATAAGCGATAATGGTTTTCACATACCAAAACCCCTCATCGTTGTAGCGGTAATCATTATTCTCCTGCTCCTCATGCGTATCAATGGGGGCGGAGGTGGTGGAGGCGGCAGGACTTATGGCGGGAGAGGATTCTTCTTTTTCCCACCCATGCCCTTTGGCAGAGGTAGTTATGGTGGTGGTTCCTGGGGAGGAGGAAGAAGTTCAGGTGGATTTGGAGGATTTGGAGGAGGAAGTTTTGGAGGCGGGGGTGCCAGTGGAAGCTGGTAAGCCTCGTATTCCTTCCAAGAAGCGCATGATTACTAATCATCATTTGTTCGCATTCATAAAATTGCGAAACTGTATTTGAACAAGAGTTATTTGGCTAGGAAGCGCTAGAACTGCTTGTCAATCAATGATTCAGGCGTTGATAAACCCTGGTATTGCCTTGTCTGAAAACCAGAATATAGTGCTTCTTAAAAAAATCAGACAAGGCTTGCGAGACCACACTTATTGACTGTGTATTGTAATCAGAAAAATAGAACATATCAGCACCCACTGCTTCTACAATAATTTTTGGTTTAAATTGGATGAGGTGTTTCAAATACATATCCAAAGCAAATTCCTTGTTGTACTTGCCCATGGCAAATTGCGGATAAAGAAAACCTGATCCCCTGTATCTGTCGTGAAGTAAGTAATATTTATTTACCCATCCCCAAACAACAATCCTGTCATTTATTGTCGAATAACGATAAATAGATTGGATGATTTCATCAGGTTTTTGCGCTTCGGTTTTGAAGAGGTTATGGATTGGATAGACTTGTCTGATTTTAAATTGAAACAATTGAGGAGTAAGCACAATCAATGCAGCTATCCATAATCTTTGTGTAATTAACTTGGTATGGTGAATGCTGAGCGCGGAGAAAAAAAAGATAAAAGGCCACATGAGTATGCTGTAATGAAAAAAGTTATTGCAGGGCTTAAAAATTGAATACAAACAAATAAAATAGGTAATAACTAAAAGCAGGAAAACAGGAAAACTATCTAGTTTGTTAAGGAAAAATCTGTATTTAATAATGATATATATTGCATAAAATGAAAGAATGGTAAAGGAAATATAAACCGTATTAAACAGATAAACTCGAACAAAATTTTTCAGATTAATCTGATACCCGAGATCGGTATTCGACTTGACACCTTGCTGGGAATACTTCACTCCAATATCTAAAAGAGCGTAAACATCATCCCAACCATACATTGTAAGCACGGGTATAAATATCAGGGAGAAAGATAGTATTGCACCTACAAGAAAATATAAGGAAGATTTCAGATTATGAAATCGAAGAAAGCCTGTAAATGCAAGCAATCCTGCAGCAAATGCCATAAGGATACTCTGCTCTTTTGCAAAAGGCATACATCCAACCGATATACCTGCTATAAAAAAACAAGCAGCCTGCTTGCTGCCCTTATATATCTTAACCAACTGAAGCAAAAAAATGGAAAACAGAATAGAAACAAATAGTTCGCTATTATATGCAGTCATATCTGCATTGAGCGTGATGAAAATAAATACCGAAAACATAACAAAAATGACCCATGATGTGATGTCGTCGAAAAATATTTTTACTGTTCGTTTATTGATGAACAGAAAGATAATAAGTAAGAAATTATTCAGAAGACGGGCATGTATATAACTGAGTCCACCGGAAAATTTTAGCAAAGCGGCCAATGGAAGAATGGTAAAAAACCGGGTGTAATCAAACAGTAAAAAATATCTGAAGTAACCGATGGGATCATGAACCAGACTATTGGCGCAAGCCAGCCATTGCTCCTCATCGGGGTTGAGTGTAAAAAGTTCGAAAAAATCCTTGCTCCTAATACCAATAAAAAGGAACAGAAAAATACAGGCAAATGACCATTTGCCGATCCTACGGTTTTGATAAAGACTTATGGAAAAGAGAAACAAACCAATTCCACAAATTAAAATAAGCTGGTAAACGAGAGATAATGGAAAAAAATCGAACATGAATCAATTTGGTGAATACAATTTAATTCTCTTAATCAATGCTGCCACAAAGCTAACTTAATAAATCAACAAGAAAAAAGATGCATCTCAGAAGGGTTTTATTGACATATTATCATTTTGCTTCAGTATGAAACTCAATAATCGACAGACCATATTTATTCAAAACAACTACGGGTTTAACCGTGACATTTGTTTCGGCCATAATACTTTTTGAAATAAGTCCGGAGGCCTTTTCAACATACTCATCATTTACCAGAACGGCATAATTATTAACAAAATAATTAAAGGAATCAAACCGTCCTGTATTAAAGGGGATATTGGTTAGCCATCCTCCAAAAAAAATTTTATTTGTAGGAAAGTCAGATGAGAATGAAAAAGGGTCGCAGTACTCGATATTATAGGAGGCCCCAAAAGGTATAATTCCGGGTGATTGAGATAAATAATTCTTGATCATTTCATTCTGTTTAAGAAACTCCTTTCGGTTAATCTTGTTGAGATTAAACCCTATAATTGATAAATTCAAAAAAACAACAACCAATATTCCGGCAATACAAAACAGTAAATTGTTCTGTTTATGTTTATACCCCTCAACTGATGCCAAGGAAAAAATCAGTGTGGCAAAAAAAGAACTGAAGAAAACCCGGCTTTTCAGAGTCCCATCCATTGAGACATAACATAATAGGAAAAAATTTAAGAGAAAAAGTGAAGTTATTAGAATTCTCTGTTTAGGAAAAAACAGACATAAACACAAAAGGCAAAGACCTAATACCAGAAAGTAAAACCAATACATCAAAATCATTATTATGTTCTGTATCTTATGTAAAAATGGTGTTTGTGTCACATCCTCTGCGAGAACTTTAAGTTTATCATATGAGACAAGAACAGGATTCGGAAGAAAGGATTCGAGAAGATTGTATTCATTCTCTGGAAAATCTTTTGGGA
The DNA here is from genome assembly GCA_046297395.1 of Bacteroidota bacterium. GTDB lineage: Bacteria > Bacteroidota > Bacteroidia > UBA4408 > UBA4408 > JBEICQ01. Next base: position 14,915 of record JBKCNM010000058.1, read on the forward strand.
GATTGACTCCTGCTTTAACAAAGTTAGGATTATCATTTAGTTTGCCACGAACCAAATTATATTCGTGATAATACGACCACTCCTTACTGGACTGATAACTCATATAATCAATTAACCTGAGGATTATAACAAAAACCAGTAATGAAATAAAGACAATTCTTTTTTTCAACCTTTCTGCTGTTCTTAACATCATCAAATGATAAAAAGACAAAGGCAATGACAAAAGACAAATCAACATTGCAGCATGAAATCTCAGTAAAAATCCAATAAGAATGAGAAGGCCTCCTGTATATTTATTTTTGCCGAATAAGACAGATGCAATACCTGAAATGGCTAGAAACGACGCTGTTCTGGTAAATTGAAGAACAGATAATTGATAAATAAAAATTGTACTAAAAAATAAAAACATGATAATTTTTAGTCGTTTATGTAAAAAAAGAGAAAGAAATACATTTGATAATGCCGCAAATGAAAACACATTTAAGGAAATCATTAAAATGGTATAAAACTCAGTATTTGTGGTAATATGATAAAAAGAAGACAGGATCAAGCCAAGCAAAGAGTGAATAAATACAAGATGGTAATCAGGCGAATTTCCATACGCTCCTGAGGCAATAAGACCCATGACTACATCATCATTTTCTTCATAACTGATATGGAAAAGAAAATTCACTATCAGAAACAAAGAGAAGAAATAACAAATAGTAATTATTCCTATGTATTTATGAAGAACTGATACTTCTGAATCTGCTTCCTTTTTTTTTTGATCAGAATCTTTTATAGTTCCCATATAATGCAAATCTAATAGGTTTTTTTCTTCGGTTGTACCATGATGATTCGGAACATTACTGCATGTTTGCTTCAAAACACTATTGACATGATCTAAATCCGAAAAGGTCACCTTTATGTAAAGAATAATTTTTTAAATTCTTGAAAAAATAATTCTTTTAAGAAAGTAGGCTTTATTCATAAATAAGTGTTTTGCATTGTTTGAATCTTATTATAAATAAATGCTGTTTAAAGACAGAAAAATGATTCAGCGACAAAAGAATGATGCATACAGTATCAAATCTTTGGGCTCTATTTGGTTCTCTGTAGAATAAATAATCTCCTATTTCCTACTGATGGTGGAGGTGACAATTGTGTTTGCAATTGAGAAAAGCAAATCATACACTTCCTGAAAATCCTTTTCAATACCATCATATGGATCAGGAATTTCCGGTGGATTGGTAGGATGAATATAAGTTCCTGCAAGTTTTATTTTGTGAGCGTTGGGAGAAAAAGACCTGAATCTTTTAATCCCTTTCATATTCTGTTTGTCCATAAGAAGTATCTCATCAAACAGATCAAGGTCATGCTCAAGTAAAGGGCGTGAAACGATGGTTGAGATATTTGTCCCATTTTTAAGGGCATTCTGAATACTACGCGGATCCGGATTTTCGCCTTTGTGCCAATCAATTAATCCTGCGGAATCAATATGCCAATTTAATTGGTTTTGCTCGCAGACCTGCCTTAATATACCTTCGGCTACAGGCGATCGACAAATGTTTCCCAGGCAAACAAAGAGGATTTTCATAATTTATTTTTTTGAAAACGGACCATCGAAGAAATGCCAGCGAATGCCAAAGCGAAATACAAAATTCTGCATGGGTTGAGCGTCAACCGAATACCAAGCTGTTCTAAAATAAGGATACAACATGTTGTCACCACGAACATACCAACTCAAAGAGGAGGCTTTGAAATTAAGAAAGATGGAGCTCAGGGGATAGGCTTGAAGCAGACTGTTGTTCGAAGATAACGCAAACACGCCGAGAGCCGGAGAGAATGACCATCCGCTATAGGCAGAAGTATATGAGATAGCAGCGCCTGCAAGAACGGAAAGATGCTTAGAAAACAAGGAAAATTTATAGCCTGCGGAAGCGTGTATAAACAAAGAGGGAATTTGTTTGCTGAGTGAACCATTCACCTGTTGGAATAGCATTCTTGCATTCCATTCAAATTTTTTGTTGTTAACGCTGGTTTCAAGCATACTCCAGAAAAAGATCTGGGATTCGTTTAATTGTGAAAAGTTAATTGAGTCGGGCAGAACAAGGTTCTGGATTACACTTGCCCCTGCTTCCAGGTTGAGGAAAGGCATCGAAGCCTTAACAATAGCATGGCGCATGAGTTGGGGATTAAATGTATGTACATAAGTAAAATGATTGGATGCATAGCGGGAGTAATAAAGAGGTGCTGCCACGCGGATATTTTTAAATTCAGCACGGAGCACCAGTTTATTAAAATTAGCGGAAGTTGAAATTTCGGTGAAGTAATCACGATTATTCCATCCTTGATCATAATAACCTGCACCGGCATGAAAAGTATATTTTCCGTTGAAGTAATCATACTTAGCATGGTATAGAAAAGAAGTAAAATGATTTCCGAAAAGCAGATTTGATTGATAATTCATAGGCAACGATAGGCCGAGTTTCAGCTGATGCTTGCTCGTGATAAACTGGCATGCCAGGTCGTTGACAATTTGCTGTTGAAAAGCAAAATCAGAGGAGGATACAGTATCGAATCGGTTTTCGGGGAATGGTTTGAGAA
>JBKCNM010000058.1:22500-67630 GCA_046297395.1 Bacteroidota bacterium
GCTTTCGCTTAGACGCTGACTGTGTATCGCCAACATCGAGTAATCAACGTTTACAGCGTGGACTACCAGGGTATCTAATCCTGTTTGATCCCCACGCTTTCGTGCCTCAGCGTCAGTTATGGTTTAGTGAGCTGCCTTCGCAATCGGTGTTCTGTGCGATATCTAAGCATTTCACCGCTACACCGCACATTCCGCCCACTTCAAACACACTCAAGATTAGCAGTATCAATGGCAGTTCTGCAGTTAAGCTGCAGGCTTTCACCACTGACTTACTATTCCGCCTACGCACCCTTTAAACCCAATAAATCCGGATAACGCTTGGATCCTCCGTATTACCGCGGCTGCTGGCACGGAGTTAGCCGATCCTTATTCTTACGGTACCGTCATCGTCCTACGCGTAGAACTTATTCTTCCCGTACAAAAGAAGTTTAAAACCCAGAGGGCCTTCATCCTTCACGCGGCATGGCTGGTTCAGGCTTGCGCCCATTGACCAATATTCCTTACTGCTGCCTCCCGTAGGAGTCTGGTCCGTGTCTCAGTACCAGTGTGGGGGTTAATCCTCTCAGAACCCCTAGACATCGTAGCCTTGGTGAGCCGTTACCTCACCAACTAGCTAATGTCACGCATGCCTATCTGTAACCGTCGGAACTTTAATTGCAAAAAGATGCCTCTTCGCAATACTATGGGATATTAATCTTCCTTTCGGAAGGCTATCTCCCGGTTACAGGTAAGTTGCATACGCGTTACGCACCCGTGCGCCGGTCGCCACCAGATATTGCTACCCGTGCTGCCCCTCGACTTGCATGTATTAGGCCTGCCGCTAGCGTTCATCCTGAGCCAGGATCAAACTCTTCATTGTAAATTTGAAATTTTCCTGGCCTGTAAAACTCATCAATGGAAATAGATGGATACCTTCAAGCTTGTGCTGACTTCAAAATATCAAAGAACTCTTTTCAATCTTTTGGCTGGCCTCCCGGCTGAGCCTCCCCAGTTTTTCATTTGGGGCTGCAAATGTACGCAGAGTTTTTATTTCTGCAAGCCTTTTGAAAAATTTTTTTGAACTTTTTTTTGTTCATCTTTTTCGGACCTCGAAGATACTGCAGGATTTCGAAAAATCAATTTTTAATTTTGATTTTTTTCTTCCTCTTTTTCGCGCTGTCTTCTCGATTCTTCCTTCAAAAGGGGCTGCAAATGTACTCAGGTTCTTTTTACCCGCAAGTGTTTTCAACAAGTTTATCTTAATATTTTCTTAATACATTAACTATCAGTACTAAAATTTATGGAGTACCCCTGCTTACCTGCAATACCTTGCCATTAAAAAGCAGGCCTTCACCCTCCATCCAGTGGAATATGTACTTGCCAACATCCCCAGCTTCCATGGAAGCAGCATATCCCGGAAACGCTTCACGCAGCATTGGTGTATCCACCGATCCCAAAGCCAATGCATTTACTTGTATCCCTTCATCCTTCCATTCCTCGGCCAAACATTCCGCCAATATTGCCTGGGCTCCCTTGCTTGATGAATAAGCCGATAAACCGGTAAATTTTTGGGTTCCGAGCACCCCTCCTACTGAAGTAATCATTAGTACCTGTGGGGATTTCCCGGCTTTTAACAGAGGATATGCCCATCTCAATATAGTAAAGCATGAGAGGACATTGCTTCGATAGAGTTGCTCCACATCGTTCTCTGCAAGGTCGATAAATGAACCCTTGTAAAAACCGGATCCATTGAGTAAAACGGCGTCCAAAACAGCTATGCCCGCATCCTCTGCGGCAATTTGTAATTTTTTAGATAGGTCTTTGCCGGCTAAATCTGCCTCAATGGGAAAATAGTGAGGATTGCCGCTGAATACTTCTTTTGCCCTTCGAGCCAGTCCGATGACCCTCCAACCACCCTCCAAAAACAAGCTGGTAGCGGAAAAACCTACCCCGGAACTGCTACCTGTTACCAAAATGGTTTTCATCAGTTGCTCTCAATGATTTTGAATAATTCGTCTAACTTGGGCGTGAGAATAATGTCTGTACGGCGGTTTTTTCTCCTTCCTTCGGCCGTTGACTCTTTGGCCACCGGCATGAATTCGCCGTGCCCGGCAGGCATGAGTCGTTTGGCATCTATCTTCGAGGTGCTAAGCAATATTCTTACGATTGCCGTTGCCCGCAACACGCTCAGGTCCCAATTATCCTTGATGGTACCGCCCGAACTGTTATAGGGTACATTATCGGTATGTCCCTCTATGGTTACATTGATGTCGGTGTTTTGCTCAAGTACATTGGCCAGCTTTTTGAGTGCTTCCTCACCTTTGCTGTCCACCTGCGTACTGCCGGAAGCAAAAAGCAAGCGCTCCTCGAGAGACACATATACTTTTCCGTTTTTGATACTCACTGTGAGCCCGTTGTTTTCAAACTGCAAAAGAGCATCACTCACTTTCTTTCTCACGCTATTTACTACTGAGTCTTTTTGTGTGAGTATGCGGTTCATCTCTTTGAGTTGTTTTGCTCTCTCTTCGCTTTCAAGTCGGCTTGCACTCAGATCAGTCTCCGCTTTTTTTAATGCTGATTCGCGGGTATTTAAGGCAGTTTCAAGCTCTTTGAGGGTGTCCTCCTTTTTTTGAAGACGCTCCTGGGTTCGTTTTAAATCGCCACTCAAACGGCTGTTCTCGCGCACACTCTCCTCCTCTACCCTGTTGTTTTTATCCAGTAGCATATTGTAAGTCTCGTTGAGCTTCTCAAAATTCCGGCTTAGCATGGCCATATGCTTTCCCTGAAGAGTGGTATCTTGCTCCAGTTCTTTTATTTTTTTCTGAGATAGCCGTTGACTATCCTCTAACTCTTTGTTTTTCTCCAGCAATTCATTGCCCTCTGCCCTGGCTTTCTTCAAATCGTCTTCACAGGACTGACGACCCGCTTTGGCTTCTTCCAACAAGCGGGCGGGAACGCATGCCTGCATGATTAGCAGCATGGCGGGAATAATCAATTTTGTATTCATCATATGTGTCGCAAATGTATGAATTCAACATGTGCTGCGGATAAATTCAGGGGAGAATGATAGCCGATATCTCAAGCGTGTTTTTACTTTTTTTTCAAGGAATCAATACAATCAACCGGTTTTACTGGCGGCAAGCCAAGACAATAGTCAAGTGACAATTGTTTTTAATTCAAACAGTGGATAACCGGGGCAAGATTGCCACTTTAAATTGTTTACTTTTGCGTTTATGAATGTAACCATAGACAATCAGTCGGGTTTTTGCTTCGGGGTGGTCTACGCTATTCAAATGGCCGAAGATGAATTAAACGAGAACGGAAAACTCTACTGCCTTGGTGATATCGTCCACAACAACATGGAAGTTGAAAGACTTCAGAAAAAAGGACTGGTCATTATTCAACACAAAGATCTCGAAAACCTGCGCGATTGCAAGGTTTTGATTCGTGCACACGGTGAACCTCCCTCAACCTATGAAATCGCACTGCGCAACAACATTCAACTGATTGATGCCAGCTGTCCGGTGGTATTAAAATTGCAGCATCGTATCCGTGAAGGTTATGAAGAAACCACTGAGGACAATGGTCAAATTGTTATTTACGGGCTGGAGGGACATGCTGAAGTAAACGGGCTCAAAGGGCAGACCCAAGGAAATGCAATTGTAGTGATGAATGAGAAAGACCTTGATTCCATTGATTTTTCCAGACCCATTAAATTGTATACCCAGACAACCAAAAGCACATCCGGTTTTCTTGCTATCAAAAAGGCAATTGAGGAAAGATTACATGCCACGGGTAATCACGAATTACTGTCATTTGAAGCGAATGATACCCTATGCAGACAGGTCTCCAACCGCGAACCTCAGCTGGAAAAATTTGCTGCATTGCACGATGTGATTGTTTTCGTTGGTGGCCGTAAAAGCTCGAATGCCAAAATTCTATTTGAAGCTTGCTACAAAATTAACCACAATACACACTTTATTTCTACTCCTGAGGAATTGGATTTTACTTTACTTGAGGGAGCTGAAAGTGTGGGAATCTGTGGCGCTACTTCAACACCCATGTGGTTAATGGAATTGGTTGCCGACCGCATCAAGCAGCAAAGTATTTCTATTCATGCCTAAAAACAAGGTAAGCGGATTTACTTATATCCGCAACGGTTTTGAATACGGATATCCTTTTCTTCAATCCATCCAATCCTTGCTACCTCTGGTTGATGAACTGGTTGTTGCTGTAGGTAAATCACACGACGGAACGGGTGATGCCATCAGAGCACTGGGCTCAGATAAAATTATAATCATTGATACCTTGTGGGATGAAACACTCAGAGAAGGAGGTAAAATCTTTGCCCAGCAAGCGAATATTGCATTGGATGCGATTTCCGGCGACATCGGCTTTCATTTGCAGGCAGACGAAGTTTTGCATGAAAATGACTATGATAGCATCAGGGAGGCCATTCATCAATTGAGAGCACATCCCCTTGCTGAAGGTGTACTTTTTGATTTTCTTAATTTTTATGGAGGTTACCACTATACCGGTAGCACCAGAAAATGGCACCGGAAAGAAATACGCATCATCAAGAATTTACCCAATATCCGCTCCTACAGAGACTCTCAGGGATTCCGATATTACCCTTCGGTAAATGCTTTTTTGGACGGACATCCCGGAAGAAAACTAAATGTGTTGTCGGTAAATGCATCCATATATCATTACAGCTATGCAAGAGACCCTGCAACCATGCAGAAAAAAAACAATTACTTCAACTCCTTCTGGCATGACGATAATTGGCTGCGCAAAAACAATCCTTCAGCTGCCCATTTCGATTACAACCGGGTAGATTTTGTGATTCCTTTTACCGGATCTCATCCTTTACTTATGGAGCCTCTTGTGAAAGGGCAGCACTGGGAGTTTACATTTGATTCTTCAAAAAGTAAGTTCACGCCAAAAGGCAGAATTTTGCATTGGATTGAAAAAAAAACCGGCTGGCGAATCGGAGAATATAAAAACTACCGAATCGTAGGCACCGTTAAAACAAGTTGATTTGGCGGTGCAAATCCAAAAATTCTTTTATTTCATTTTGTACTTTTTTTATCCAAGCACTGCCCGTGCTGAAAGGGAGTGACATAAGCATGCCATTGGGCCATGTGTGCAGGAGGATACCCCTTTCCGCAAAATGCTCCCTTATGCCGGATGTGGTTAATTTAGGTGCTGTTTCAGGATTCGGATTTTTACATTCCATCCACAACAATGTTCCGGATGCATAAATTCCCGAAAGAGTAGGATGGGAAGACATGCGTTTTGCAAATTGTGATTGCATGGCTCCCGTAATCTGGAGTCCCTGATGAATTTCTGTTGATTGCAATGCCTGAATGCCTGCTTCTGCAACGGCAAAAGCAAGCGGGCCCGGGGTACCATAAACATCGGTGGCAATGTGATTCAGGCCGAGTGAATCACCAATTGACTGAATACATGAAACCATGGCCAAGGGCAGTTGATTGGCAAAACCCGGCAGCAGGCAGGCAATATCGGGAGGGTAAAGCTGTCCTTGTGAAGCAAACAAATCGCCTGTTCTGCAGAAACCTGTGTAGCATTCATCTGCTATGGTAATTACCCCAAGTTGTCTGCACATCAAGAGCAACTTATCGAGCAAATTGCGGTCATAGAACCTCCATGCATCACCATTCAGGAGTAAGGGTTGATATATGAAAGCAAGCACATCGCCTCTGCGAACATATTTTTCTGTGGTATTAAACACCTGTCGGGCATTTTTACCATTGGGCAAGGGAAGATGTATCCATTCCAGCTTGGCGTTTTTCTCATTTAAAGGGGCATTGACTAATTCGCTGATGCTGTTGAAAAAAGGTTTAGATTGCCCGCTCAGTATAAGGCATTTGTTTTTTCGAGGCTCTTCTGTTTTTCGCAACTGCATTGCCCATTCCATCGCCTGGGCGATGGCTTTTTTCTCGGTTGTGCAGAAATACAAATGGGTATGGTTTCCGGGAAACAGTTTGAGTATGGTATTTCCAAGTGATCCAATGCGGGGATGTGTTGCACCCTTGCCTGAAATAAATGTCATTTCTCTCGCCTGGTTGAGGAGCGCTCTAACGATTACAGGATGCGCAGGGCCTAGCAATGACAGCCATGAGGCAGATGAAGCATCCAACACCACATTGTCCCGGTCATCAACGAAAAAAGGGCCTTTGGCTTTTGTAAAAAAAGGGGCATATCCGGCAGTTGATGATTGATCCTGCCCAATTTCATCACCTGCCTGAAAGGGAATTTCGGCTTGGGAAAACCCGGAGAACAAATTGTCTGCCATGAATTTGTTTTCGTCTTACTTTTGATTGGTAAAATGAAATTCAAAGTAACACTTTTTCTGTTAAGCTGCCTGTTAGTCATTTCTTTTCCCTCTTGTAAAAAAGACAAGCAAACAAGCGAGATACCCTATTTCCCGGTAAACTTTAGTATTGTTCTTGCCAATCCACAGTTTAACCGATTGAACGCTCCCGGAGGATATGTTTATGTTACGGGAGGTTCAAAAGGTATCATTATATACAGAGCGGGTGCTGAGCAGTTTGTAGCGCTCGACAGGCATTGCCCATACAGGGTAGAAGAAAATTGCAGGGTCATGGTTAACGCCACACAGGTGGTGGCTGCTGATTCATGCTGTGGTTCTGAATTTGTCCTCACAGATGGTTCAGTAATCAAAGGCCCATCCTCTTTTTCATTACAACGCTACCAAACCGAATTCGATGGAAGCGTGCTAAGGGTGTACAACTAACATCAGAAAGGTTCGTTTTCTTCTTCGGTATCGGTATCATTGATTTTCGACTGAAAAGTAATATTCGGCGGATCATTGAACTGAAAATTCGGAGAGATATTACCGGAAGATGGGGCAGCCTGATACTCGTAGAAATCGGGGTCGGTGAATTTTGCAAGGTGAGAGATAAATCGCATGGGTACATCCGCAAGAGCCCCATTCCGGTGTTTTGAGATGATGAGTTCCGCCTTTCCTGCAGTGCTGTTTCCCTGCTCATCAGTTTCGAGACCATAGTATTCCGGACGATAAATAAACATCACCATATCGGCATCCTGCTCAATGGCTCCTGATTCGCGAAGGTCTGAAAGCTGGGGCTTTTTATTTCCGCCCCGGGTTTCAACGGCACGACTCAACTGGGAAAGAGCAATGATGGGAATGTCCAGTTCCTTTGCAATAGACTTCAGCGACCGTGAAATAGTGGAAATTTCTTGTTCCCTGTTTCCCTTGTCGGCGCCTGCTGTCATGAGTTGCAGATAATCGATAATCACCAGTTGAATATCATACTGGGCTTTCAGCCTGCGGCATTTGGCACGCAGTTCAAAAATATTCAGTGACGGGGTATCATCTATGAAGATGGGGGCCTCAGAGAGATTTCTAATCTGTGCATTGAGTTGTGCCCATTCATGTTCTTCGAGTTGTCCTTTTTTTAGTTTTTCGGCAGCAATCTCGGTTTCGGATGATATGAGCCTATTTACCAACTGCACTGAACTCATTTCGAGAGAGAAAATGGCGATGGGTTTTTTAAATTCAACAGCAGTATTTCTTGCCAAGGAGAGTACAAATGCCGTCTTACCCATACCCGGACGGGCTGCCACAACCACCAAGTCCGATTTTTGCCAACCTCCCGTGAGGCGATCCAAACCGGAAAAACCGCTAGGAACGCCACTCAGACCATCCTGCTGGTTGCGGGCTGCTTCAATCTGCTTGATGGCAGCATTGATCAGGGTGCTCATCCTGTCGTAGTTCTTTCGGATGTTACTCTCGGCTATGGAAAATAAACGACTCTCTGCAGTATCAAGGAGGTCGAATACATCCGTGGTATCTTCAAATGCATCCCTCAGCGTTTCGGCAGAGATACGGATGAGTTCGCGCTGGATGTATTTCTGACTAACTATGCGTGCATGATACTCCACATTGGCCGCAGAGCCTACACGATTGGTAAGGGAAGTAAGGTAATAGGCTCCACCTGAAATCTCCAGTTTGCCGTTTTTCTTGAGTTGCTCGGTAACAGTAAGCAAGTCAATTGGCTGGGTATTCTGGAAAAGAAGCAACATCGCTTCATAAATGTTTCTGTGTCCCTCTTTGTAGAAACTCTCCGGCTTGAGGACATCAATAACCGCATTCACGGCATTTTTCTCCAGCATCATTGCACCCAGCACAGCCTCTTCCAGGTCAACCGCCTGCGGGGGAATTTTGCCATACTCAGAAAGGGTAATATCGTTATCGGGGCGCTTGATTCGGCGTTTGTTTTGGGTGTTTTCGCTGAGGATTTCCATACCTACAAAGTTACCTGTTTCGTCTTCGTAGAATCGGGGTATGTTAACATCTTTTTTGCCCATGATAATCAGAGATGTTTTTGATTTGCGGGGGGCATGCCATAGGTTTGCAGAACAGATGATGCAATAATCCGGGCGCATTCCGTTTCAACTCATCAAGACATAGAAATCATGACAAAACAAACCATCTTATGGGCCGATGATGAGATTGACCTGTTAAAAGCACACCTGATTTTTCTGAGTGACAAGGGATACAGGGTATTAAGCGCCTCTAACGGCGCAGAAGCCCTTGAAATCATCAAAAAAGAAACGGTTGATCTGGTTCTGTTGGATGAAAATATGCCGGGCTATTCGGGGCTTGAGGTATTGGCACAGATGAAAGAGAAATATCCACAGGTACCGGTAGTGATGATTACAAAAAGTGAGGAGGAGCATATCATGGAAGATGCCATCGGTTCTAAAATCTCCGACTACCTGATCAAACCCGTTCATCCCAAGCAAATTCTCTCTTCCATCAAAAAGAATCTGGACAACAAGAGGCTGATTAGCGAAAAAAGTGCCATCAATTACCAGCAGGAGTTCCGTCAGCTGGCCAATAGGATTTCTGAAAATATGAATGCAGCTGAATGGGCAGATCTCTACAAGAAACTGGTTTATTGGAATCTTGAACTGGAACGCACCAAGGATAACGGACTTACTGAAATATTTGATGCTCAGATGAAAGATGCAGGCAGGATGTTTGCCCGTTTTGTGGAAAAGAACTACCTCTCTTGGATCCAGGGAAACCAACCTGATGCACCTGTACTGTCGCATAACTTCTTCCGCAATCTGGTGTTGCCGGAGCTTGAGGGCGAGGACCACCTTTTTTTCTTTCTTATTGACAATCTTAGGTATGACCAGTGGAAGATCATTCAGGAAATTTGTGCTGATTTTCTGGATACTGAAAAGGAAGATATCTACTACTCCATCTTGCCTACAGCCACCCAATATGCCCGTAATGCCATCTTTGCGGGAATGATGCCTTCCGACATTGAGAAGAGAATGCCAACTCTCTGGAAAAATGAAGAAGATGAGGAGAGTAAAAACCAATTTGAGGAAGCATTTTTGACAGACCAGTTAAAAAGGCTGGGGCTGAACATCAAATGCTCCTATCATAAAATTAGCAGCCACGGGGCAGGAAAAAAACTGTCGGATCAGTTTGGAAACTTGTTTGACAACAGGTTGAATGTGATAGTCTACAACTTTGTGGATATGCTTTCCCACGCCCGCACAGAGATGGAAATAATCAGGGAACTTGCCGATAACGAATCAGCCTATCGTTCCATCACGCGGAGCTGGTTTGAACATTCTCCCCTTCTTGAGATGTTGAAACAGGCTGCCAACAGAAAAGCAAGAATAGTGATAAGCACAGACCATGGTACGATCTGCGTAAAAGAGCCCATCAAAGTAATTGGTGACAGACAAACCAATACCAACCTGAGGTACAAAACAGGTCGTAATCTCGACTACAATCGCAAGGATGTTTTTGAAGTTAAAAATCCTTTCGATGCAAGATTACCCAAACAACATGTCAGCTCAAGTTATATTTTTGCCCGCGAGGATGCTTTTTTTGCTTATCCCAATAATTACAACCATTATGTTTCGTACTACAGAAACACATTTCAGCACGGCGGTATTTCCATGGAAGAAATGCTTATTCCTTTCGCCGTTTTAAAGCCAAAGATGTAAATCATGACCAAATCCTGGACTGCACAGAGCACCAACGACTACGACTTAATTGCAAAAGAAATTTTAAGTACTGCTTTCGACAAAAGAGTTTTTTTTGTTGAGGGCAATATGGGATCCGGAAAAACCACTCTTATCAAGCACCTTGCACACGCCCTTGGGGTAAAACAATTGGTAAACAGTCCCACCTTTTCCATTGTAAACGAATACACCGACAAGGATGAGAATCCGGTCTATCATTTTGATCTATTCAGAATTAAAAACAAGCGCGATCTGCGGGAAGTTGGAATTGAGGAATATGTTTTTTCCGGCTTTTACTGTTTTATCGAATGGCCTCAGCTTGCGGAGGAATTTGTGGACGAAAGAGCAGTAATAACAATCAAGAACACCGGTAACGAAGTCCGCACCGTGCAACTGAGTTTCGATTGAGGGATTAAAAAACCTCTTTGAGTACCTTCACTGTTTTAAGGTCACTGAAATTAGATACCTGAAGGGAATAAAAATCCAGCAATGCCGAAAGCATTTTCTTCCTTTCAGGCAGGGAAAATATTTTTCTTTTCTTGCTTTCGGGATGCTGTTCATTCAGGATTTTTAGAATCAGGGCAGAAGTCTCTTCATCCACAATATGATTGGTAAGTGAAGGAGGAGTGGATCCAAAAACACCTTCTCGCAGATTGAAATACTTTCCGGATTTGTGTGAACTTACATCAGGAAAAAAACCAAGATGCCTGCTGAGCCCCACCAGAAAAAAAAGATGGTAATCAGGGTTCAGGTCATGGCTATCAAAAAAGTCAAGCTCATGCAATAAAAAATCAAACAACTCCTCGTCAAGATAATCCTCCCTCAGGGATTTGTCGAGCACTTCATTGATAAACTGGGTAACAAAATATTTGATAAAATCGGAATGCAGGGTTTTGTATGGGGCTTCCAGATTGGCTTCCTGCAGTTGCTGCAAGCCGTCTTTTTGTTGGATTTTATAGACTATTTGCAATCTGTTAAGGGGCTGAAAGAGGGCAGGCTTAAATTTGGCTTTGGGGCCTTTGGAAGAGGGTACCATAAAACTGGTTACTCCAGAGGAACGCGTAAAAATTTTAACGATTGTACTTTTTTCGGAGTAAGGGAAGTTTTTAAGAACAATTCCCGGTGATTTATGAATCATGATTTATCTGATTAACATGAATTTTGTTGAACATCCTGTTGATCCGTCCTTGGTAGCGGCAAAAACAAAATAAATTCCAGTATGCGCTTTTTCACCCCTGAGGTTGATTCCATTCCAAAGTGCCTGTCCCCCCAGTGAGGTGGTTTGGTATACCAGCGTTCCTGCGGCATCTGTGATTTTTACTTCAGCCCCCTGCACCAAACCGCGAATCGCAATTGGTCCACTGTAGTCCTCCCTTACCGGATTTGGATACACCAACACATCCTCGCACTCCGGGTAACTGCGGGTGGCAGTTCCCTTGTAAGAGACCAAACCTTTTTCAGTGGCAATAAACACCTCTCCTGTTCGTCTATTGATTTCAATATCATTGATGCTGTTCGACACCAGCGGGCTTGTTTCCTGTGTGAAGTGTTCCAGTTGTTCTGTTCCGTCGGGACTGATTAAAAACACACCGCTTTGCGCAGTGCCAATCCATTTGCGGTTGGCATCATCTACTTCAATGGCTGTAACCGTTTCCGATTCAAGGAGGTATTGTACATACCCACCCATTTCAATTTTTATTTGTTCTGCATCATAACCTGCGGGATCAAAAACAGACTGTGGAGAAAAAACCACACCCACGCCTTTGTCGGTGCCAATCCAAATGGCGCCGTTTAAATCTTCGCAGAGAGCAAAAACCTCACTTCCCGGAATGCCGCCTTTGCCCAATTCAAATCCAAGCAACCTGAACTTATCGTCGGAGATATTTTCGGGAGTGGCTGCATCATCATAGACAAAAGCACCCATCTTTTCGGAAAGGATCCATTTTTGTCCGGAGGAAGTTGCAATCAATTGCAGCACCGGGGGAATCGTGTATCCGGGAAAAGCATAGGAATACCAACGCTTATCGGCAGAAAGCATCACCAATGGTTTTTGGGTAAATGCATTTGAAATCCATAGGTTTCCATCAAGATCAAAATCCATTCCCTGTATCCAGGTGGAATTGCGGCTTGCTGCTGAATCCAGCGTAGAGTTGCTTTTGGTGTAGTGATTTAAAATGGAATCCTTATCAACTTCCAACAAGCCATTGCTCCATGTGCCAACAAAACACTGATTGGAGTTGCGTGGATTTACGCGAGCCACCATCAGGTCATAGCAGGTTGTTTTGTTGTAGATATAGCCTCCATCCAAAAAACTCCAATCACCATTATCGTTCATTCTTGATATGTTCAGAATACGAAAACCGTTAGAGGTGCCCACTGCACCACCGGGAGCAACCCATAAATTGCCACTGTCATAGGAGAGGCTTCGGATGTTGTTATCAGGTGGACCCTGTGGAGTAATCTTATGAAAATTTCCGTCGGTAGTTCTCTTCACAAGGGAATGAAACTTATCGGCAATCCATACATTTTTATCTGCATCGTATTCAGCGTCGGTGGATGCTGATGCCCCGAAATAACCGAAATAGGCTTCAAACAAAACTCGGGATTTGTTGTAGAGATATACTGAGCCATCATACACTGCCATGAGGGTGTTTCCATAATCTTTTAACCTGAGGCAATTAAAATTGATGGTGGAGTCCCATTTCTGCCAATTGTTTGTCCCCTTTTCCCTGAAATAGATATAAGTGGTTGTTTGGCTTGTTTTGCGCACGCTGAACAATTTGTTATCGAACCAACAGATGGCAAAATGATTGGTGCTTGGAAGATAGTTCTCTTTTTTCCAGTTGTTGAAATCAGAAAGAAAGGGATTATCCGCTTTGGCAGCATATATCCCGGCACTTGTTCCTGCGTATACAGAATCAGGAGAAAAAATAATGGTATTTACATTGACCTGGGACCCATTATTACCTATGAGGTAAGTAGCTTCAATTTCCTGCTTGCGCAAATCTACCACCACGATACCAAAACCGCATGAGAGATAAGCCTTGCCATTGCGTGCGGTAATATCATTGATGGTTTTATTTCCTGTGATGGATGATTTGCTGATGGCCGGTATATTGATAATTTTTTCGTCCTTAATCAAATCGATATTGGCATTTGCATAACCAACCACAACCGTTGAAGAACTTGAATCATAAGCAACACAGGTAGCTCCGAAGTCACTCAATCCCTCCGCTTTTGTAAGCAATTGCAACTCAGAGGTACTATTATTGAAGGAAAACAAACTACCGGTTGCTGTCACAAATACCTTGTTTCCCGCTACAGCCAAATCATTTGCATTTCGAAATGAAAGGTGGCTTCTCCACTGTCCGATAGCAATGTCCTGTCCCATCACCTGCAGGAACATGCTTGAATAAAGAATTATTTGAAACCTCAATCCTCTGAGAAACACAGGGAGTTTTAACGGCATGATGTGGGTTTTATTGTGGGCGGGGCGGGGCGCTTTTTCTGAATTCAAAGAATAATCCTGCTCCTAAAAAGAGTAACAACAAAAAGGAGCTGAATAGTGCAAGTGTTTCACCATTCTTGTAGGATGACGGACTGAATTCAAATTGAATCACTCCGTTTCCGGGTGGCACAACGGCTCCCCGTAAAACATAATTACATCTTACCAGTGGAAGCTCTTTCCCATTGTAGCTGGCCTTCCAACCTTTGTCATAAAAAATCTCACTGAAAACGAAGAATGTTTTTGCATTTGCATGATAAGTGTACTCCAATTGGTTTGCCTTATATTTTTTAAGTGAGATGGTGGCGGTACTGTCGAAAGATTTGTCCTGAATGCCGGACACACTTAAAAATCTTTTATCTATGATGGCAATTCGGCGTGGATTAAAATCCTTAAGTGCAGCCAGTTCAGCATCAGCATTGGGAACCCATTGCAAGGCACCTACGGCCCATGCATTGCCACAGGCAGCAGGATTGGTTACTGCTACCGGCTCTGCATCTTGTCCGGCGGCTTGGTTTTTTTGAATCAAATACTTTGTGTTGAGCATATTTATCACACCCATATTGCCCTTACTGATGTGATTTTCCCACAACTCTTGGTAGCGTTTGAGTTTTGCTCCATGATAGCCTCCGATAGACTTATGAAAATAAGAAGTTGATGCATCATTGAAAGTAGATACAGTGGTATTGAATACCCTGAAATCCGGCATCGTGTCTTTCAGAATCTGTAAATCAGCAGCACTGGGTTCAAAAGGTTCTTCCATTTGTTGTTTGGAAACAAAATTGGAATCATTGAGATATCTTTTGTCAACGGTCCACATGTCGATGCAGATTAAAAAGCCCAATCCTCCCAACAAAATCATTCTGTTTATCTTGTTGTATGAAAAAGCCAGGAGCAAAAGTGCACCCGAGACAATAAATAAAAACGAGCGGATGGCATCTGCCGTAAAAATGTGCTGCCTTGCTGTTTTTAGAGATTCCAGAAAAACAGGCACCTGATCGGCAGGCAAGCCTGCTTTCTTGAGTTGAGAGCCAAGCTCAGTATATTCATCCGGCGTTTGTTTGTAAAAGGTGTTGAAGGTATCCGGCAAGAGGTAGAAAAGCATACAAAGCCCGGCGGTGAGGCCAAGTGCCAACAAAAATTCTCTGCGTTTTTGTTGCAATAATTTTGGATTTTCCAACACATCTCTGATGGCGAATGCCGCCAGAAATGGAAAAAGAAACTGAGCAATAACAAGAGTCATGGAAACTGCTCTGAATTTGTTGTATCCGGGAATATGGTCCATGAAAAATCCGGTGAGTCCCATGAAATTCTTTCCCCAGCTCAAGAGTATGCTTAATACCACAGCTGCAAGTACATAATACCTGATGCTGTCGCGGCAGATAAACATGGCCAGAACAAATAAAAAACAGATGAGGGCCCCCATGTATACCGGACCGGAGGTGAAGGGTTGATCACCAAAATAGGAATCCATTTGTGCGATATACTCACGGTATTCATCAGGTACATTTTTTAAGGCATCCTTGTTTGATTCTCCAATGACTCCGGATGCTCCTCCCTTAAAATTGGGTATCATGAGGGTGAATGTTTCAGAAACACCATAGCTCCACTGGGTTGCATAATCTTTATCCAAACCACTTGTTTTGTTCTCGGGGTCACCGGTGAGTTCCGATTTTCCCCTTGTGGAATACGCACCATACTCCTGGGTAAGCAGCAAATTGGTGAGGTTAGGACCCACAGCAAGGCAAGAAGCAAACAGAAGCAAGCCCCCGGTGATAAGCAGGTATTTTATCTGTTTTGCAAGAAGCAGACGAACTGCCTCGCCGGCCGCGATAAACAAGCAGGCAATCATCAGGTAATAGGTAATTTGAATGTGGTTTACGGATAACTGCAGGGAGAGTGCCACTGCAAACACAGAAGCACCCAATAGTTGCCGTCCGCGGAACGCCATCAATAAACCGGCAAGCACAGGGCCCATATACCCAATGGCATAACCTTTGGGGTTGTGACCCGCTTCAATTACAATAAAGGTGTAGGATGAGAGGCCAAAAGCGATTGCCATCACGACTGCAAGCCAGGTTTCAAAACCCAATACCAGCAGGAGAAAATAGAAACCCAAAAAGGAGAGGAAAACAATGGTTGCAGGATGTGGAATAATAAAACTGAGTCCTTTTGTAAAGGGCTTAATAAAGTTGGATGGATAGAGAACAGAGATCTGGTATGCGGGCATACCTCCAAACATGGAATTGGTCCATAATGGTTCCTCCTCATACTTTTTACGATGATCAAAAATCTCTTTGCTCATCCCTTTAAAGTTGGCAACATCGGTTTGTTTGATGGCTTTCCCATTGAGTAAGGGCGAGAAATAGATAAGCGTTAAAGCGGCGAAAAGGAGAACGGGAATTCCCTTGAGCAGCATGGTTTTAGTTGACATAAGTTTATTTGATTTCTTCGTAATCGATGTATTCGCCATCATCAGGTGGCTGTTTGTTTTTTTGATTCTCGCCGGAATTGCCGGAGCCCTGATTAGAGTTGCGCCGCCTGGAGAATTCACCCATGATTCTAAACACAACAAAGGCAATCACAATTGTTAGAAAAACATCTTTCCACATGGGCTTTAATGCCCGGCAAAGGTAGCAAAATCAGCGTGAAAAATATCAGCAAAGGAGATTTAGAAAGCTGTTAGCAATCAAATTGGTTGAATGCCGATTTCTCAGGGAATGAGCTGGGACTGGTAAAAGCGTGGGATTTACTTTACGAATATGCGCCGTTCTTCAAAGCTTGTTTTCTTTCTGGACTTGCTTAGAAAAGTTACACGCAAAATGAAATCTCCTTTGTACTCATAAACTTTTTTCAAAATTTCCCCTTCTTTGGATTCTTTGAGAATTGATTTTCCATCACCAAAATCATATCGGACATAGGAAAAAAAGCCTGCACAACGAGTATCAATAGAAATTTCCTCCAGGACGGCTATAGTATCTTTTTCCGGCACAAGCTGCATGCAGGCTCCGGGTGTTTTTTCGCAAGCCGAGAATACAACAATGATGAGTAAAAGCGAAAGCTGAAGAATAAATTTTATCATGTTTAAATTACAACATCCCGAGGAGAAGTAAAAGAACAGATCCAATGACCATCATCAGGAGATAAAATCCTGTGTTTCCTGTTTGAAGCAGTTTAAGCAGAGCCCCCCCCTCTCGCATACCGGCACCTGTGAGATTCACTGATGCATCAATCATTTCCTTGTCACCAATCCGGTGAAAGATTGTAGACAAAAACTGCAGGGGTTTCACAATGATGTTTTCATACAATTCATCAATCAAGTATTTGCGGTAGACCAGAAGGTGCAATGGCTTTTTCTCTTTTTCGTCCGGCTCAGGTACTTCTCCTGAACGGATGTATTTGGTATAGGCAACGCCAATAGTGATGAGAGCACAAAGCAAGGCAATGCCCATGAGCATCCATTCGGTGGCATGGTCAAGGTGATCTGTAAATACTCGCGCATGAGAATTTTTGAATACCGGTTCGAGGTAATCAGCAAGGAAATGTGGCGCATGAAAAACAGCAGGTAATCCCAGCAAACCGCCTGCAGCAGCCAATACTGACAATACAATCAGGGGAATGGTGATGGCCGGGGGAGACTCATGCAGGTGTGATTTTTCTTTTTCAGTTCCTCTAAAGGATCCATGAAAGGTGAGGTAGAAAAGCCTGAACATGTAGAAGGCGGTAAATATTGAGACAATGATTCCAAGCAGCCAGAACATGCGGTTGTGTGAAAATACCTGGGCCAGCATTTCATCTTTGGAGAAAAATCCTGAAAAAGGAAAGATGCCTGCGATGGCAAGTGTGGAGATAAAAAAAGTGATATAAGTAATGGGCATGTATTTGCGCAGACCGCCCATTTTTCTGATGTCTTGCTGGTGATGCATGGCATGAATAACCGATCCAGCGCCAAGGAAAAGACAAGCCTTGAAGAAGGCGTGTGTCATTACATGAAAAACAGCGGAACCAAAGGCGCCAAAGCCAAGGGCAGTAAACATTAAACCAAGTTGGCTTACTGTTGAATAAGCGAGCACTTTTTTAGTGTCGTTTTGGGCCAGGCCAATGGTGGCGGCAAGCAGTGCAGTGGCTATTCCCGTAGTGGCTATAACCTGCATGGTTATTGGGGAAAGAGTAAACAGAATATTGCTGCGAGCAACCATGTAAATGCCGGCAGTAACCATGGTGGCTGCGTGAATAAGGGCAGAGACGGGCGTTGGACCGGCCATGGCATCCGGCAACCAGGTGTAGAGCGGAATTTGTGCACTTTTTCCGGTGGCACCTACAAAAAGTAACAAGGTAATGGCCGTGATGGTGGCATCCGAACCGGGATACCCTTTGGCCTGCTCAAAGACACCGGTATATTCAAGAGTTCCAAAGGTGAGGGCAATCAGCACAATACCAAGTAAAAATCCCAAATCCCCAATCCGGTTCATGATAAAGGCTTTGGAGGCAGCCTTGTTGTAGGCATCGTTCTTGTACCAGAATCCAATGAGCAGATAAGAACACAAACCTACTCCTTCCCAACCCACAAACATGATCAGAAAATTACTTCCCATCACAAGCAGGAGCATAAAAAACACAAACAGATTTAAATAAGAGAAAAAAGTGTTGTGGTGTTCGTCATCATGCATGTAAGCCGCTGAGTATACATGAATGAGGAATCCGATACCTGTAATGATGAGCAGAAAAACAGATGTTAGCGGATCAATCAGGAAGGAAAAATTGGCATTTAACACGCCTGCATGAATCCATTCAAAGACGATATATTCCTTGGTATCTCCTTGAGAGAACGAGAGAATGGAAAAAAGGAAAGAAAGCAATATCATGCCCGAGCCCAGAATGGCTGCAGTGGATTTGGATAAAGACTTGCCTGTAAGAGATAAAATCAGAAATCCCAGGAGGGGAAAAGCAGGAATCAGCAGGGGGATATTGTTCATAGTGTTACCATTTCAGGCGATTCAGTTCGCCAATGTCTACAGTGCGTTTGTTGCGATAAATCATCATCAGAATAGCGAGGCCAACTGCCACTTCAGCTGCAGCAACTGCCATGATAAAAAACACAAATACCTGTCCGTCACCATCACTGCGGTATGTTGAAAATGCGGCAAGCAGAAGGTTTACTGCATTGAGCATCAATTCTACAGACATAAAAACGATGATTGCATTTCTGCGGTAAAGCACCCCAAAAACACCGATGACAAAAAGGGCACAGCAGAGCAAAACATAATGATCTAAAGGAACACCATGCAGATTTTTGAGGAGGGGATTTCCCATAAATAGTTAATACAGCCTGCAAAACTAAAATAATTCACGGCAAGTCAAAAGCCTCTTTCAAATATGCAAAACAATTATTTTAGGGATACATGGGGCTATTTTACCCAAGGCTTTGTATACTTGCGTGATGGCTAAAAAAAAACCTAAGCTGCTCAATCGCGACATCTCCTGGCTTTCCTTTAATGAAAGGGTTTTGCAGGAGGCCATAGATAAAAGTGTGCCGCTGATTGAGCGTATCAGGTTTTTGGGAATCTATGCCAACAACCGTGATGAATTTTTTCGGGTCAGGGTGGCCACTCTGCAAAGGCTTCTCAAACTGGGGGGAAAGCATAAGGAACTGATTGGAGAAAATCCCTCCAAGGTGGCTAAAAATATCCAGCAGATTGTGAATGAGCAACAGGGGATGCTGGAGGAAATTTTCCAGAAAAAGATTGCAGAGCTGGCAGCTGAAAAAATATACCTGGTTAACGAGACAAAACTGAGTCCTAAGCAACAAACCTTTGTAAGGAACTATTTTCTGGAAAAGATACTCCCCTTTCTCTATCCACTGATGGTTAGCGAAACCGGTAAATTCCCCTACCTGCGCGACCGTTCAGCCTATCTTTTCGTCCGCCTGAAAGGACTTGGCATCCGTGATCGTTACAGGCATTTTCTCATTGAATTGCCCACACAAATCGTCTCACGATTCATTGTTTTGCCTGATGAGGGGACAAAAAAATTCATCATTCTTCTGGATGATATCATCAGGTTTTGTCTGGATGAGTTGTTTTATATGTTTGATTATGAAACTGCAGATTCTCACATGATAAAAATCACAAGGGATGCAGAGCTGGATATAGAATATGACTTCTCCAAGTCCATGATAGAAAAAATTACCCGCAGTCTAAAAGGTCGAAGGATTGGCAGAATTGTAAGATTTACCTATGATTCCAGTATGCCTCCTGCCATGGTTGCCTTTTTGACCCGTAAAATGAAATTGGGTAAAGAGAACAATATATCAACAGGTGGGAGGTATCACAACTTCCGCGACTTTATGGATTTTCCTCAGCTTGGCGGCAAGCATCTTTATTATCCTAAATTGCAACCTATTATTCATCCTGCTTTCGACCATGAGAGAAGTTTGTTTAAAACAGTGTCCAGAAACGATATCCTGCTTCACTTTCCTTACCACAGTTACTCCCATATTCTCGATTTTTTAAGAGAGGCTTCAATTGACCCCGGGGTTGAATCCATCTCCCTTACACTATACAGGGCCGCTCGACATTCTTCGGTTGCAAATGCACTGATCAATGCAGCCAAGAACGGCAAAATGGTCACCGTGGTTGTGGAATTACAGGCCAGGTTTGATGAGGAAGCCAACATTCAACTGGCACAAAGATTACAAGAGGAGGGTGTGAGGGTAATACATGGTGTTCCGGGCTTGAAGGTGCATTCAAAGCTGATGCTTGTCATTCGAAAAGAAGGTAAAAAAAGAATGGCATATGCCCATATCGGAACAGGAAACTTCAATGAAAATACTGCCCGCATATATAGTGACTTTAGTTTGCTTACTGCCAATCCTAAAATCACCGAAGAGGTTGAAGATGTATTTGCTTTTTACAATGATAACCTGAGGGTAACTCGACCCAAACATCTTTTGGTGGCACCTTTTTTCTACCGCAAGCGCATCCTTCAGTTGATTCAAAAAGAAATTGATGATGCGATTTCCGGAAAGCCCGGATATATTCATGCGAAAATGAACAGCCTCGTCGATTTCGAAACCATTCATAAACTATATGAGGCCAGCACCGCGGGGGTAAAAATCAAGCTTATTATCAGAGGTACATGCGCCTTGGTTCCCGGCGTAAAAGGGATGAGTGAAAATATTGAAATCATCAGTATTGTAGATAAATTCCTGGAACATTCACGACTGTTTATTTTCGCCAATGGTGGTGATGAAAAAATTTACATCGCCTCTGCAGACTGGATGATGCGGAATTTTGACCAGCGCTCAGAGGTGGCAGTGCCCATCATTGATGAAGCACTCAGGAACATGCTCAGGGAAATTTTTAATATCCAATTCTCAGACAATACCAAAGCCAGAATCATTGATGAGCATCAGGAAAACATACACAGGCCAACAAAAGGAAAAAAAATCCGTGCACAGGATGCTACCTACGCCTTCCTCAAAAGGAAAGCAGGAGATTTCAGCAAAAAACTGATATAAAAAAACGAACATTAAATATCTTTACAAACAAATCCAATGCAAATAGCATCTCCATTCAACCTCCTGCGATGGATTGACGAAAATCGTCATCTCTTGAAACCACCAGTGGGTAACAAACAGATATACAAGGACGCAGACTTTATCGTCATGGCCGTGGGAGGCCCTAACTCCAGAAAAGATTTTCATTACAATGAAGGTGAAGAATTCTTTTACCAGATTGAAGGAAACATCACTGTTACCATTCAGGAAGATGGAAAGCCCAGAGATGTGGAAATTAAACAGGGAGATATTTTTCTTCTTCCTGCACGCATCCCGCACAGTCCTAAAAGAGGTCCAAACACCGTAGGTATCGTGATTGAGCGCGTTAGAAAACCTCATGAAAAAGATGGGTTACTTTGGTATTGCGAACATTGTAACCATAAACTTCACGAAGCTTATTTTGATATGCAGAACATTGAAACTGCATTTAAAACAACTTTCGACCATTATTACGGAAGCAAAGAATTGCGCACTTGCACCCAATGCGGTCATGTGATGGAACCTCCGGCACCGGTAACGAAATGATTTACTGAAGGCATGCTGGAGAAACTTGAAGCCATAAGGAAAAGATATATTGCGGTTGAGGAATCGCTGAGTGACCCGGCGTCTCTTGCAGATATGAAGTTGTTTGCCAAGCTCAACAAGGAATACAAAGAATTGAAAGAGATTGTTGAAACAGGCGAACGATACAAACGCACCTTACACAATTTACAAGCTGCCAAAGATTTATTGTCCACCGAAAAGGATGTGGATTTGCTTTCCCTTGCAAGGGAGGAGCTGATGATTGAAGAGAAAAACAAGGAATCGCTGGAAGAGACGATTAAATACCTGCTTATTCCCAGAGACCCTGAAGATGCAAAAAACATCGTGCTGGAAATTCGCGCTGGCACGGGTGGAGATGAAGCCTCCATTTTTGCCGGAGACCTGTTCCGCATGTACTGCCGCTTTTTCGATAAAAAAGGATGGAAGTACGAAGTACTCGATCACACAGACGGAACCATGGGAGGCTACAAGGAGATTGTTACAGAAGTAAGTGGCGAAAATGTATTCGAAACCATGAAGTTTGAATCAGGTGTTCATCGCGTGCAAAGGGTTCCCCAAACGGAAACCCAGGGCAGGGTGCACACCTCTGCTGCCGGTGTGATTGTTTTGCCTGAAGCAGATGAATGGGATATTGAAGTTAAAGAAAATGATATCCGCAAGGATATTTTTTGTGCTTCCGGGCCGGGTGGTCAATCGGTAAATACCACCAAATCTGCCATACGACTTACACACATTCCTAGCGGACTGGTGGTGCAATGCCAGGATGAAAAATCACAACATAAGAATCTTGAAAAAGCCATGTCAGTATTGCGTTCCAGACTCTATGAACTGGAATACCAGAAACGCCTGACTGAAGCCTCAAAAAAAAGAAAAACGATGGTGGCTACCGGCGACCGTTCCGAAAAAATTCGCACCTACAACTATCCTCAAAGTCGTGTTACCGATCATCGCATCGGATACACCATCTACAATCTGCCGTCCTTCATGGATGGGGATATCGGCGATTTGGTAGATGCCCTCAGGGTAGCTGAAAATGCAGAAAAATTAAAAGAAGGAACTTCTGTATAAGTTTATACATGAATACCATTCCATTTTTTTTGCTGATGCTTTTGCCCTTCCTCGGGGCTAATGCCCAGGCACCCACTGTTTCAATTGGAATGCTCCCAGATCCCGGACAAATTTATTCATATCTCGATGATACACTCTCCGGCCATCTAAGTCAATTCTCTGCCGGTTCTGCAGGTGCAGGCGTAACTTGGGATTTTTCCAAGACCCCGGCTGCAGCCGGAGTTCAGGTAAACATGCATTACCTGAGCCCCGATTCCCTGCCTCTGTCAGATGCTGCTTTTACCATGAGCAACATAGTCGCCACAAGTGATTACCGGAACTATACTTATTTTAATAAAAATGCAGAGGGTGTTTTTTTTTATGGCGGAAGATATGCTTCCACAAATGGCACTCCTTATGTTTTTTATTACAGCAATCCACTGAAATTACATCAGGTTCCCTTTACTTATGGAGATTCATTTACAGACACCTTTACCGCAGGTTATCCATCATCTCCGGGTTTCTCTGCCACACGAAGAGGCACTCTTAAAGCCACTGCAGATGGTTACGGAACACTCATTATGCCAAACGGAAAAGTATTTACGGATGTCATCAGAATTAACAATCAGCTTATGCTCACCGATACAAATTATAAGAATGGCAGAGATTCACTCATGGATAATTTTTATGATTACTACCAAGGCACCGGTACTTTTCCATTGATTGAATTAGGCGAACGCAAAACCTTTTTCTGGAACAGTCAAACCTACTCAAGCCAACGCTACATACACCTTTGTGATGCAGGCGCTTTTGCGGATCAAACAAATGCACTCATCCCGTTTGCATCTTCAGCTTATCCCAATCCTGTAAACGATGTACTTCAAGTGACTATTTCTGCAGAGGCACCCATAAGTACCTGTATTGAATTATACAGCACAGGTGGCAAAATGATTTGTAGATATGAAAATATTAGCAAGGGAAGTATACAAACCATTGATATGAAAAATCTTCCTTCCGGAATTTACTTCCTGAGCATCATAGGGGGTAAATACACAGGCAAACATAAAATCCTTAAACCCTGATATGACCTACAAAGAACTCTGTGGCATCATCAAAACAAGGCAAAGTTTTTTATGTCTTGGACTTGATCCCGACATCAACAAAATACCCATTTCAGTAAAATCCGGCAAAAATCCCCTCTTTTCATTTTGTAAAGAAATAGTGGATGAAGTAGCTGATACCTGTGTAGCCTTTAAAATTAACACTGCCTTTTTTGAGGCAGAAGGAAGCAAAGGTTTTGCTCAATTGGAAGAACTTTGCCACTACCTTCATGGCCATTATCCCAATCATTTACTGATAGCAGATGCCAAGAGAGCTGATATCGGTAACACTTCTTCCATGTATGCAAAGGCATTTTTTAATACGCTTGCATGTGATGCCATTACCCTTCACCCATACATGGGAAGAGACAGTATAGAACCCTTTCTGCAGCATCATGGAAAATGGTCCATCCTGCTTTCGCTTACTTCAAATTCCGGTGCAGCAGATTTTGAACAAATGTTAACGCGAGATGGTATTCCACTCTATTTGGAAGTCATGCAAAAAGCGAATAACTGGGGTTCAGCGGAAAACATGATGTTTGTGATTGGAGCCACAAAATCAGCTTATGTTGCCGAAATAAGGAAGCGGTTTCCTGATCATTTTTTTCTGGTACCCGGAACCGGCACCCAGGGTGGTGATATGGGTGCAGTGATTGCTGCAGGATCTAATGCTGCCGGCGGTTTATTGATCAATGTGTCGAGAGATATTTTGTATGCCTCTTCCGGTTCTGATTTCACAGCGGCTGCAGCCTCTAAAGCGAAATATTATTTGTTACAAATGAGAAGTTTTTTTAAGTTTGATGAAATAAAAAACACACCCTAACACCAAACCATGAAAGACATTCTATTCCTACTCAATCCCAACTTCAAGGATGTTGTGCGAGATGACAAAGACATCCTTTATTATTGTCCTGACTGCGCCTTCCTCGAAGGGGTATTAAGTTATTATCCCAAGCTTCGGGATCTGCTGGATATTCGCTACATTGATTATCCCAGACCAAGAAAAGAAATTGTCATGATGGTTGGAGATGCACATCAGGGTTGTCCGAACCTGGTGCTCAATACCCTGAATCTCCCTCATGCATCACTTGACTTGTTTTATCAATACGGCAATTACTATCACACGGATAATACCAAAACCATTGTGAACTACCTGAGCAATCGTTACGGAATACCTGTTGCGCACTATTGATTCATCAACAATTTCCGCTAATAAATTTTTTCCTTTCCTTTTTTAAGAAGATTGCTAATTGTTTTTCTAGACATCTATTCTTCCTAAAAAAGTTACCCATACGGTGAAAAAAAAATCTCATCTAGAGGAAAATAATCATGATAGAAAAGTAATGCCTGCTCTGTACTTCCGACAAAGAAAAAAATCTACAATAATCAACTGTTTGCCTTTCTGAATGATCAATGAAAAATAGAATTCAGAGATGCTCTGTAAGTTATTCTTCTTATAAAATAATAGTATTTGAGATCGGACTCTTATGACAAAACACTATCCCTTTTAAAACAGCCCATCCTCATTTTGATATAAGCTTGCAGATGAATAGCCAACAAAATTCTCTTTAACTTTCCTTAGAAAATTCTGTATCGAGAAAAGGCACACAATCCTTTTTGGCAGCAGAAATATTGCATGGTTCTTTCTCCGGAATCATCACCATTTAATTAATTTTTTAAATCTAATTCATGTCATAAGTAAAATCTAATCTACAATATGGCTAAATGACAAAGAATAATAGAGCAGGCAAATTAAATATACCCTTACTTTGTGTATTGATTGAGGTATAAAGTCTTCCCGGTTTAGAACCCAAACCATTTTTGAAGTGTAATGTAAATTGACAAATACCTATAAGAATAACCCGAATGAACCAAGATTTGATTAACCATTATCCTTACAACAGCATCCAAAATGATTCGGACTTGTTGGGTAATGAATTGCATTTTAATTGCAAATCAAAACTGTGGCTTGTTAACGGAGAATGTCTTTCCACTTTAAGGATTCCCGCTTTATGCAAAACAATTGCGTCAAGCATGATTGCAAGTGCTGGGCAATACATAATTAAAAATAACCAAACACTTTTTTTCCTAAACCCTAAGATCACCTATGACACTGACATCAGATTCACCAAGCAAGCTTTTTACAAAGTCTAAAAAAATCATTTCTGTTCACCAGAAAAAACCGATGGACTTTGAGGAAAAGGGGAATAATTTTCATCAAGTAAAAAGTCTTTCTCTTGATGTAACAAGGAACATACTTTTTACTTTCGATTACGAGCTTTACCTGGGAGCAGATAGCGGAACGGTAAAGAATTGTATGATAGAACCCACGGAAAAAATCATAAACATTTTGGAGAAGCACGGGATGAAGGCGATTTTTTTTGTGGATTCTACCTATCTAACCCAGCTTATTCGGGTTAGTAAAGACGCGCCTGCGGCCAGTCGCGACCTGGCCTCTATCAAAATGCAACTTCTAAGCTTACTTTCTGCCGGGCATGAGGTTCATCCTCATATACATCCTCATTGGACAGATGCTGAATACAATACTGAACAGAACCGATGGCAATTAAATGATTTAAAAAAATATCGTTTCCCCTCACTCAATGATGAGCAAAAAAACAAAGTCTTTGATGAATCCATCAACGCACTTCACTCGCTAATTAAAGATGCTTTTCCTGACTACAAAATGGATGCATTCAGAGCGGGAGGATGGTGTATTCAGCCTTTTTCGGCTTTCGAACCTTGCTTCAAAAAGGCAGGCATCATTGCAGATTTCAGTGTAATTGGACAATTGAAAATCAGTTCGTCTGTCAAATCATTTGATTTCAGCAGTGTGGCACCAAATGCACTTCCCTATCGCTTTTCTGAGAACGAATGCCAACCTTCAGAGAAGGGACAATACATCGAACTTCCTATTTCATCTATACCGGTATGCAAGAACAGTCGTTTCAACAATCTGGTGGAAAAAATTATGTGGCGAATGCCGTTCGGAAAATCCATGGGAGATGGAAAAGGTGTGCCTTACTCCAATGACTTGCCTGTGAATCTTGAGTTGCAAAAATTTGAAACACTTTCCATCGAACACCTGACATTTAACAAGATGCCCGAATACAAAAAATATTTGTCATCCAACGCATTCATGCAATTTATCAGTCATCCCAAGATGGTCTCTTCTCATCATCTGAAGATGCTTGACAAATTCCTTATTTGGGCAACCGGCAAATTTCAGATTAACAGCAACTGGAGACAACTGCGCTGATCATAAAAAAAGGATGCATTAAAGCCTCCTTTCATAGGCAATTGGATTATACAACCAAAGGTTGAATTATTGCGGTTTAGTCTCATTCTCATTTGCTGAAAAATTACCTTTACCTAAAATAATTTTATGTCATCAATCAAATTTTATTTAATCTATGAAAGAGGAATTTTTACATTATCTGTGGAAGCACAAATTGTTTTTCCATACACAACTTAAAACAGTCTGCGGCAAAACAATCCAAATAAAACATCCGGGCATCTACAACCACGATGCAGGGCCTGATTTTCTGCAGGCAAGACTAATCATTGATTCAGTGGAATGGTGTGGGGATGTGGAGATACACCTCAAAACTTCAGATTTTTTCCGACACAAACACCAAAAAGATCCCGCATATAAAAAACTGCTTCTGCATGTTGTACATGAACATGATTCTTGTGATGAACTGAACACCTATACCTGTGAAATAAAAGACAGTTATGACAAAAACCTGCTGGAAAATTACCGGAGCATTTTCAATCAAAAAAATGCCTTGGCATGCAGTGGCATTCTTGCTGAACTAAATAGTCTTCATTGGGATGCATGGATGGACAGGATGCTGAGGGAAAGGCTGGAAAAAAAATACCGAGCTGCTGCTCATATTTTTGAGACAAAGCAACATCATCATGATGAAGCATTATACATGTTAATTGCATCGGCCATTGGGTTTAACATCAACCGGGAGGCCTTTGAAATGTTGGCGCTACAAACCCCTTACCGATGGCTGCTTCCCTACCGTGATAACAGGATACAGGTTGAAGCCATGCTCATGGGACAAGCAGGTCAACTAGAAAGTGGGGATGCCGACGAATACATTCTTCGATTACAGAATGAATATGCGTTTTTACAGCATAAACATAAACTGAAAAAGCCAATGAATATCCCTTGGAAATACCTTCGGCTGCGACCTGTCAACTTCCCATGTATTCGTCTTTCGCAATTTGCAGGCTTGATTTGCAGGCACAACAGGCTTCATGATGTTCTTGTTTGCTGCAAGCAACTTGATGAATTGACTGATGCGCTAACGGTAAAAGCAGATACTTATTGGGATACACATTATCTTCCGGGCAAGGCGACCCATTTTGAAGAAAAGTGGCTTGGTAGCGAAGCAGTGCAGGGCATTATTCTCAATGCCATCGTACCTTATCTTTTGTTAATGGGTGTGCACCAAAAAGAGACATCCTTCGTGCAGAAAGCCTACGACTTCATTGAGCAGCTCAGGGCCGAGAACAACAAAATAACAAGATACTTTGCAGATGCCGGCAAAAAACCGAAGCATGCAGGAGATAGCCAGGCACAAAAACACCTGTATGAAAACTATTGTATGCACAGGAAATGTCTGCAATGTGCTGTTGGAAAAAAACTTATTGCGACGGAATCAAATCCGGCAATTAAGGAACATTCCTGATAGGCGCTCAGGTGAGTAAAAAACATGCTCGTTCTAAAATTCAGTAATAACCAATGGAAAAATTCCTGTTTTCGGCATTTTGCGCTTAAACGAATTTCATGATTCAAAAGCAAATGGGCTTAGAGTTGCTTGCCTGTTTGAAAAAGGAGTTTTTGCAATTTATTTCATGTTTATGTGAAATTATTTCATGTTTTTGATGAAATATCATTCGCATAAGTAGGATGTATTTTGCAATCATGGAGCACAGAGGAGAAATACTGGAAAAAGCCATCCGCAAGAGTGAATTTTCGATTACTGCAGTTGCAAGGCATTTAAATCGTTCGTCTCGATGGCTTTATTACCAATTTGAAAATGAGTATGTGCCGTTAGACAGCATGCTTAAAATCGGTCGTTTTATCAGGCATGATTTCTCTAAAGAACTGAAACAACTCAAGGAGCAAAAAGAACTTTCTCAGGGAATGCTGATTGAGGAATCGAAAATGGCTTATGACGAAAGCAGACAGGATGTGGAATACTGGAAAAACAAATGCTTGGAGCTTTATGAAAAATATACCAAACTGCTTGAACAATTGGAAAAGCCAAGAGATTAGCCGGTGGAATCAATCAAAATGAAGATTGAGCCGGCAGCTCTCAGGTAAGCAAGACAAAAAAAAATCCCGGATGTTCCGGGACTTTTCTTTGATAAGGTATTTTATTACTTGGCTGCAAGCACCTTCTTCATCAGTTTGGATTTGATGTTAGCGGCTTTGTTTTTGTGAATGACTTTGTTTTTGGCGAGTTTGTCAACCAAGGCAATAACCTCCGGCAGGTCTTTCTTCGCTGCTGCGGGATCAGTGTTCTTCTGCAAGTCGCGCACCGCATTACGGGTTGTTTTGCCGGTGTACCTGTTGCGCAGTCTTTTGCTTTCGTTGGCCCTGATTCTTTTTTGGGCGGATTTGTGATTTGCCATGTACTCTTTTTTTGGTAGCCCGTAGGGGAATCGAACCCCTGTTGCAAGAATGAAAATCTTGTGTCCTAACCCCTAGACGAACGGGCCATAATTTTTGGGACTGCAAATGTATGCAGATAATGTATTCGAGCCAAAATTATTTTAAGGCCTTCTCAAAAAAACGAATCACTTTTTTATCGGTATCTCTCCAAAAGCCGGCCTCATGCCCTGCTCCAGGCTGGATAAGGAGTTCTGATTGCCGAGGTAATAATTTGCTTTTCAACGCTTTAGACTGCAAAGGACGAGCCACTTGGTCCAATTCACCGCAAGCCAGGAAAACCTTGCATAGCAGTTCATTGGCAAGGCCAAGCAAGTTGCCGGTCTCTTGCCATCGTAAGGAATGCTGATGATAATCTCCCAAGAATCGCCGGGCCAGCTTGTCATTGATATCCAAAGAAAAGCAGTAGTCTCCTGAAAGCAAGGCCAGTGCGAGGGTTTGTTTTTGTTTGGCAGCATACTGCAATGCTCCCCTGCATCCGGTGGAAAGCCCATATACAAGCAGAGGTAAATGATGTACCTCCAACAAAGAATCCATCAGGGGAACCAATCGCTGGTTTACAAAGGCCACTCCCCTTTGGGATTTCAAGGCAGGAATCGTCTCCTGAAAGGCTGTGTCTATATACAAACTGTTGCCCATCTCCGGCAGGACCACCAGGTAGTTTTGTTTTTCGGCCAAACGGATAATTTCAGTTTGCTTTTGCATCTCCTCCCATCCAAATTTGTAGCCCGGAAAAACCAGCAAAACTGCACGGGGCTTTCCTATTGGGGTCTTCAGATGAATGTTGAAATCCGGAACGCCCGGTCTTTCTTGCGCAGAGACATACAAACCCATTACCATGAACAAACAAAACCAATAGAAGACAAGCCCATTCATAAATTTACCAGTCTGAAAATGAGCTATTTTTTTGAAATCAAAAAAAAAATTTTTGCAGGTGATGGACTCCCCTTTACATTCGCAATTTAGAATTAGTCTAAATAAAGATAATGCTTTTTTTGCTCCTCTTCACCGGGCTTTTGCCCCCTTCAGCAGACACCCTTGTTTTACGCAAGGAACTGCCTGAAATAGAGGTCGTAACTGACCAAAACAATAACCGTGTGAAAGGCTTGGAAAAACTTATTCCTGCCGGTGCGGCACTTCAGAAGATAGCACTTAGCGGTCAATCGGTGAATTTAAACACCAATCAGGCCCGACAATTGTTGGCAAAAGTACCCGGTGTACAAGTTTGGGAACAGGATGGCAACCAGATAGCCATTGGTTACAGAGGGCTTAGTCCGAACCGCAGTTGGGAAATCAATATGCGGCAAAACATGGCTCCCATTGCTGCCGATCCTTATGGTTACCCTGAGGCCTATTTTGCACCACCCATGGAGGCTGTTTCAGAAATTGAAATCCTGAGAGGAGGAGCAGGACTTTTGTATGGCCCGCAAGCAGGTGGAGTATTCAATTATGCCTTACGGAACAACTTTGAAAAAGCAATTTCCGGAACCGCCTCGATGCAGGGAGGTTCTTTCGGCCAAGCTTCGGGCTTTCTCCAACTAAGCGCAAACAAAGGAAAATGGAACATCAATGGTTTTGTCTCCCACAGACAAATGGATGGGGCAAGACCCCAAGCTGCTTACAAAAATCAGCATGCCTATTTATCAGTTTCCAGACGCACGGAAAAAATTCTTTTCCTGGCAGAATGTTCTTCCTTTCATTTGCTTGCCCGGCAACCCGGAGGACTAAGTGACAGTGCGTTCCGCATGAATCCATACCAAAGCACCAGAACCAGAAACCACCTTGGTGTGTTTGCCATTCTACCGAGAATTCAGGTGAACATCAAAACAGGCAATCAAGGAAGTCTGGAATTTCAGGCGAGTGGCTATTTGGGCGAGCGAAACTCAGTAGGTTTTGTTGCTCCTGTAACACGCATGGACTTGGCAGGCGCAGACGGCACCCTGTCTGCAAGACAGGTTGACAGGGATTTTTACAACCACCAGACACTTGATGCACGCTATCATTTGCTTGGAACAAACAGAAAACTTGAGTTCACTGCTGGAGTCACATTTTTTAGGGGATTACTATTAAGAAAACAATTGGGTACCGGAAGTAAGGCTGCGGATTACGATCTTGCAATATCTTCTGCCTTTGGTCGAGACCTTGATTTGTTCACCCAAAGTCTGGCAGCTTACTTCCTGTTGGATTACAACATGGGTAAGTATACCAAAATGAGTGTGGGCATGAGGCATGAGCAAATTCTTTCTGCTGCCGCCGGTCGCATACAAAAAACGGCCTCCGGAGAATTTAATTTGCCAACGGATAGGCAGACAAATAATGGGGTTTCACTTCCTTACCTGGGTCTTACTCATCAAAAAAATCGTTGGCAGTTCCATGCAGGCATCAGTAGATTCTTCCGGCCCGTGTTGTATGCGGAGCGCTTCCCTTTGAATCCAACAGACAGTGTGGACCAGAACTTGAAAAACGCCATGGGATTTCAGTTTGAACAAGGCATGGTCTATAGGATTTCCAAGGGCTTTCTGTTACATCTCACAGCTTTTGCCATGGACTACCATAACAGAGCCGGTAATATTTTTATCAATGGTGCAGGCGGCACACCCATTCTATTAAAGACCAATATTGGCGCATCTCTTGCTTTGGGCTTAGAGTGGATGCTCGACTATACTCTGGTTTTAGACAATCAAAGTTCGTTGTCGGCTTTCGTCTCAGGCACTTTGTTACGCGCCCGTTATGAGAATTTCACCTATTCAAAAAACACCAACGGAACAATCGAGAAGGAAAATCTTCGTGGAAAAAAAGTAGAAAATGCACCCTCATTGATTGTGAGGAGCGGCATGGATTTCCAGTACAAAAAATATTCGGTAGGCATGCGTTTCTCTTATACCTCCGGCACCTATGCAGATGCTTTAAATACCCTGAGTGCCTCTGCAAATGCACAAAACGGATGGATTTCCCCTTATGCTGTTTGGGATGCTTTTGCAGGTTATCAATTCTCAAAAAGAATTCAAGCAGATGCAGGTGTATCGAACCTGCTAAACAGGGCCTATTTTACCAGACGATCCTCAGGATATCCCGGACCGGGCATCATTCCTGCAGATCCAAGAAACTTTTTTGTGAGGCTAAAACTTAGGATTTAATCAATCCCCATAGCCGGGACATTTTTGTTTGTTGGGTATTTTCAAGCTCAGGGTGAGAGCTGCCATCGAATACCAATCGGTATTCCATGAAAAACCACGCATTCTGCCGGTATTTCCGGGATTTGTCCCTGTTCTCCTGATGCTGCCCGAGAGATTCTCAGCTGCTGGACTACGCTCTTTGGCAAGTAATCTTGCATCGGCGTAGGTGGTACTAACATCATCCAGATAATCGGTAAACAGTTTACGAAATCCCCATTCAATGCCAATCGCAAATCTTTTAGAAAAAGAAAATTTACCTCCAAAACCAAAAGGCATACAAATTTGTACTGGCGAATATTTCTTTTTTTCTGAATTGCTCAATTCCTGTCCTTCCGTGGTCAACTCCCGCAAACTCACCTGCTCACCTCCATAAAATGCTTTGGGGTTAAAGCCAAAAACGCCCAAACCACCAAAGAGATAAAAGGTTGCCGGAAACTGTTTGCTACCGATTTCGTAGGGAAAAAAATTAAACTCAAAACCAAATGAAGTTTCCCAAAGTTGTGTATGGAACGCCAGGTTACGGTTTCTGAGAAAACTATTTTGATTGAGTGCATCATTGCCATAGAGCGAACCATACATGCCTGCAAAACGATAATTCCACCGGCGGTTAAAATTTCTTTTCACGGCGAGTCCGATAGCAGGTTTTGCCAGTTCGGTTTTAAATAGTGCATAGGGAGATAAATCACCTGCATAACAGGTGGTGCCGGGCATCAGTGTAATCTCGGTATAAGGTAGAAATCGGGGAGCAGCCTGAGCCAGCAATTTACTCAGGGGCAAGAAAAACAACAGAATGAAGGCAAGATATTTTGACATTTCTCTTCAACGAAGGTAGTTAAAATCTATTGTATCTTTCAGCCGCATGGCGCATTATCCTGTTATCATTGCCGGTGCCGGTCCGTCCGGATCCACTGCCTCCCTGTTTTTATCTCAGGCGGGTATATCGCATGCTTTGATTGACAAGGCCGTTTTTCCCCGTGATAAAATTTGCGGAGATGCCCTCAGCGGAAAAGTACAATCGGTATTAAAAAAACTGAATCCCGAGTGGATAAAAGAATTGTCCCTTCATGAAAAATTTCATGGTTCTCGTGGGGTCAGTTTTTATTCTCCGGGAGGGCATCAACTCGACCTACCGTTTTGCCGCGAGCAGGAAGCAGCGCCGGGGTGGGTTGCTTCCCGTATGGATTTTGATCATTGGTTGTTTTCCAAAACACCATCTACCTATGTGAGTGCTCTTCAGGGATGTTGCATCACCGGTGTAGAGAGGGTGAACCAAAAATGGAATTGCATAGTAAATCATGCCCATCAATCTGAAGTACACACCTGCGACTTGTTGCTTGCAGCAGATGGGGCACAATCGATAGTTGCCAAAACCTTGCTGGGAAATAAAATAAATCCTGCGCGGTATTCGGCAGGTTTAAGGATGTATTGGGAAAATGTCAAGGGCTTGCATGAAGAAGGTTTTATTGAATTACATTTTTTACCGGAATTATTGCCCGGATATTTCTGGATTTTTCCCATGAGTAACAATCGCTGCAATGTGGGACTGGGCATGTTGAGTAAAAGTGTGTCCGAAAAATCCATCGATCTTAAAAAGACCCTCCTCAACATTCTGCATGAACATCCTGTACTTTCTTCCCGATTTGCCCATGCCCGTCCGCTTGAGAATCCCAAAGGTTGGGGGCTTCCACTGGGTTCTGAAAAGCATTCTCTCTCAGGAGATGGTTACATGTTGTTGGGAGATGCGGCATCACTCATTGATCCATTTACCGGCGAAGGAATTGCCAATGGAATGATTTGCGGAATGCATGCAGCCGCGGTGGCTACAGATGCGATCACATCGGGCAAAACAGATGCAGATTTTTTAAATGAATATGACTTCAGGGTTTACCGCAGGCTATGGAAAGAACTGAACATCAGCAGAAGGCTTCAGCAATTGCTTAAGTATCCCTGGCTTTTTGATGCAGTAGTAAAAAAGGCAAATAAAAACGCGGCATTAAAAGATGCTATGTCTTCTATGTTCTCTGATCTTGATATGAGAAGCAGGCTGAAAAAACCTTCCTTTTATTTTGGATTGTTTTTTCGTTGACTACTCATTTTCCCAGAGCGGAAAATGCTGGAGATGAACACTGCCTTTAAAGAACAACTTGGTGCTTTTCTCGAAGGAGCCGGTGAAATCTGAAACAAAAAATTTATGCGTGGGCTTGCTTTTTACATCCAGAAGATTTTTCTTTTCAAGATCGTTCTTTACTGCAAGGGCAACAATATCTGCTGAATCGATGATGTCTACCTTTTTGTCGTAATACGACATGATTTCCTTTTTAATAAGGGGATAATGTGTACATGCCAGGATAAGCGCATCAATCTTTTTCAGTTTTGGTCGAGAGAGATAGGAATGAATGATGGTTTTGCTGATGTTATTATTAAAAAAACCTTCCTCTATCATCGGCGCAAGCAAGGGGGTTGCCAGAGAACTGACCAGAAGAGAGGGGTTGCTACGGGCGATTTTTTTTGCAAAACTATAGGCGTTAATAGTTCCTTTGGGTCCTATTACACCCACCTTTTTAAAGCCCCGATGGCTCACATAATTTACTACAGGATCAATGACATTATAGACCGGAATTTTATTTCGCAGGTGCTTCTGCACCACTTCATAAGCAATGGCTGATGCCGTGTTGCAGGCAATAACAATGCATTTGCATCCGCGGTCCACCAGAAAATCAGCGATACGGATGCTGTAGTATTTAATGGAATCTGCCGATTTATCGCCATAAGGCAAATGGGCAGTATCGCCAAAATAGACAAGGGATTCCGAGGGCAGATGCTTTTGGATGGCACCGGCAACGGTGAGTCCGCCTATTCCGGAATCAAATATACCTATGGGTTGAGCCTTGGTTGCCATGGGATGCAAAGTAATTCAAAATATCTGGAGATTGGCATGTGTGCTTCAAACACAGCAATGTAACAGGCTATTTTGCTATCTGTTTGGTTCATCTGCGATGTAAGCACAAGAAAATAGGATTGTTGGATGTAAGATGGAATATTCCCTTTGCAAGACTATAATTTTATAATTTAGGCCGCTCTAAAATCATGAACAAAGTTGTATCCAATGCGGCCGAAGCCATTCAGGGAATTTCTTCGGGGATGACGCTGATGCTAGGCGGTTTTGGCTTGTGCGGTATTCCAGAAAACTGCATAGCCGAGCTGGTAAAGCATCCTGAAATCAATGGCCTTATATGTATTTCAAACAATGCTGGAGTAGATGATTTTGGGCTTGGACTGCTTCTCAAGACCCGGCAGATTCGTAAAATGATTTCCTCCTATGTAGGCGAGAATGATGAGTTTGAAAGACAAATGCTGAGCGGAGAACTGGAGGTAGAACTCATTCCGCAAGGAACCCTTGCGGAGCGTTGCAGGATGGGAGGAGCAGGCATACCTGCGTTTTATACTCCCGCCGGTTACGGAACGGAGGTGGCGCATGGCAAAGAAGTAAGGGAATTTGACGGCAAAATGTATCTGATGGAACGCTGGTTAAAGGCTGATTACGCCATTGTGAAAGCATGGAAAGGCGATACCATGGGCAACCTCATATACAAAGCAACTGCCAGAAATTTCAATCCGATGATGGCCATGGCCGGAAAAATTACCATCGCTGAGGTAGAGGAGCTGGTACCCGCAGGATCGCTTGATCCAAATGACATACACACCCCTGGAATCTTTGTTCAGCGGATTTTCAAGGGAGTGAATTATGAAAAACGCATTGAACAAAAAACCATCAGACAAACATCCTGAATACAATGAATAACCGCATGAAAAAAATCATGGGCTTAGCCCTAGCCTCCTCCATGTTTTGCGCTGCATTATCAATCGAATCCTGCAGCGGAAAAAAAGAAGAAACCCAGCCTGTTGCTTCAAGCGACTCCTCGGCTGCTTTTGAATTTGAGGCCGATCGCTTTGCCGATCTTCAGGTACTGCGTTACCGTGTGAATGGATTTGAGAAGTTAAGTCTTCAACAAAAAAAACTTGCCTATTATCTGTACGAAGCGGCTCTCTGTGGCCGGGACATCATCTTTGACCAGAAAAACAAGCACAACCTCATGCTTCGTCATGTGGTAGACGGCATTTACGAAAATTACAAAGGCGACAAATCTCAAGCCGACTGGAAAGCCTTTGAAGTGTACGCCAAGCAAATCTGGTTCTCACATGGCAATCATCATCATTACAGCCAGAACAAAATAATGCCTGCTTTCAGCAAGGATTTTTTCAATCAGGCCATCTCTTCCTCAGGAATCGATATGCAGAAGTTTTCAGCATTCGGCACAGCTGATAAAGTGCAGGAACTGCTCATGAAAGTAGTATTCGACAAAGATTTTGAACCAAAGATTGTGGACCTTGGAAAAGGCATTGACAATGTTGCCAAATCGGCAAATAATTTTTACGAAGGAGTGACACAGAAAGAAGTGGAAAAGTTTTATGCAGCCATGAGCAAGCCCGGCGACAAAACTCCCATCAGTTATGGTCTCAACTCTAAAGTTGTGAAGCAAAACGGCAAGCTGGTTGAAAAAACATGGAAACTTGGTGGGATGTATGACGGAGCCATCAGCAAGATTGTGTATTGGTTAGAAAAAGCAGAAGGCGTGGCCGAGAATGAGGCACAGAAAAAAGCCCTTCACTTGCTTACCGAATATTTTAAAACCGGAGACCTCAAGACCTGGGATGATTACAACATAGCATGGGTTGCCGACACTTCCTCCGTGATTGATGTAGTGAATGGATTTATTGAAGTTTATGGAGACGCGATTGGCAAAAAAGGAAGTTATGAGTCCTGTGTTTCCATCAAAGACTTTGAGGCTTCCCGCGTGATTGCAGCCATTGGAAAGGAAGCCCAGTGGTTTGAGGATCATTCTCCGATTGCCGATACGCACAAAAAGAAAAGTGTAAAAGGAATTTCTGCCAAGGTTATTACTGTGATACAAGAATCAGGAGATGCTGCACCGTCCACTCCTGTTGGTATCAACCTGCCCAATGCCAACTGGATTAGGGAACAACATGGTTCAAAATCTGTTTCCTTGGGCAACATCGTTGAATCCTACAACCAGGTAGGTGCCAAGAGTCCCACGCTAAAAGAATTTGCCTTTAGCGATGAAATTATTGAGCGTGCCAAAAAATACGGTTCACTTTCAGGTATGCTTCATACTGATATGCATGAGGTGATTGGTCATGCGTCAGGCAAGATTAACGATGGCATCGGTACACCCGATATCACCTTAAAAAATTATGCCAATTGCTTAGAAGAAGCGCGCGCAGATTTGGTGGGCTTGTATTACATCATGGACCAAAAACTGGTTGACATTGGCGTGATGCCGAGTATAGAGGTTGGGAAGGCACAATATGACAATTACATCATGAATGGAATGATTACCCAGCTTACCCGTTTGAAACCCGGAGAACAATTGGAAGAGGCTCACATGCGAAACCGTGCACTGATAGCGAGATGGGCTTTTGAGCGGGGACAACAAGAAAAAGTGATAGAGCAGGTAAAGAAAGACGGAAAAACCTTTGTAAAAATCAATGACTACAACAAACTGAGGGTGTATTTTGGAGAGTTGCTGAAAGAGATTCAGAGAATCAAATCTGAAGGAGATTTTGCATCCGGGCAAAAATTGGTAGAAAACTATGGTGTGAAGGTAGATCCTGAATTGCACAAAGAAATTCTGGCCCGTTTTGAAAAATTGAATGTGGCTCCATACAAAGGATTTATTCAGCCGGTTTTAATACCAGTGATGAACGGCGAGGAAATCACAGATGTAAAGATTGAATACCCCACCGATTTTGCCGGCCAGATGATTTCCTTCGGCAAAAAATACAGCCTTCTACCGGTTAAGAACGAGTAATCATGGCTTGCGTTTTTGGCGCAAGACCCACATCGTAAGACTGAGTAGGATGGTAAAAATCAGACCAAAAAATAGTCCTGAGAGCGTCTTCGAGGGCTGGTAACCATGTACCCACCAGTCGCGAATAGACATAAACAAACCGTAAATTCCGGCGAGAAGCAGCACGGAAAAAAGAAAATACTCAAGGTAGAAAAAAGGTTTACGGTCGGATTCTTGGTTTTTTCTTGGTTTTCTGTTTGGTGCTTTTTTATGGGCTGACCGGGGATTTTTTTTGGTAGCTGCTGATGCCCGCAGATACATTTGTTGCATGTCATATAGCCTGCGCTTTTCAGGATTCCCCAAGGTTTCATAAGCCTCATTGATAAGTTGAATATGCACCGAGGAAGATTGATCCGGATTTTTATCAGGATGATATCGCATGGCAAGTTTGCGGTAAGCCGTCTTTATCTGCTGTGCCGAACTGAGGTGGGAAACTCCCAATATCTGGTAATAATTCTTCAATTGAAATAAGCTTATCCTGCTTACTTTTGGCGGGAGATTATGAAACGAAATTACGCCATAAGTGTTTTGCTTGCGCTACTTGCCCTTGGCATTTTATTTTTTGCTTACCGCGCCTCCCAAAAAACCGCCCCGTTGAGACAACTTCCAATTTATGGAGAAAAAGATGTTGTTCAAGGAGATACGGTGTACCACAAAGTTGGGCGTTTTTCATTTGTGGATCAGTATGCCCGGGCATTCACTGAAAAGCAAGTACAGGGGAAGATTTATGTAACAGATTATTTTTTTACCACCTGTCAGAGCATCTGCCCTGTGATGAGCAAACAGATGGAAAGGGTACAATCGGCGTTTGCTGATGAACCGGGACTCCTTATTGTTTCTCACACAGTGAATCCTGAATATGATTCAGTACCTGTTTTATCTGACTATGCCAAATCACATGGAGCCATAAAAGACAAATGGTTCTTTGTTACCGGTGACAAAAAAGCCTTATATGACTTGGCCAGAAAAGGCTATTACCTGAATACCGAAGTTGGAGACGGTGGCCCGAACGATTTTATTCATACCCAAAACTTCGCCCTGGTTGATGGAGATGGTCAAATTCGTGGGTATTATGATGGAACAGACTCTGCAGAAGTAAAGCGTTTAATCCTGGATGCCGGCATCTTGATCAAAACACAAAAATCTGTTAATCAATAAGATGATTTTCATGGGTTTTCGAGTCAAAAAGGCAATGGGAAGGTGAATTTTTCAATTCCGTTAAAATTTCCATACATTGCACAAAATTTAAGCAAACCAACAATCACCATGAAGAAAATGATTTTTTCGTCTCTCATCAGCATGGCATTAACTGTGTCATTGTTGTTTCTGACAAGTCCCAATTCCTTTGCCGGAAATGGGGAAAACAAAACCAAATCAAGTGCTCGTGAAATAAAAAAAGCGGACAGTGAATTGGAAAAAACAAGCCAGGAAGTTCCTTTAAAGGAAAATGCCGAGGACAGGGTTCCTGAACATCTGCATCGTAAACTCCAGTTGGAACGCGATCAATTAAAGCTTGCCAAAGATGAGAAAGACATCAAGAGAATCAAGGCGAATATTCTTTACCTGGAAGAGATGAAGGCCAGCTACAACCAAGCAAAATGAAGCACAAAATAAAGTCCATGAAAATAAATCACTACTTCCGCAAATTCCTAGCTGTAACGATGTTTACGGCAGGAATGTTTTCAAGGGTTCTGGCTCAAGGGCCTCCCCCACCGGTGCAGTATTGCAACACCAATCTCTACAACAATTTGTGCAGTACCACCAACGAT
The DNA here is from genome assembly GCA_046297395.1 of Bacteroidota bacterium. Classification (GTDB taxonomy): domain Bacteria; phylum Bacteroidota; class Bacteroidia; order UBA4408; family UBA4408; genus JBEICQ01. The sequence continues at coordinate 62,859 of JBKCNM010000058.1, forward strand.
TTTATCGACAACTTCTCTACACAGGGAGCAACGATAAACATCAACAACATCGGATCGGGTTGTAACGGACAACCTGACAATTATGAATATGTACAGGGCTTGTCCATGACCTGTTCACCCGGGCAAATAATCTCCGTAAATCTTCAGGCCGGCCCACAATGGGCTCAAGGATTTGCCGTGTGGATAGACTGGAACCAAAATGGCACACTTGGGGACAATCCCGATGAATTGGTATACATTTCACCCAACGCATCCTTATTGCCCTTTAATGGTACATTTACAGTTCCATCAACTGCTTCTACCGGTACCACCAGGATGCGTGTAAGATGTCGCTACAACGCTATTCCTACGGATCCATGTACGACCTATGTTTTTGGTGAAGTTGAAGACTATGATGTGATCGTGGGCGCCCCCATTCCTTGCCCAGGAACACCTGTTGCCGGTATTGCGGCAGCCAGTGATTCATCAGTTTGCCCTAATGCGCCATTTAATCTCTCTCTCAGTGGTTTCAGCATCGGCATTGGAACTGCCTTCCAGTGGCAATCTTCAAGCGACGGAATCAACTTTACTGATATAGCAGGTGCGACCAACTCTTTTCTTAATGGTGAGTCCATCACTGATACCACCTATTACCGGTGTAAGGTCTTTTGTAACACCAATTCGGTCAATTCCAATGTGGTCATGGTCGGTATCAATGGCTTTTTCTCCTGCTATTGTAATACAAATTTGGGAGGCGCCTGTAACACAGCAGGGATTACAGAGGTATCTATAGACAATACCACCTTGAGCAATTCAGGAACTCTTTGCGACAATCTCAATGGAGCTAACTATTCGGTTTATCCTGCCGCTGATTCCACCACTGCTTCCCTTAACCAGGCAGCTACCTATAACTTTAATGTAACGACTAATGGTAATGCCATTATTTCTATTTGGATAGATTATGACCATAGTGGTACTTATGATCCTTCAGAATGGACCCAGGTATCTACCACCACCACTGCAAACACCGCTGCAACGGCTGCCATCAATATTCCTGTATTTGCTCTACCCGGCCTCACCGGTATGCGTGTGAGAAGCCGTGCATCCGGCAACCCGAATGACTCAACCTCTGCATGTCAAAACTTCGGTAGCGGTTCAACACAGGATTATGTTGTGAATATCATCGCAGCTGTTCCTTGTTCCGGCACACCCACACCGGGAGTGGCAAGTGCATCTGATTCTACGATCTGCCCGAATGCCCCATTCAGTGTAACGCTCACCGGATATACCATTGCCTCCGGCCTGAGCTTTCAGTGGCAAAACTCACCTGACGGCATAGGTTTCAGTAATATCCCGGGAGCCACTCTCCCCTTTATCAATGGTCTTTCCATTACTGACACAACCTACTACCGTTGTATTGTAAGTTGTAATGGCTCATCCGCAACATCAAACGCGGTGATGGTAGGCATCAATGATTTTTTCACCTGCTATTGCAACACCAACTTGGGTGGCGGTTGTAACTTCGCAGGGATTACAGAGGTATCTATAGACAATACCACCTTGAGCAATTCAGGAACCCTTTGTGACAACCTCAATGGACCTAACTATTCAGTTTATCCTGCCGCTGATTCCACAACAGCAAGTTTGGATCAGCTGGGTGTATACAACCTGAATGTTAATACAAATGGTGCAGCCATCATTTCTGTATGGATTGACTATGACCACAGCGGAACATACGATGCAAACGAATGGACTCAAGTGGCTACAAACAGCACAGCGAATGTGGTTTCAACTGTTCAACTCACCATTCCCTTGAATTCCCTTCCCGGATTAACGGGTATGCGTATCCGTAGCCGCTCTTCCGGAAACATCAATGATGCAAATTCCGCCTGTTTGAATTTCGGAAGCGGATCTACCCAGGATTATGTAGTTAACATCATCCTAGCTCCTCCATGTTCCGGACAGCCAAACGGAGGTGAAGCCCAATCTTCAGATTCTACTGTCTGCGCAGGAAGTTCTATTAATCTCTCCGTGTTGAATGCCACCGCTGCTTCAGGCCTTCTGTATCAATGGCAATCATCTGCAGATGGGGTTACATTTACTGATATCTCCACTGCAACTTCGCTTACTACAACAGAAACCATCAACAGTTCTTCATATTACAGGGTGGTTGTTACCTGTAACGGACTTTCGGCAAACTCATTACCGGTGTTTGTTTCAGTGGTAAATTGTGTGAACATGCCTTTGAATTCTACGGACTCAGTTGTTACATGTAGTAGTTTGCTTTATGATTCAGGTGGACCGAATGGCAATTATCAAAATGGTGCTAACGATATCCTCACCATCATTCCTGCCACGCCGGGTGCATTTATTCAATTGAACTTTTCATCATTTGAAACTGAACTTGGTTATGACACCCTGTTTATCTACAATGGAGGTGATGTTTCCGCTCCTTTGATGGGAACCTATGCAGGAACCAATAGTCCCGGTACTGTTACCGCCGCCAATGCATCAGGCAGGCTTACCTTGAGATTTAAATCAGATGGTTCTGTTGTATATCCGGGATGGCAGGCAAGTATTTCATGTTTAACCGGTCCCCCCGCATGTACCGAGAACATCACTCCTGCCAACAGTTCAACAAATGTTTGTTTGAATGTAGGTGTGCTCAACTGGGATTTTACTCCCCTTTCTGTGGGATACAATGTATTGTTTGGCACCAACCCTACACTTGCCGGAGTTACTCCGGTGACGGTAAGCACCAATAGCTTCGATCCCGGACTCTTACAGGCCAATACAACCTACTACTACCAGGTTGTTCCCTTCAATAGTTTTGGAACACCTTCAAACTGTGCCATCAGTTCATTCACAACAGGCGACTGTATTGAAATCATCATGAGTAATGATTCAATCAACACTTGTTCCGGTCAGTTTTATTCTTCCGGAGGCCCTACAGGAGGGTATTCAAATAATGAAAATCTCACCTATGTAATACATCCTTCCATTACCGGAAACTCCGTGCAGGTAAGTTTCAACAACTTTAATGTTGCCAATGATTTCCTCAATGTGTATGATGGAGCCGACAATAATGCTCCATTGATTGGCTCATATACAGGAGCTGTATTCCCGCCGGTACTCACTGCAGGTATTCTAAATCCGGGCAATGGAACACTCACTTTTGAGTTTACCTCTAATGGATTTACAACTGCAATTGGATGGGATGCTACGGTTTCATGTATTGATCCGAATACTCCTCCTGCCTGTGCAGTGAACCTGAATCCTTTTGATGGAAATACCAATGAGCTGGTACTTGGAAACAACCTCACCTGGGAATTAGGTCCCGGCGGTGGTATCCCAACCGGTTACAATATTTATTTTGGTACGCAAGGAAATCTTGCCCTGGTTGATTCAAACTTTAATGGAACAGCCTATCCCCTGCCACAACTCAATCTCAACACCATCTATTGTTATCAGATTGTTCCTGTGAATGCTTCCGGTCAGGCTTCGGGATGTCCTACTTCATGCTTCCAGACAGATACTGTATTGATTGTTCAAATCACAGAAGGTTCTGATTCAATTTGTTCAGGCTTGTTTACTGATACCGGAGGCCCCAACGGACCCTATGCCAACAATGAGCAAATCACCTACACCATTCACCCATCAACCCCGGGAAATGCTTTGCAATTGAATTTCCTGGATTTTGCAGTTGAGCAAGGCTTTGACACCCTTTTCATCTATGATGGCGTTGACAATACTGCTCCCCTTATCGGACAATATACCGGCGTAAATAATCCCGGACTTGTTACAGCAGGTCTGCAAAACCCGGGCAATGGAAGCCTCACCTTTGTTTTCTCCTCTGATAACTCGATCGCATCAGCCGGCTGGACAGCAAGCATCAATTGTATCAATCCGAATGCTACTCCAAACTGTTTAGCTTATACCATTGCCGATGGTGATACAGGTATAAATCCGTTTGCACCCATCACATGGGAATATGTACCAGGCGGAGGTATTCCTGCTACCTACGATGTATTTATGAGCACTGCTGGTGGTCCTTTTACACTTGTGGCAGACAATACAACAAGTCAAAGTTACACTCCGAATCCACCACTGAATACTGCAACTGAATACTGTTTCTATGTTGTACCAAGCAATGCAGGTGGCTCACCAATCGGTTGTGATACCGTTTGCTTTACTACTTCATCACAGGCAATTATCCTGATCACCAATGGCAGCATCAATACTTGTTCAGGAAATTTCTTTGATTCAGGAGGCCCTACAGGCAACTATCAAATATCCGAAAACTATGTCTTTACAGTTTATCCGGCAACACCCGGAAATTTTGTAAGGGTTGTGTTCAACACATTTGCTACAGAAACTGGATTTGACCGTCTGCGTATTTACAATGGTGTGGGAATAGCCGCCGCTAACTTGCTAGGCAATTATTCCGGAACAAATCTTCCTCCTTCATGGACATCTACCGACGCAACTACAGGTGCGCTCACCTTCAGGTTTACTTCTGATGCATCATCAGTAGATTCAGGATGGTCGGCAAGTTTCAGTTGTGTACCAGATACCAACTTCTCATGTCAGACTCCGGTAATTACCAGTACAAGTGGCCCGGTAGTTTGTGCCGGTACAACTGTTACCCTCAACTCCAGCGTTTCTACCGTTCAATGGAGTACAGGTGCTACCACACCAAGCATCAGTTTTGTGGTGAACGCAGATACCATTATCACCGCAACCAATAATGCTCCTGGATGCAGCACCGTTTCGCAGCCTTATACCATTCAGGT
>JBKCNM010000059.1:0-7447 GCA_046297395.1 Bacteroidota bacterium
GTAAGATTGAACAAGCTGAGGGTGCTCGACATGAGTTTGCAGCTTAACCGCCGGAAGGGTCATGATCCACTCAGACAGTTGCTTGTTAAGGATCAGCAAAACAAAAAGAAAATTGACAAAACGCCCGAAACTGATTGGGGCGAGTTGTCTAATCGCTTGCTCAACAAAGTATTCTCTTCCCTGCCTGCCGAAACCCAATTTATCAACACGCATTTCAGTTACAGCAATGATACAGCAAGTACAAAATGGTATATTCCACAACTTACTTATCAGGAACGGAGGCTGCGGGCATCACTTACTGTGAGTGAAGAAGAAAATACCAATACCTGGTTTGCAGGTGCACTGATTGACCCTTCTACCCGCTCAGTTTCTCTGATGGTGTATCCCGGAAAAAGCGGACGAAAAAATCTTCCTTTCCTCAAAACATTTTTCAACCTCGAAACAGGTTTTGATACCCTTCGTTTATCGCTTTATCCATTGGCTTACGACAATGGTGAATTGCAAATCTCCGGGGATGCTTCCATCAAAAACCTGAGGGCACATCATTGGAGAATTGCACCCGAAGATGTGCGTGTAGAAAAAGCTTCCCTGTTTTTTGCGGCTCGGTTGGGCAGCCGAACATTGAGTATTGACAGTTTGAGCAGGTTTGCTGTTAACCGACTTGAATTTTCTCCCTACTTCTCATACAGCAGCGATGGGCATTGGAAAACAGAAGGTGGAATAAGGATGAAAAAATTGAACTGCAAGGATTTCTTTTCTTCTCTTCCGGAGGGTCTGTTCAGCGGGTTTAAAGGATTTAAAGCAAAAGGTAACCTTGCTTACAGCCTTGACTTTTCAATAGATGAAACCAGGCTCGATTCACTCCGATTCAATTCATCGCTCACTGCAGAGCAGTTTAGGGTAGAGTCATACGGACAAACCAATTTTGCCAAGATCAATGATGTATTTACACATACAGTTTATGAAAAAGGCCAAGCGGTAGCTTCCTTTGAAGTGGGGCCGGGAAATCCTGATTACACACCGCTGGACCAGATTTCGGGTTATTTGCAAAATGCCGTGCTTTGCTCTGAGGACGGGGATTTTTATTACCACAACGGCTTCAATGAAAAAGCCTTCCGGAAGTCCATTGCCACCAATATCCGCGAAAAAAAATTCAAACGCGGAGGGAGTACCATCTCGATGCAATTGGTAAAAAATGTTTTTCTCACGCGCAACAAAACCATCTCCAGGAAGCTGGAGGAAGCCTTGGTGGTTTGGCTCATCGAGAACCGCCGTTTATGCAGCAAGGAGCGCATGCTGGAGGTGTACCTCAACATCATAGAATGGGGGCCCGGAGTGTATGGAATTTCCCAGGCTGCCCGGTATTACTTCAATAAAAAACCGGCCGATCTTGGCTTGTCAGAAAGCATTTATCTTGCCATGATTGTTCCGAGGCCTAAGTGGTTTTACTGGAACTTTGATGAAGCCGGAAGATTGAAGCCCTATACTGCTGATTATTTCAGGCTTATTGCAGGACATCTCATGCGGAGGGAAATCATCACGGAAGAAGAGAAAAACAATCTGATTCCGGAGGTGGAGCTAAGGGGAAAAGCCTACGAAAAATTAAAGATTGCTTCACCCGATTCACTGCCTGCCCTAATGGATACAGAAGAGGGAATGGCTGATGAGAACTGAAGTTCAAGCGCTTGATTACTGCAAGTGAAGGGATGGCAGGAAATGACAATTACTAAACTCCTTGGCGCTTACAAAGGAAGAAAAACATTAAGTTTGACAAGAGAAATACAATATCCTTAAAATCATCAAAAATTAAAAAACAATGAAAAGAATCATTGGCCTTTGTGCAGCCATGTTGATGACTGCATCTGTGTTTGCTCAAGCACCCAACAAAATGAGCTACCAGGCGGTTATACGCGATGCATCAAATACCTTGGTGGTAAACCAAACAATAGGCATGCGAATAAGCATTTTGCAAGGTACAGCGAACGGAACTGCAGTATATGTAGAAACCCAAACCCCCACAACCAATGCCAATGGTTTAGCAAGCCTTGAAATTGGCGGTGGAACGCTTGTTTCAGGAGACTTTGCAAACATCAACTGGGCCAACGGACCTTACTTTATAAAAACCGAAACCGATCCTGCAGGCGGCAGCAATTATAGTTTTACAGGAACAAGTCAGTTGCTGAGTGTACCGTATGCAATGTATGCGCAAACCAGCGGCAGCTCAATTCCCGGTCCTCAGGGCCCGATAGGGCCACAAGGTCCACAGGGAAATGATGGTGCTCAGGGTGCTCCCGGACCCCAAGGCCCGGCAGGTGCAACAGGCCCTCAAGGATCGATAGGTTTAACAGGTCCGGCCGGCCCACAAGGCGCTACTGGATTAACGGGCCCGCAAGGCCCACAAGGTCCGGCAGGAGCAAGTGGTGCGAATGGAACAAATGGAATTGATGGTAAAACAGTATTAAACGGCACTTCAAACCCAACAGCACTTATTGGCAACAATGGTGATTTCTTTATCAATACTTCAACAAATACCATTTTTGGCCCAAAGGCAGCCGGTGCATGGCCTGCAACAGGTGTTTCATTAGTGGGACCTCAGGGTGCAACCGGGCCTGCTGGTCCCCAAGGCCCACAAGGTCCTTCAGGTGGCGGCGGTGGATTTACCCATTATATTGGTGAACCTTTTGGTGGTGGCGTTATTTTTTATCTCGAAAAAGATACAAACGGAACAGAACATGGCCTAGTTTGCCATCCTGAATTTTTATGTCAAGCATGTTCATGGAGTAACATTACAACCTCTTCAATTGGCTCTCTTCCCAGCAGTGGTAACTATGGCAACTATGCAACCAATGGTTTAGTATGGAGCAATTTGATTGTTGGTCAAAATGGACATACCAATAGTGCAGCAAAACTATGCCTTGATTTGGTAAGCAATGGATACAATGATTGGTATCTCCCATCTATTGATGAGCTTTATCAGCTTTGGACCAATAGGTATGCAGTTATCAAGGGGCTTTCAAAAATATCAGGGGCAGCAACACTCAACGGTGCCACATTCTGGTCAAGTTATGAATATAACAATGCCCAGGCTTTTTATATGTCATTTCTTATTGGAGCTTCCGTTCACGCAGGTACAATTAACAAGAGTGCATCTACGCTTTCCGTCAGGGCTATTCGGGCTTTTTAAAATTTAAGCATTTAAGCAATTAAGATGGAATACAAAGTGACAAATGGGAGCTTGTGAACCCTTTCCGGTCTTCATTAGCCAAACGCCCTGAGAGAAAAGTACCTAGCTCAGTTGTGTACTTTATTTACCTCTCAAAAAACATTTCCTAAGTGAATTGTTAAATCAGGAGGTGGCAATGTTTGGTTTTTTTTAAAGATCTTTCAATTTTATTCTCATTTTTTTAATTTTGAAGTCCCTAATTCTATGCAAATAAAACTTCTCTCCATTCTTTCCCTTCTCGGTATTTCATTTTCTCTGCCTTTGTTTTCGCAGCAGAGTTCAAATGGCTTTGCCGAAAACCGCAATCAATGGCCCTCGGCCGTTCAATATGCCTTGGATATTCCGGGAGGAAGAGTCTTCCTCGAAAAGAATTCTTTTACCGTGGCACTTGTGAACATGCGGGATGTGGAAGCATTACACGAGGCCCAACATGCCGGGAAAAGACCCTTGGAAATGCCTCGTCCCGGTGGACATGCCTACAAACTCAATTTTGTGGGAGCATCAGAGAGGGTGAGCCTTTCGGCATCAGGCAAGCTCAAGAAGTATCACAATTATTTTATCGGAAACAATCCGGCAGCATGGGCATCATCTGTAGGATTGTATGAAAAAATTAAATACACAGGTTTGTATAAGGGAATCGACCTACTTGCCCACAGTGAAAAGGGTGTTTTTGAGTATGATGTGCTGGTGGCACCCCATGCCAATTACCAATTGCTTAAAATGCAATACACGGGTGCAGACAAGTTAAGCATCAGCAGAGAAGGGCACCTGCAAATTGCAACTACCCTAGGAACAATTACAGAACAAATTCCTGAAGCATATCAGTGGATAGATGGAAAAAAAGTGAATGTAAGATGCCGCTATGTTTTGCAGGGAAATACCGTGGGATTTGATTGTCCGGATGCATACAACAGGAATTATTCGCTGGTGATAGATCCTGTGCTGGTGGCTTCTACTTACAGCGGTTCTCTCTCCACTGCCATGGGATGGGTTTCTACCAATGACAAGGAAGGAAACATGTATGCTACAGGTATCTGTTATGGACCCGGTTATCCAACTACGGTAGGTGCATACAACACCAATTATCCCGGTGTTTCCATCATGGTGATTAACAAGATTGCTCCTTCTGGAACAGAGTTCATCTATGCAACATATCTGGGAGGAAGCAACCCCACTGATTTTCCGCGCAACTCAAAGTTGGACAAGGATGGAAACCTGGTTTTGATGGGGATCACTTCATCCTTTGATTTTCCGGTTACTTCAGGTGCATACGATACCACTTATACCAATCCCGGGGATGTTGATTATTTTATTACTAAGTTCAATCCAACAGGCACTGCTTTGCTTGCCTCTACCTACCTTGGTGGCTCCGGTTTTGATGGATACAATAATGTTCTTTCACTGACCAATACCGGAAGAGAGCGAAACGAAATAGCCTTTGATACAACAGGAAATATTTTTATCGCCGGTTACACCTGCAGCCCGGATTTTCCGGTTACGCTCAATGCTTACGATACTATCTTTAACGATGGTTTGCAGCAGAATGATTTTGGTACGCAGGATGGTTTTGTGGTGAAGTTCAATGCAGGATTAACTAGTCTTTTGTACAGTACCTATCTGGGAGGTTCGGCGCCTGATGCCTGCTATGGCATGCGCCTGAATGAGCAAGGTGAAATATTTGTTTGCGGGGCAACCCAAAGTTCCAATTTTCCTACCACACCCGGTAGTCACCATGACACTTTTCAGGGAGATACCCTCGATGGATTCATCTTAAAATTATCCAGTAACGGAAACTTACTTCTTGCATCTACTTTTGTTGGCACCAATGGTCTTGAACAGGTTTGTTTTCTGGACCTGGATGCCTCAGGTAAGCCCGTGGTGCTTGGACAAACCAGCGCTCCCGAGAACATCAGTGCCGGATGCTATGGTGTGCCCGGAAGCAACCAGTTTATCAGCAGATACAATGCCTCACTTTCCCAGCGGGAATTTTACACGGTGTATGGCAATGGAACCGATACAAATGAATTTAATATCACCGCATTTATGTTAGACAATTGCGGGAATATTTTTACCGCGGGCTGGAGTCAGGATATTTTTAATTTTCCTGTCACTCCCAATGCCTTAAAAGACAGTACCGATGGAAGAGATTTTCACCTCATGGTTTTGAGTCCGGATGCAGATTCACTTATTTACGCCAGCTTTTTTGGGGCAGATTATCCCGAATCATATGGTGAACACACAGATGGAGGAACATGTGTTTTTGATAAGTCAGGTTTAATCACACATGTTATATGCCAAAGTGCACCCAATATGGAAACCACGCCCGGTGCCATCTCTTCCATCAAGAATTCTCCCTCTTACGATATTGCTGTATATAAAATAGATTTTCAAACCACTGTGAATGCGGATATCTTAGTGAATCCCTCTACCACACTTTGCGCAGGACTTCAGGTTACTTTTTCCAACACCGGAGATGCACAGGAATTGCAGTGGGATTTTGGGGATGGCTCTTCAGGCGATTCCATTTCAAATCCTCAACATACCTATACCTCTGTTGGAAACTATGAGGTAAGGCTTGTGGTAACCGATTCAAGTCGATGCAATGTGAGTGATACCGCAACTGTGAATATTACAGTTGTCGGAGGAGCGATCACCAACTTTCTTGGCACAGATACCACGCTTTGCGGCGCATTTCAAAATATTACATTAGATGCAGGTGCAGCTTCTTCATGGATATGGAACACCGGACAAACCTCCCAAACACTGGTAGCAAATACTCCAGGCACTTACTCTGTGATAATCAATCAATCTACTTCTTGTCCTTCACGCGATACCATTGTGATCGCAGTGGCCTCAGCACCTGATTTGGGAGCAGACACCTCGATATGTGAAGGAATCAATTTCTCGCTTAATGCCGGTGCAGCCGATAGCTACCTTTGGAATACCGGGCAAACTTCGCAGAACATAACCATTGATTCATCGGGTACTTATGTTGTGCGTACCACACTTTCTTCCTGCGTTTTTCGCGATACAGCCATCATTACTATTACGCCTCTTCCTGTGGTTAATCTTGGCAATGACGCCGGGATATGTCCGGGCGATTCTTTGGTGCTTGATGCCGGTAATCCGGGAGCTACATATTTGTGGTCAACTTCGGCCGCAACTCGAAGCATTTGGGTGGATGCTGCCGGGGTATATTTTGTGCGCGTTAAAAATGCCAACTGCATCAGTACGGATACCATTAAGATTACAAGCAAACCAGTTCCCCTGGTGGACCTTGGGCTTAATCCTCTTATTTGTCCCGGGCAAAATTACACTATTGATGCAGGCAATCCCGGTGCAACTTATCTCTGGTCAACAGGTCAGAACAGCCAACTTATTGTGGTAAGTAATGCCGGCATGTATGAGGTGGAAGTGAATAATGGATTTTGTACCGGAAGAGATTCTGTTCAGGTGATTATAGATGCTATTCCATTGGTGAATCTGGGGAATGATACCCTTGTGAGTTTACCATTTACAATAACGCTTGATGCCGGAGCTGCCTCTCAGTGGTTGTGGAGTACCGGTGCGGTGACACAAAAGATAGATGTGGTTTCTGCTGATACCTATTTTGTGAGGGTGTCTTCGCCGGCAGGATGTTTTTCAACTGATACCATTGTCATCCGACTTGCGGAGGAGAAAGCAGACATCAATCGTCCGAATGTGTTTACGCCAAACGGCGACAATCTTAATGACAATTTCAAGGTTAGTATTCGAAACATCCGGGAATTGCAGATTGAGATATATGATCGCTGGGGCAACTTGGTCAGTCGCTCGCAGTTTTCCGGTATTCCTTCAGACAGCACTGATTTTGCTGTTTGGGATGGCAGGGGAAAATCGGGTCAAGCAGTAGACGATGGGGTATATTATTATCTTTTGCAGGGCACAGGATATGATGAGAAGATTTTTTCTTCCTCAGGATTTGTGCATCTGATGCAGGGTCGTTGATGCTTAGCCCAGGATTGATAAGCAGTTTTATGAAGTCAAAAAAAACAGGAATTGATGTAATCAAAATGACAGGTCATCAACGGAATGTTTGGGTTCATTGATTCTTTCGGGCATACAGCTTAGCTGGAAGAAGCAAACATAAAAGAGTTGCTTTTTTAGTTCAGTTTCCCGCGGGATTTACAAATTGTAGATTATTGTTTTTGTGCAGACGGGGGGGGGGGCCAGCACCCCGCCCCC
>JBKCNM010000060.1:0-32405 GCA_046297395.1 Bacteroidota bacterium
TTCGGTGAGCACAAGTCTGGGCTATGTAATCATGTTTCTGCTCATCGGTTTGCTGTTTTCATTTGCAGTGATTACAGGTGGTGTGCTCGTGCTGTTTCAGCTCACCCATGTAAATGAATGGGAAGAAATCAAAAAGAACAATCTACCCGTAGCCATGATCAGTGCTGCGCGTATTGTTGGCCTTTCTCTGGTGATGCGCGACCATGTGGCCGGTGTCTGTGAGATGCTGGTTCCTTACCCGGAACTCATGCAGATAAGGTAAGCCCGGAGAAGGAACATTTCCTGCAAAAAATTTGTACCTATTGCTTGAACTTACAGTATTATATTGTGCAACATGAATACATTTCATGTTCGTTCATATGCATCCAAATTATGACGAAACAGGCCGAGAGAACACACGAATGGAGAGAGGGTTTTTAGCAAAATAAGCTGATGAAAATGCCTGATTTATTTCAGTAGAAAAAAATTACCGGGACAACAGCTTAATAGATGATGAGAATCTACAAAATGGCTTTCTTCTATTGACTCTTGAATCGTGTATTGATAAATGACACTTCTTCGTAATTCAAGGATGCACCAAATATCTCATATCCGTTTTGAAGCAAAAGTTCCACGGTTTTTTTAGACCGTATGTCACCATCAAAAAACCTGTCGTGAAATTCTACCAGCAATTGTCCAATTTGGATTCCTGATTGCATGATGTTCGCTATCACATCATACTCCGATCCCTCAATATCCATCTTGAGTACATCAATTTTTTTGTGTCCCAGCATCGTGGTTAGGTCTGTGAGACTTTTCATTTTTGCTTCAATAAAATCGATGCTGTTTACATGTGCATTTAAAACCATGGAACCGGAAACACCTTTTTTATTGATGGGCAGATAAAATTTCTCGATTTTACTTTCGCAGGCGATGCCGTAATCGTAGAAATGGAAAAGACTGTTCGGCGCTTGTTTGCGGATGTATTGAATAGCATCAGGGGTAGGATCAAACCCATACACTTGGCAGGCATGATTTTTCATGACCCGGCGGTCAAAACTGATGTCTTTTCCCAGGCCGATAGAGTACACGATTGAATTTTTATGCAGCATTTCCGGGTTGATGTAGAAACCGCCATAAGTGCTTCCATACCATTTTTTTGTGCACGGGAAAGTGGCTTTTAGATGCTCAATTTCCTCTCTTTTCAGAGTCATACGCAAGCGTATCTTCCTGATCAGTGATTGTAGGTTTGTTTTATTTCGGTTGATGGTTTCCCTTAGAACTTTTAACAGCATATCAGCCAAATACATGAAAGCGTTTTTTTACGAGTGTATGTCCTGCAAAGGAGGTGATGATGTATAAAAGGGTTTTAAAATTCCATTCCGACCTGTAGAAGTAAAACCTGGCTTGTTTCATGTCGCCAAGCAAGTAATAATACCTTGCCCTGCTTCCATGTATTCTTTTGTATGCCACCATCGTTTCTTTTGGATACTCTTTCCGATAGTCCTCTATTGCCAAAAGCGAATAATAAAACTCGCGCTTTCGGTAGGTATCGTTTAATGATAAATTTTTGTTCTCAACAATTCTTACATACAATGATTTGCATATCTCAATTGAGGTTTGACCATGAAAAAGTTTGAGTATCCAGTCAAAATCAACCATTCCAAAATGCTCTTCAAACAAAATATTTTTCAGGCTTTTGTGAAACAGCAATGAACCAAGGTAGGTGTTTTGTCCACTGAGGGATTTGCTGAGTCTCGACAAAAAAGTTTCGTTCTTCTCAAACAAAAGATAAGGCTGATTGCTTGCACTTATCCTGTCGAACTCCCGGTTGTTTTTACGATCTATCACATGATAGCCCGAGGTAATGATGGGGGCTTTTTCCAGATAAGGAAGCATGCTGATGATTTTGTCTTTTACCCATATATCATCCTGGTCGCAGATGCAGAGATAATCCCCACTTGCCATTTTTAAACCCTTGTTGCGTCCTTTGTTAGGGCCGCCTGAGTTTTCCTCATTTTTTAATAATATGCAATGATACTTTTGAAGGATGGAAAAAGTATTGTCTGAGGAACAATCATCCACCACAATCAGTTCCAATAAAAAATCAGTATTTATTCCTTCCTGCCCAAGGATGGATTCAATTGTTTTTTCAACCGTTTTTTCTCCATTGTATGTGGTCAGTATCGCACTGATTTTTTTTAAGGATTCCTTCATGATTCATGCGATGATTGGTTGTTTGACCATCCTGAATAGCATTCGCCAAATGTATACCTTATGAAGCATAACTCCAAACCCGGGCAAGGTCACAGACTTATGGTTCGCCAATTCAACTTACTTGCTCCTATCTTTTATCATTTCTTCTCATGCAGACCATCGGTACACTCAAAATAATGTAGCTGATGATGCCATTTATTCAACAGGTGTTAACCTATATTTCTTCTCAGCATCTGCAATGTTTCTAATGCCATTGATGAGTGCATCAGGGTTAAAGGAGATGCTGTTTATGCCATTCTTTACCAGAAATTGTGCATACTCCGGATAATCACTTGGAGCCTGCCCGCAAAGGCCTACATGTGTATGCGTTTTTTTGGCTTTTTGCAAGGTCATTTCAATCAATTGCATGACTGCCGGATCAAATGGACTGAATACATCGCCAAGCAATTCGGAATCTCTGTCGGCGCCCAGTGTAAGCTGCGTAAGGTCATTGGAACCTATTGAAAATCCATCGAAATATTTGGCAAATTCTTCTGCCAATAATGCATTGCTTGGTATTTCTACCATTACATATAATTCCAATCCATGTTCGTGTCTTTTTAGTCCGCAATGCTCCATCAATGCAATTACTTTTTCCGCTTCATGAATGGTTCTGCAAAATGGAATCATCAGTTTGATATTCGTGAATCCCATGTCCTCTCTAACCATTTTCATGGCTTTGCATTCCAGTACAAAAGCGTCTCTAAAAAGTGGATGATCGTATCTCGATGCTCCTCTCAGGCCAATCATCGGATTTTCTTCCTCAGGCTCAAAATCTTTTCCTCCCAAAAGATTTGCATATTCATTCGATTTAAAATCGCTCAGCCTCACAATCACATCTTTCGGATAAAAGGCAGCTGCCATTTTTGCTGTGGCCTCGGCAAGTGTGTGTATAAAGTACTCCTCCTTGTTTTTAAATTGAAAGGTGAGTTTTTCTATTTTGCTTTTCACCTCCTCCTCTTTCAGGCTATTAAAATGACAAAGTGCCATGGGATGAATCCCAATGGTATTGCTGATGATAAACTCCATACGCATCAGCCCCACGCCTTCATTGGGCAATTGGGCATGTTCAAAAGCATCATCGGGATGTGCAAGAATAAGCATGGGTTTTGTTTTTGTTTGCGGTATGGTAGATGTGTCTATGGTTTTTTCTTCCCATGATAACTTTCCACGATACACTTGCCCGGAAGAACCTGCAGCTGCCGAAACTGTAATCATTTCATTTTCCTTAATCATCAAAGTGGCATTTCCGGTGCCAACTACAGCAGTTGTTCCCAACTCTCTTGCTACAATGGCTGCATGGGAAGTGCGGCCTCCCTGATTGGTAATGATTGCAGCCGCTTTTTTTAGAATGGGCTCCCAGTCAGGATCGGTTCTCTCTGTTACTAAAATTTCTCCTTCTTTAAGCGATTGTAACTCTGAAGGATCTCGTAAAATTCTTGCCCTGCCCGAAACAATTTTATTTCCAAGTCCTGCACCCTTGCAAAGGAGTTCTCCTTTTTCTATTAATTGATATGTTTTAAAAATATGTTTTGTCTTCAGGCTATGTACGGTTTCCGGTCTGGCCTGAACAATGTAAATTTTTCCGTCATTGCCATCCTTTGCCCATTCAATGTCCATATGGCATTTGTAATGTTCCTGTATGCTGCATGCCCACTTTGCCAGTTGCACAACATCACTGTCTTCCAGCACATAGGTATTCTTTCTCTTCTCAGATGTTTCGGTGTTTAAGATAGCATCCTCAGGTTTTTGAATGCCGGTTGGCGACAAGGATGAAAAAATCATGGTTTTATTTTTTGATCCGAGTTTATGAGACATAATCGGGTGTTTTACTTTTCCAAGGAAGGACTTGTACACCATAAACTCATCTGTGTTTACAGCACCCTGCACCACATTTTCTCCAAGCCCCCATGCGCCTGTTACCAATACAATGTTTTCGAATCCACTGTCGGGGTCAAGTGTGAAGATGACGCCGGAACTTCCGAGGTCAGACCTTACCATTGTCTGCACACCTATGGAAAGTGCCACCTTGCTATGTTCAAAACCATTGTCAATTCTGTATTTGATAGCCCTGTCCGTAAAAAGGGAAGCATAACATCGGTGACAGGCTTTGATTAAATTTTCTTCACCCCTCACATTCAAGTAGCTTTCTTGTTGTCCGGCAAAACTGGCATTGGGTAGATCTTCTGCAGTGGCACTGCTTCGCACTGCAAAGGTTTTTTTATTCCCTACTTTTTCTGTCAAATGCAAAAAAGCAAGGCTTATTTCTGTGGAGAGACTTTTGGGCATGGATGCTTCCATGATAAGCTGCCGTATCCTTGCAGCCACCTCAGGCAGGTTGTTAAACTTTTGAAGATCCACTTGATTGAGCTGTTGCTGTATCTTCTCTTCAAGCCGGTTTTCTTTTAAGAAATAGCGATAAGCATCGGCAGTAATGGCAAATCCATCCGGTACAGCAATGCCTTTTGATGATAAGGCCTGGTAGAGTTCACCAAGAGATGCGTTTTTTCCTCCCACTTCGGGAAGCATGTTCAGGTTGATTTCCGTGAATGTTTTTGTGAATGACATGGTGTTTTTTTTTAGGGTTCATATAATAAAACAATGAAAACGAGCAGTCTTCATTGATCATATGAATGTACGACAAATTGTACTCGCTTAATTAAATAGAGGAAAGTAAATTGTTAAAGTGTCTTCCGCACTTCCCTTGTGATTACCTGATTTTTTCTCCTTTTTTCCAAACGCCTGAAACCTGATTGATTTTACTGATGTCAGTGATTACATCTCCGTTTATCAGGACCAAGTTTGCGGGGTTGCCTTTTTTTATTGTTCCCTTGTCACTTAATCCGAATGCTTTTGCCGGATTTGATGTGGCGGTTTGTAATGCCTCGCATGGGCTCAAACCGGCTTTGCAATAGAGGGCAAGTTCCTTGTAAAAATCATTGGTAAAATTCAATCCATGCGCGGGAGCATCCGATCCTGCCAGCAAAGGTATGCCGGCTTTATGCAGTTTTCCGATCTCAGCAATCATCTCCTCTTCAGAAAGTGTATAGCTTGAGGAATGATATTTCTTTTTTACAAGCGTGTGTATGTACAAAGTAGGCATCAGGTAGATGCCTCTTTTTTTCCATTCTTTTAATTCTGACCAATCAGCAAGGCTGTCTACCCAACCGTGTGCCACAATATCTGCCCCGTGATGAATTGCATACCTGGCATCTCTATAAGTTTCTGAATGGACGATGGCGAGTTTTTTATGTTGGTGTATTTCCGAAATAATTTTATCGAACAAGGAATCCGGAAACTTCTCCGGCAAGCGGGAATCCTGAAACACTTTGATAAAATCCACCTTGCTCTTCATCCTGTCCTGCATAAATAACGCTATCTCTTTTTTTGTTGTTGGTGCCCATGGGTTCTGTTTTTGGATGTACATTTTAATCACGGCATCAGGCATATCGGCTCCAATACCGGCTGTGTAGTAATCTGCATATCCTGCTTGTGAGGAAAGAGATTTAAATACAGGAATGGAGTCTTCCGTTAGTCTCAGCAAATCCATGGTGGCAAGTATTCCCGATTGCGCCATCTCGCTCAGGTGGCTTCTTGATTGAGGATGCGTATGGGCATCTATCATTCCGGGAATCAATGTTTTTTGCCTGCCATCTACTATTGTTTTACAGGGGCGATCAATGGCGGTTTTTATCGTATCTACTTGTACGATATATCCTTCATTTAAGTACACATTTGCGTGGGCATACATTCGAGTTCCATCAAAGAGCTTTACATCTTCAAAGGCGAGTTCACAGGCTTTTTTTGATTGACATGAAAAGAAAAAACCAATAAGGAAGATGCCCGAAAAAGATTGGAGGATGCTTAGTTTTGAAAATACTTTTTCAGGAATATTCATGTGCCATGATGTTTTTTATGGTTGAGTCATCATGGATAATGTCTTTTAAACAAAAGTCATGAATCAGGACAAAGGTAACAATCGCATCTTGTAAAAGTGATGCCAATAATAAGTATAAATAGATGGCATTCTTCCTCAAGTGACTGGTGTGCATCCTCTCTTTCTTTTCTACTGATGGCTTGATTCATTTGACCACTTCTTTGGGTTTTGAGGTTTGTTTTTAATTGATGGTGAGGGTACTGAAAAGGAGTTGTAAATGTGTACAAGGAAAAATGGCAGGATACAATTCAATCACTTGCTATTGCATCTATGGCTTGGGCCAGGCGGTGGTCTTTGTCGGTGATTACATTGCCTGCATCATGCGTACTCAGTTTTATATTGACCCTGTTCCATGCCTGGCTCCACTCGGGGTGATGCCTGGCTTTTTCAGACAGCAAGGCCACGCGGGTGATAAAGCCAAAGGCTTCTGAAAAATCATTAAACACAAATGTTTTCTCCAAATGTGAATGATTTCCTTCAATTGTTTGTTTCCATTCCATGTCCTAAAATGCAAAAAATATCCTTATCGAGGAGAGCAATAGAAAAATGAGAACAAGTACTAGCCGCGCTTCTGATGCTTAAGAGGGTAGTATTTCTGAAAATTGTCTCCCTGTTCACATTTCCTTGTGATTAACTTCTGTTTTTTTGTTTTCTATGCTTGATGGCAAACTTCTATTTTTGGGTATGCGCAATCTTGCACGGCTCCTGTTCTTGTTGATACTCCTGAATACCCTAGCCTCCTGCGGACTGTTCAGAAAAGTTCATCAAACAAGTACATCATCCGGCAAGGAACAAAAATGGGTGCAGGAAGCACTCGCTTATCTTGGCAAACCTTATTGCAATGGGGGACAAGACACAAAGTGTTTCGATTGTTCAGGACTTGTTTGGCGCGCTTGCAAATCTGCCGGTTGCGAAGTTCCGCGCACCTGCGAAGCCTTGTATGCCTTTGGCAAACCCCTTCAGAGAAATGCGGTAAAACCCGGCGACCTCGTATTTTTTAATACCTCCGCCAAAGGCGGAAAAAAAGCCAACCATGTTGGTATCGTTACCCATACAGGCGAGAACCTTCGCTTTGTGCATGCCAGCAGCAGCAAAGGCGTAATGGAAAATACACTTGCAGAAACTTATTACCGTAATGCCTTGCTCGGTTTTATGAGGCTCCCTTGCGCTGAATAAAATTTTGCAGAGTCCATTTGCCGGCGCACACTTGTCGCGTATGCCTATCATTTCTTTTCTGCTTTCTCTGCGCGCAAAAATGAATGAGTGAATCCCTAACCGGCGTACACTTGCCACATGTGCCTGTCTAATTCACTACTCGCCGCATATCCACTCGGCAGAAGAAATTTCAAAACTCCTCTCCGGATGTAAAGATGACTTTTGCTTCCTCCTTTCTCCTTTTTACTTTCTGGTGTAAAACATTTTGTTTACATGAATGAAGTGCTTGAAAATGTTTGCATCAATAGCAATAAACGGTCAATGAGAAAGGCTTTCCGCTCGATGATAGGGTTTGTACGCAGGGTGCAGGTAGGCTCATTGTCTTGGTGTGTGATCTGTCTTTTTAGCCCGGGTCCAAAGAGTTTTGCTTTGCAAAGGAAAGGTGTACTTTTGTAAGCAAATGATACCCATGCAAACCCAAACAACTTCTGCCGTGCACAACTTCAGCGCCGGTCCGGGCATCTTGCCCCGCGAGGTAATTACAGCTGCAGCCGATGCTGTGCTTAATTTCGATGGTCTCAATCTTTCACTGCTTGAAATCAGTCACCGCAGCAAGAACTTTGTGCGTGTAATGGACGAAGCCCGTGCGCTGGTAAAAGAGTTGCTGGTGCTCGACGACGATTACCAGGTTCTGTTTTTGGGTGGAGGCGCCAGCCTTCAGTTTGCCATGGTACCCCTTAACCTCTTGAGAGAAAATGGCAAAGCAGGTTATCTCAACACCGGCGTGTGGGCATCCAAGGCCATTAAGGAAGCCAAAATGATTGGCAATACGATGGTGCTTGCTTCGAGTGAGGATAAAAATTTCTCTTACATCCCTAAAAATTTTTCCATTCCAACTGATCTCGATTATCTGCATGTTACCAGTAACAACACCATTTATGGCACCCAGCTTCATGCCATCCCCGATAGTCCTGTACCCATGGTTTGCGATATGAGCAGCGATATTTTCAGCCGCCGCAGTGAAGCCAACAAATATGATTTAATATACGCCGGAGCGCAAAAGAACATGGGTCCTGCAGGCACAACCATGGTCGCAGTGAGGCAATCTATGCTGGGCAAAACCGGAAGAAAAATTTTATCCATGCTCGATTATCAGATACATATCAAAGGAGAATCGATGTATAACACACCTCCCGTATTTCCTGTATATGTAAGCATGCTTACGATGAAATGGATCAAGGAAAACGGAGGCTTGCAAGGCATGGAAGAACGCAATTACAAGAAGCAGGAGATGATGTATGCCGAAATTGATCGCAATCGTATGTTTACAGGTACCGTTGCCAAAGAGGACCGCTCATGGATGAATGTGAATTTTGTGATGAGCGAGGCAGGCAAGCCACACGATGAGGCCTTTGCAAAAATGGCCAAGGATGCGGGTATCTCCGGAATTAACGGACACCGTGATGTGGGTGGTTACAGGGCTTCTCTATACAATGCTTTGCCCTTGCAAAGTGTGCAGGCACTTGTAGAGGTGATGCAGGCTTTTGAAGAGAAGTTCTCCTGATTTTTTTACAAAGGCTAAGATTTTCCTCAGTCCCTGATGCTGAATGTTTTTAAGATGCCCTCGGCAAGCAGCAAGTCAAAGGGCGTAGTAATCTTGATGTTTTCACGGTTTCCCGGGCAAGTTGAAACGGCGTGTCCGTAGGCTTCAACTACCGAAGCATCGTCAGTAAAAAACTCCTTGAAATCCTGTTTATAGGCATTCCTGATAAGGGAAGCCTCAAAAATTTGTGGGGTTTGCACCAGCAGAAAATCTTCACGATTCACCGGCTCACTGCCATTAAATGTGCGCTTTCGGATGGAATCAACAGGAGACAGCACCGGTATGCAGGCGCCACTTGTTTGGCATTGATGGAAGCAGGCTGCAAACATGGAGGCTTTCACAAAGGGTCGTACCCCGTCGTGAACAGCAATATGTTTGGCTTCTTTACAAAGTTCCAGTCCATTTTTTACAGATTCAAAACGGGTGCTTCCTCCTTCAGTAATGCGGTGAGGCACAGCAAACCCATGCGAGGCTATTAACTGTTTCCAATAATCGATATGAGCTGCCGGCAGCACCAGAACAATTTGTGCGGCAGGTGCCATCTCATGGATGTTACGAAGGGTATAAAACAGCACTGGCAAACCCTGTAGTTCCAGAAATTGTTTGGGCAAGGCTTGCTGCATCCTTTTGCCGGAACCGCCGGCCACCACAATCACAGCCGTTTGGGAATCCATTACAGGATGAGCATGGCGTCTCCGTAGGAGAGGAAGCGGTATTTTTCCTTGACAGCAGTTTTATAGGCTTCCATCACCAGGTCAAAACCACCAAAGGCACATACCATCATCAACAGGGTGGATTCGGGCATATGAAAATTGGTGATCATGCAATTGGCGATTGAGAAATCGTATGGCGGGAAAATAAATTTATTGGTCCAGCCTTCGAATGGTTTCAATGTATTGGAGGTTGAAACAGATGTTTCAAGCGCCCTCATGCTGGTGGTTCCAACAGCACATACTTTCTTTTTACCGGCAAGGGCAAGGTTAACGGACTGGGCTGTTTTTTCCGGAATCCACATTTGCTCGGAGTCCATTTGGTGTTTGGTGAGGTCTTCCACTTCCACTGCGCGGAAAGTGCCAAGGCCTACATGCAGGGTAACAGGTTCAAAGTGCACGCCTTTGAGCTCCATACGCTTCATCAGTTCCTTGCTAAAGTGCATGCCTGCAGTGGGTGCAGCTACAGCACCTTCATGTTCGGCAAAGATGGTTTGGTAGCGTTCAGAATCTTCCGCAACCACTTTGCGCTGGCTGTATTTCGGCAAGGGCGTTTGACCCAATGCTTCGATGGTGGCTTTAAACTGTTCGTATGGTCCATCAAAAAGAAATCTCAGGGTGCGTCCACGGGATGTGGTGTTATCAATCACCTCTGCAACGAGGCTGTCGTCATCGCCAAAATACAATTTGTTACCAATCCTGATTTTGCGGGCGGGGTCAACCAACACATCCCAGAGACGGCTTTCGCGGTTGAGCTCCCTGAGGAGAAACACTTCGATTTTGGCACCGGTTTTTTCTTTGTTGCCGTACATTCTGGCAGGAAAAACCTTGGTATTGTTTACCACCATTACATCGCCGTCGTTGAAATAGCTGAGGATGTCTTTGAAGTGTTTGTGCTCAATCTTCCCCGTTGTGCGGTGAAGAACCCTGAGTTTTGAATCGTCGCGGAACCGCGTGGGACTCTCAGCGATGAGGTCCTTGGGAAGTTGGAAGTTGAATTGTGATAGCTTCATAGTTTGTTGTTACAGCAACAATTTTTGGAAGAACAAGGGCGGCAAAGATAATATCAAAACCAATAAAACCTACCCCGTCAATCAATTATTCAGGGCTTTCACCACGCGCGGCTTGCCTAATAGGTCATGGATGCATTGCACCTCCACGAATCCGGCCTCGAGAAAAAGTTGGCAGACCTCTCTGCCAAGCTCCTCATTTATTTCGGTGTAGACCGCAGCTCCCGATGACAAGGCGGGCCTGAGTGAAGCCAATATCTCGTAGAAGGCAAGCGGCTGATGGGCGGGAGCAAAAAGTGCCAGGTGAGGTTCAAAGGCAGTTACATTCGGACGCATGGAAGCTGCCTGATGGGCCGTGATATAAGGTGGATTTGAAACCAGCAGATCAATACCGGTAAGCGGAAAGGGCTCATGCAGAGCATCCCATTGATGCAGACGGATGCTGAGCTTGTTGATGGCGGCATTTTCAGCAGCCACCTCCAGGGCTGAGGTGCTGATGTCGAAGGCATGCACTTGGGCCTGATGGAGATGAGCAGCCAGGGCAAGGGCAATGCAAGCGCTGCCGGTGCCGATGTCGGCCACGGTGAGTGGAGCTTGTTGCCCCATCTCTTCCACGATGAGCCTGCACATGAATTCGGTTTCGGGGCGGGGGATGAGGGTGGAAGGATTTACTTTGAGGGTGAGATCATAAAACAGGGTTTCGCCTGTGATGTATTGCCAAGGTTCTCCGCTTTTCAGCCTGAGGAGCCACTGTTGCCATGTGCTTACCTGATATTCGGAGAGCTTAATATGCGTACTTAAAAGCAATCGGGTATTGCTGAGACCACTTACCTCTTGCAGGGCCAGGCGACAGAGCATGGCTTTTTCTTCGGGCTCATACCAATCCGGAAGAACTGCCATCAATTCCTGTTTAAGCAAAGCGATGGGGATGGGATTTTCAGAATCAATTACCTTTGGCATATTCCATGCAAAGAAAAAAAGTAATCCTCTCATCCGGAAAAGACGAGAGTTTGTTGCGCTTTCACCCTTGGGTATTCTCTGGCGCCATTAAAAAAATAAAAGATCCTGAAACCCTTCGGGAGGTAGTTCCGGCAGAAGGGGAGTGGGTTGATGTTTATTCCAATAAGGATGTGTTTTTGGGAAGCGGGCATTATGCCGGTGGAAGCATTGCCATTCGTATGTTGAGCTTTGTGCAGGATACAGGTGGCCAAGAATTTTGGAACAGGAGAATAGCGCAGGCCGTGGAGATTCGTCGCCAACTGGGAATCTTACAGGATGGGCACACCAATGTATGCCGCATGTGTTTTGCAGAGGGTGATGGTTTGCCCGGA
Source organism: Bacteroidota bacterium (assembly GCA_046297395.1). Lineage (GTDB taxonomy): Bacteria > Bacteroidota > Bacteroidia > UBA4408 > UBA4408 > JBEICQ01. Next base: position 11,982 of record JBKCNM010000060.1, read on the forward strand.
TTGATAGCAGATTACTATGCAGGAACCTTGGTTTTGCAATGTCATTCAGTAGGGATGCACAGAGATTTACCGCTCATTACACAAGCCTTCGCTGAGGCCATCGGTCCGCAATTGCAGGCTATTTACGACAAGAGTGAGGATGTATTGCCGGAGGCTTTTCGAAAGGGAACAGAAGCAGGAAGTTATGTGTTGGGCAAATCCTCTCCGGGTGAGGTACTGGAGAATGGACACCGCTTTTGGGTGGACTGGGAACAAGGTCAGAAAACAGGATTTTTTATTGACCAGCGTGAAAATCGTCGATTGCTGGCGCAGTATGCTCCCGGCAAAAAAGTGTTGAATACCTTTTCCTACACGGGAGGTTTTTCGGTGTATGCTGCGCAAGCCGGTGCATCGCTGGTTCACTCGGTAGATTCTTCGAAGGCTGCCATTGCCCTTGCCGACAGAAACATGAAACTCAATGCCCCTGCCTGCGAATGGCAGAATGTGGCGGAAGATGCTTTTTCCTATCTGGAGAAAATGGAACAGGAATATGACATCATTGTGCTCGATCCTCCTGCCTTTGCCAAACATCTGAATGCGCGGCATCATGCCGTTCAGGGGTATAAAAGACTCAATCGGGAAGCCATGAAGCGCATTGCTCCCGGAGGTTTGTTATTCACTTTTTCCTGTTCACAGGCGGTAGACAGGTACCTTTTTGATAAAACGGTTGCCAGTGCCGCCATACAGGCGGGAAGAAGCATGCGCGTGCTGCATCACTTGTCTCAACCGCCCGATCATGCAGCCTCCGTTTTTCATCCCGAAGGGGAGTATCTCAAAGGTTTGGTGCTGAGAATAGAATAGCCGCATATTTCATTATTTTTGCGAGGTGAAAAAGTATTTGTTACTCCTTTTCTTCTTGGGATATCAATTGGCTGTTTATGCCCAGTGTGCCATGTGCAGGGCAGTGCCATCATCTAGCATGGAAGGTGGAGGAAGTGTGGGAAAAGGACTGAACACAGGTATTCTGTATTTACTGGCTGTTCCGTATGTATTGATAGCGATTTTCGGAATTTATTTTTTTCGCCGCAAAAGCAAGGGTTAATCTTTTGCTCCTGCCCATCTTCTAAGATTTCTTTCTAAAAAAATTCTCAGGAATTATTTATCCGCTTTGCAAAAAAAATTTCCCGAGTACATAACATGAACCTGCTAACCGCACTGAAAATGGAGAATGGAATTTGGTTACTTTTGCATCACTTTGGTGGAAAATGAAGGTATTGATATTGTGTAACGATTATCCCCCACTCAACACCATCGCTGCTGAGCGACCCTTGGGTTGGGTGAATCATCTTCCCGGGCTGGGAATTGAACCGGTGTTGGTGACCAAGCAATGGACCGACATAAGTACCGATCCACGGTATTGGGTGTTTGGACATGCGAGTGATGAAAAAACGGAAGTGCAAACTGGAGTTACCATGATTAAAGTGGTAAACAGGATGAATCCTACCGACTGGTTTATCCGCAAGTTTGGTTGGAAAAAGTTTTCAGGCATTCGAAGGATTTGCACTTTTGTATGGAACCTGGGCTCCTTTTATCATGATGTGTTCGACAGGCACTCGTTTTTATACAGCGCTGCATCGGCTTACCTAGAAAAAAACCGGGTAGATTTAATTTTGGTTACAGGGAATCCCTGGCAAAATTTCAGACATGGTTATCGGCTCAGCAAAAAATTTGGCATTCCTTGGGTAGCAGATTACAGAGACGGATGGTACCTGAATCACATCACGCAAAACTACACCGGCATATTGGCAAAGTTTGTGAGGCAGTTTGAGTGGCGGCGTGAAAGGAAATTCTTATCCAATGTTTCTGCAATTACAACTCCCATTCCTGTGCTTGCCAGTTTTTATCGTTTTTTATTGAGAAAGCCTGCATACACTGTATTCAATGGGTATAGAGATCTTCCGGCCCACATGCCCGATGTGCATGGACCATCTAAGATACTGATGGTTCACAATGGAACCCTGACTTCAGGTCAGCATATTGAATTTTTGCTTGATGCACTGTTGTTGTTGCATCGTTCCGGTGCGATCAAGTCAGGAGATATTGAACTGAGAATGGTCGGCTTAAATCACTATCCGGGGCAGGTAGAAAGAGTAAGAAACCATCACAGGGAATTGTTGCCCTATCTTGTTTTTACCGACAGATTGCCAAGGGAAGAAAGCATGGCACAGATACAGTCAGCAGATTTTCTTGTTGCATTATCCGATCCGTTTTTCGAAAACCTATATGCCAAGGTAATCGAATATATTCCTGTTAAAAAGCCTATCCTGGTGATTCCTGACGACCACGGAATCATGTCTGAACTCATTCAAAATTTAGGTCAGGGAAAGGCGTTTGATGAGGTGGAAGTACTGGCAGATTTTCTGAAAGAATCAGTGCTCAATGGCATTGCTCAAACCCAAGGAAATGTCAATGAAAAAGCCGTTTCATTTTACTCACGAAAACACCAGGCTGTGGTGATGGCAGATGTATTGAAGAAGGTTCTAGCAGAGTGCCAGAAAGCGCGGCAAAAAAAGTGAAATAGTGCGCTTTTTACTTTTGCTGTTACTGCAATAATTTTTTTACCGCATCAGCAATTCCTTTTCCGTCTGCTTTTCCTGCCAATGCTTTATTGATTGCACCGATGGCTTTTCCCATGTCTGCCGGAGAGGAGAAACCCAGCTCGGAAAGTAATTTTTTTACTTCCGCTTCCAAGGCTTCACCGCTGAGTTGCTGGGGCAGGTATTGTTCAATAACGGATGCCTGAAAAAGTTCTACTTCGGCCAAGTCATTGCGGTTCTGAGCAGTATAGATGCCTGCAGTTTCTCGTCTTTGTTTCACCATTTTCTGCAAGGCTTTAAGTTCGGCATCCGCAGCTGTTCCATCAGGGGATGTTTTAAGCAGAAGGATGGCTGATTTAATGGCCCTGAGTGCTTCCAGCTTGGCGCTTTCTTTGGCCAGCATGGCTGCCTTGATGTCGGCATTGATTTTTTCTTCGAGGTTCATGGCGTATGCGTGTTTTTAATTCTGCATGAGTAATTTTTCTTCAGCCAGTTGGAGCAAAAACTCCTGGTTTTCTTCGATGGCATTACCAACCACTATACAATCTGCTCCTGATTCCCAAGCTTTTCTTGCATCTGATGCGGTGCGTATGCCACCGCCAACAACCAAAAAAGCATCACATTGGTTTCTTACCGCGAGAATGGTTTCTCTTTGCACGGGTTGAATGGCTCCGCTTCCTGCATCCAGATACACACATTTCATTCCTAATTGTGTTCCGGCAAGTGCTGTAACTGCAGCAATCTCCGGCTTGTCTGATGGAATGGGTTGCGTTTGGGTGATATAAGAAACTGTGCTCGACTTGCCCCCATCGATCAGAAGGTAGGCGGTTGGAATAATTTGTAATCCGGATTGTTTAAGCTTCATGGCCCAATTCACATGTTGGCCAATGAGTAATTCAGGGTTGCGCCCGGAGACAAGAGAAAGCAACAAAATACCATCGGCCTTGTTGCATATATGAGATCCATGTCCGGGAAAAATAACCACCGGACAGCGGGTGTGCTCCTTGATTTTTGAGATACATGTTTCCATATCTCCGGAGGTGAGCAAACTTCCACCAACAAAAATAAAATCTATCTGAGCCTGAAGTTCAATATCAAGGGCTGAAAAGGATGCACCCTTATCGGGATCTATCAACCATGCAAGATACTTGCGATGGGTTCTGCCTGATTGTAATATATCAACACCCGGGTGTTTTTGATTCATTTTCCTGTGGCCTTTTCGATACGGATACCCACATCGAGAATTTGTGGTAGTTTTTGAAGCCGCATGGCTTGTTCGAGGGTGAATGTATATACTCCCTGTTTATGAAACCGAATATTGCGTTTGAAGATAATCTGGTTATCCCAGATGTCTCCTGACCCATTTCCAAGCCACTGTCCTTTGTCGTCTGCAAGAATACATTCGAGCGTATCTTTCGAATATGTTCCCCCGGGATAACGGGTTTCCATAAACAGATACAGGTTGCTGAAGGGGTAATCGCTGGCGTTTCGCACATTGATGTACATGTTGTAACGGATATTGGTATCCGTAATTTCTACCATAAAGGGAATGCGGTTTTTTGATTCCCAAAGCTGGTTTTCAATCACTTTGTTCTCTTCGTACAAACGATTGGAATCGCATGCCATCCAGGGCATGGAAAAACAAATTGCAAGCAGCAAAAGACAGTTTCTCATGAAGCACCCGGAGGAGGATTAGGTTTGTTTTTGCGGGATCGGTTATGGTTTCGGTTCCGATTCGGATTTGAATTCGTATTTGAACTTGGATTGGAATTTGAGCTTGAACTTGGATTTAGGTTTTGATTTTGATTTTGATTTGGTCTTCTCACTCCTCCTTTTTCCATATCCGTTTTCGGCTGCTGGATGCGAGGTGTGGTATTTCTTGTGCGCTCTTCAGGATTCCTGCTTCGCTGCATGGGTTTACGGTTGCGGTTTTGTTTTTTATCAAAGCGGGTAAGACTATCCTGTCCCACCACATTTTCATAAAACATATCCTCTTTCTTTTTTGGTGCAATGATGATCTTTTCATTCTCCAGCATTTCAGGAAATTCTTCTCTGCGGTTCATGTCGATAATCTCGCGCACTCGGTCTGCTTTTAAGGCAATAAACTCAGTGGGCTTGTCTTCGTATGTGTACCAAAACAAGCGCTTAAAAATATCTGTTTTCTGATGGTAGGCTTTCCCTGCTTTTGTCCGTAGGGTGATTCCACTGTCGGGCATTCCTTTCAGTGCATCCATGTATGAGTCCAGCTCGTAATTGAGACAACATTTTAGTTTGCCGCATTGACCGGCCAGTTTAAGTGGATTCAGAGACAATTGTTGGTAGCGGGCAGCACTTGTTGAAACACTTCTAAAATCAGTGAGCCAGGTTGAGCAACACAATTCTCTGCCACAGCTTCCTATACCACCCAATCGGCTTGCTTCCTGTCTGGCCCCTATTTGTTTCATTTCTATTCGCACCCTGAATTCATCTGCCAGCACTTTGATCAGTTCCCTAAAATCAACCCGTTCGTCTGCGGTGTAATAAAAGATGGCCTTTGATTTGTCTCCCTGGTATTCCACATCAGATATTTTCATTTGCAGACCCAGCTTCACCGCGATGGTTCTTGCCTTGTACATGGTAGTAACTTCCAGCTCCCTGGCTGCCTGCCACTTGTCAATGTCTGCTTGACGGGCTTTCCTGAAGATTTTTTTAATCTCGGGCGCATCGATTTTCACCCCCCGCTTTTTCATCTGCAATCTCACCAGGTCACCGGTCATTGATACTACACCGACATCATGACCGGAGCTTGCTTCAACAGCCACAATATCGCCTTTGTAAAGATGAATGTCTCCTTCTTTTTTAAAAAATTCTTTACGGCTGTTTTTGAACTGTACTTCAACGATAGGGAAATTTTCTACTCCGGGAGCATCGTGCATGTTTGAAAGCCAGTCGAAAACGGCCAGCTTGGTATTGCATCCGCCGTGCCCGCAAGCACCATTGTTCCGGCAACCTTTTGGCAGCCCATCACTTCCTGTGCCGCAACTATTACAACTCATTGATTTCTATTTCCCGCAAAAATAGCATAATGCGTGATATATCTGCTTGTTTTAATGAAACTTAGCGAGCTGGCAGGGTGTGGAAACGAAACCATGCCGCATTCGTTTAAGCATACCTGAGGTTTGACATCACACTGCTTTGGTTGATCCAGATCACCCCACTGCTGCTTTTGAATTGGCTTATTTTGCCTTCCTCACACAGTCTGTTGAGGATGGATTCGGTTTCCTCCATCCCAATATCAGAAAGGAAGGAAAATTCCTTGGTGGTGAGGGTATAAAAATATTTGAAAAGCCCGAGGGGCGATTTGTCGTATTCTTTTTTCTTTGCATGGGGCAAAAGATCCATGATAATTTTCTCGAATTGACGATAGTCTTGGTAGCCTTTCATGGAGAGCCTCTGGCCATTTTTGTTTTCGAAGAAAAGGGTTGGAAATGCGGTTACGCCAAGCACGCCTGCAAGTTCTAGATCTTCAGAAAATCTTTCCTGCGCTTTTCCATCGAAATCTCTTTTAAGTCTCGCTGCATCCAATCCGAGTTCAAAAGCTGCATCTTCGAGGTATCTCCATTTGATGATGTTCTTTTTTTCCATGAAAATCATTTCCTTGATTCTTCTCAGGAAAAGGATGGCTTTTTCCTCGCTTTGCATCTGCGCTGCCTTAAAGGCAATGGATGGGGGATAGGATGAATAGGGCGGATCGTTGAGCCAGATACTTCCATCCATGGGCATTTCATTGAGTGCCCTTACGATGTCCCAGTGACGAGCTGCATCTTCGGGGGATTGTATGGGCCCCTGTTTCCTGCTCAAATCTTCCCATGTTTTAAGCAATCCACCCATCCGGTACTCAATGTTGATGAATTCATCAAATTCAAGTTTGAGTTTTCTGAGAATGGGTTGGATAGACCAGCAGGTAGAGCATACAGGGTCGGTGAAGTATTGAATCTGCAGTGGTTTGCTTCTGTTGAAAGCCGTATTGTCAATTTCTTCAGGAATCAGTGGAACACGAATTTCATCCTCATGTATCTTCAGTGGATTGAGGAAATTGTATTTCAACTTTCTGCCCAGTTCAAGATGTTCCCTTACATGTTCTTGCCTGAATCGGTAATAGGCACTGAAAGCTGACGGATGATATCCATGTGCATTCATCAGGGTGGCAAGTGTGCTGGCGTCATTGATGGCGTTGCTTGCACCTGCACTTGTAAATGGCAGTGCAAGATGTGAAGCATCTCCAATCAGCACTGTGTTCTCATGATGAAAAGTTTCAAGGATGTCAAAATCATGTGTCTTCCAGAGGTAGGTTTTTTCAAAATCACTTGAGGCCATGATTTCATGCACTTCATCCGGAAAATCAGCAAGTAAATCCGAACAGAATGTGCGTGTTTCTTCAGCTGTCTTATGCTCACAATGAAACATCCGGCTGTCATATTGGATAAACCAAACAAACTCATTTTGGGCAGTGGGAATCATGCCAAATGACAAACCAAGTTCAGCGCTTTGGTACTTGGTAAAGGTGTGGATATGCTTCTCATAAATCTCCGGATGCACAGCACTTCCTACTATTTCGGTTACCTCTACCGGTGTATATTCAACTTTGCCGAAAATTTCTTCGCGCACCTTGGAATGAGCACCATCGGCACCAATAAAGATGTCGCCGTATTCTATTTCTCCATTCTCGAATTGTGCACCGATAATCTCGCCTTCCTCTTTGATGAATCCACAAAATTTACGGCCATCCTTAATCATGTCCGAGGGGATAAGGGATTGCAAAAAACCTAGAAATTCATTCCTTCTCACACACTTCCATTGATGCAATTGCACCCGTTTCACTTCTCTTCCATTCGGTCTTTTCAGGTTGTATTTACCAATTCGGTAGCCCGGAAATTCCAGGGATAATTTTTTTGCAAATGGCGCCAGGATATTCAGTGCATCATCTTGCATTAAAAATGCATGTCCGGAATGTGGCATGCCAACAGTGCGTTCGCAAATCACAACATTTGCCCCAATTCCCTTCAAACAAATCCCGGCTGATAATCCCGCTATTCCCCCTCCGATAATGACATGTTTCATGGCAGGATTTTGTTGTTGTGATGAAAGCATTCATGAATGCGATCAAATGCCGTTTCGAGTACTGTTTTAGAGGTGGCAAAACTGATTCTGATATATCCTTCAGCTCCTTCACCAAACCATTGGGTGAGTCCGGGAACTACGGCAACCCGCGCTTCTTTCAGTAACCATTGATGCACTTCTGCACTTGATTTTCCCGTTTCCTTGATGTTTGCAAAAGCCACATAGCATCCGTCGGGAGGATGACAAGTAACTCCGGGCAATGCATTAAGTTGGGTCACACAATAATCACGCATCTGATGTAGATGATTCACAAATGATGCAAGCCAATCACCACAGGAATTGAGTGCTGCAGCAGCGGCCACTTGTGAGATGATATTCGCCCCATGTACGGTTGAATTGTGTAGGGAGTTTTCGAGTAATAGCCTGAAGGTGACTTCATCGGCAACTGCCAGTAATCCTATTCTTAAGCCGGCCAGTCCATACGATTTGCTGAATCCGGTAACGATGATACAGTGTCTTCTGATTTCCTCATCAATAGATGCTACAGATGTGTAAACAGCCGGTGGAAATACAATATCACTCCATATTTCATCAGATAATATCTTGATGTTGTATTTAACTGCCAGCATGCCGATGGCATGGAGTTCATGCTTACTGAAAACTTTACCGGTTGGATTCAGCGGGTTGCAAAGACAGATCAGTTTGGTTCTGCTTGTGATGCAAGCTTCCAGCGCATCTAATGCAAGTTGTGTGTTGCCCGGTGGAATAGGAAAGGTAATGGCTTTTGCGCCGGCCTGTTCAATGCAATAGCGGAAAAGAAAATCAACAGGGTCAAAGATGATGGCTTCATCTCCGTGCTTTAAAAAAGATTTGCATACTACATGGATACCAAAAGCCGCACTGTCAACCGGCAGGACTTGGGCAGGCGAGACAGTGACATTTCTTTTGTGAGAAAAAAATGCAGCCGCAGCTTCTTTCAACTCGCTCATGCCTTCAGGGTTTCCGTAACTGAAATACCTTTCTGCTGCAAATTTTTGTATGGCTTCAACGATTTGTGGTGGACAGGGAAAATCCGGATCGGCAGCAGTGAGTGGAATTACGCCCTCAGGAACTGAAGCCCATCGGAGGTTAAATGCTCGTTTACGGAGGATATCAAAGTCTATGAATTCATTTCCAAACATTCAGTAATTCAGCTTCGCTTCAATATTAACCAAAATGATTGGTTCTTGTTTTCTGGCAAATGTTAAAAGCCATAACAAAGCAAAACAAATTTTTGAACACTAGGAAGGATTGTTCTCTAAATTCGGCTTATATCACCTTGATATCCCCGGATTTTACCCAACCACTGTTTCCATTATCAAGCCTGATGCGAAACCATCCCTCTATTTCTTCCTGCACCTTGATGGTTGTTCCTTCGTGGATGACAAAAAGAACAAGACTTTCTTCTGATGGAGCACTTTTTACATTTACCGTGGACTCAAAAACAACTGCTTTGGCATTCTGACTTCCAAAAAAATAATCGCTGGATTGGGCAGATGTGAATATAAACCAGAGGCCCAGGCCAAAAAAGGCAGTTCCCGACCAGAAAAACCACTTACGATGAACAGGTTGATATGCTCTAAGGAAGAGGAAAAAAAACAAGGCTGAGAGCATACAGGTAAAAATACACAACAATGCCCAGGTATTTGCCTCAAGCGAGGTGATATAACGGATCCACAAGGAGGAGAAAATGAGTTGAGGAAGGGGTTCTATTTTATCGGTAATTCGTCCTCTCGCGAAGTCGAGATTTCTGAGAATATCCTCATCATTTGGATTGAGCTTAAGTGCTTTTTCATAGCAGTAAATACTTTTTGCCAGGCTATCGGACTTGAAGTAGGCATTGCCAAGATTAAAATAAAGGGCATCACTCTCTTTGCCGGTGTGTAGTATTTCATTATAGGTTTTGATGGCTTCCACATACCTTCCTTTTGCATACCAAGCATTCCCTTGTTCAAATGTGGAGGCAGCAAATGAAGATAATCCTGAAAACAAAAAAACGATGATGGAGATAGCGTAACGATTCATGTCAAGAATTTTCAATGTTTTCAATTGCTGTGATGGCATCCGCATAATCTTTCTGCATGGAAGTATGAATCCCCGGCGCATACTGGGCAAACTCGCACTGCTTGATGAGCGCAATAAAGGCCGCTGATTTTTCTTCATTTACACCTTGCTTAATAAGCATTTCCAAGATGCTGTCTCTGCTCATTTCCGAAAGGGGCATCCGGTATTTATCGGCCAGGTATCCTGTAGTGGCCGTAAGCACTTCTTTGTAAAATGCTGAGGACTGGTTTTTATCCATCAGTTGTTTGGCAGTTTTAAGTTTTTCAACCGCTATTCTGCCGGCTCTTCTCTGCCTTATTCCTGCCATGTTTTTCATGGTAGCCGATCTGTATTTTTCATACCCTGCATACCCTCCCAACATCAGAAAAGGCAGTCCGCATGAAAGCCAGAACAAACCGCTGCCGTATAAAGGCTTCTTTTTGTTTTTTAATGCGGTTTTCGTTTTGATATAGGCAATGTCGTTTCCCAGCTGGGCAATGGTTTTTTGGTTGTTGTTGTAATAGGAGATCACCGGATTTTTTCCCTGTCCACCACTGCCTCTTTCAACCTTTATATTGAATTCAGGTGTTTGCAGGGTGATGTATCTTTCTTTCCGGGGATCAAAGTATGAAAACGGCGGAGGAGATAGTGTAAATGAACCCTCATGCCTTGGGATAAAGAGATAGTCGAAAGTGCGCTTGCCACTGATACCTGCCTCTGTGGTACTTAATTTGTCATTGATTTTTGGATCATAGATTTCAATGTCTGAAGGCACATTTATTTTTGGAGCATCCACCAATTTTAAGTTTCCTTTTCCACTGATGGAAAAAAAGATATTGCCTGCATCATTGGTCTTGAGTTTTTGAGTGGATGGTTTCATCGAACACTCCATGGAGTATTCGCCAACAGCACCCGAAAATCCCTGAGGCTTTCCGGCGCTGGGCAGATTCAGTACTTCGATTCCTACAGGTTTGGAACTTACCTTGACTTTTACATCCTGATATCCGCCAAACATGCCCATGTTAAAGAACTGCTCAAATGGGTCATTGCTTTGGTTCCGCGAACGAACCCTTGTAACGATTTCCATTTCTATGGGATCTACAATCAATTTGCCACTTTGCTGTGGCACAAGGATGGTCTTTTTGATTTCAGCAACCTGAAACTGCAAACCATCAATATTTTCTGCATGAAAACCACTTGCCCGCTGTTTGATTTCTTCGCTCCAGAACCCGTTAAATGAAGGCATGTGCGTGAGCGCATTGTCGAGAATATTTACTCTCGTATACAGTTTGTAAGTAACACTGAGTACTTCGCCCAGGTATACCCTTGTTTTTGAAGGTACAGTGCGGATAAACAAATTGTTTCCGAGATCGGCATTGTCGTTGGATTGACTTTTTCCGTTTCTTGCATTTCCCTGAGCACTCGCGTTTTGGTTGTTTCCTTTAACCACTTCTATGGTGATTGGACGCGAGGAAATACTTTTTCCATTCACATTGATACTCGCACTCCCTATGGTAATTTTGCCTTCATGTTTTGCTGCGAGGTAATAGGAATAGGTGATTTGTTGAGAAACATTGCCATTGATCCAACTCATGCTACTCGATTGGTTGGGGCCGCCAAACACCTGAAATTCCTGAAGCGAGGGAGAACGAAAATTAGTTCCTGTAGCGTTTAAGGTAAAACTCAGTTGAAACTGTTCTCCAACGGCCACCCGGTTTCTGTTTACTGAAGCAGTAAACTCCTGGGCATATACTTTAATGAAAAGGCATATTGTGATAAGTGTAGAAATTGTTTTTTTCATCACCAGTCTTTTTCAGGTTTATAATTTCCTCCTTTCGCTTTTTTGCGTTTCATCTTCTCGTTGATGTCTTTTTCCTGCTTGGCAACGGCACTGAGCAATTGTTCAGCCTGTTCCTTACTCATTTTTCCTTCTTGCTGTTTCTGTTGCTTGTCTTTTTGTTCAGATTTGTTGTTCTGAGATGATTCCTGTTTGTCTTTGTCCTTGTTGTCTTTGTTCTTGTCTTTTTTGTTTTTGTCTTGCTTTTGTTGCTGTTGTTGCTGCAACAGTTTGCTCATGGCATAAGACAGATTGTATCGGGTATTTCGATCCTCCGGCTTCAACCTGAGGGATTGTTTGTAAGCATCAATGCTCTCCTCGTATTTTTTTTCAGCCAGATAGGTATTCCCCAGGTTGTGGTAAATATCTGAGAGGAATGATTTGTCTTTTTCATTGTTCTGAAGCCCTTTCAACAGGTTACCTGCTTCATTGTATTTCTTTTGCTTGTAGAGTGCATCCGCAAGGTTATAGCTCCCTACAGATGGCTTCGGATCCTTTTCCATTGCCTTTCTGTATTGCTTCTCTGCCTCCTTGTAATTCTTTTTTTCAAAGGCTTGGTTGCCATCTCTGATTAATCCGCCAAATGATTGTGCATCAGCAGAAGGTATTCCCATGAATATGGCAAGTGTGATGTACAGGAAGCGTTTCATCGGTTTTTCTTTTGGTGGAACAGATCGAGCTTGTTCCAAATGATATTTTTTTTGTTTGAGAGTAAAATTTCTGCCAGCAGGAGCAAAAATGCAGGTATCAACATGTAGATGAATCGCGATTCATAATCGCTGTAAATTTTTCCGCCATATACCGTTTTGTCTAATTTTTGTATCTGTTCATTGATTCTTTCAAGGGCAGTAAAACTATTGTCGTCTCTCACATATAATCCCTTTCCGCCGGCAGCAATCTGCTGTAAAGTGGCTTCATCGAGTCGAGTGATGACCGTGTTTCCTTCCGCATCTTTTTTGTAACCGCTGTGACTTCCTCCTGCATATTCCGGAATGGGTACACCTTCAAGAGAACCCATGCCAATGCAATGCACCTGTATGTTCATTTCAGCTGCTTTTGCTGCCGCAGCAATTGCATCATCTTCAAAATTTTCACCATCTGTCATCAGGATGATGGATTTTTTGGTTTTACTTTTCTTGTCAAAAGAATCAATGCATTTTTCGAGGGCTGCCCCCACTGCTGTACCCTGAGTGGGAACCATGTTGCAATTTACTTGCTCCAAAAAGAGTTTTGCGGTTTGGTAGTCGGATGTAATAGGAAGTTGTACATAGGCATCACCGGCAAACACAACAAGTCCCACCCGGTCATTCTCCAATTTTTCAATAAACCTGGCAATGGATTGTGTGGCATGCTCTAACCTGGATGGGCGTAGATCCTCTGCACGCATGCTATTGGAAACATCCAGTGCAATCAGTATATCCACCCCGCTGGATTTTACCTCTTCCAGTTTTGATCCGATCTGCGGGTTGGCCAGAGAAAATATCAGAAAGAAAATTCCTGATGCGAATAGGAGGAGAATCAAATTTTGTTTCTGTGATGAGCGCTCCGGCACAACCACCTTCCACATGTCTTGTGTGGAAAACATTTCCAGTTTATTTCTCTGCCATCGACTGTAAAGCCAGCCACAAACTGCGATTACCAGAACAATCGGAAGCAGATATAACATGTATGTATTTTCAAATCTGAACATCAGGTAAGCGAACGCAAATAGGTTTTGGAAACGGTGAACTCAATCATCAACAAAATCAGTGCAAGCAATGCAAAAGGGAAAAACCATTCTGATTTTTTTGAGAAATGTCTTTCATATACAATGCTTTTTTCCATCTTATCGATTTCCTCATAAATTTTTTTCAATGATTGCCGGTTGGTGGCCCTGAAATATTTACCACCGGTCATCCCGGAAATATTTTTGAGTGTGGCTTCATCAATATCGCACTGCACATAGTCGTACACATATTCTCCATTGGGATAAATGGCTACCGGTGAGTAAGCCATTCCCCTGGTGCCAACACCGATGGTGTAGATGCGAATTCCCCAAGGTTTTGCCGCTTCTGCTGCAAGGCTTGGTGATATATTTCCGGCGTTGTTCACACCGTCGGTAAGCAGGATGATTACTTTGCTTTTTGCTTTGCTGGATTTTATTCGGCTCACTGCATTTGCCAAACCGAGACCAATCGCAGTGCCATCTGCAAGCATGCCTGTTTTTACTTCCGAAAAAATATTTTTCAGTACTGCATGATCAGAGGTGAGTGGACACTGGGTAAAACTTTCACCGCTAAAAATCACAAGTCCGATTCTGTCATCGGGTCTGGCATCAATAAATTCTTTTGCTACCTCTTTGGAAGCATCCAAACGATTTGGCTTTAGGTCTTGTGCAAGCATGGAAGCCGAGATATCCATCGATAACATGATGTCAATGCCTTCTGTCTGGATGTCTTGCCAGGATTTTTTAGACTGGGGCCTCGCCATGGCAATAATCATCAAGCTAAGCGCTGCTGCTCTCAGGATTACAGGCAAATCTCGCAACTTGGTTTTTAGCGTAGCAGGCAGTTCAACGGGCTTTGCATGACTTGTGTGAAGCATGGTGGCGCTGCGGTGACCACGGAGGTAGAAGAAATAGGCCAACATGATTGCAGGCACCAACAACAACAGCCAGAGCAGTTGAGGATAGGCAAAGTAAATATCATCCGGCAACCACTTCATTTTTCTCTTGTTTTTTTATGGCTACATAATATTCGATAAATCCTACTGCATTTTGCATGCTTAGGTCATTTTCCCCACCAATAGGAACTTGCTTGGCAAACTTTACCATGTCGCTCAGGAGCAATACTTGTCTTAATAATCCAAGGGGAATCTGGTCTTTTTCAAGTCGTGCAAACAAAACAAGTGTTTCGTCTGAGGTGTGCTCCAACACATGCAACTGAAAGGCCCGAGAAATAAATATCTTCAATACTTCTGAAATGCGGGTGTGGTATTCTTTATGAAATCCTTGCTGCCACAGATTTTCTGCTTTTAGTTTTTCCAATGCTTCAATGGCTTCCAGGTAAGGATCTGTTGGCACTTCCTGCTTTTGTATTACCGCTACAGCAGGTTTTTTCTTCTTGAAATACCTGTAAAGCAGATAAGCCGCCAGCAATGGCAGCAAATAAAGCAGGTATCGAAGATAATCCCACCATGGGATGGGTGCATTTCTAACGCCTCTGATGTCTTTAAACGCACGGGTGGTATCAACAGCCACCGACTGCACACCAAGCAGCAGTGCTTCGGTACTTGCTTTTTTATTTTGCCCGTAGGAGAAAACAAATGGCGGGATAGCTGCATAACCGGTATCAAAGCTGGTGATGATGAGTATTTTTCTGAGTTTGATACGGCTACTGTCCTTTGCATTTAATGTGTCGGTCTTGCCTTCCGAAATAATTTCTATGCCCTTCCTGATGGTGTCTTTTAAAGTAGGAAATTGAACCTGCAAGCCTACAGGAATGTCAGCTTCAAGACGAAGTTTTGTCTGCTCCCCAATCAACAGATTGCTCTTTTCAAGCGTGGCGTTCACCCGAACATCTTGTGCAGAAGCCTGCATGATTGCAACAAGCAAAATACAACAGATATGCACCTGATAACTTTTCATCTTATACCCTTGCTCCTCTTTTGCGAAATAGGTTTACCAATGGAATGACATAAGAATCACCGGTGTTGACCTTACAAACATCTGAGCCGGTGCTTCTGAACAATTTTTTCAGGGCCTCTTCGCTACTTTGCACCTTCCGATAAAAGGCTTCCCGCACTTTTTTGTCAGAACTGTCAATCCAGCATTGTGTACCCTGCTCGGGTTCAAAAATCTGAATTAAGCCCGCATCAGGCAATACGAATTCACCTGCATCATTCACTCTGATGGGAATCAGGTCGTGCCTTCTGGCAACCACTTTAAAAGCATCATCGAAGTTTGCGGAAAGAAAATCAGAAACCAGAAAAACCGTGCTTCGTTTTTTCACCAGGTTATTCAGAAACTGCAAAGCACCTGCAATATGTGTCCCTTTGGATAAGGGTGTATAACCGATTAGTTCCCTGATGATGTGGAGCACATGTTTGCGTCCTTTTTTGGGAGGGATGTATTTTTCTACTACATCGGAAAAAAGGATTACACCGATTTTGTCATTGTTCTGAATGGTTGAAAAGGCAAGGGTTGCGCATATTTCAGTGATGAGTTCTCGTTTTCTTTTAGCGATGGTTCCAAAACTCCCGGAAGCAGATACATCTACCAACAACATCACCGTCATTTCCCTCTCTTCTTCGAATATTTTCACGAAGGGATGACCAAACCTCGCCGTTACATTCCAGTCTATAGAGCGTATGTCGTCTCCGGGCTGGTATTCCCTAACCTCCGAAAATGCCATCCCCTTGCCTTTGAAGGCAGAGTGGTATTCGCCGGAGAATAGTTGGTTGGACAGTCCTTTGGATTTGATTTCAATCCTCCGAATTTGTTTGATCAGTTCCGCAGATGTCATCAGGGTACTTCAACGGTATTGAGAATTTCGGTAATGATTTCTTCCGATTTGATATTTTCAGCTTCTGCCTCGTAGGTGAGTCCGATACGATGGCGCAGCACATCATGACAAACGGCCCTCACATCTTCCGGAATCACATAACCGCGTCGTTTGATAAATGCATAAGCCTTAGAAGCGACTGCAAGGTTGATACTTGCTCTTGGAGATCCGCCAAAGGCAATCATTTGTGAAAACTTATCAAGTTTTGCCTGTTTGGGTTGCCTTGTTGCAAATACTATATCCACGATATATTGCTCTATCTTTTCGTCCATGTAAACTTCTTTTACCAGTTTACGGGCTTTGACAATATCCTCGGGATGCAGCACAGGCTGAATTGGATTTCGGTGACTGGCAAGATTTTGCCGAATAATTTTTTTCTCTTCCTCCTTTCCCGGATAGCCCACCACAACTTTCAGCATAAACCTGTCCACTTGTGCTTCGGGCAAAGGATAGGTGCCTTCCTGTTCGATGGGGTTTTGGGTGGCCAGCACCAAAAATGGCTCAGGAAGTTTGTAGGTCTCATCTCCTATGGTTACCTGTCTTTCCTGCATGGCTTCTAACAGCGCACTTTGCACCTTGGCCGGTGCACGGTTGATTTCGTCGGCAAGTACAAAGTTTGAAAAGATGGGACCTCGTCTTACGGTAAATTCTTCTTTCTTCTGGCTGTATATAAGCGTACCTACAAGGTCTGCAGGCAAAAGGTCAGGGGTAAACTGAATGCGGCTGAACTTGGCATGTATGGCAGACGCAAGAGAATTGATTGCTAGCGTCTTTGCCAATCCGGGCAAGCCCTCCAGAAGAATATGACCGTCGGATAACAGGGCAATCAAAAGCCTTTCTGTCATGTGTTTTTGCCCGACAATGTTTTTTTCTAATTCAATGTTCAACAAATCAACGAAAGCACTTTCCCGCTGGATCTTATCATTTAATTCCCTGATGTCTGTGAGTGTATTTTCCATCCTGTTTTTTAAGTGTATGCAAAAGTATTCCACTCAAAAATTAGGGCTTTTAAAAGGATGTTAAGGTATGTTAACCAAATAAGGTGAAATGCCTATATTTGCAGGCATTTCGAGCCTGTGACCCGTCCGCTTTTCATCCTCATTATCATACTACATAGTTTCCGGGTATTCGGGGATGCCAAATTACCACTTTCAAGAAGCATTGAAATTCGGAAAGCTCCTGATGAATTTACCATCGATGGCAGAGCAGATGAACCTGCGTGGCAGCTGGCTGATACAGCCGGTGATTTTGTGAATAGTTTCCCCGATGATACTTCCTTCTCCCGCGCCCGCACTGTGGTGAAGATGCTGCACGGACATGATCAGTTGTACTTGTTTGCCGTTTGTTATGAGGCAGTAAAAGGTAATCCCATTGTTCAATCCCTCAAAAGAGATTTTTCCTATCCTGTGAGTGATGCATTTTCCCTGATTCTCGATCCCTTTGATGACAAGGTCAATGGCTTTAGTTTTGGCGTCAATCCTTATGGCGTGCAAAGGGAAGGTTTGATAGCAAGCGGCGGAATCATGGGTGTTTCAACCGATTGGGACAATGCATGGTATGCCGAAACAGTTCGCACGCCCGAGTTTTGGACGGTTGAGATGCGCATCCCATACAAAACGCTCAGGTTCAAGGATGGCAATACACTGTGGGGAGTGAACTTCACGCGTAATGATTTAAAAACCAATGAAAGCAGCAGTTGGGGCCCGGTGCCCAGGATTTACAACATAGCCACGCTCGCTTTTACGCAGAAAATGGTTTGGGATGAAGCACCGCAAAAGCATGGCAGGAATATCTCTCTCATTCCGTTTACCACGGTGGAAGCCGACCGAAATATAGAAGCCAATGGAAGCTTCAACCACAAAGTGAGGGTGGGTGGGGATGCCAAAGTGCTGCTCAATGCCTCCCTGAATCTCGATGTAACGGTAGGTCCGGATTTTTCTCAGGTGGAGGTAGACAGACAGCAAACAAACCTCACACGATTCAATCTTTTTTTTCCTGAAAGAAGGAATTTCTTTATCGAGAATTCAGATCTGTTTGCCTCCTTTGGATTCCGGCAGATCAGGCCATTTTTCTCCAGAAGAATTGGATTAAGAGATGGAGCGCTCATTCCCATTATCGGAGGTTTCAGATTAAGCGGAAAACCCAGCAAAGACTGGAGAGTGGGACTAATGAGCATGCAAACCGAAGGCAAAGCATCTTTGGGTGTGAACTCAGAAAACTTTACCGTTGCAGCTGTTCAACGAATGGTGTTTGCGCGGTCTTATGTTTCGGCAATTGTTGTAAATCGGATATCCTATGATGAGGGAAGTTTCCGCAATGATGCATACAATACAGTGGTTGGGATGGATTATAATCTCTCTTCACGCGACAACCTTTGGAATGGGAAGGCATTTTATCACCAGAATATCACACCGCAAAGACCTGCCGATGCCTATGCCCATGCCACATGGCTCAACTACTCCAGTCGTACATGGAAGTTTGACTGGAACCATGAGTATGTAGGAAAAAATTACCAGCCCGGTGTAGGATTTGTGCCCCGCAACAAAGTGTTTGATCCGCTTGCCAAAAAACTTTATCAGGTAGCTTATTGGAGGCTTGAGCCTTCTCTGGGTTACTTGTTTTTTCCAAAATCTTCCATCGTCAACAGCCATGGTCCAAGTGTGTATGCCGACATTTACTTTAACAGCAACTTCCTGCTTACCGATCGTTTGGTGCAGGCCGAATATGATGTTAATTTTTTAAACACCGCTGTGCTTAAATACAAAGTGATTAGTAACCTTACCCGGCTGTTTTATGCTTTTGATCTCACCGGAAAGGGCGATGTGCTGCAAGCCGGAAACTATGCCTATTACAACAGCAACATTAGTTTTACCACAAGCAAAAGAAGATTGCTTACTGGTACTTTTTCTTTTGATGCAGGAACCTTTTTCAATGGAAGCAAAGTGAGTTTCTCAGCAGATGTTTCGGGTCGGATACAACCTTTTGCCATCTTGTCTATTGCAGGTTCCTATGACCGTGTGCAACTTCCCAAATTAGCAAGCACAAGGGACATTTTTCTTCTGGGTCCGCGCTTTGAATTTACTTTCAGCCGAAGCGTATTTTTTACATCTTTTTTTCAGTATAACACCCAGATCAATAACTTTAACATCAATGCGCGCCTCCAGTACCGATTTAAGCCCATGAGCGACCTGTTTGTGGTGTATACAGAAAACTATCTTACACCCGTTTTCAATACCCGTAACCGGGCAGTAGTGCTTAAATTTGTTTATTGGATCAATACCTGATCATGGAACTACTTACACCAATCGGATTCTCCGACTATGCCCTGCTCGATTGCGGCGATTTTCTCAAGTTTGAACGCTTTGGAGAATTCATGCTTATCCGGCCCGAACCTCAGGCGCTTTGGAAACCTGCTGCATCTCTTCAATCCTGGCGCTCCTCTGCACATGCAGAATTTATTCCTAAAAGCAGTTCTTCCGGAACATGGAATAAGCTCAGACCCATGCCCGATCATTGGACGCTTTCATACAAATTCCCACAATCAAAAAACAAGATTACTTTCAGGCTTGCACTCACCGGTTTTAAACATGTAGGCATCTTTCCGGAGCAGGCAGTTAACTGGGATTATATTTTCAGCCATGTAAGTAATTGCAAGGAAACCCAACCACAGGTGCTCAATTTGTTTGCTTACACCGGAGGCGCCTCACTCGCTGCTGCTTCTGCAGGCGCCGTTGTTACTCATGTGGATTCGATTCGACAAGTAGTTACCTGGGCCAATCGCAACATGGAACTTTCGTCAATCAAAGACATTCGTTGGTGTGTTGAAGATGCACTGAAATTTGTAAAAAGAGAAGTAAAGCGCGGTAAACAATACCATGGGATTATTCTTGATCCACCTGCTTATGGACATGGTACTGATGGCGAGAAGTGGAAACTGGAGGACCATTTGTTTGAAATGATGTCGCTTGTTTTTGAACTCCTGCACCCAGAAAATCACTTTCTGATTCTAAACGCCTACTCTCTCGGACTATCCTCACTTGTGATTGAAAATTTACTAAAAGTACATACAAACAAAACCCCGGCTGCAGATTTGCAAACCGGGGAGTTGTATCTTTCTTCCGAATCAGGAATTAAACTGCCATTGGGTGTATTTGGCAGAATAAGTATGCCCGCATCACTCTAACATAAAACATGTAACCAAAACTCAGGCTTCCGAACAGTAGCGAGCGGATTTGATGAGCCATATCATCCAGTGTTATCCTGGCAGTGCCTGTTTTGGTGTTCACAC
>JBKCNM010000061.1:0-7511 GCA_046297395.1 Bacteroidota bacterium
AAATAGGGATTGTTCGAGGATAAACAACTCTGAGCAAAGCAAACGCATTTTTGAAGAAGAATGGTTTCCACAACAATAGTTTCCCATTCCTCGTCGCAGGGACATGAGCAATTCCATCAAGAGCTCATGTTCCTTGTTCATTGATTGCAAAGGATTCTTTAGCAATCCTACCGAAAGTTTCACAGGCAAGGGTTCGCCGGCTTTTTGGGGTTTTAGAAATTCAAGGGCATAAGGAAATAAAATTTTATCTTCTTTGTTCAGGTGCTCATCCAACACCTTGCTTAATTTTTTAAAACACTGCTGTGCTTTGAGCAGCATGGCTGCTGTTTCATTTTGCTGCTCGCCTAAATCCAAAAATAGTTTTTCGCAAAGCCTGACGGATTGCCTGATTTGTTCATGATCCTTGGAGGAAATATAGTGGATGATCTCTCCGGAATGAAGATGATAAAAGTCGATGACAGGATTGGGATACACAGGAGCCGATTGCAGATACAAAGATGTACTCCTGCACCCGGTGTTTTCAATGATATTAGTCAATGTGAAACATGATTAATATCATGTTTATGCATAAGCATTGTATTAAGCAGGTTTGATGCCAAGACAAATTTTAAGGGTATCTATTGCTTTGTTGATATCCTCTTTTGTAGTGTATTTGGAAAATGAAAACCTTACCGAAGGTCTTGATTGGTCGATGCCCAGCGCTCTTAACACATGCGAACCCTGGTTGCTTCCACTCGAGCAGGCGCTACCTCCTGAGGCCATTACACCGTTAATATCAAGACTAAACAAGAGCATCTCTGCATTTGGTGTTGGTGGCAAGTGCACATTGAGAACGGTATAGAGTGATTTATCAGGATCGGCAGAAGCACCATTGAAGGACACGCCCTGCAGGTCGTTCTTTAGTGCATCAATCATGTAAGCCTTGATGCCGGCAATGTGTTTATGGTGTTCTTCGTAATCTCTCATGGCTATGTCTAGCGCTTTTGCCATCCCTGCGATTGCGTGTAGATTTTCAGTTCCTCCTCGCATGTTTCTCTCCTGGGCACCCCCATGTATAAAGGGTTGGATTTTTACATCCGAAGAAACATAGATAAATCCAACTCCTTTGGGTCCGTGAAATTTATGTGCAGCACATGCAAGAAAATGGATGCCGGCTTTTTTTACATCCATGGGGTAATGCCCGATGGTTTGTACGGTATCAGAATGAAAATAAGCCTTGTGTATTCGGCACAGCTCACCTACTTGCTCAAGGGGCAGGAGATTGCCAATCTCATTGTTGGCATGCATCAGGGATACCAGGCTGGGACCGCTTTCTTTTAAAAGTTCTTCGAGGTGACTGAGATTGACATTTCCCTGCCGATCGAGCTGAACCTTGCTGTAACGAATACGACCTTGCTTCTCGAGGTATTCAAGTGAATGTGTAACAGCATGGTGCTCTATTTCGGAGCTAATGACATGTTTGATGCCAAGGTCATCAATGGCACGGAACAGGGCGGTATTATCAGCTTCAGTTCCTCCGGAAGTAAAAAAAATTTCACCCGGTTGTGCGTGAATATGTGCTGCGATGGTGCGCCGAGCTGTTTCGATAAGTGCCCTGGATTGTCGGCCACCGGTATGAATGGAAGAGGGATTGCCATAATGGCTTTTCATAAGTTCGCTCATCAATGCAATTACCTCCGGATCCATTGGAGTTGTTGCAGCATTATCCAGGTAAACCATGGTTCAAGGCTTTTTTTTAATGACTTCTCTGATGTCGCCGATTATTTTCTCGGCTAAGTTCTGGGCAGTTGTTTCGTGCTCGCTCTCTGAGTATATTCTGATGATGGGCTCTGTGTTTGATCTTCTTAAATGCACCCATTCCTTACCAAATTCTATTTTCACACCGTCGCTGGTATCAACCGGTTGTTTCTTGTATTTCTCAGCAATTCCTGCAAGAATTTTTTCTGTGTTTATCTCCGGAGTTAATTCAATTTTATTTTTAGAGATATGGTAGTTGGGATATTTCGCACGAAGCATGCTGCAGCTCTTGCCGAATCTTGCCAGGTGTGAGAGAAACAAGGCTATTCCGGCGAGCGCATCCCTGCCATAATGCAGATCCGGAACAATAACGCCTCCATTTCCTTCGCCCCCGATAACTGCATTCACCTCTTTCATTCTTTTTACCACATTTACTTCTCCTACTGCAGATGCGAAATACTTGCATCCATTTTTCTCTGTAACATCTCGCAGTGCGCGGGTAGATGACATGTTCGACACCGTATCTCCTTTTTTGTGTTGCAAAATATAGTCTGCCACTGCAACCAGGGTATATTCTTCGCCAAACATTTCACCGTCTTCCATTACAAGTGCGAGCCTGTCAACATCCGGATCAACTACAATACCAAGATGGGCCTTGTGTTTTTTTACTGCTTTTGAGATGTCTCTCAGGTTTTCCGGAAGGGGCTCAGGGTTGTGTGCGAAATGTCCATCAGGAATATCATTGATGGCTATCACTTCTTTTACTCCAAGTGCTTTCAAGAGAGGAGGCAAGGCAATGGCCCCTGAAGAATTGATGCAATCAATGACCACCTTTAAGCCGGCTTTGTTTATCGCCTCAACATCTACATAAGGCAGGGCCAGAATGGCTTGGATGTGTTTTTCCAAAGTATCCCTCACCTCGCGGTAGGTGCCTAGGTGATGTACATCTGCGTATACAAATTTCTTTTCGGAGGCGATTCTGAGGATTTCTCCACCGTCCTGATCGGAGATAAATTCTCCACGGGCGTTAAGGAGTTTGAGGGCATTCCATTGAACAGGATTGTGGCTGGCTGTAAGAATGATTCCTCCGTTGGCTTTTTCACTCACAACAGCCATTTCAACGGTTGGTGTGGTGGATAATCCGGTATCAAGTACTTGAACGCCCATGCCCAAAAGGGTGCCACAAACGAGTTGGTTCACCATGGCGCCTGAAATCCTGGCATCCCTGCCTATGACTACAGTGCAGGGCGCATTTGGCTTATTTTGCTTTTTAAGCCAGGTGGCATAAGCAGAGGTAAAAACAACAATGTCGAGTGGACTTAGTCCCTCTCCGGGCGTACCTCCTATTGTTCCTCTGATGCCCGAAATGGAAGTGATTAATGACACAGTACTTACAATAATTTTGATGTGAGTGCGAATGTAATCCAATTTTGCATTGGAGATACATAAGCCCATTATCCATTTATGAACAGGTTGAATGTAAAGAAATTTTGCATGCCTTGTAAGCCGGGTTCTGTTAACTCTTGTGGAGTTTTCTGTCATTTATCTGGGACTGCAGTTGCCTGCAGCCTCTAACGACCTACCCTCCGGGTTGGACGGGCAGCCCTTTCGGTTGTTGCGAAAACAACCTGCCCCGGTTTATTTGGTCTTTCAACCCATCAGGTTTACCATGCACAATGTCACCACCATGCATCGCAGGCTCTTACCCTGCGGTTTCACCCTTACCCCTGCGGTGAGGCAGAGGCGGTTTGCTTTCTGTTGCACTATCTGTCGGAAGAATGTCTCCATTTATCCGCCTTCCCGTTAGGAAGCATGGTGCCCTTTGTTGCCCGGACTTTCCTCTCCGGTATTGAACCGAAGCGACAGAAACCGGCATGCAAAACATGGCAAATGTAGGGAGTATTTTCCAGCCTCTCTCATCACATGCCGAGACTTGTTGTTATCTCCATCAGAAAACTTGCATCTGCTTGTGCTTTTTTACAGAAGGCTTTGTATATCCTTCAAGAGATTTTCCAGATAGGCAACCAAGGCAGGTATACAAGTATTCAGTTCATTGATATTTTGCTCCCGTGCAGCTTTTTCAGTAGCTGATGCCAATGCATGACCCCTCTGCAACCTCATGGAGCTGAGCGTGCCGGAAAGGGAGTGTGCCAAATCTTCAAGCTCGCTGAATGCACCGGCCAGAAGAAGCATTTCTAGTTTTTCGAGATTCCCGGGAAGCTGCTTAATGAGAGCATAAAGGAGCGGATTGAGGTTATCCCTTCCGATATCTCCTTCCAGTTTTTGCAATGCACTTTCGAGATCTCCTGTAAGCATTGTTACTTTTTTTGATGCCAATTTTTCTGCAGAACCGTTTGCAGATGGAGGACAACAGATAAGGATGGCATCAATCAATTCAGTTTCACTGTAAGGCTTGGTGATGTATGCATTCATGCCGGCCTCCAGACAGGCTGTTTTTTCGGATGTAAGGGAGTGAGCAGAACAACCAACAATTGGAATACTCTTTTGTAAATCCGCCCTGATTTTCCGTGTAGTTGTTAAGCCATCCATCACAGGTAATTGCACATCCATGAGGATTACATCATAGTTGTGGTCTTTTATTTTTTCGAGCGCAATGAGCCCGTTGCCTGCTATATCCACATGGGCTGAATTTCTTTCAAGGTAAGTTTTGGCCAAAATCTGGTTGTGAATATTATCCTCCACGAGCAGGATGTGTATTCCCTCGAGCGCTTTTATTTTTCGGTTTTCTTTTTCGGTGTGCTCAGAGAGCATTGTTGTTTCTGTTGAAATCGGATAGGTGATTTCAAAGACAAATTCCGATCCTATACCGGGTTCGCTGAATACTTCAAGGGAGCCGTTATGCAAATCAACCAGTGATTTCACGATGTTCAAACCCAGGCCGGTTCCACCATAAATGCGTGTTGTATAGTCCTCTGCCTGTGTAAACCGATCGAAAATCAGGGATAGTTTGTCGGCTTCAATGCCAATACCGGTGTCCTTTACAGAACATTGCAACACAATCTCCGTGGCCGTTCTCCCATTTTCTGATAGCATAACCTCTACCCTTCCTTTCTGCGTGAATTTAATGGCATTAGAAATCAGGTTGATAAGGATTTGTGTAAGTCTTATTTCATCACCGATGATTTTATCGGGAATGGAGCTGTCGTAACTCAGCAATAATTTAAGGTTCTTTGCCTGTGCGGATGGCAATTGCATTTGTACAACTTGCTTTGCGATTGCTTCAGGACGGAATACGCGCTTTTCCAACTGTAGTTTGCCGTTTTCAATCTTTGACAAATCGAGGATGTCATTGATAATGACATTGAGGTTTTTAAGGGCAGAAGAGATGATATTGGTGTAAAAGAGTTGTTCCTCGGAAAGTTTGGTATTTCGCAGCAACTCCTGAAAACCCATGATGGCGTTGAGTGGTGTTCTTATCTCATGGCTCATATTTGCCAGAAAAGCATCCTTGGTTTTGGCTTTTTCGATCTCTACTTTAGACTGAATCAATCTTTCTTCTACCGCAAGTTTTTCTGTAATATCTGTGGCTGTTGCATAAATCAATCCATCACTTTCATTGATGGAGGCTTTCCATGTGAGGACAAGGTACTCCCCATCGGCCTTCCGGTAGCGGTTATTAAAACTGATGGTCTTATAACCTGCAGAAAGCCTTTGAATTTCTCTCTCTGTTGCCTCCACATCTTCCGGATGAATAAACTCAAGAATGGATATGGATAAAAGTTGCTGCTGTGGGATACCAAGTGCTTTGGAGAAAGAGGGACTCACTTTCATAAAGTACCCTGAGGTGTTGGCAATACAGAGAAAATCTACAGAGAGTCTGAAAAAGTTTAACAATTCAATTTCCTGTTCTTTGAGCCTGGTAATATCTGTTCTGATGGCAAGAAACTGATAGGGTTTTTTTTCGGCATTCAAAAATGGAATAATGGTGGCATCAACCCAATAAATGGTGCCATCCTTTGCACAGTTTCGGATTTCGCCATTCCATATTTGGCCGGAGAGGATGGTCTTCCATAATTGTTCAAAAAAAGCCTTGCTGTGGTAACCCGAATTAACGATGTTATGTGTTCTGCCAATCAGTTCATTGGGTGCATATTTAGACAGGGCACAAAACTTATCATTTACATAGGTAATCACCCCGTTGGCATCGGTCACTGAGACAATGGCATGGCTGTCGATTGCATTTTTATATGACTCGAGTGAATCTGCAAAAAAATCTTTTGCCTCGCTGGCTTTCAAAGCTGAGATAAAAGCTGAGGAGAGGGAGACCATTGGTTCCAGGAACAAAATATCTTCTTCTGAAAATCCGCCCGACTTATTGGCAATCCCTATCATCCCAATCATGACATTGTTTTTATCCTTGATGGGCATGCCGAGATAATGGTTTAGCGGAGGATGACCTCTGGGCAATCCTCCCCTTCTGGTATCGTTTGCCGGATCATTGCAAATCACAATCTCACCTGTTTTAAGTGTATAACCAAAAAGGGTTTCAAGGTTGGTGAATTCCATACCGGAGAGTTCGTGTTTTTTGTAGAGAGCAGCAGTCTCCTCATTCCAAGAGATATCCGTGATGGCATAGGTCTTAAGGAAAGGTGAACCATCGCGGATCAACACTTCACCGATAAAACCATATTCGCTGTTTGTGATGGCAAGCACCTGATTGAGCATCTTTTTAAAGAGGCTTCGCTTGTTGCTTTTAGGATCCAGAAACTCCTTGTAGGTTTCCGATAGGGCGTTGGACAAAGCGTTATCATGTTGCATAGGTCATTGATTAAAAATGGTGGGTTTAGGTTATTTCCGCTAAATTTACTCCATATTTTTTAAGTATTCAATCATTCTGTTTTTTTTATTGCCAAATCAATTCCGGCATCCTTTACTGAGAATACTTCAATAAGCTTTTACTCTATTGCTATATCCATGTTTCCTAGGTTTGCTACAGTGTCGGCTGCAAACATAGGCCCTGAGGAATTCATCAGCCCTTATTTTACAGATCTTTTCAATTTGATATTCATCAAATACTCATTGGTCTATCAAAATTGCCAATTGGGGAATACTGCAGCTATCCCTACTGATTGATTATATTTTTTGGGCGGTGCATCTCTTTATCCATTCACATAATAATTGCTTTCCTGAACTTAACATCCTTGAGGGGCTTGCCATCTGTTGAGGCATTTGCTATTTTTGGCCGATGAATACATCTCCCGGCACCATTGTCCTGCATGATAAAAAATTTGTGCCACATATTTCCGAATCTGTTATCAGAAAGGCCGTAACCGAAGTAGCCGGGCAAATTAACCGGGATTACAAGGATACCTCTCCCCTGTTCCTCGGTGTGCTTAATGGCTGCTTTATGTTTGCAGCGGATCTCATGAAGGAAATCGACCTTGATTGCGAAATTGCTTTTGTGCGTTTGGCTTCCTACAGTGGAACAGCATCAACCGGCAAGGTTAAACAACTTTTTGGCATGGACGCCTCTGTTAAAGGCCGCCACCTGATTGTGGTGGAAGACATTGTTGATAGCGGACATACCCTCACTTATCTCATAGAGCAGATAAAAGCTTTTGAACCTGCCTCTCTGAAAATAGCCACCATGCTGTTTAAACCCGAAGCCTACAAAGGAAATTTCCCGGTTGATTATGTAGGCTTGCGCACCGGAAATGAGTTTTTGGTGGGATATGGTTTGGATTATAACGGCAAAGGAAGACAACTGCGCGATATCTATATCCTCTCTGAATGAGCCGTCTCAAAGTTACGCT
>JBKCNM010000062.1:0-29122 GCA_046297395.1 Bacteroidota bacterium
ATCCTTAACAGCCGCGAAACAGGCATAGTGCAGGAGATAAAAAAACAAAAAGCACGCATCCTCACCGGCTCATTGATCAGTCCCGTTTCACTCCAAAACATTCAAATCGCAGATGAAAAATAAACACCCCCTCACCCGGCGCAACTTTGTGCGAAACACCACTCTCCTATTGGGTGGCATCTTTGGAGGAATCGCTTATGCTAATTCCCAAACCAAAGAGAAAACCCTTCTGGTTTTTTTAGAAGGAGGAGTAAGAAAAAAAGACATGGAGAATGCCCTTTCCAAAACCGGAATTGCGCATAAACTGCAAGTGATGAAAATCTCTTGTGATGCAAATTCACTCTGTCACTCCCAGGCCATTTGCAAGCTCTTCTCAGATGTACATCATGTAAATACTTCGCTCTCTCAGATCTTAAAAATGCAGGGATTCCGTGAAAGAGAATCTGCTATTTATGTTAAAAAGAATTTTGAGATTCAAGTTATTTCAGGCTTTGATTGCGCGCATTACAACGATCAGGCATACCATGCATTACTTGAAAGGAGCTCTGAAAAATTGAATCACCTGATACAAAAAGGCATATATAAAAACATCCTTTGCTGCTCCGAGTTTGGAAGAAACGAAAATACAGGCAACCATGATGGATATCCTGATGGATATATTCATCACCACGAAGAAAATGCGCGCGAAACTTTTCTCCTTTTCTACCAAAAAAATGCACAATTGCCTGCTGATGAAAAGCAAGTATCATATACATCCGAAATAAAAAAGTTGATTAACCTCATCAACAGCGAATCCATTTTCATCACAAGCACCTGAAGCCTAGAGCTCTCCAAGCATCTGGATTGTAAGAAGCTATGACAGCCTGAGATTCGGAACAATCTCACCTGAGAGATTGATAGAACTTGCAATCATCTATAAAGTACAACACCTGGTGCTTATTGACATCAACAATTGTACAGGATTTTTTGACCTGCTCAAACTTGCCAATGCTGCCGGAATAAAAGCTACACCCGGAATGGAAATCCGGAATGGAAACGACTGCCTCTATTTTCTGATTGCAAAAAACAACACCGGATTTCAGGAAATCAATCGCTTTGTAAGTGAATGCCTCATCAGGCAGGAAGACTTTCCGGAGCAGGCTCCTAGGTTGGATGAGGTAGTTGCCATCTATCCAACCGAGAGGCATGCACTTGCACGCAAGGATGCTTTTATTGCACTTGCTCCGCATGCGTTGAACAAGATGATGGGAAATGCACTGAAAAACAAATTTGAAAAACTGTTCTACTTTCCACTGCTTACGCTCGAGGAGCCAAATGATCTCTTATTGCATCATCATCTGAGGTGTATTCAAAACAATTGTTTGCTCAGCATGATGCCTCAAACAGGCAATGCAAACACCGAAGAAAATCCTGCTTTTCTTCTCTCCGCAGAGAAACGCATTCAAACAGATGAAAAATATTTTTTGAACTACCTGCATACACTTTCCTCTGTATCTTTTGATTTTATTTTTCGCAGCAACAAAAACAAAGCGATTTTTTCCGGTTCAGGAACGGAAGACAAACAACAACTGGAAAGTCTCTGCCTGCAAGGCCTGGAAAAAAGGTATGGAAAAGGAAATAAAGATGCATTAAATCGATTGTACCATGAATTGGATATCATCGAAAAACTTGATTTCAATGCCTATTTTTTAATTACGCATGATATAGTGAGTTTCGCCAGGCACCGCAACTTTTATCATGTAGGCAGGGGTAGCGGTGCCAATAGCATTGCAGCCTATTGCCTGGGAATTACTGATGTAGATCCCATCGAACTAGACCTGTATTTTGAGCGATTTCTCAACCCTAAACGCAGTTCTCCCCCGGACTTTGATATAGACTTTTCATGGAAAGAAAGAGATGAAGTCCTTCACTATATTTTTGATAAGTACACCTATAGATATGCCGCCCTTTTGGGAACCATCAGTACCTTTAAAGACAGCAGCCCGATAAGAGAGTTAGGAAAAGTAGCGGGACTGCCAAAACAGGAAATAGATATCCTTGCCGATAATCCCCTACAAGAACCCGGAAATGCCCTTGCACAAAAAGTATTGCAACTTTCATCTCGCCTGCAATCTTTTCCGAATCACCTGAGTATCCATGCCGGAGGTGTGCTCATCAGCGAAGAACCCATCTATGCATACAGCGCTACACACATGCCGCCCAAGGGATTTCCAACCGTACAGTGGGATATGTATATCGCTGAAGACATCGGCTTTGAAAAATTCGACATCCTCAGCCAAAGAGGAATCGGCCACATTAAAGAAGCAGCGCTCATCATCAAAGAAAATTGTGGAATGGATGTAGATGTGCATCGAATTGAAGAATTTAAGCAAGATGCAGCCATAAAAAAACAACTTCGTTCAGCAGATACGATTGGTTGCTTTTATATTGAGAGTCCTGCCATGCGCGGACTGCTGCAAAAATTACACTGCTCAGACTATCTAACACTGGTAGCAGCAAGCTCGATTATTCGTCCGGGTGTATCCGGATCGGGCATGATGCAGGCTTATATTGAAAGGCATAACCGGCCTGATTCATTTTCTTACCTGCATCCGGTAATGAAAGAACAACTGGGTGAAACATATGGCATCATGGTTTATCAGGAAGATGTATTGAAGGTATGTCATCATTTTGCCGGACTCGATCTTGCAGATGCGGATGTGCTGCGTCGTGCCATGAGCGGGAAATATCGTTCGAAGACGGAGTTCCTGAAAATCACCGAAAAATTCTTTACAAACTGCCGTGCAAAAGGGTATCCTGATTCACTTGCTGCAGAAGTATGGCGTCAGATAGAATCCTTTGCGGGATATAGTTTTTCCAAAGCGCATTCGGCAAGTTTTGCCGCCGAGAGTTTTCAGAGTTTATATCTCAAAACTTATTTTCCGAGAGAGTTTATGGTAGCCGTGATTAACAATTTCGGTGGATTTTACCGTACATGGGTATACATTACGGAGGCAACAAAGGCAGGTGCAGAAATGGCATTGCCTTGCGTAAACAACTCTCGTTTACATACATGTATAAAGGAAAAAAAAATCTGGCTTGGTTTCATTCATATCGAATCATTGCGGCATGGCCTTATCGAAAAATTATTGGAGAGCCGCGAGCGACTTGGTCCTTTTGTATCCCTTGAAGATTTTATTGATCGTACCGGAGCGGCTGCAGAACAGATGCAGATTCTTATTCGTACAGGGGCTCTGCGTTTTACCGGCAGCTCCAAAGAGTCTCTGCTCTGGCAGGCATACAGCTATATAAACCGGAGAGGGCACGCGCAGGTGCATGACAAACTTTTTCCGGTGAGCACAAAAAAGTACAGCCTTCCCGCATTTGAAAAAAACCTGCTATGCGATGCCTATGATGAAATTGAACTGCTGGGCTTTTCTATCAGCATGGATGATTTTGATCTCCTTCGCACACCTGTGAGAGAGCCTTTAAAAGCCCCTGACCTGAAACAACACTTGGGGCAAGAAGTGCGCATCATGGGCTTGCTCGTTACCTGGAAACCGGTGCGCACATCCAAAGGAGAAAACATGTGCTTTGGCACATTTTATGACTCGGAAAAAAACTTTTTTGATACGGTGCATTTTCCGCAGGTCTTCAGAGAATATCCATTAAGCGGAAAAGGCGTCTACCTGATCAAAGGAAAAGTGAGCGAGTCGTTCGGCCAGTTTACCATTGAGGTGAGCAGGATTGCCAAGCTTCCGCTCAAGCCTGATCCGAGAAATGAATGATTTGACCAAATAACTTCTCTCTTACATAGAGGCAAAATATTCGATTAAACAAGCAACAGACAGCTTGTGATCATTGGAAAGTGCTACAAAAAAACTTAAACCACTACCGGCTCAGGTTCCTTTTCAATGCGCAGGTTGCCGATGATAAATTCCTGTCGTGCAGGTGTATTTTTTCCCATGTAATACGAAAGGATATCATCCAGGCTGGTATTGCGGTCTATCAATACCGGCTCAAGACGCATGTCCTTCCCGATAAAGTGTTTGAATTCATCAGGAGAAATTTCACCCAGCCCTTTAAAGCGGGTAATTTCGGGTTTAGGTGAGAGGTCATGAATGGCATTCACCCTTTCCTGTTCATTGTAACAATACCTGGTTTCTTTCTTGTTTCTTACGCGAAAAAGGGGGGTTTGCAAAATATACACATGACCATTTTTAATCAGGTCAGGAAAGAACTGAAGAAAAAAAGTGAGCATGAGCAAACGGATATGCATGCCGTCTACATCTGCATCAGTAGCAATCACAATATTGTTGTATCGAAGATCATCCAAACCATCTTCAATATTTAGTGCACTCTGCAACAAATTGAATTCTTCATTTTCATACACAACTTTTTTAGTAAGACCATAACAGTTAAGGGGTTTTCCTTTTAAACTAAAAACAGCCTGTGTAAGCACATCGCGTGATTTGGTGATGCTTCCGCTTGCAGAATCGCC
Source organism: Bacteroidota bacterium (assembly GCA_046297395.1). Classification (GTDB taxonomy): domain Bacteria; phylum Bacteroidota; class Bacteroidia; order UBA4408; family UBA4408; genus JBEICQ01. Next base: position 4,481 of record JBKCNM010000062.1, read on the forward strand.
CTCGGTAATAAACAGCGTGGATTCCAGTTTGCGTGGATCGGAACTATTGAAATGTATTTTGCAATCCCTGAGTTTTCGGTTGTGCAGACTGGCTTTTTTTGCACGCTCACGAGCCAATTTGCGGATACCCGAAAGCTCTTTCCGTTCTTTTTCCGACTGGATGATTTTTTGCAAAAGCAAATCGGCAGTTTCCGGATTTTTATGCAAATAATTATCCAACTCCTGCTTAACAAAATCACCAATAAAACGGCGGATACTCGGTCCTCCCGGTGCAATGTCCTGTGAACCTAATTTGGTTTTGGTCTGAGACTCAAACACCGGCTCCTGCACCTTGATGCTGATGGCAGCCACAATGCTGGTGCGAATATCTGATGCATCAAAATCTTTCTTATAAAAATCCCTCACTGTTTTTACGAGCGCCTCTCTGAATGCCCCCTGATGTGTTCCACCTTGTGTGGTGTGCTGACCATTTACGAATGAATAGTATTCTTCTCCATATTGGGAACCATGTGTAAAAGCAATTTCAATATCATTCCCTCTGAGGTGAATAAGTGGGTAAAGAATATTGCCACTGAGATTGCGCGACAATAAATCGTGCAATCCTTTTTCCGATACATAAGGTTTGCCATTGTACTCAAGAATTAGACCTGTATTCAGATAAGCATAATTCCAGATCATCTGCTCCAGATACTCATGCATAAAATGAAAGTTACCGAAAATGGCATCATCAGGCATAAATGTTACACAGGTTCCATCTTTCTCGTGGGTAGAGGCAACAGGAGCATCCTTCACCAATTGCCCTCTTTTAAATTCGGCCGTTTTTATTTTTCCTTCTCTGGCAGATTGGATTCGAAATGAAGCGGAGAGTGCATTTACTGCCTTTGTACCAACACCGTTCAAGCCCACTGATTTCTTAAAAACCTCAGAATCGTATTTGGCTCCGGTATTGATTTTGGATACGCAATCAATCACTTTACCCAATGGAATACCTCTTCCAAAATCTCTGATGCTCACCGCTTTTTCCCTCACAGTTATCTCAATCTTCTTGCCATAGCCCATCACATACTCATCTATGCAATTGTCGATTACTTCCTTGATCAGAATATAAATACCATCATCGTGAGAAGTTCCATCTCCCAGCTTACCAATATACATGCCGGGACGAAGACGGATATGTTCTTTCCAATCAAGCGAGCGGATGCTGTCGTCGTTATATGCGTTTTGTTTTGCCATTATCTATTTGATTTTTTGTTTGTACCATTCAGAAAAAGCCCGCATGGCATGAGCCCTGTGGCTGATTTGATTTTTTTCTTCAGCGTACATTTCTGCAAATGTATGTTTATATCCTGCCGGAATAAACAAGGAATCATAACCAAATCCATCTTTGCCCGCTTCTTTGAGAGCAATCGATCCGGATACTGCTCCCACAAAATACTCTTCTGTATCCGCATCGATGTAACAAAGCACACAAACAAACCTGGCCGTGCGTCGGATATCAGTCTGCATGACCTCCAAAAGTTTCTTGCGATTTTCGCTGTCTGAGGCAGCATGCCCGGCATATCGTGCAGAGTAGATTCCGGGGCTGTTACACAAAGAAATCACCTCTAAACCTGAATCATCTGCAAGGGAAGGCATACCCGATTTCGAATAAGCTTCCATCGCTTTTATTCTTGCGTTTTGCAGATAGGTTATTCCCGTCTCATCAGGGAAAGTAGAAATACCTGCATGCTTTAAGTCAATAAAGGTTATCGGCAATCGCAAATCATAGGCAATGTCATTAAACTCACTTAATTTATGATGATTGCCGGTGGCAAGCAGTATTTTTTTTTCAGCAGGCATCAGTTGGGTAGAATGTAAAACTCTGTTCTTCTGTTCCGGTTTCTTCCTTCTTCGGTTTCATTGGATACAAGAGGTACCTTATCGCCAAAACCTTTGAAAGATATCTGTTTGTTTGAAATTCCTTTGGTCAGGAGATACGAATATACAGCAAATGCCCTGTCCGTAGAAAGTGCAAGATTATCTGCCGGGTTGCCCCGATTGTCGGTATGCCCTCGTATTTCTACCTTTAAGTCGGATTGATTACCCAGATAATCTGCAAAAGCATCAAGGATATACTTGCTTTCCTCCAGCAATTCAGATGCATTTATCGCATAATTGATATTATCCATTCGGAATGCTTTTCCCTTCTCTGCTTTTTCCAAGGTTTTGGTTCCTGTTTGTATGACGGGACTTGCATCCAACTCTGAGGATTTCACCAGCATGCTGTTGAATGCAGCACCCGGTGCAACAAAACTCACCACCGCATCTTCATTTTTCTCCAGTGTGTAAATCCCTGCATACCCTCCGGTGAGTGAATCTACATCTATGCGCGTAATTTTTTTTGATTTCACACCCTTTATTTCAATATGTGTTTTTGCAAGTGGCAGCGCATCCGCAGCAAGATTGCCCTTTAACAGCAATACCTTTTCAGGCCTTGCCTCAGGATATAAATCAAAAGAGAATACATCCCATCCTCCGGCACCTTTTCCTCTTAGCTTGCTGCTGGAAAAGTACCCTTTTTTGCCATCGAGACTCACAAAAAAACCCGCTTCATCTTCCGGTGTGTTGATGGGATATCCCAGGTTCAGCGGTTTCTTGAAGGCTCCTGATGAATCTGTTTTAATATAAAATACATCATATCCGCCCAAACCAATATGTCCGTCGGAAGAGAAGTAAAGCGTCTTGCTATCGGAATGGATAAAAGGTGACTTTTCATTCTTGTCTGTATTTATTTCCGGCCCCAGCCGCTTTGCCTTGCTCCATTTTCCATCTTCTTTTTTCAGAGAGTAATATATATCCATGCCTTTACTTCCTTCCCTTGCTGATGCAAAATAGAGGCTGTTTCCATCCCCTGACAAAGTGGGTTGAGATTCCCATCCATCAGCAGTATTCACGGAATCACCAAGATTGAAAAAATCGGACCATACACCCTCTTTCATGGTACTGCCATACAAATCGCAATTCACTTTGCCATTCTTATTTTGCTTGCAGATAGTCACTATCAGTTGCTGGTTGTTGAGTGCAAATGTTACGCCCCCATAGCCTTCCCCGGGAGCATTAAAAGGTGCATCAAGAGCTTTCGGCGGATTGTACACTTCACCATCTTTACTTGCGCAATAAAACTCTTCTACCTGTCTGGGCGTTAATTCATTTCTTCCCTGCTTTGTGTAACGACGCGTATAGTACAACATGCTGTTGTCGGGCGTTAACATGGGTAAAAACTCATCTTCATAAGTATTCACAGCACTTACAGATTGAGGACTAAATGGGACAGGCTTTGCATAGACCTCAGCAAGGAATGACGCCAAGGGTTTGATCTTTTCTGCATCACTCCATTCTTTTTCATCCTTTGCATCCTCATGCTTCAGATAAACCTGCAGGTAATCATTGCATTGGGCATATAATTTTTTCGAAAATGCAATTTTCCCCAAAAGATAATACACCCTTGCGTTGTAAAAAGGACAGATCTCAATGGCATTTAAAAAATATTTTTCTGCCGTGAGATATCCGTTTCCCTCCGTTTGTGCGAGCATTACATAGGCATTTCCCAGGGCATACCAGGCAGAAGCAAACTGCGGGTCTTCTTCTGTGGCTTGTTTTAAAAAAGCGATGCGGCGATGGATGTCAAAATTCCTATTATCAAGCCCCTTTTCCATCAGCTTAACGGACTGTTTTGATGGAGTTTCCTCACAACGCTGGGCATGCATGTTTAACGGAACAAGCCACCCTAAAAAAGCCAACAGTAAGCGTGCTGATTTACCTTCCTCTAACATCACCATGAAGCACAAAAATAAAAAGCCGCAGAACGGAGTCTGCGGCTTTTGTAAAAGTTTTTACAATATTTTATCTCATGATTTTGGCAGTCATGACCCTGTCGCCATACTGCACATTTACAAAGTACATGCCTTCGCTGAGGTTATTAATCATTGGCAGATAAACCTTTCCGGTTTGACCAAAGTAAGTACCTGCAGGAACAACTACTTGTCCCATGGCATTGGCAATGGATACATTGAAACTGCGCTCACGATCAAAGTTGAACTTTGCATAGAATCCTCCGGCATCGCGGAACACAGCTACCTGTGATTCGTCACGAACACCCGCATTCAAACTTGTAATCAACGGATTGCTGAACCTGAGGGTGAGGTCCATCAGGGTATCGTTAGATCCGGTGTTGAAAGAATACAAATTGCTGTTGCTGAGGTCATATGTTGCACCGGTTTGGTTGTCCACAATCACCAGATGATCACTTGCAAAAGGAGCAGGATAAGCTGCTGCAAGTTGAGCGATACCGGTAAAATTGATGGCATAGGCAGTGTTAGGCTGAACCTTGGCGCGCAATGGAATCATCAGCGACTGGTCTAAGGTTGCCTGAGAGTAGATGGACAGTGCAGAGGCAGCCTTTATTGCATAAAGGTTGATACTGCTGCTGGTGCCAAGGAAATCATAGGCATCCAGGTTATCATCAACCGTGGCTGTGATGGCGCCGGGATTGAAACGAACAACCACCTCATCACTTTGGTTGGTACCAAGAGTCATCAGGTTCAGACGCAGCAATGATTCATTGTCTAAAGATGTTTCAGCCTGACGCAGGAATGCAGCGGTGTTGGCTGTTTTAACATTCTCTGTGGCAATCAGTGAAGGTGAATCTGCTGTAGCTTTTACCATGAAGCCCTGTGAAGAGTTGATGTAGCGCGATCCGCCATTGGTAGCAACACCTGATACATAAGATGCCATGGAACTGGTAGCTGCGTTATAGATGTAAACAGCATTGGCAACATTGGTCTTTGTCCAGCCTGCCGCATCCCAGTCAATATTAGATGGGTATGGATTGGCAATCAGATTCCATCCGTCCTCATTGATACCTCCGCTGTTGGTGTAAGAAATATTAAAGTTCTTATTACCTACAGTATGTGTTCCTGTAACATCAAACTTAATGTCGTTGGTGGTTAAGTAACCGGTTGACATGTAAGCCCAGTATCCTCTTCCGTTCACAAGGGTATTTGATCCATCAGTTGGTGCGGTGAAACCATTGTTGGAAACACCCGTGGTTGTTTCATCATACCAGTAAACAGAAGTAAATGGAGGGAAGGTGTTTGCAGTTGCTCCGGGGAATCCTGAAGTTGGGAAGTTATTCGTCCAGTCGTTGATGGTGGCATCATTCACACAAGAGCCAAGCAATACCCATCCCGGACCTGAGGTAGAACGAGGTGCATACCTTTCCATCGTGATGCGACCGGTAATACTTCCGGAAGCAACAGGCGCAAGGCGGGCTGTTTGGGTATTGGTTGACACAAATATCAAGGAATCACCGGTGTTTACATTGAAGGTACCTGATGTGATTGTCATGGTATTGCGCACACGATTTACACCCGAAGTTCTCACTACACCGGTTCCGGTGCGGTTGATGGTGAGATTCTCATAGCTAAATGGTCCTCCGGCAAGTTGATTAGAAGCACCTGAGCCATTGTATTCCACCGTTGTTCCGGTTGTTGTGTAAGTGTTGGTACCGGGAGTAAAGCTTCCGCTCAGGCGAATGTTACCGGTATTGCTCAGGGTTCTGGCACCTGAAGAAGAGCTACTCAGGTTAAAGTATTGGAAAGCAGGAATGGTTTGTGCTGCACTTCCATTAAAGTTAACTGTACTGCCGGTAACCGAATAGGTATTGGTTCCGGGTGTGAATGTTCCTGCAATACCAATGGTACCTGTTGAAGCAAGCGTACGATTACCTGTTGAAGAACTGCTCAGGTTGAAGTAGTTGAAAGCAGGGATGGTCTGTGCGCTTGTACCATTGAAGTTGATGGTGCTGTTAGTGGTAGTGTAAGTGTTGGTGAATGGAGTAAATGTTCCTGAAATGTTAACGGTAGAACCGTCAGGGAAAATCCTTGCACCTGTATTTTCTGACGAAAGATTGTGATAATCAATGGCCCTGATGGTTTGGCTTCCTGATCCCCTGTACACGAATGTGCTGGTTCCTTTGTTAAAGATGCCGGCGAAATTATTTGCTCCGGAAAGATTGATGGTTCCTGTGGTGGCAGTGATGGAAGTACTTCCATTGAAATCACCACCGATGGTAAGTGTTCTGAGATTTACATCAAGATCGCCGGCGGTGAGTGTGAGGTTTCCTGTTTGAACCAGGTTACAAAGTAACTGCACACCTGCGGTGTTATTGATGGTGAGATTATTCATCGTTTCACCCACTGATGCAGAGCGATAGAGGCTTTGTGAACCTGTTCCGTTGAAGACAACGGTACCGGTACTTACAAATAAGCCACCGCTGTTGTTCCAGTTCCCTTTGATGTTCACGGTGAAAGCACCTGCATTCAAGCTGCTCCTTGCGGTAAGAATTTCAAGATTGCCGTTTATGCTGATGTCTGATGCGAGCGAAACAACTTTATTGAGAGCACCTGAGTTGGACATGCGCAAAGTATGGAATGGCTGACTGCTCGAAGATGTAATGGTTTGGGTACCACTGTTTTTATTAAAGAGTACAACACCCGAACCATTCTGGAAATTACCCGTGCTTGTCCAGTTGCCACCGATGGTAACTTGATGTAAGGGATTCGCAACAAGGACAGTGCCGGCAGAGATTAAAAAGTTTCCGGCGATTGTGAGGCTGGTGCTAGTCTGGAAAGTGGCTCCACCATTGAGGGTTAGGTTGTTAAATGATCCTGTACCACCACCCACTGATTTGAATCCTGAAGCAGCTGTCATAACAACAGTTGAAGCACCGGCATTAAATGTTCCGGTATTCGACCAGGTATTGGTAACTGTAATTACCGATGTAGAACCACTAGTAACGGTAAGTGTTCCTGTGTTTGCTAAACTTCCGTTAATGTTCAGGGATTGGTTTTCCTGAATAGTAAGAGTGGCTCCGGAATTGATGGTGATATTGCCGCAAGAACTCGGACCAGAAGAAGTTTTAATCACAGGGAAGTTGCCTGAAGCACCGCTCACATTGGGAATTACCACATTCACGGTATCGAAAGGTCCAAAGGTGGCTGGGAAACCAAATACATCTTTCCAGTTGGCAAGATTTGCCCACTCAGTGTCTGCAGCACCAGTCCATGTAAGCAGGGGATTGGTATATGTCCAGCGCACCAAACCAGTGTTTGGACTGGCATCATCATTCTCATAAGGGGCGCCTGCCAAAGGTCCGTAAGAATCTTTGAAGGTAAGTACACCTGTACCAAATGTGCGGGTCACATTGTAGGTTGGGCCGGACTCAAACAATACCGAATCAATCGTAAAATCTGCGAAGTTGTTCTGGATATCAAGGTAAGTTCCACCCGGAGCACCATTGGTAAAGTTACCGTCAGTAAGACGATTGGTAGCATGAATAATGGCTCCCGGCTTGATGAGTAATCCGGAAGCGTTAAGGAAGCTAAATTGATAGTATTGTGCCTGAATGGTTCCTCCTGCATTCACAGAGAAAGTGTAGAATCCGGTGCTCTGTCTGCTGATGTTGTTAAGCACATTGTCTGAGCTTCCCACAGCTTTGAACAAACCGCCATTGTTTACAGCAATGCTTGAAGAAGCACCGTTCAGCAATTGCCCGTTGTTTCCCATGTCGAAAGTACCATTGATGGTAAATCCGTCAACACCCACATTGTCTCCGTTGAAGAATGTGAGGTTGTTCATTCTGAGCGTTCCGGAGGCAATATTGGTATTTCCACCTGTACGAAGCGGGTTTGTAACAACATCAAAAATGGTGCTGGAAGTACCGTTGAGTGTAAGGTTGAAGAATGAAGATGCACCGTTATTAATGGTTCTGCTTGCAGCAGAAGTAGTAAAGTTTACAGTTCCACCGCGAGGCACAAATGTAGCCTGGTTTAACCAGTTGCCTCCAAGGGAGATGTCGAAGTTGGTTGAGGTCACATCCAGAGAACCCTGTTTGATCTGGAGATTGCCGTTGAGTGTGGTGTTTGAGCCAAGCTGGAAAATAGCATTGCCATCAACCACCAGGTTGTTAAAGATGGATGTACCATTGTTGATGTTCTTGGTTCCACCCGCAGCGTTAAAAATAACCGTTGAAGCACCCGGCAGCAGGTTTCCTGTTCCGCCTTTGGACCAGTTGCCTTTCACTTCAATGGTATCACCTGCACCCGTGGAAACCAAGTTGCCATTGAGGAAAAAGTCACCATTGATGACAAGATCAGGTGCTGAAGCAAATGGTGTATTAATACTAAGGGTTGCACCGCTTGTAATACTAAGCTTGTTGGTAACTGCCCCATCCTGATTAATTACAGGCTGGTTGGTTACCAGAGGAATAATCACATCCTCCACACCTGTAGGCACAATATTCGGACCAGCACTGGCAGTCCAGTTGTTCGCATTGAACCAATTTGTTCCGCTGTTTCCGTTCCATGTTAAGGAGATAGGGCCGGTCCAGTTAATCCTGCCATTGGGGTCATTTTCAAAACCAGTCCCTGAGAATGAACCCAGGAAATTGTTAAAGGTGATGTTACCGCTATTTACTGTTTTGGAGACATTCCTTGCTGTTCCTCCGGGATTCAGGCTGAAAGCAACGCTCTCCATGGTGAGGGTTTGGGAGTTGTTGATGACAAAATAAGTTCCGTTGGCAGCGCCATTGGTAAATGTACCGTTGCTGAAATTATTCGTTGCATCAATGGTGGCAGAAGAATTGATCTGGATACCGGTTTCATTCATGAATTCAAACACATAGTGCTGAGCCGAAATGTTTCCATTCACCACAAAATTGTATCGTCCACCGCTGCTGTTATTCGTAACCCTTGCAAGGTTTCCGGCTGTTCCAACAACTGTTAAACTACCTGTAGATGATACAGTGAGCGTAACGCCATTACCCAATCCAATTCTTCCGCCGGCTCCCGTGATATAGGTTCCATTGATATTTACTGCCTGGTTATTTATCCCCAGATTCACCTGGTTTCCATTGCCGTTAAAGGTACCTGCTGTCAGATTGAATACACCATTGATCGCGAGATTATCAGCAGCAGTGTAGGTGGCACCGGGAGCATTAATGGTCAGATCATTTAGCGCTGAACCATTCAGACGGATGGTACCAGTACCTGTAGTACCTGTAAGGATGAAAGAACCGGATGTAGTAATTGAACCGCCGTTATTTTCTAAACTTCTTCCAACAGTTGCTGTGTTACCATTCAGGTCAAGCGTACCGGAAATAACCTTCAGGTTATTTATAATGTTGGGAGAACCATTGTTTAATTGTGCCAATTGTCCGCTCAATCGATTAACTGTAAGGTTGTAGAAAGATTTGTTGCCCGCACCGCCAATATAAACATATTGAATAGCGGCACTTGTACCATTAAGAATCACTTCTCCCTGGTTGGCGATGAAGGAACCATTGCTGTTGTTATTAAAGTTTCCACCAACTAGCAATGTGTAGTTTGAAGGAGAACAATCGAGCGTTGTGGTATTAATGGTCAGGTTGCCTTTTACAGTGGTGTTTTCACCAAGGGTCTTTGTAAATACTCCTCCTCCAAGGATAAGATTTCCATAGCTGATACCTGCAATGGTTTGATTGAGTGCACCGTCATAATAAGTATTCGAGGTTACATCAATATCATAGGCTCCGAAATTGGTGGGGCCGTTGTTTGCGCCTCTGATATACAAAAAGGTACTTGGCTCAGAGGAGAATGTGGCAAGCGGATTGATGCAATTCATCGTAAATGTCTGAAAGTTCAGGTATTGTGTAGCTGTCAATACATTCACATCTCCGTTCACAGTTACATTACCGGAAAGGATTTTTGCCCCACCCACTTCAAAAGACAACTGGTTAAATTTACCACCAACAATAGACTGAGTTCCAAGACGCATAAAACGGATACCACCTGTATTGGCAATACAATTACCATTTCCTGTCCAGCTTGTTCCTGTGTATTGATGCAGGTTGCCACCGTCATCATAAGAGCTTCCTACATTCATGGTTACATTGCCTCGCAGGTCCCAGATACTGGCGGCACTGGCGGCAAGGGTGGAACCTGTGTTAAGGGTGAGGGTATTAATCACAATAAAATTTCCCACAGTGGTCTTTGTAGAAGTCCCACTGGTGGTCATGTTGAAAAATTCTCCGTTTGTGATGGTTTGAGGTGAGTTACCATTAAAGTTGATGGTTCCGGAAACAGAGGTGATAAACTGAGCAGAGTTGCTGTAGTTTCCTTTAATAAAATACTGATAACCTACATTTACAGGAGCCAGGGTGCCGTTGGTGACGGATAATGAGCCATCAATAAATACAGTGCTTCCTGTAAGGTGAAATGTAGAATTGTTACCGTTGATATTTAAATTGAAAAAAGCAGAGGTAAGAGGAGCGATGCTGAAGGTACCCGAAACACCTGTAAATATTACCGTGCCGGAACCGTGCACAAAAGTTCCGTTGGTACCTCTGGTCCAAGATCCTTGTATAGTGATGTCCGATGTAGGGTCAATAACTGCAAGAACCCCATTACTGCTTCCTGTTCCTAGGATGATATCGCCGGTTACTATCAGGTCATACCCATTTTGCAAACCGAGATTTCCATTGGTAATAGTGAGGTTCTTACAAGTGGCGTTGGAAGAATTGATAAGGGGATTATTGGTAACCGAAGGAATCTGAACATTGTCAACAGAAGTTGGCACAGATGCAGGAGACCAGTTACCGGGGATATTCCAATCCCTGTTTATAGCTCCTGTCCAAACCAAATTCAGAGTGACAGGCCAGCGTAAAAATCCGGTTGTGGCGGAGGCAGGTCCTGCACCATCAGACTCATACTGGAAGTTGCCCAATGTGCCTGAAATTATTTCATTGAATTGAACCGTAGTACCGGTTGTTCTCTGCACATTAAAATGCACGCCAACAGTAGGTGTGCCAACAAAATTGAAAATCACATTTTGGATCGGTGAAGTAACTGTGCCATTTAAGATGAGGTAGTATTTGGGAACACCACCTGCCGTATTGATAAATGACCAGGTACCGTCTGAGAGGTTGTTTGTATTGTCAACAGTAGCACCGTCTGCAATATTCATACCTGCATCCGACATGTATTCATAAGCATAATACTGTGCTTTGATCAGTGAACCTGAAAGCATATTCAGTTGAATGCGACCTGTTCCGGTTGAACGCGTAATCTTGGCAGGGTAAAGATTGTTACCGATGGTTTCAAGAGTACCGTTCACATTGAGCACGGAGGTACCATTGTCACAATTCAGACGAAGGGTTGAGTTACTGTTTACACTCAGGGTTGCTCCTGCTGCAACCGTATGTGTTTCAACAAATGCATTGTTGGAACCCAATGTAAGAATGTTTCCATTTAGGGAAATCGTTGCACCATTGCCTATTGTCAGCTGACGGTTAAAGATGGTATTTGCTGCCAAGAGCGTATATGTTCTGGCATTGGTGAATGTGCTGTTAAAAAATACATCCCTCAATTGTTGTGTACCTAAATCGATGGTTTTGGGACTTGCATCAGGGCTTTCAAAAAACACAGAAGAAGAATTGACAGCAAACCCTCCGGGAGATGACCAATTGCCTCTACAGGTAAGATTAAAGTTACTGGTAGATGTACTCAATGTTGTTCCGAAGTTGATGGTGATGTTGTTCACATTCCAGTCAGAATTCATCAATTTTGTGCCATTACCACCAACAGTCAGATTTTCGAAAGTGAAACCACCTGGCATATTGAAGGTTTGGTTTCCACCGTTGAAAATAAAACTCGCTGAGGAACAGTTGAATGTTCCATCGTTGAAAATAGATCCGCGGATGGTATGAGTTAAGTTACCCATGTTCACAACCGCTCCAACAGCAATGGTAACACCTGGGAAAAGGTAACCATTGTTGTAATGGAAATTAACCCCATTGTTCAGAAAAGTAACAGGGCCGGCCGTGTTGTTGAAATTCATTATACCCTGATAAATGTTGGATGCACCTGGATTGATATTTTGTGCTCCGGTACCTACGAAATTAAAGATGTTATTACAGCAGGAATTCAAATGATTGAATGATCCGTTGTTTGTCCATGCAGCACCACTAAAGTTGATGGTGCGGTTGGTACAATTTACGGTAACGCCTGTGTTGATGGTAACATTTTCTGAGATATTAATGATGTTATTTACATTCGCTGCAATGGTCTTGATGCCTGTGTTGGCAAAAACAATGTTACATATATTCAAGGCTTCACCGGAAAAATCAGCAATGTTTTGGGCAGCTCCATTCATGGTGATGGTAGTGCCCACAGAAGGAGTATAGAGCCTGATGTCCATGGTTTCACCGGCGAAATTGATGTTCTGACCGTTATCAATGAGGGTGGAACTATTGGTGGCCAAGTTTCCGGAAATATTCAGTGAAGCACCCGACTGAATGGTTGATGTAGAAGTATTGGAAAGTGTGAGGTTGCCATAGGTTGGTACATTGAAGATGGTCTGCGGATTGGTTCCACCATTGAGATTGACTGTACTGGTTTGATTCAGGGCATAAGTACTGAAGCCCTGAGGGAAGGCCGGGGCGGCAGATGAAGGGACGGCACAATTAAGTGTGGCGCCACCTTGCAGATTAAAATTGCCTCCAGCACCTGTCATAAGGAAGGTTCCTGTGGTAAGTGAAACTCCGTTTTGTACTACCACATCACCTGCCACATTGAGGTTGGCAAGCATGGTTTTGGTGCCTGAACCGGCAAGTGTAATGTTTCTGAATGCAACTGGGAATCCGGTGTAATCAACATCAAAGTTGTATCCGGGTCCATTGTGTATGAAAGTTCCTGTTGTTCCCCAGAGAATTACTCTTCCACCGGCAGGAAATGAAAGATTTCCTGCAAGGGTAAGGTTCCTGTCGCTTGCATCCAATTGGGTGTTTACATCAGATATGGTAAGCCCGCCGGCAATTGTAATGTTGCCCGTGAGCACTTTGGTACAAAGACCTGCCGTAGTGCTTAAAATCAAATTGCCATAATTGGTGGTAAAAATGGTTTGTGTAGGTATTGTTGCTCCATTGGCGACAATATATTGTACAGTACAGGCAGTGTTAAGAGTTACTGTTCCAAAACCGCTCGGAAAATTAGAGGCACCCCTGAATATCAAGGTATTCACTGCCGTAACGGAAAATATTTTCGAAGGTGTTCCCGTCAACTGAAAAGTCGAGAAATCAACAGTTCCGGAAGCAGCACCAATGGTGAAGTCGCCAATGGTACTAAAATCCCTGAAAACCGTCTTGGCTGCGGCACCTGTAATCAGCACATTGCTGAAAGTGGTGCTGTTCGTACCATTATCAATTTGCTGGGTTCCGCTGCTACCGCCAAACTGAACCAGTCCGGAAGTACTCTGGGTAAATCCGGTAGCCGAATTGTTAATCCAGTTGCCATTGACAAAAATAATGTTCTGGCCGGCATCAATAGTCGTGCCCGATCCAATGGTGATGTTATTGATGGTTACATTGGAAAGGATGGTTTTGGTACCTCCACCGGAAGTGACAAAATTAAAGAATGAGCCTCCACTGATACTTTGGTTACCTGCACCCGAAAATGTGAGGGTACCGCTTCTGGGCACAAATACTCCATTGGTACCAATGTTCCAATTGCCCTGCACGGTGATGCCGAAGCTGGAAGATGTTACATCCAGTGTACCATTGCTCAGATCCAAATTGTTCTGAACGGTGATGGCCCCACTGAGGCTGTATATGGATGTTCCGGAAATGGTAAGATTGAAGAAGGGTGAAGTTCCCGCATTGATATTCGCATTGCCACCGGCTCCATTGAAATTAACTGTTGAGGAACCATTGTTAAAAGTTCCGGTATTGACAAAGCTTCCTGCAATATTGAGTAAACTGGTGTTATTTGTTTGAGTAAGGGTACATCCAACGAGCACATCCACATTTTCTGAGACAGTAAGGGTCCTTCCTGCTCCTATCACCAGGGTAATGTTGCCGGTACCGGACATCCTGTCGAGAATCAATCGACCCGCTTCAGCATTTGCACTGTTGATGTTAACAGTGAAGGCAGTTGAGAGCGGAATGGTAGTATGATCGATATAAACCGTATCGGATGTACCGGGAACAACTGCAGGACTCCAGTTGCCGGCTGTATGCCAGTCGTTATCACCTGCAGCACCGGTCCATCTTTTGGCAGCACTTGTCCATAATACGCGGGTATTTCCAGGGTCATTATCGAAGGCATCTCCAACCATCGAACCTGTTGATCCATTGAATGTGATAACTCCTGTTCCACTGGTCCTGGAAACATTGAATCCGGGCACATTGGGACCTGAACTTGATAAGTTGAAACGAACATTATTGGTTATAAAACTGGTAAAATTATATCCGGTGAGATTTAAATATTGTGTCCCGGTACCAGAAGAGAAAACACCATTGGAAAGGTTGTTTACGGGATCAATAACGGTGGTACCACCAATTGTAAAGCCGGTTGTTCCTGTGTTTTCTATGGTATAGTTTTTCGCATGAAGTGTACCTGCATTCTGGTTAATAACATATCCTCCGGTGGTTCCGTTACGACGAACAAAAGCATTGCTGGTGGGTGTGCCAACCAACATCAGTGTACCCCCGTTGTTGGTAAGGTTGGCACCATTGGCAAGGAACAACTGACCGCCTGCATCGATATGAAAAGTACCTCCGTTGATCACCACATTGCCGTTGGCCATCGTTACTGACTTACCGCCAAACTTAAATGTACCAGCAGTGATGGTGAGGGGTTGGTTATTAGCAACCCTCAGGTTATCACCAAGGGTGTAAGTAGCTCCGGGTGCATTAATCACCACTGAACTGTATTGCGAGGGAGAAATTCCCGGATTAAAGGTGAGTGATCCGCTGCCGGCATTGAGCGTGAGCACACTGGCAGAGGCAGCGGTATAGGTTCCAAAAAGATCGTTTACAGGATCGTTGGTTACCAAATGGTTTCCGCCAACGGTAATATTTACATTGGCTGTGATACTGGCAGAATACACCAGAAAATCGTTAAGTACTTCAACCGGATTGGTGGAGAATGTACAACCAGGGGCTGTTGTAGCCGGAGGAATTGCCGGACAGTTGAAAACAAGGTTGTAAAAACGCTTGCCAATCCCTGTTCCACCGGAATTGATTGTTCTGCCTGATGTTCCGATAAATGTAACAGTGGCATTGTTGGTTAAAATTGAGCCATTATTGGTATAGCCCCCACCGATATTTAACGGACTATTGGAGGCAGTGAGGTCAACAGTTGAACCAGCATTGATAGTGAAGGTACTGTTAACAGTAACTCCATTCACCATTGTTTTGGTTCCGGTTCCTGCAGCTGTAAAGGCATTGAAAGAGACCGTGCTTCCGGAAATACTCTGGTTGCCTCCACCGAATGTAACAGTGGAAGAGTGTGTAAAAGTACCGGTGCATGTCCAGTTGCCGATAGCTGTGATAGCCACACTATTTCCTTGAAAAAGACAATTATCAATATTCACATCTCCGTTGATAGTGAGCGGCTGACCGGCCAGACTCTTGGTAGAGGAGCCTGATATAACCAATTCATGAAAAGGTGTAGCAACCCCATTGTTGATGGTTTGCGTAGAGGCTGTACCATTAAAGTTGAGGGTGCTATTAGTAGTATTCACTGAACAACCGGTATTCACTGTCCAGTTTCCACCGATGTTAACCGTAACACCCGACATCTCAAGAATGGCATTATTGGTTGTGAGAGAAATGCTTCCGAGGATGTTAGTAATGGTATTAAATGTTACTGTTCTGTTGGCAGCTACTCCTGAAATTTTATTGATGGTAACATTTCCAAAATTGGAGGCTGCATTGGTAGTGATGGTTTGCGGTGAATTGGTGCCATTGAGGGTTGTGGTTGCCGTTTGCGTGAAAATACCCGTACCCGCATTGATAAAATTACCTCTGATTTGAAGGTTTTTATTGTTGGCATCCACTGTTACCCCATCCTGAATCGTCAAATTACCGAAAACAGTAACCGTGTATCCCGGAGAGGCATTGAATAATTTGATACCGGTACCGGCAAATACCACATTGGGTAGATTTTGGTTGATGGTAGAGCTTCCTAAACTCTGAAAATCACCGTTAAAAGTAAATACTGTTGAGGGCGAAGGACTCGGGTAATCCACATCCCTTAGCAGGTAATTCCCGCCAATGGTAACAGAAAAGGAAGAATCACGGAAGAAGAAATTTCCTGTTCTGCCAAAGTTGCCATTTACCACCAGGTTTCCGGTGGCGGCCTTGTAATTGAAAGGCCCACCTCCGCCTAAACTTAAATTACCATAAACCACATCATTTGAAATAAGTTGTGTTACCGCAGTGAGGGCTGGTGAACTGGCGTTATAATTGATGGTTGATGCAAGTGCAAGATTTCTTGTACCGAAAGTGAGCATGGATGAACGGAAAGTGTTCAACCCACTGGTATTTAACACCACATTGTCGCCCAGATTGAATGAACCTGTATTGTCGTTGGTAATGGTAAATCCTTGAATTTCGATAATCAGGGTATTGGTGGTAGTTCCTCCAATGTTAGTGGCAGAGAAATCACCGTTTACTGTAATATTGTTGCCAAAAGTCTTGGTTCTTGGCGCAGTCGTTCCGTCTGAAGTACACTCAAGGTTGCGAAAATTAAAAGTACCTGTTCCTGAAATATTCTGATTAGCATTAAAAGCATTTAATCTAACCGTTTGGTCATTGTTAAAAGTACTTCCTGCGGAGTTGGTGAAGTTTCCGGAAACCGAAACATTGAATCCGAGGAAGTTAGCAGTCATATTTCCACTCATGTTGAAGTTACCCAACACAGTGAGGTCACCATCAATGGTTTTAGTATTGCTTGAGATACTAAGATTCGAATAGTTAATTCCTCCACGGATGACCTGTGCAAGATTGGCATCGTAAACGGTGGTGCTGGAGGTAGTAAAATTAACAGCACCGAAGCCAGTTGGAAAATTGTTCAAACCTCTTACATATAATAATGAATTACCGCTCATGTTAAGAGAGAAACCACTTTGACCGGTGAGTGTAACTCCATTGTTGACAATGAGGTTACCTGAGTTGATGGTGATGTCATTATTGATGTTCCAGTTTGAGGCGGGTGTAGGTGATACCAAACTAAAACTGAGAGATACACCGGGGTTGAGGTTACTGGTAATAGCGGCAGTTCCCAGATTGGGAGTTGCTGATAGAGAGGAAATAGTTTGGCCGCTGGCACCGCTGAAAACAAAACTTCCGGTACAATCACAAACCCCATCCATTCTAATTCCTCCGGCGCTCACCGTACCTGTAACAAAAATAGATCCTGTTGAGGTCAGTTGTGCACTGGCATTTACAGTGAGCAAACCACCCAAGGTTAAATCACCATCGATGGTTTTTGGCAAAGCGATGCCACCGTTTGTTAAAGTCACATTCGCATAAGAGCAAGGCAAGGTGGGAATCGTTTGTGCCACACTACTACCTGCAAACTGGGTAGTACCAGCAGTTTGCGTATATGTGCTAGGCAAAGCAATAGAAAAGGTACGGTTAAAAATGTGTGTCACTGCGGTAGGAGCAAGTATGCTACTGGAATTATTTACCGTAAAATCCCCATTGACAGTAATGGCACCAGATAACAGAATGGTTGCTCCACCATTAACAATGATGTTGTTAAAGGTAGCTGCATTGGGTATTTGCTGAAAAGTGGTGGAAGCAAAGGTGATGGTACCGGCACCGGTAAGTGCTCCGTTTCCGGTTTCAATCCAGTCCCCATAAACAGCATGGTTGTTTCCTCCGTCATTGAGGGTACAACCGTTTGGAAGAGTAACCGCTCCATTGATGGTTAACTCAGAATTTAAGGTAAGTACAGTTGTGGTGGTAGCAGCAAGACTGAGGTTAGCGAACTCAAATGAGCCTGCGCCGGAGATAGTCAGGGCAGTTCCGTTAAAAGTAGCGTTCACGGAACTGAGTAATGTATTGTAAAAATCAATGTTTCCATTGTTTACCAGATTTCCTCTGAAGGTGATGGCGTGTGAGATATCCGCAGTGCCGGAAGTAAAGCTGGCACCTGCGTTCACAGTGGTCAATCCTGTTATCGTTACCGTTCGGGTGGTAGCGTCATTACCAACAACCAAATTCCCATCAAGAGTGAGTGCCACCATGCTAGGATCCAGGTCAATTGTAACCGTATGCCCTGCCTGCACAGTAAAGTTGTGCAAACCACTGGTCAAATCCGCAGCCACAGGGCTCGTTCCTGAACCATTTGTGGCAGTGTTCCAGTTGGAGGTGGTGCTAAAAAGACCGGTGCCCTGAGAAAAATAAGTAGCAGCCTGGGTTTCACCGCATAGAAAAATACCTAAAAATGCAATGCTTGCAAGGAAGGTACGGACAACTTTTGAGTAAAGAAACATGATATGGTTATTTTATGGATTTGCAAAATTAAGTGAATTTATCGACATAAAAAAAGGGAATATGCCAATCAAAGAACGATTTAACAAGTATTACTCTACCATTATCCGCTGCACTTTTCTTTGTACTGAATCACCAATGACCAGAAGGTAAATGCCGCCTGATAGTGGTTCCGACACCCAAAATCCGCTGCTGATGGTGTGAGGATATGACTTCTGAATCCTTCTGCCGGACACATCCAACAGCTCTATCCACATTCCTGTGTTCAGGCCATCAATAGTTATATTTCTTCCTGCCGGCACCGGATTAGGATAAATCCTGAGTCGGGCCTCAGAAAACTCCGTTTTACCAAAGGTAGGCAAGCCTAGTGTATCAACAAAAACATACAAACTGTCCCAAACAAGGCAGTTATTTAAACTAGCTTCATACACCAGCCATTGCGATTGGTCTGGAGTAAATGTTAAAATTTCAGCTGTTCCGGAAACGGCATTACCCCCGTATGTCCAGGCAAATGTTGCTCCGCTTGTGTAACCGGAAAGCGTGTATTCTGCTGCAGACTGAGCCAGAACAGAATCCGGTCCTGAAATACTCACCGGAGCGGGAGCCTGAAGAATCTCAATCCATATTGTATCTGAAACAGTAAGACCTCCTGTATCCTGAACATGAATCAATAGGTAAGGCATCGTGTTGCCATAACCTCCGGCCACAAAACCCAAGGTATACATTGTATCAGACTGAGCGATATTCAACTGAGATATGAGCGAGGAATCTGAGACTGAAACAGTCACCAGTAATTCACTGCTTGATTCGTCGGATACACTGAAACCGATCCCATTCAATTGGGCATTGGCACAAACCGAAACCTGATTGTTAGGCAGATGAATGACAGGTGCTTGGTTGAGGGCAACACATAATATAGGTTTTGAAATTTCGAGATCACTACAGGCATTGCTTGCCATACAAGTGAGAAGAACATTTCCTACCCCGGCAACCAGCAATACCGAAGTATCATTCAACACTGTGAGTTGTCCGTTGCCATTAATAGTCCATTGGGTCTGATCTGCAAATTGCAAACCTGTGAGGCTGTATACCATGCTATCTCCTTGAAGCAGGGCGTTCGGTCCAATGATTGCGTCTCCAAGTACCTCCGGGTGGATGTTTACAAAAATTCTTTTGGTAACACTGAGTCCTCCCGTATCTGTAAGCGTGATGTATACACTTAAGGTATCACCGGTATTTTGCATGCTTTGCAAAGAAATGTTGGCATAGCTTGTGTCTACGCCTGTGGAAAGCACAGAGTCCGGAATGAGTTGTTGATTGGAAGAATAGCCGGTGGCTGTCACTGTGGATACTGATTCATCCGTGTAATAAAATTGAACAAGCGCTGCAGATGAAACACCACAAAGTGAAACAGTATCCGGACCATAAATGACAGGCGGAAAATTGGGTGCATTGACCTTGATCATCATCGAGTCACTGAAAACTGCGCAAGCATTGGAAATGGTATAGCGCAAAAATCCATTTTGGGTACCTACAGTGAGAAGGATTGATGTGTCGCTGACAGCAGTAAAAGAACCGCCGCCACTAAAATTCCAGGTTCCTGATTCAACACCGCTAAGGCCATTTACAAAATAAGTGTGTATACTGTTCTGTAAAACAGTTCCCGGTCCTGAGATTGATGCAAACATGGGCTGTGTAAGAAGATTGACATGCAAATAGGAAGCAGAAGTTAGTCCTGCACTGTCTGTAGCCAGAAGAATAAAATTGAGATGTCCGTATTGATTCATCCCGGGATGAATATGTAAAGTACGAGATGAATCCTGACCGCTGAAGGAAGCAAATACAGGAGGAACCGGAATACTATCCATTCCGAGTAATGAAATCTGAACAGAAGATGCATGTTCGTCGATGATTGAGATGCTAACAGAAGAAGTATCCATGCTGCAAGCCAACAAAGAATCGGCAAACTGAAGAACAGGTGCCTGGTTTGGCGGTTGTGATACTATCATCAGTGAGTCAACCGCGATACCGCATCTGTTTGTGGCTGTTCTAATCAAATAGAATAAACCTTCGTTAAATGAGAGGGCAACAGTATCCGCAGTATATGACAATATTTGTCCGTTCCCACTAAGTTGCCAAACAACAGAGTCATTGGGTGTTGAGAGGGCATTGTAGATGTGTGAACTGTTGTCAACCACTGACACAGGTCCTGAAATGGCAACCGAAGCAGGTCTTTTTCTTACAAAGATGGCAAAGCCGGTAGTAAAAGTTGAAGAAACGCCGTCATTGAGGGTCACCACTACCGGGATAATGGCAGTTGTATCAGGGATACCGGTAATCACGACACTGACGATTGAGCCATTCACGGAAAAGGAAATCGCACTGTTGGGCAACAAGGAAGAATTTTGAGATTGAATATCTATCACAACATTCTGAGGATTCTCATCAAGAATATTGAATGTAAACTGAACAGGAACTCCTCCACAGGCTTGCTGATGAGCAATGGTATCGGGCCTTGCAGGAAAGTTAGTGAGAGATACCAAACCGTGATAACCATCATTGTTATTCTGAGGATTTGTCTGTCCCGAAAAGGCTGCATTTCCTGACTGAAAATAAGCGCTTCCCAATTGGTCTATGGTGCCGGTGGCACTACCAAAAAGATTGTTTACAACCAGCTGACCATCGGGACTAAATGTGGCGAATGAAAGTCTGTCTGAACCTGATGATGACCGGATGGTTCCTGAACAATAAAGATATCCCTGAGGTGTAAGTGAGCAGTTGAGAAACCTATTGAATGAACTGGGCGAAGAAGGTATGCCAGAACTTTGCCAGAAGTATTGGTTTTGCGTGTTGAAACAGGCTGCAAAGGCCGTGCTGGAGGAGGCGGTTCCTCTGTATCCTGCAACTGCCAGTTTGGTGCCTGCCCAATCAACATCATTGACCTGTATGTTGATATTGGGTGCCGAAAAAGTTTTTTCAGCTAAAACAACCGCAGTACCATTAATCCCATCGCCCAGACGACAAGCATAGCCTGCATAAATTCCAGATTGGCTGAAAAGGTTCATCGCAATGACCGGTCCATTTTTTGCTTTGATGGAAACTCCCAAATCATCTCCGGCTGCATTGTCCTTGATATATGTCCATATAAGATTGCCGGAGCTGCGGTTATATTTATATACGGCTACATTTTTGTTTGACCCGGTATCGGTCACTTCACCCAATACATACAATGCATCTCCTTCAACTGCTATGTCATCTCCTATGTCCTCTGCACTTGCAGGACCATCAATGGTGAAATTTTGAGTGAGTTGTCCTGTTGGGTTATAACGCAAAACCAAGATGTTTCTATTGAGAGCAGTTACCCTGCTTGTTCCCACCAGCCAGAGATCTCCTGAAGCATCACAGACCATTGCGTTAGGGATGTCTTCTGAAGAAGCAAGACCATTGAAAACCCTTTTCCAGAGGCGGATACCTGAGGGATTGATTTTGTAAACAACGATGTCGCGGGAACTCACACTGGCATTAACATAGCCGGCGATGTAAATATTTCCCTGTGCATCTCCTGTAAGCAATTTGGGTGAGGTAACTTCATCGATGTTTTGATTTTCAAAACTGAGCCTCCATTGCTCAACGCCACTTGCATTGTACTTTAAAAGGTACATGTCGGTAACATTGTTTGAATTACGGCTATTGCCCGAGATATATACTGAACCATCAGTGGGATTGATATAAGACCCCGAACCCGATTCTGTAAAATCAAACAATACCCTGGTCCAGCTCAAACTTCCGGAATCGTTCACTCTGATGGCAAATACTTTGTCTGAAGGTGTTTGGTTACCGGCAGATCCACAAACGGTAATTAAACCACTCGATTGAAGTGCCATTGAGGTGGGAACATCCTCACCACTTACAGCAGCAATATCGAAGGTATTGTTAAACTGGATAGAACCTGAACTGGAAATTTTGGTTACCCTGATATCTGCGATTTCAATACCCGGAGTGGATGATAGTACATGTAAACTGTTTCCTTGGTCAACTTTTATATCAACCAATGAGGAATTGTTGATGGTCTGTGTCCATGTGGCGTTTTGGTTGGTATACCTACCACAAACAATGCTGTTGTTGCTTGCATTTTGGTAAGCAAGGAAGTAGGCATTACTCGAATTTACGGGAAGGATTTTTGCGTTTGCCAAAAGGCCGTTGCCGCTAGATGGGAAAACAAAAGTGTTACTCAGAGAGCCATTCAAATCGTATTTATATACCAGAATGTCATATGAACCATTGCCATTTATCCCTGCAAAAGCCGAAAAGGAATTTCCTTCGTTATCAACTGCAAAATCTTTGAGTTGGAGTTGGGTGTAAGATGATTGAGGAACAGGCACCGAAAAAACTTCTGTACCATTGGCCAGCCATGCATTGATATAATATTCTGTATTTGTTCCGATGGTATTGGAAGATACCGTATATACATTTGATAATGCGTCCACACCCACCCTTAAGGCTCTTGCAGATCCACTTTGACTGAGTGCGGATGCGAAGTTCCACAGAGAGGTACCAGAAGAGGAATATTTAAGTACAAGGATGTTGTTTTGCTGATCTGTACTACCGCAAACCAGAAAGTTGCCCTGGCTGTCTGTGATCATGTCTTCTGCCTCATCATCGGAAGCATTCTGTGAAGCATAAGTAAACAAGGTACTTTGTGTTCCGTTATTGGTGAATCGGTAGAGACAGATATCCTTGTTGCTTGCGCCGGTGGTTTGGGTAACAGCGGCATAGGTATTGGCAGAAGCATCAATTCGGTATGCTGCCAGACTCATGAAATTGTCATTGATGTTCCTAGTCCATGTGGGAGAACCTCCCGAAGAAGCAAAGCGGCAAAAGGTAATGCCTGATGGCCTGTAGGATTGGACAACTGTTCCGGATTGATTGGTAAGAAGGGTATCCATTAGACTATAAGCCATGGCTCCATAAGCATTGCCTGATGCATCAGCAAAACAAAGATGCTTATCGTAACGGCGTGAACCGCTTCCGGCATAGGTATTGCTCCAAAGTTGGGTTACCTGAGCATCCATCATTAAAGTCCAACAAACGAATGTCCCTAAAAGGAAAAGTCCCAAACGACGGCTTTTTATTTGAAGGGATTTATTGGCAAAAGGAACCATACAATTTGCTTTAACTGATTGTAGGGTTTTACGAAGACGCATGGTTGGTTAGATTGTTCGTTGGTCGACAAAAATAATCATTTTATAGATGATTTAAACAAATCATTCGTTGAAATTCAAAATTTATCTGTTTCCCATTCCATCTGACAGCTTGCCCGATAATTTTGTAATTTTCGGCCAAAATATTCCGTGGAATTATGAAAAAAATATTGTTTATCAGCATGTTATGCTGTCTTTATCAGTTGACATACAGCCAGCCCAAATTCATTGAAAAAGTGAATCAAGCCGGAGAAGACATCATCATCCCCTACGAAAAGTATGAGTTGCCCAACGGATTACAGGTAATTATACACGAAGATCATTCCGATCCGATTTGCCATGTGGATGTAACTTACCATGTGGGAAGTGCCCGCGAAGAGATAGGCAGGAGCGGATTTGCTCATTTTTTTGAACACATGATGTTTCAGGGATCGGATCATGTGGCAGATGAAGAGCACTTTAAAATTGTTACTGAAGCCGGCGGAACAATGAATGGAACGACCAATACAGACCGCACAAATTATTTTGAAACTTTACCGGTAAATCAGTTGGAAACGGCCTTGTGGCTTGAAAGCGACAGGATGGGATTTTTACTTGATGCCGTGACGCAGAAAAAATTTGAAGTACAACGCTCTACAGTCAAAAATGAAAGGGGTCAGCGTTATGAAAATGTACCTTACGGCTTAGGATATGAAAAAATCTGCAGAGCCTTGTATCCTTACGGCCATCCTTATTCCTGGACCACTATTGGAGATGTAGAAGACCTGAACAGAGTGGATGTGGATGATCTTAAAAAATTCTTCATGCGCTGGTATGGACCAAACAACGCCACACTTACGGTAGCAGGCGATGTGAATCCTGAGGAAGTTCTGAAACTGGCAGAAAAATACTTTGGATCCATCCCTCGTGGTCCGGAGGTAAAAAACATGGGAACCATATATCCCAAACTCGACGCCAACCGTTACATTTCTTATGAAGACAATGTGAAGTTTCCATTGATTGAAATAGCTTTCCCCGGCGTTTGTTTTATCGCAAAATATTGAAACGCGCTGGTTGGGCGTTCAATTGTTGTGGCCGGGAGTTAAT
>JBKCNM010000063.1:0-2658 GCA_046297395.1 Bacteroidota bacterium
GTAAGCACCGTCTCCACCGCTACTACCTCATCAAGCTGGTTAAGCACCTCCACGGCCCATTCCACCACTCCCTGAGGCACCTGCCCTTCACGGTCTTCCTTCCGCGTCTTGCAACGACAAGTCAATTTTACGCGTATGGTATCGCCCACATACACAGGCTTAATGAACCTGAGCGTATCCAGTCCGTAATTCGCAAGAACAGGCCCTTTCTTGGGATCCACAAACAATCCCGCCGCTGCCGAAATAACAAAGTATCCGTGCGCCACACGCTTTTCAAAAATAGAACCCTCCAGAGAAGTCTCATCCGTATGCGCATAAAAATAATCTCCGCTGATGCCCGCAAAATTTACGATGTCTGCTTCTGTAACCGTGCGCCTGTGCGTAAACAGTGTTTCTCCAATTTCCAGTTCATCAAAGTACTTACGAAACGGATGAATAAGATCTTCCTTCACTTCTGCTTTTGGCATATAGGTGTTGGTGATGCGCATCAGCGTAGTAGGCGATCCTTGCAATGCCGTGCGCTGCGTATAATGATGCACGCCCCTAACGCCTCCCATCTCCTCACCTCCGCCGGCACGCCCGGGTCCACCATGCACCATGTGCGGCATGGGCGAACCATGTCCGGTAGATTCTCCGGCACTGTGACGATTTATCAATACCATACGACCATGCATACAAGCCGTTTCCATCACCATTTGCCGCGCAAAACCATCGTCGGCAGTAAACACCGATGAACACAAACTGCCTTTTCCCATCTTCGATATTTCCGCAGCTTCTTCGGCATTTTTATAAGGCATGATCGTGGCGCAAGGCCCAAAGGCTTCTATCGTATGCGGATCGGTATTGCTCAGGGGATGGGAACAATACAAAAGTACCTGCGACATAAACGCACCCTTCTCGCTGTCGGCATCTTTTACCTGCACGGCATCCGGATTCCCAAAAAGCGTATCGCAGGACTTCATCAGTTGTTTTACTTTTTCCCGAACATCTTTTACCTGCTCCTTTCCTGCCAGTGGCCCCATGCGCACACCTTCGGACTGAGGATTGCCAATAACCGTAGAAGAAATTTTTTCTTTCACGGCTGCTGCCACAGCTTCTGCATAGGCTTCGGGCACCAGGATGCGGCGAATCGCCGTACATTTTTGTCCGGCCTTCACCGTCATTTCCCTAACCACTTCTTTTACAAACAGCACAAACTCCTCTGTGCCCGGCGCTGCCTCCGGTCCCAATATGGAGCAATTCAGGGAATCGGCCTCCATGTTAAAGCGCACAGCATTGGATACAATGGATGATTTGTTTTTCAGCATCATTCCTGTGGATGCACTTCCTGTAAAGGTCACCACATCCTGGCAATCCACATGCTCCAGCATATCTCCCCAGCGTCCGCAAAGCAACTGAAAGGCGCCTTCGGGCAAAATTCCCGAAGCAATAATTTCCTTGGATACCACTTCGGTTAAGAAGCAGGTGAGCGAGGCAGGCTTTACGATGCAAGGCATACCTGCCAAAAGGTTCACCGCAATTTTTTCGAGCATGCCCCACACCGGAAAATTAAAGGCATTGATGTGAATGGCACATCCTTCCAATGGAACGGCTATATGTTGCCCGATAAAGGTTCCGTTCTTGGAAAGCATTTCCGGATTGCCATCCAGCAAAAAAGGTTCATCGGGCAATTCTCTTCTGCCTTTGCTGGCATACACAAACAAATTACCAATGCCCCCATCTATGTCAATCCAGCTATCGCCTTTGGTGGCGCCGGTGGCGTAACTGATTTGGTAAAACAATTCTTTCTTTGTGTTCAGGTGAAGCGCGAGCGCCTTGAGCATGCGAGCGCGTTCATGAAATGTCATTTTGCGCAGGGTGCGGTTGCCCTTGCTCCTTGCCCAGGCAAGCATGCCTGCATAATCTGTTCCCTTGGTGCCCGCCGCATAAATGGGCTCTCCGCTAACGGCATGGTACAAAAGATTTTCTCCGGAACAGGGAACCCATGTTCCCATAATAAAATTGCTGAGTGTGGTAACAGATGATGACATAGCTCAAATTGGTGTTGAATCTGGTGGGTAAATATACGCACCTCGTCTTCGTTTACAACGGGGACAAATGACCCGTGTATGTAGGAAAAGACAAAGTGCTCCTAAAAAAAGCATACCGGAGAAGATTTCTTTTAGGGCGTGCCCCGTCAGGCGTTGCCTGCCGGGTCGCGCTTTCCGCTCAAACTTTTTTGCCTTGCAAAAAAGTAACCGCTGCAATCGCTCACGCAACTAAGGGCGCGGGGCCCAGCCCCGCGCCCCCGTGCAAAACACCAACATCCTCCGCATTGAATAAGAATAAAAGTCATGCCCAACTATTAAGCCAGACCCTGGCCATGCATGAAAAACCCACCACCAGTCTTACAAAAAACAATTGAAAAAATTCTACCCGAAAACTTGAATCAGATGCATCTGTTTTTTTTAGATGGGATTGGACTTATCTTTGCCGGAAACAATCAATAAACCCGCAGTATGATGAATAAATTTTTTGCTTTCATATTTCTTGTTATGTTCACTTTTCCGGCATTTTCGCAGGCTCCTCAGAAATTCAGTTTTCAGGCGGTGATCCGC
Organism: Bacteroidota bacterium; assembly: GCA_046297395.1. GTDB lineage: Bacteria > Bacteroidota > Bacteroidia > UBA4408 > UBA4408 > JBEICQ01. Next base: position 2,598 of record JBKCNM010000063.1, read on the forward strand.
AATAACAGCAACAACCTCATCTTGAATGCACCTGTTGGCATTCGCATAAAAATACTGCAGG
>JBKCNM010000064.1:0-23960 GCA_046297395.1 Bacteroidota bacterium
AGGATTTCGAGCTCGGGTTTGCTCAGCAGCATGGGCGCAGACGGCTACTATTGGAGCAGTACAGTTAGTAGCACAAACGCACGCCGTCTCGACCTTTCCGGCAGCGCTTCCGGAATGGGCAATTTCAACCGAGCACAAGGAATTGCTGTGCGTTGCATCAGGGATGCTGCTCCCTCTCCACAAGGCTCCATCAACTCCATAGATTGCGGCACTGCCACCAACAGCGGTACGCTCAATCCGGGCACTGCGGCAAGCGGAGTAAGCAGCGCTGTGCCATACACAGCCGCCAATGGGGGAACACATACCGGACAAACCGTAACCTCCACCGGAGTAACAGGCTTAACGGCCACTTTAGCCGCAGGTACCTTTGCCAACGGCAACGGCTCACTGACTTATACCATTAGCGGCACACCGGCAAGCAGTGGCACAGCCAGTTTTGCTTTGAGCATTGGCGGGCAAACTTGTACGCTCAGCCTTACAGTAAATGTCGGAGGCAGCGGACAATACCCTGTTGGCTCCATCTTTTGCAACGGCCCAACGGCTATAGTAGATGTCACCAACCCTGCCACAGGCAAGATCTGGATGGATCGCAATCTCGGGGCCTCACAGGTAGCCATCAGCAGCACCGATGCGAATGCCTACGGAGATTTATACCAATGGGGCCGCAGAAGCGATGGGCACCAGTGCCGAAACTCTGCTACCACCACCACTTTAAGCAGCACCGACCAGCCGGGCAATAGCCTTTTCATACTTGCTGCATCAACAGGCGATTGGCGCAGCGTACAAAACGACAATTTATGGCAGGGAGTGAATGGGGTAAACAACCCTTGCCCTGGTGGTTATCGCTTGCCAACGAATGCCGAGTTGAATGCAGAACGCGTAAGCTGGAGCAGTAATAACAGCGCCGGTGCTTTTGCTTCCCCGCTTAAGTTGCCCGTGGCCGGCGGCCGCGACTTCAGCGATGGTTCGCTCGTCTATGTGGGTTCCTTCGGCTTCTATTGGAGCGGTACGGTTAGTGGCACCGGCGCCGACTACCTCTACTTCGGCAGCAGCACTGCCGACATGAACCTCCACGACCGGGCGAACGGGTTCTCTGTCCGTTGCCTAAAGGATTGATAGTCAGTTTGAAAGTTTGAAAGTTTGAAAGTTTGAAAGTTGAAAGTTTGAAAGTTTGAAAGTTGAAAGTTTGAAAGTCAGAAGGGGAGTGAGGATTGAACGGTTTGAGGATATTTTAGCTTGGTAAAAGGCGAAGGATTTTTCAATAATGATTTATCGTTTGCTTGAGCACAGGAATAACATTTTGGTTTCAAGTAATAAATTCAAAGAGCTGCGGTGTCAATAATGAACAACATTGCAGAAGGATTTGAGCGGAAAGGTAATATGGAATTCGCGTATTTTCTTTTGGTCGCCAAAGTATCTTGTGCTGAGGTTCGGTCCGTGCTTATCCTTGCCAAAGAAATAGAGAATATAGCTGAGAAAGATTTTGAGTTACTTTTCAAACAGCAGAATAAATTTCGAAAATGCTCTCCGGATTGATAAAAATCTTATGCTTTAAACACACAATGTCATACTTCGAATAATTTCTTATTGACTATACTTGTACCATCAAACACCCAATTTTATTTCATGCACAAGCTCAACATTCTCAGAGGAATTACATTGCCGATTGTTGCAGTTTTATTTTCCTCCATGACATTTGCCCAGGCACCCAACAAAATGAGCTACCAGGCAGTGATCCGCAACAGCAGCAATGCACTGGTAAGCAACCAGCCTGTAGGCATGCGGATTAGCATTTTACAGGGTACAGCAAACGGCACTGCTGTGTATGTAGAAACCCAAACCCCCACTACCAATGCCAATGGTTTGGCAAGCCTTGAAGTTGGCGGTGGAACAGTTGTATCCGGTAATTTCTCTACAATTGATTGGGCAAACGGTCCATACTTTTTAAAAACCGAAACCGATGTCAACGGCGGCACCAATTACAGCATCACCGGAACAAGTCAGTTGTTGAGTGTGCCTTATGCATTGTTTTCTGCAAATGGTATTCTATCAGTATCTGCTACCGGAGACACATTGTATCTAGCAAATGGAGCACATCTCATCATTCCCGGAATTAGTGCTGCCAATACTTCTGGTGGTGGAACCGGACCTTACCCTGTTGGTTCCGTCTTTTGCAACGGCCCCACGGCAGTTGTAGATGTAACCAACCCGGCTACCGGAAAGATTTGGATGGACCGCAACCTCGGAGCAGCACAGGTAGCCACCAGCATCACCGATGCAAATGCTTACGGAGATTTGTACCAATGGGGCCGTGGAAGTGATGGGCACCAGTGCAGAAATTCTTCTACCACAAGTACGCTAAGCATCAGTGATCAGCCCGGAAATGCAGACTTTATCTTGGCTCCAAACTCACCCTATGATTGGCGCAACCCGCAGAATACAAATCTTTGGCAGGGCGTGAATGGGGTAAACAACCCTTGCCCAACAGGATACCGTGTACCAACAGATGCTGAACTCGATGCAGAGCGCATAAGTTGGAGCAGTAACAATGCAGCAGGAGCCTTTGCCTCCCCGTTGAAATTGCCGGTGGCAGGCTACCGTGGAAACAGCACCGGGTCGCTCGTCAATGTGGGAACCAACGGCATCTATTGGAGCAGTACGGTGAGTGGTACCCAGGCTCGCGATCTCGACTTTCTCAGCAACTTTGCCAATATGTACAACATCTTCCGGGCTTTTGGCGTCTCTCTGCGTTGCATCAAGGATTGACCCTGTGGAATCGCCTTGCTGGCGAGGATTTGTCGCGTGTGCCGGTTACCAAACGCAGTTGTCATCCTTTGCTTCCTTATCACATCACTTGCTGGCGCAAACTTGTTTCGTGGGCCAATAAATTCCCATTTCTGTCGTTGATATGTTGCGTTTCCCTTTGATTTCAGACTTCGTTCTCGCAGACTTGTCGCATGTACTTATCATTTCTCTTCTTCATCCTTTTTGCTTCCTATACTTACTCTGCACGCAAAAATGCATGAGTGAATCCCTTTACCTTGCTTTTTAATTTCAAACTTTCTTCTCAACTTTTGCTCTGCGCGCAAACATTCCGGGGTTACCCCCAAGCAAACTAAATCAGTAAATGAAGTTGTAAACTACCCATCATGATTGAATGATGGGATAGTCCGGGACTTAAAAAATATCTACACAATTTCCATTAATGGTTACTGTTCCTGTGCCTTTTGAGTAGCTTTCAGGACCACCGGGGCAAGTGAGGCAGTACTGGTACCAATAGGTGTAATTACCGGGGGGCAGTCGCAGTTGTACAAGAAAGGAGCAGGGGTCGTTATTGGGAAAATTGGAGCCGATGGCGAAATCGGTAAAAGAAGAATCCTTGTAAGCAGCGCCGGTACTTGTGGTTCCCTTTGCCCAAATTGAAATATTTCTTTTGCCTCCTGACATATCATTCCAATAGGATCCTATTTTTCCCCACCCAGCGGTGATTTTAATGACAACGGATTTAGTGATTTTCCTTGATATTCCTGCCCGGACAGTTAATTGGAGCGTAAAGCTACCGGTCCTTTTTAAAAGTAGATTGAAAGATTTGTCTGTTGAAACCACTGAATCGAGTTCAAGGATTTTCCATTCATAGCTTTTTACGAGATAGGGATGCTCTGCTGATACCGGTAGTGAAACATCATTGGAATACTCGGTAAAAGGAAGCACGATTTTTAGGTTGTCAACTTTTTTACATCCGCTGATCAAAAGGGCTAAAAAGAAAATGGCAGACGATACTGCTCTGAGGCGTGCGAGAATCATAAGCTAAACGATAAATGGTTTGAGGACTTCAAATGTAAGCCAATAATTTTTAAAAGTGACTGAACAGTAAGGTTAATGAAAAGTGAATTCCGCATCATATGCCGGAACTGCAAATAAACTCGTCTTCCTCTATTCCATTCATATTTTGTCATTACACAGAAATCATTCGGGCTCATCAATTTTTGCACAAAAGCGGAAGATGCAATTTCTTACTAAGTGAGCGGGGCTGCACCCCGCTCGCTGCGTGAGGGGTTGAAGCGGTTACTTTTTGCCATCGGCAAAAAGTTTGAGCGGAAGACCCGACCCGGCCGCGCAGGCGGCCGGGGCACGCCCAATACACCCCAAATTGGTGTCCACCTCCATTTTCTCATGAACACCCGCTTTTGCCTTTGACGAAAACATCCCACGAGTATTCAATTTTTCCTCCTGCGCGCCTCGTTAACAGGCCGAAAGAAATCTCCGGAAATTATTTTCCAATTGTGGATGGCTTACTTGGTTAATTCCAAAGTGTTTGTATATTTGCGACCCCAAAAAAAAGAAGGGAATACCAAAAAATTCAAAAAAACACAGAAAGAAACAAGATGCCTACCATTCAGCAATTAGTTAGAAAAGGCCGCCAAAAGCTGGAAAACAAAAGTAAATCAGCCGCTTTGGATGCTTGTCCCCAACGCAGGGGCGTATGCGTAAGGGTGTATACCACCACCCCAAAGAAGCCAAACTCCGCCATGCGTAAAGTGGCAAGGGTGAGGCTCACCAACACCAAAGAAGTGAATGCCTACATCCCCGGTGAAGGCCACAACCTGCAGGAACACTCCATCGTGCTCATTCGTGGCGGAAGGGTGAAAGACCTTCCGGGCGTGCGTTACCACATTGTGCGCGGTGCCTTGGATACTTCCGGAGTAGAAGGGCGTAAACAACGCCGCTCCAAATACGGTGCAAAACGACCAAAACCCGGACAGGCCGCACCTGCTAAGAAAAAATAATCCACCTTTTTGAATGATTCACCATGAGAAAGAGTAGTCCCAAAAAAAGATTCCTGCTGCCCGACCCCAAGTTTCATGATGTGTTGGTTACACGCTTTGTGAACAACCTGATGAACGACGGTAAAAAGAGCACAGCCTACAAAATATTTTATGATGCCATTGAACTGGTGGCCCAAAAAACCCAGGAAGACGGTCTTGAGATCTTTAAAAAAGGCCTCAGCAATGTGATGCCTCAGGTAGAAGTGCGCAGCCGCCGTGTAGGTGGTGCCACTTTTCAGATTCCAATGGAGGTAAGACCCGAGCGCAAAATCGCCGTGGGCATCCGCTGGATGATCCTTTACTCCCGCAGACGCAACGAGAAATCTATGGCCCAAAAGTTGGCCAACGAGATTATCGCTGCTTCCAAGGAAGAAGGTGCGGCTTTTAAAAAGAAAGAAGATACCCACAAAATGGCAGAAGCAAACAAAGCATTCTCCCACTTCAGGATTTAATACAGATGAGTCAGGACTTACAATATACCCGCAATATCGGCATCGCTGCACACATTGATGCAGGCAAAACCACCACCACCGAGCGTATCCTTTTTTATACAGGGGTAAACTACAAGATTGGTGAGGTGCACGAAGGTGCTGCTACCATGGACTGGATGGTTCAGGAGCAGGAGAGAGGCATTACCATTACTTCGGCTGCCACTACCTGTCACTGGAACTACCGCGGAAAGAAATACAAAATCAATATCATTGATACCCCCGGTCACGTGGATTTCACCGTTGAGGTGAACCGTTCTTTGCGTGTGCTCGACGGACTGGTGTTTTTGTTTTCGGCAGTGGATGGCGTAGAGCCTCAGTCTGAAACCAACTGGCGCCTGGCCAACAATTACAATGTTACCCGTTTGGCTTTTGTAAACAAAATGGACAGAGCCGGTAGCGATTTTTTAAATGTAGTAAAGCAAATCCGCTCCGTATTGGGCGGAAACCCCATTCCTCTTCAGTTGCCTATTGGCGCAGAAGAAACTTTTAAAGGGGTGGTTGACCTGGTGAATTTCCGCGGCATTGTGTGGAATGAGCATGACCAGGGAATGACTTTCGAAGAAGTTCCGATTCCGGCAGACATGCTGGATGAAGCCACTGAATGGCGCGAAAAAATGCTGGAATCCATTGCCGAGTTTGACGACAAGTTGATGGAAAAGTATTTCGACGATCCCAAGTCTATCACAGAAGCCGAAATCCTTTCGGCCTTGCGTCAGGCTTGTGTGGCAAATAAAGTAGTTCCCGTGCTTTGCGGTTCAGCTTTCAAAAACAAGGGTGTGCAAACCATGCTCGATTATGTGATGGAGCTGATGCCCAGTCCGCTCGACAAAAACAATATCATTGGTACCAATCCCGATACCGGCGAGGAAGTCGTTCGTCGTCCGGATGCCAAGGAGCCTTTTACAGCGCTTGCATTCAAGATTGCCACCGATCCATTTGTAGGTCGTCTTTGCTTTTTCCGCGCTTACAGTGGTCGTTTGGATTCTGGTTCTTATGTGTTGAACACACGCAGCGGAAACAAAGAAAGGATTTCCCGTATTTTTCAGATGCATGCCAACAAGCAAAATGCGATTGATTATATCGAGGCCGGAGATATTGGTGCAGCGGTAGGTTTCAAGGACATCCGCACAGGTGATACGCTTTGTGAAGAAAAACATCCTATTGTGCTCGAGGCCATGCAGTTTCCTGAGCCAGTAATTGGTTTGGCCATTGAGCCCAAAACACAGGGCGACATGGACCGTTTGGGTGTAGCCCTCGGAAAACTCTCTGAAGAGGATCCTACCTTCCGTGTAAAGACCGATGAGGAAACCGGACAAACCGTGATTTCCGGTATGGGTGAGCTTCACCTGGAAATTATTGTTGACCGTTTGCGTCGTGAGTTTAAAGTAGAAGTAAACCAGGGAGCCCCCCAGGTGAATTATAAAGAAGCCATTACAGGTACTGTTGAGCATCGTGAGGTGTACAAGAAGCAGACCGGTGGTAGAGGTAAGTTTGCCGACATCAAGTTTGTGGTTTCTCCTGTTGACGAGGCATTTGTTCCGGATGACAAGAACCAAGGACTGCAGTTTGTAAACGAGGTAGTGGGCGGAAACATTCCAAGGGAATTTATTCCTTCGGTAGAAAAAGGATTCCGTGCCTCTATGGTGAATGGAGTGTTGGCGGGATATCCCCTGCAGACCATGAAGGTGAGGTTGATTGACGGTTCTTACCATGCGGTTGACTCCGATTCACTCTCGTTTGAGATTTGCGCCAAAACTGCATTCCGCGAGTCATTGCCCAAAGCCAAGCCGGTGTTGCTTGAGCCCATCATGAAGATAGAAGTACTTACCCCTGAGCAAAACATGGGTGATGTGGTGGGTGACCTCAACAAGCGTCGCGGACAGATTGAAGGCATGGACAGCAAAGCCGGATCACAGGTAGTAAAAGCCAAGGTGCCGCTCGCAGAAATGTTCGGATATGTAACCACCCTTCGTACCATCACATCCGGCAGAGCATCCTCTTCGATGGAGTTTTCACACTACCAGGAAGCCCCGCGCAATGTGAGCGATGAGGTAGTGGCCAAAGTAAAAGGCAAAACAGCAAAAGTGTAACAAATCAATCTCTTCAATATCGTTCTTTATGAGCCAAAAAATCAGAATCAAACTCAAATCCTACGACCACAACTTGGTTGATAAGTCGGCGGAGAAAATCGTGAAAACCGTAAAAAGTACCGGTGCCATCGTGAGCGGACCCATTCCCTTGCCCACCAACAAAAAAATCTTTACGGTGCTTCGCTCGCCCCACGTAAACAAAAAAGCGAGGGAACAATTTCAGTTGTGCTCCTACAAGCGTCTGATGGATCTTTACAGTTCCTCAGCCAAAACAGTAGATGCCCTTATGAAGCTGGAACTTCCGAGTGGTGTTGAGGTTGAAATCAAAGTTTAACGCAAAAGCAACAATCAATTACGAATAAAAACCGATCCCTCGCTGCGAAGTGAGGTTAGGGGTTAAAAACAAACAAAATGGCAGGAATCATTGGAAAAAAAGTAGGCATGACCAGCCTGTACGACGAGTCAGGTAAGATGGTCGCTTGTACGGTTATAGAAGCCGGACCCTGTGTTGTTACCCAGGTAAAAACTGTTGAAAGTGACGGTTACCAGGCCTATCAGCTTGGTTTTGGGGAAAGAAAGGAAAAACACACTTCACAGCCTTTGAAGGGGCACTTCAAGAAATCAGGAACAACGCCCAAGCGCAAGTTGGCTGAGTTTGATGGATTTGCCCAGGAATACAAGGCAGGAGATGTGATTGATCTTGGAATCTTTACCGAAGGAGAATTTGTCGACATCATCGGCACATCCAAAGGAAAAGGTTTTCAGGGTGTTGTTCGTCGCCACGGTTTTGGTGGTGTGGGTGAATCCACTCACGGACAGCACAACCGCCTCAGGGCGCCCGGATCATTGGGTGCATCCTCGTTTCCGTCCCGCGTATTCAAAGGCATGCGCATGGCGGGTCGTATGGGCGGAAATGGAGTGAAGGTGCAGAATCTTCAGGTCCTGAAAATTCACAACGAACAAAATCTTTTGGTAATCAGGGGTTCTGTGCCCGGAGCCAAAGGTTCTTACATCCTCATTGAAAAATAATATGGAAATCACAGTATTGAACTCCGAAGGCAAGGAAACTTCCAAAAAGGTGAAGCTAAGTAGTGCCATTTTTGGCATCGAGCCCAATGACCATGCGATATATTTGGATGTAAAATCCATCATGGCCAACCAGCGCCAAGGCACACACAAAGCCAAACAGCGTAACGAGGTTGCCTATTCCACCCGCAAACTAAAGCGCCAGAAAGGAACCGGCGGTGCCCGTGCAGGAAGCCGTAAATCAGGAACCATCGTAGGTGGTGGTCGTATTTTTGGTCCGGTGCCCCGCAACTACGGCATCAAGGTGAACCCCAAAGTGAAGGAGCTTGCACGCAAATCTGCGCTTTCCTACAAAGCCAAGTCAAATGCGCTTATGTGTTTGGAAGATTTTGATTTTGGCACACCCAAAACAAAGCAGACCATTGATTTGCTGAAGAAATTGAATCTTTCCGACAAAAAAACATTGATGGTGCTTGCACAATCGAATAAAAATGTATTTTTGTCGTCCCGAAATTTAGGACAGGTTGAGGTTATAACGGCCTCGCAATTAAACACATACGATGTTTTAAATGCTTCCAACCTGGTGCTAACCGAAGGGTCGGTAAAGGAAATTGAAAAAATGTTTACCTAAAATCGTTCTTTGATATGAATATCCTTATAAAACCGGTGATCACCGAAAAAATGACCAAGGCCACGGAAAAGTTCAACCGCTACGGATTTATCGTTGCGAAGGACGCCAACAAGGTACAAATCCGCGAGGCTGTGGAAAAAACATATGGTGTAACCGTAGAAGATGTAAACACCGTGAACTACATAGGCAAGGTAAAATCAAGAAATACCAAAGCCGGTGTGGTAACAGGTGTGAGCAACCGCCACAAAAAGGCAGTTGTAACGCTAAAGGCAGGCGACAGCATAGATCTGTACGCAAGCATCTAAGCGAACAAACGAACATAGTACAAACAATTAAAGCTGGCGCCACCAGCTGATAAGTAAAAAATGGGACTCAAAAAACTAAGGCCACTTACGCCTGCACAGCGCTTTAAGCTGGTAAGCGATTACGCTGAAATTACAACCAATGTACCTGAAAAGTCATTGCTTGTTACCATCAAGAAATCCGGAGGAAGAAACAACTCAGGAAAAATGACCATGCGCTATATTGGCGGTGGTCACAAGCAGCGCTACCGCCTCATCGATTTTCGTCGTGACAAGGACGGTATTCCTGCAACTGTAAAATCCATTGAATACGATCCTAACCGTTCTGCCCGCATTGCTTTGTTGGCATACAAAGACGGTGAAAAACGCTACATCCTTGCGCCACATGGCATGCAGGTTGGACAGCAAGTGGTTTCCGGTCCGGGTTCATCCCCTGATCTTGGCAATACCTTGTTATTGTCTGAGATTCCCCTGGGAACCGTCATCCACAATATTGAACTCCGTCCCGGACAGGGAGGAACCATTGCTCGCAGTGCCGGCAGTTATGCTCAGCTTGCTGCCCGCGACGGAAAGTATGCGGTAATCAAAATGCCTTCCGGCGAAACCCGTTTAATTCTTATTACCTGCAAAGCCACGATTGGCTCTGTATCTAATCCCGACCATAACCTGGAAGTATCCGGTAAAGCCGGTCGTAGTCGTTGGAAAGGCATCAGGCCACGCACCCGTCCGGTTGCGATGAACCCGGTGGATCACCCGATGGGTGGTGGTGAAGGAAGGGCTTCCGGAGGACATCCTCGTTCACGCAAAGGCATTCCGGCTAAAGGTTACAAAACCCGTACGCCCAAGAAGCCATCGAACAAATACATCATTGAAAGAAGAAAAAAATAACAGCGGTAAAAACATCCTATGGCTCGTTCATTAAAAAAAGGTCCCTATGTTGACTTCAAACTCGAGAAGAAATCAGCTGCTATGGTTGCAGGTGGCAAAAAACAGGCCATCAAAACTTGGGCAAGGAAATCCATGATTATCCCCGATTTTGTTGGTCAGACCTTTGCCGTACACAACGGTAACAAATTTATACCGGTGTATATCACCGAAAACATGGTAGGCCACAAGCTGGGTGAGTTTGCACCTACGCGCGTCTTCAGAGGTCATGCCGGACAAAAAGGAAAAAAGTAACCATTTGAATTAAGCAATACACATGGGAGTTCGTAAAAGAGAAGCCGCTGAAAAGCGCACAGAAATAAACAAGGTGACGAGTTTCGCCAGCCTGCGCAATTGTCCTACCTCGCCTCGCAAAATGCGTTTGGTAGCAGATTTGGTGCGTGGAATGGATGTAGAGAAGGCTCTTCACATTCTTCGTTACAATCCGAAGGAGGCCTCCAACCGTTTGGAGAAGTTACTCATGAGTGCCATTGCCAATTGGCAAGCCAAGAATGAGGGCAGCAGGGTAGAAGATGCAAACCTCTACATCAGCCGCATTCAGGTTGACAGTGGGTTTCAGCTTAAGCGTCTGCGTCCGGCCCCACAGGGAAGAGGATACCGCATTCGCAAGCGCTCTAACCATGTAAGCCTTCAGGTAGATTCAAAAACATCACAACAGGAATAATACAACAAATACTAAATGGGACAAAAAGCCAATCCGATTAGCAACAGGTTAGGAATCATCAGGGGATGGGACTCCAACTGGTATGGCGGAAACAATTTTTCTGACAAACTTGTTGAGGACCACAAAATCCGCAGCTACCTGAGTGCAAGGCTCGCCAAAGGCAGTATCTCCAAAATCGTTATTGAGAGAACCCTTAAACTCATCACAGTTACCATCAACACTGCCAGGCCGGGTATCATCATCGGCAAGGGCGGTAAAGAAGTGGATAAACTTAAAGAAGAGCTTAAGAAAATCACTCGTAAAGATGTGCAAATCAATATATTTGAGATTAAGCGTCCGGAGTTAGATGCCGTGTTGGTGGCTGATTCCATTGCCCGTCAGATTGAGGGTCGCATCTCCTTCCGCAGGGCACTCAAAACTTCTATTGCATCCACCATGCGAATGGGAGCAGAGGGCATCAAAATTACGATTGCCGGTCGTTTAGGGGGTGCTGAAATGGCGCGTACAGAGCATTACAAGGAAGGTCGTACGCCATTGCATACTTTCCGTGCAGACATTGATTATGCCAACTCTGAGGCTCATACCACTTATGGCCGTATCGGTATTAAGGTATGGATATGCCGCGGAGAGGTATACGGCAAGCGCGATCTTTCTCCGAACATAGGCTATGCCACAGCAGGACAAGGCGGACAGGGTGGAAGGGAATCTTCCGGAAAGCCATCAGGCAGAGGAGGAAGAGGTAACGGACCAAGACCAGACAACCGCGGAGGCGGAGGCGGCGACAGACGCAGAAAAAAATAAACCATTGCAGCATCGCTATAAAAAACATTCACCATGCTTCAACCGAAAAGAACAAAATACAGAAAACAGCATAAAATGCGGATGAAAGGCAATGCCAACCGCGGACACGAAATTTCCTTCGGTTCATTTGCCATCAAGTCTGAAGAATCATGCTGGGTAACAGCCCGACAGATAGAAGCTGCCAGGGTTGCAGTCACCCGTTTTATGAAAAGGGAAGGACAAATTTGGATCCGTATCTTCCCGGACAAACCCGTTACCCGCAAACCCGCAGAAGTGCGTATGGGTCAAGGAAAAGGAGCTCCGGAATTTTGGGCAGCTGTTGTAAAACCCGGTCGCATCATTTTTGAAGCAGACGGTGTGCCTCTGGCTACAGCAAAAGAAGCTCTTCGTTTGGCAGCACAAAAGCTACCTGTTAAAACAAAGTTCGTGGTACGCAGGGACTACTCCGAAGAAGTGGCTGTATAAACCCTCAAAAGCGCAAAACAATGAAACAAGTAACCATAAAAGAATTATCCACAGAGGAACTAAGCAAGCGTCTTGCTGAAGAGCAATCAAGTTTGGAGCGCATGCGCCTCAATCATGCGGTATCTCCTCTGGAGAACCCATTGACAATCCGTCACAGCCGTAAACTTATTGCCAGGCTGAATACCGAAATCACTAAAAGAAAACAGGCAAACGCATAAGCCATGGAAAGGAATTTCAGAAAAGAAAGAATTGGTATTGTTACCAGCAACAAAATGAATAAATCCATCGTGGTATCGGTGGAGCGCAAGGTAAAGCACCCCAAATACGGAAAGTTCGTAAAGCTCACCTCGAGTTTTAAGGCGCACGATGAAAAAAATGAGTGCAATCCCGGCGATGTGGTGAAAATCATGGAAACCCGTCCCTTGAGCAAAACAAAAAACTGGCGTCTAGTTGAGATTCTCGAAAAAGCCAAGTAATCAAATCCATTTAAAAAGAAAGTAAAACATGATACAACAGGAGTCCAGACTCACAGTAGCAGACAACAGCGGAGCCAAAGAAGTGCTTTGTATCCGCGTGCTCGGAGGAACCAAGCGCAGGTATGCATCCATCGGTGATAAGATCGTGGTTTCAGTAAAGCATGCCATGCCCTCCGGAGGCATCAAAAAAGGATCGGTATCCAAGGCTGTAATCGTTCGCACCAAAAAAGAAGTGCGTCGTGCCGACGGTTCCTATATCCGTTTTGATGACAATGCGGTGGTATTGCTCAACAACACAGATGAAATCCGCGGTACCCGTATTTTCGGACCTGTGGCTCGTGAGTTGCGTGAGAAGCAGTTCATGAAAATCGTTTCACTCGCTCCGGAAGTATTGTAAAACAAGCATTAAAAAAAACATTGCAATGAAACTGAAAAAAGGCGATACAGTAGTTGTCATTACCGGTGACCACAAAGGCAAGCAAGGTAAAATTGTGGAGGTTCAGCCTTCACAGAACCGCGCCATTGTGGAGGGCGTAAACATGGTAAAGAAGCATACCCGTCCCAATACCAAAAACCCACAGGGTGGCATCACCGAAACTGCTGCCCCCATTCACATCTCTAACCTTATGTACATGGATGGTACCAAGGCAAGCCGCCTGGGATATGCCATGGAGGATGGTAAAAAGATGCGCATGGTTAAGAAATCAAACAAAACCATTAAATAATGTAAGCTGACCATTTTTTGGCTTGCGCTCAAAACAACACATGGAAACAAATCAAATGCAACCCAGGCTCAAGGTAAAGTACCGCAAGGAAATTGTGCCTGCCCTGCAAAAGGAATTTGCCTACAAGAGTTCAATGCAGGTTCCTAAACTCAAAAAAATATGCATCAATCAGGGATTGGGCATAGCCGTAACCGACAAAAAACTCATCGACAACTCCATTCAGGAAATATCCACCATTACCGGACAAAAGGCTGTTGCCACCCGTTCCAAAAAAGATATCTCCAACTTCAAGTTGCGTAAAAATATGCCCATCGGTGTAAAAGTTACGCTCAGAGGGGACAAGATGTATGAGTTTTTGGACAGGTTGATTGCTGTATCTCTTCCTCGTATCCGCGATTTTAGGGGTATCAATGACAAGGCTTTCGACGGAAAAGGAAATTATACGCTGGGTGTAACCGAGCAGATTATCTTTCCTGAGATATCCATAGACAAAGTGAACAAGATCCTGGGAATGGACATCACTTTTGTTACCTCAGCGCCCAATGATGCAGAAGCATTTGCCCTGTTAAAAGAATTCGGTTTACCCTTCAAGAAAAACTAAGATATGGCCAAAGAATCCATGAAAGCCCGCGAGGTTAAGAGAGCATACCTCGTGAACCGCTACGCCGAAAAGCGCAAAGCACTCAAGGAAGCAAATGATTCTGCAGGCTTGCAGAAACTGCCCCGCAACTCCTCACCAGTAAGGATGAGAAACCGTTGCAAAATCACCGGTCGCCCCCGGGGATACATGCGCATCTTCGGATTGTCGCGTAATACCTTCAGGGAACTGGCGCTCAACGGAAAAATACCAGGAATCACCAAAGCCAGCTGGTAAATCAAACAAAGTAAAAACACAATCCAAGGATATCGATTGATTAAAACAAATCCACAATGACTGATCCCATTTCAGATTATCTCACCAGACTGAGAAACGCCATCAAGGCAAACCACCGAGTGGTGGAAATTCCTGCCTCCAACCTCAAGAGGGAAATTACCCGTATTCTTTTCGAAAAAGGGTATATCCTTAACTACAAGTATGAGGAGGACAACAAGCAAGGCATCATCAAGGTAGCCCTCAAGTACAACCATCAAACCAAGACCAGTGCCATCAAGGAACTGGTGAGGGTAAGCCGTCCGGGTCTTCGTAAGTATACCGGCGCTGAAGAATTACCCAAAGTGTTGAATGGTTTAGGAATTGCCATCATCTCAACCAGCAAGGGTTTGATGACCGATAAAGAGGCCCGCAATAACCATGTGGGTGGTGAAGTCATTTGTTATGTTTCCTAATCAATAAAAAGCATTCACATGTCACGCATCGGAAAATTGCCCATACAGTTGCCCAAAGGAGTAGAAGTAAGTTTTACCAACGGCAGCGTTAAAGTTAAAGGTCCACTCGGAGAGCTCAGCCGCAACTTGGCTGAAGGAATCGGATTAACCACTTCAGAAAAAAATGTAGTGCTTACCCGTTCGGGTGAGGAAAAATCGCAAAAGGCATTGCACGGATTGTCTCGGGCGCTTGTTGCCAACATGGTAAAAGGCGTATCCGAAGGATATTCTGTAGAGCAGGAATTGGTAGGTGTGGGCTACAGGGCCAGCAATACCGGTAATTTACTCGAGCTCACACTCGGTTTTTCTCACAATGTGGCTTTCGAATTGCCCAAGGAAATTAAGGTAGAAACGAAAACCGAAAGAGGAAAAAATCCGGTGATTCTCATGAAGAGCATCGATAAGGAACTCCTCGGTAGTGTAGCTGCCAAGATCAGAAGCCTCAGACCACCTGAGCCTTACAAAGGAAAAGGAATCAAGTTTGCCAACGAAGTACTTCGTAGAAAGGCAGGAAAAGCAGCAGGTAAATAATCCACTTAAACCAATCACATGGCAATTACAAAATCATACAGAAGAGAGCGCATCAAAAAGCGCATACGCAAAGTGGTTTACGGTGACACCTCATCGCCCCGCATGTCGGTGTTCCGTAGCAACAAAGACATATATGTTCAGTTTATTGACGACAACAGCGGAAAAACACTGGCTTCAGCCTCATCTAAGGTAAAAGACATCGCCGCACAAACCATCAACAAAACCGAAAAAGCCCGCATGGTGGGTAAACTCGCCGCAGAAAAAGCAAAAGCTGCCGGCATCTCAATTGTTAAATTCGACCGTAACGGATACCTCTACCACGGAAGGGTAAAAGCCCTGGCCGAAGGTGCAAGGGAAGGGGGTCTTCAGTTCTAAGCGATCAGAAAAATATGTCAATGCAAACCAAAAAAGTAAAATCCAGCGAAATTGAGCTCAAAGACAGGCTCGTTGGCGTTCAGCGTGTAACAAAGGTTACCAAAGGCGGACGAACCTTCAGCTTTTCAGCCATCGTGGTTGTGGGCAACGAAAAAGGTGTTGTGGGATACGGACTTGGCAAAGCCAAGGAAGTTACCGATGCCATTTCTAAAGGTATTGAAGATGCCAAGAAAAACCTCATCAAGGTTCCTATCCTGCATGGTACGGTTCCTCACGAGCAATATGGTAAATTCGGAGGTTCCCGAGTATTTCTCAAGCCTGCAGCACACGGTACCGGTGTAATTGCCGGTGGTGCGATGCGTGCGGTGCTCGAGAGCGTGGGTGTAACAGATGTACTTGCTAAATCCAAAGGTTCATCCAATCCCCACAATGTGGTAAAAGCCACCATCGATGCCCTTGAACAGATGCGCGATGCTGTTGCAGTGGCCCGTCAACGAGGAATCACCCTTGAAAAAGTATTTAACGGTTAATCTTGTATACCATGGCAAAAATTAAAATAAAGCAGGTAAAGAGCGGGATTGACAGACCCGAAACCCAAAAGCGCACCCTGCGTGCCCTTGGTTTTACCAAACTCAACGAAGTAAGGGAACACGAAGCCACGCCACAAATCATGGGCATGGTGAAAAAAGTCTCTCATCTAATTCAGGTTATCGAATAAACAAGCCAAATGAACTTAAGCAATCTTAAACCGGCCGAAGGCTCGGTTCGTAACAGAAAAAGAGTAGGACGCGGACAAGGTTCCGGAAGAGGTGGAACATCCACACGCGGACACAAGGGTGCTCAGTCGCGCTCAGGATATTCGGCAAAAGCAGGTTTCGAAGGCGGTCAGATGCCTCTGCAGCGCCGTTTGCCCAAATTCGGTTTCAAAAACATCAGCCGAGTAGAGTATGTGGGCATCAATCTCGATACCTTGCAAAAGCTGGCCGAAAGCAAGAAACTTACCGCCATCGATCAGGATATCCTGGTGGCTAATGGATTGGTTTCCAAAAGAGACAAAATCAAAATTCTTGCCCGTGGCGAAATCAAAACAGCCCTCTCTGTGAAGGCACATAAATTTTCTGAAAAAGCCAAATCATCCATTGAATCTGCCGGCGGCTCAGTTGAGTCCCTGTAAAGCAAGCCATGAAGAACTTCATACAGACCATTAAAAACATCTGGAGCATTGAAGACCTGCGCATCAGGATCATCAATACCCTGGGTTTTCTGCTCATCTACAGGTTGGGCTCTTTTGTAACCCTACCGGGCGTTGATTCTGTTACGCTTCAGGCCATCAAGAGCAATACTGACGAAGGCCTGGCCGGACTGATTAATATTTTCGCCGGAGGAGCTTTTTCCCGCGCATCCATCTTTGCTCTTGGTATCATGCCCTACATTTCTGCATCCATTGTGATGCAGTTGTTGAGCATGGCTGTTCCTCATTTCCAGCGCATGCAAAGAGAAGGTGACAGCGGACGCAAGAAAATCAACCAGTACACCCGTATGCTCACCGTGGTGGTTACGCTATTGCAAGCCCCCGGATACATTGCTTCTCAGATTCCAAAAGAAGCCATCATGTCAGATGTATCTTTCTTCTGGTTTTCTTCCATTATCATCCTCACAGCCGGTACCATCTTCATCATGTGGTTAGGTGAAAAAATTACCGATCGTGGAATCGGAAACGGTATTTCACTCATCATCATGATTGGTATCATTGCCAATCTGCCTGTGGCTTTTCTTCAAGAGTTTGTGTCGCGTTTCGACAACATGCAGGGTGGAGGAATGGTTGCCCTCGTGGTAGAAATCCTTCTGCTGTTTCTCATCATCGTGGTTTCAATACTACTGGTGCAGGGCACACGGAAAATACCGGTGCAGTTTGCCAAAAAAATTGTGGGCAACAAACAGTATGGTGGTGTTAGGCAGTACATTCCCCTCAAGGTGAATGCAGCCGGTGTAATGCCAATCATTTTTGCCCAGGCCATCATGTTTATTCCGCTCACCATTGCAGGATTTGCAAATGCTGAGTCCTTAGGATCCTTTGTGGCCACATTCAGCAATCCGAATGGTTTCTGGCACAACTTTGTGTTTGCCCTTCTCATCATTGTATTTACCTACTTCTATACAGCCATCACCATCAATCCAAACCAGATGGCTGATGACATGAAACGCAATGGCGGATTTATTCCCGGAGTGAAGCCCGGAAAGAAAACTGCCGAGTTTATAGACTCTATCATGAGTCGAATCACTTTTCCAGGATCTCTCTTTTTGGCTTTTGTAGCGATTTTACCCGCATTTGCCAGCCTGATGGGAATCAATCAGCAGTTTGCCCACTTTTACGGTGGTACATCTTTGTTGATTCTGGTGGGAGTGGTTTTGGATACACTGCAGCAGATAGAAAGTCACCTTTTGATGCGTCACTATGACGGACTGATGAAATCGGGTCGCATCAAGGGCAGAAATGTTCCGAATGCAGCTGTAAATTACGCAGGGTAAAGGCATTGTTTGGTTTCATGATTCCGATCAAAACCAGGCATGAAATAGCCCTGATTAAAGAAAGTTCTTTACTTGTTGGTAAAACATTGGCCGCTGTGGCTGCCGAAATTCGCCCGGGCATTTCAACGAAATTGCTCGATACCCTTGCTGAAACCTTTATCAAGGATCATGGAGCTACGCCTTCCTTTAAAGGGTACCGCGGATTTCCGTTTTCCTTGTGCATTTCGGTGAATGAAGTGGTTGTGCATGGCATGCCATCTGAATACCTGATTCGCGAAGGTGATCTTGTTTCAGTGGACTGCGGTGTGTACAAAAATGGATTTCACGGTGATTCTGCATTTTCTTTTTTAGTGGATGGAGCAGGAACCGAGGCGGGTCGGCTTTGTCGTGTTACACGCGAATGCCTGAGTCGTGCCATCGAAATGGCTTCTTCCGGAAACAGGGTTGGAGATATCTCCTACGCAGTTCAATCACATGCTGAGCAGCATGGCTACGGAGTAGTCAGGGAGTTGGTAGGTCATGGTGTGGGACGCAACCTGCACGAGAAGCCTGAAGTGCCCAACTACGGTAAAAAAGGGCAGGGGCCGGTATTAAAAGAAGGCATGGTGCTGGCCATTGAACCCATGATTACCATGGGAGAACGACAGGTGGTGCAGGAGCGTGACGGATGGACCATTCGCACACGCGATCGCAAGCCATCTGCGCATTACGAGCACACTGTAGCCATTACAAGCGAAGGCCCAATGGTTTTATCAAGTTTTGAAGACATAGAAACTGCAATACAAAACAACAAACATATCAAACAGAAAGACTGAATGGCTAAACAAGCTTCCATAGAACAGGATGGAACCATCATAGAAGCGCTCTCCAACGCTATGTTCCGTGTGGAGCTCGAAAACGGGCACATCATCATCGGACACATCTCCGGAAAAATGCGGATGCATTACATCAAAATTCTTCCAGGAGACCGAGTAAAGGTTGAAATGAGCCCTTATGATTTAACCAAAGGAAGAATTTCTTTCAGATATAAATAAAGAATTACCAAAAACAC
This sequence comes from Bacteroidota bacterium, assembly GCA_046297395.1. Lineage (GTDB taxonomy): Bacteria > Bacteroidota > Bacteroidia > UBA4408 > UBA4408 > JBEICQ01. The sequence goes on from JBKCNM010000064.1 coordinate 19,294, forward strand.
TTATCTTCGCAAACTTTTTTACGCTATGAAAGTCAGAGCATCCATAAAAAAACGCAGTGTAGAGTGCAAAATCGTGCGCCGCAAAGGTCGTTTATATGTAATCAACAAAAAGAACCCAAAATACAAACAACGTCAGGGATAATTATCAAGCATGGCAAGGATCGCAGGAATTGATATTCCAAAAAACAAGAGGGGAGAAATTGCCCTCACTTATATTTACGGCATAGGTCGCAGGACTGCCCAAAAAATTCTTTCGCAGGCCGGTGTAGACTGGAATGCCAAGGTAACAGAGTGGAATGACGACCAACTCACCAAGATTCGTAATGTAATTACTGATACTTATAAGGTAGAAGGTGCATTGCGTTCTGAGGTGCAGTTAAGCATCAAACGCTTGATGGACATTGGTTGCTACCGAGGCATCCGTCATCGTTTGGGTCTGCCTGTTCGCGGGCAAACCACCAAAAACAATGCCCGTACACGCAAGGGCAAAAAGAAAACTGTTGCGAACAAGAAAAAAGTAACCAAGTAAGATTCTGATCATACAAAATGGCTAAACAGCAATCGGGCGCAGCAAGTGCCAAAAATGCAAAAAAGCGTGTGGTTAAGGTGGACATGGCCGGTACGGCGCATATCAATGCCACCTTCAACAACATCATCATCTCCCTTACCAACCTCAACGGTGAAGTTATTTCATGGTCATCGGCCGGAAAAATGGGCTTCAAGGGTTCCAAGAAAAACACCCCTTATGCAGCTCAGCTGGCTGCCGGTGATTGCTCTAAAGTGGCTTTTGAAGCCGGTTTACGCAAGGTGAAAGTGCTGGTGAAGGGGCCCGGAGCCGGCAGGGAATCTGCCATCCGAACCATTCACAATGCAGGCATTGAAGTAACTGAGATTGTGGACATCACACCTATTCCCCACAACGGTTGTCGTCCTCCAAAGCGCCGTAGGGTATAATCCAATCAACAGACAAACATGGCAAGATATACCGGACCAAAATCAAAAATCGCACGCAAATTTCGCGAGCCCATATTCGGACCTGACAAGGCCCTTGAAAAAAAGAACTATCCTCCAGGCATGCATGGTCTGGCAAAAAAGCGAATGAAGCAATCGGAATATGCCGTACAGCTTCAGGAAAAGCAAAAAGCCAAGTACACCTACGGAATGCTCGAGAAGCAGTTTTCCAACACTTTTCAGCGTGCAGCCCGTGCCCATGGTGTAACCGGCGAAGTACTGATGCAGCTTGTGGAATTACGCCTAGACAATGTGGTTTACCGTATGGGTATTTCCAATACCCGCGACGGCGCCCGTCAGTTGGTATCGCACCGCCACATCACCGTAAACGGAAGCGTGGTGAGTGTTCCTTCCTACTCTGTGAAAGTGGGAGATGTGATTGAAGTGCGTGAGAAATCCAAATCCATGGAAGTAATCACCGACTCAGTAACCCGCAACAAGCGCTCCTTTCCATGGATCACATGGGATGCCCGCAGCATGAAAGGTACATTGATTGCTGTTCCTCAGCGTGCCGATATTCCTGAAAATATTCGTGAACAACTCATCGTAGAACTTTACTCAAGATAATCATATCCAATAGCAAACATGGCAATACTCGCATTTCAAAAACCGGACAAGGTGGTTATGCTGAACTCCACCGACATGGAAGGCAACTTCGAATTCCGACCTTTAGAGCCCGGTTACGGAATCACCATAGGCAACGCACTCCGTCGCATACTTCTTAACTCACTCGAAGGATTTGCAATTACATCTGTAAAGATAGAGGGTGTAGACCACGAATTTTCAACCATTAAAGGTGTTGTTGAAGACATCACTGAAATCATACTCAACCTCAAACAGGTTCGTTTCAGAAGGCAAATTGAAGGCTTCGAAAGCGAAAGGGTGATTCTTTCAGTAACTGGAAAAAATAGCTTTACAGCAGGTGATATAGGCAAACAGATGTCAGGCTTTCAGGTTCTGAATCCCGATCATGTAATTTGCAACATGGAATCCTCTGTGAAGATCAAAGTGGAACTGATGGTTGAAAAAGGCCGAGGATATATTCCGGCTGAAGAAAACAAAAATTCTACACAGGTAGCAGGTGTGATTCCTATTGATGCCATTTTCACGCCCATTAAGAATGTGAAGTACAGCGTAGAAAACTACCGCGTAGAGCAAAAAACCGATTATGAAAAATTGCTTATTGACATCATTACCGATGGCAGTATAGCTCCCAAAGAAGCACTGAAGGAAGCAGCCAAAATTCTTATCCAGCATTTTATGTTGTTCTCCGACGAGAAAATTACTTTGGATTCTGAGGACAAAGGCAATACAGAAGAATTTGACGAAGCTTACCTGCATATGCGTCAACTCCTCAAAACCAAACTATATGATTTGGATTTGTCGGTGCGCGCACTCAACTGTCTGAAAGCAGCTGATGTAGAAACCCTCGGCCAGCTTGTAGCCTACAACAAAAACGACCTTTTAAAATTCCGCAACTTTGGTAAAAAGTCCCTCACAGAACTTGAAGATCTTGTACACAGCAAGAACCTTCAGTTTGGAATGAGTGTGACCAAATACCGTTTGGACGAGGAATAATTAATAACCAGCTAAAGAGATGAGACACGGTAAAAAATACAATCACCTGGGCAGGACGGCTTCACATCGCCGCGCCATGCTTTCGAACATGGCCTGTTCCCTTATCCTGCACAAGCGCATCAATACCACTGTGGCCAAAGCCCGTGAGTTGCGCAAGTATGTAGAACCATTGATTACAAAATCCAAGGATGATACCACGCACAACCGCCGCACGGTATTTTCCTACCTCGGACAAAAAGAAGTTGTTTCTATTTTGTTTCGTGAGGTTTCCGCAAAGGTTGCAAGCCGTCCCGGAGGATATACCCGGATTTTAAAAACAGGAAATCGTTTGGGCGACAATGCTGAAATGTGCATGATAGAGCTCGTTGATTACAATGAGTTTATCACCACCGAGAAGAAAGATGCTGCCAAGCCAAAGGCAACCCGCCGTTCGCGTGGTGCAGCCAAGAAAACCACTACTCCCGAGGTTCCGCCATCAGGAGAAAACCAGGAGCAGTCTGAATCCTGATGAATAAATTATCAACAATAGAAAGGGACAGGTTTTTAATCTGTCCCTTTTTTATTTTCTTCACATCCCGATGATGCGTAATTTTTCTCATCCCGATAAGCCTGCCAAGCTATTGCTGGCCAATGGTATGGTTTTTACAGGCCAGGGGCGCGGCATGCGAACCACTGTGGCAGCAGAACTTTGTTTTAATACAAACATGACCGGGTACCAGGAGGTTTTCTCAGATCCTTCCTACACCGGACAAATCATGGTGATGAGCAATGTCCATCAGGGAAATTATGGAACTGTACCGGCTGAGTCCGAGTCGGACAGGGTAATCATAAAAGGACTTGTTTGCAGAGAATTTTCTGACCATTTCAGCAGATTTCATCCTGAGGCAACTTCTCTCGAAGATTATTTCCTTCAGCATAAGATATGTGCGATTAAGGGTATTGATACCCGCGCTATAGTGGCCCTTCTGCGAGATTCAGGAAGCATGAATGCCGTGTTGAGTACCGACGGAAGTACGATTGAGGAGATGCAGGCTGTTCTTGATGCCACACCTTCCATGGAAGGCCTTGAACTATCTTCTCTGGTTTCCTGTAAAGCACCCTATGAATTGGGCAGTACAAATTCAGACAAGCGAGTGGCGGTACTCGATTATGGCGTAAAGCGTGCTATTCTCAATGAGTTGATCAAGAGAGATTGTTTTGTAAAAGTGTTTCCTTTTAATACCACTTGTGAAGAGCTTATGGCTTTTAAGCCCAAGGGTATCTTGCTTTCCAATGGTCCCGGTGATCCCGCTGCCATGCCCGGGCAAGTTGCTGAAGTAAAGAAAATATGTGCAGCCGGTGTTCCGGTATTTGGTAGTTGTCTGGGTCATCAGTTGCTGTGCCTTGCCCATGGGATGCGCACATACAAACTCAAATATGGCCACAGAGGAGGCAATCAGCCGGTGAAAAACATCGTAACAGGTAAGTGTGAAATTACCTCCCAAAACCACGGCTTTGGTGTTATCTCTGATGAATCTCATCATGATTTAGAGATGACGCATGTGAATCTGAACGATGGTTCACTCGAGGGTGTTCGCCATAAAAAATTACCGGTGTTTAGTGTGCAGTATCATCCGGAAGCCTCTCCGGGCCCACATGATACAAGGTATCATTTTGATGACTTTGTTCATGTGCTTGCAGGAGTTTCTTACCCAGTTGACAGACTTATTTTCGGACCACCTTAAAGGTTTATTTCTTCATTGAATACACATGGCTCATCTCTTTTGTTGAATAGAGCAAAGCAAGGTACTTCATAAAAAATCCAAAAAAACCTGCTTTATACCAATGTCGTGTTCAAGTGATATGTGCCATTCCAAAAATAAACCGACGCCCCAAGGAACTTGAGGATCCGGGGCGCTCGATAAAAAAGAAAAACACCAATTTTTATCATCCAAAATAAACTGAGGATGGTTCATGGTTTATTCAAGTTCTGACATGAGTAATCATAATTACCCGTAACACCAATGCTACAGCAAGCTTCCCTCTTGTGTATCTAAAAAAAATATCCCTTACTTGCGCACACGAGCCGCGTGTGCCAA
>JBKCNM010000065.1:0-22368 GCA_046297395.1 Bacteroidota bacterium
GAAGAACTTAAATACGATGGGACATCATACAATAACACCCTGGCGATGGGACTTGCCTTTAATCATGCCGGCTTTTACTTATCGACTTCCATCCAATTTTTTGAATTCCAATACATCAACCATCAATTACATCAGCAGGTAGAATCATACAGCAGGTTATCAAACAGCAAACAACCATTTGCCATGGATAAGAAAGTGGACATCTTCACAAACAAAACGAATTACTCGCATTCTTTCCGACCAACAGTCCAGCTATCCTCAGCCATACTCCTCTCCCGATAACAAGCCTTCATCATGAAAACATGGCAAGTGTCTGCATCTTCAAACGAAAGAATCACCGGAATGAGAAATGAAGCATGACTCTTCAAGGATAAAAAGTAAAAAATCACTATAGCGATGTTGCAGGGATGCTCCGGGAGCAGGAAGGCTGAGGAAAATATATGCTCCCCAAAAATATGTACATTCATAAGTGTTTCTCATGTATTATTTAGTATGTTTGTAATGCATAAATCGCTTTTCGACATGAAAAAATTTGTTTTGTTGTTTTGCCTGTTTCCCTTTTTCACGGCATTCTCTCAAACCAAAACATTGTATTATCCCAACGGAAATAAAATGTGTGAAGGCATGCTCAGCGGAGCCGACCCCATCGTATTTACAGGCTCATTCGAACAATTGGACAAAGAGACCCGCCTGCGTTACCTCGATCTGGCAAAACGCGAGGGCACCTGGAAGCAATGGTTCGACAACGGACAGCTTCAATCAGTAGAAGAATACTCCAATGGTGTGCTTCAGGGCGATGCCATCCATTACTACCCCGATGGAACCCACGAGGCTTTCCTGCATATCGGAGGCAATCAACCTTCTGTTTTTTACCACATGAATGGCCAAAAAGAAAGCGAAGGCCTCATCCTCAAAGGATATATCTACCATGGTCCCTGGAAAGGCTGGCTCAGCAACGGCAAAATTGGTTATGAGGGCAGCTATGTAAACGGGCAGCGCGATGGGCTGTGGCAGTGGTATGATGAAACCGGAAAACTCCGTACCAAGCAGGTTTTTAACCTTGGCACCCTTGTTTCCGAAAACAATTTTTAAAATCCATTGTCCCTGACAGCTACTTTTTCAGGGCAATCTCAAAGGTCTTCACCTTTCCTTAAAAATCCTCGTACATGCCCAGTCCAAACAGGGCAAAATCATATTTCACAGGATCTTTTTCATCCATCGCTCTCAGCGATTTATCCAATTCCACAACAGCAGTCGCATCATCATATCTGCGGCTGAGCAAGCCGAGTTTTCTGGCAACCCTGCCCGAGTGCACATCGAGCGGACAGGAAAGCGATGAAGCAGGGATATGCTGCCAGATGCCAAAATCAACCCCTCTCCCATCATCTCTCACCATCCATCTTAAAAACAAATTCATGCGCTTGGCAGCGGAGCCCCGGAATGGGTCTGCAAGGTGTTTTTCTGAACGCTTCTGGTGTTTTACCCGAAGGCATTCCACCCTGAAGGCATGAATGGCAGGCTGTAGACTTTCTGCTGTGGCATGCTGCAAAAAAAATGCTTGCATACCATCATGTCCTTGGTAAATGCGGCGCAAGGAGAGTGCCAGAAATTGAATATCGGCGCCACAAAATGTGCGGTGAATAAAACGGTTGGTCTGGGCAAATGCTTTGGGGCCTGCCTCCATCACAAAGTCGTGCGGAGATTCTCCCATCATTTGCATAAGTCTTTTTGCTGAGCTGATGATTTGCTTGCGCCCACCCCATGCAAGTAGGGCAGAAAAAAAAGCAGCTACCTCAATATCGGGGGGCTTGGTATACAGATGAGGAATACTGATGGGATCTTCATCAATAAACTTGGGTGTGTTGTAGTACAGGGATTTTTCATCCATAAATGCCTTGAGCAAAGCTGGATTGATGCCTTTGTCAAAGCTCGGGTTAAGGGCTTTAGCCATCAGATCATGCCTCTTTCCTTGCGGATGTTTTCATAGGCTTCCTGCACCTTCTGAAATTTCTCCTTGGCATCTTTTTGGTATTCCTCTCCCAGATGAGCCACCTTATCGGGATGAAATTTCACGGCCATGCGCCGGTAGGCTTTCTTGATTTCATCATCACTGGCGGATGGCGTGGTCTCAAGAATAACATAATCGCTCCGGCTGTCGCGGATAAACATGTTTTTTATGGAGTTGAAATCAGCCTCGGAAATCCCGAGTTGCGCTCCGATCAGGGTGATGAGTTCAAGTTCTGATGCCGATACCTGTCCGTCGTTGGCGGCAATGCCAAACAAAAAGTGAAGGAGTTGCACACGGGATGCATACTCCATCTGTTGTTTGATTTGTCGGCAAACATCATGCACCGGAATATCTTTGTTGATGATTTCGCGCAGCACAAGCATTTGCTCGCGGGTATGCTCGGGACCAAAATGTTTGACAAAAAAACCCTTGATAAAATCCAGTTCACTTTTCAGGATTTTTCCGTCTGCTTTCATCACAGCTGCACAGAGCACAAGCAGGCTGGAGGTAAAATCACCGGTTTGTGTTTTGCGGCGCACGCCTGAGGCATCGCTCACCACGCGGGTATCGTCGATTACTGTGCCAATGGCAAATCCCAGGATGGCGCCAATGGGTCCACCCAAGGCCCAACCGAGCCCACCGCCCAGCCACTTTCCAAATTTGGTCATTACATGGTATTTTAAGTTTTTCAAAAGTTCGGACTTGGGTTTAAAGATCCTTGCCCGGCAAATCAGATATCGAAACCGAAATAGGAGGTGCGCATCACCTCATAGGTTTCCTTGTCGAACATAAAAAGCTGTGCCTGTTTGTGTGGCACGCCTTTTTGTTTTTCCACCAAGGGAATAAGAATTTTTTTGTTGAGGATTTTTCGGCGGAAATTGCGTTTATCGAGTTCACGACCCAGCACCAGTTCGTATAATTTCTGAAGTTGGCCAAGGGTGAATTTTTCCGGAAGAAGTTCGAAGCCGATGGGCTGGCTCTTGAGTTTGTCTTTGAGTGCCACAAGGGCTTTGTTGAGGATGTTGTTGTGGTCGAAAGCCAAGGGAGGCACAGCGGAAATAGGATACCATCCCGCTTTTTTTGCGAACAGGGAAGCCGAGGGCTGGTAACTGTCGGGCTTTACCAGGGAAAAATACGCCACGGTAATCACCCTTGCCATGGGCTCGTCGCGGATGGAACGCAGCCAATCTGCATCGTACTCGTTTTTTACCCTCTCCGGATCACCAAATGCATAAAACTGCTCAAGAAAAATGTCACTCAGCCCGGTAAGCTCAAACAAGACCCTGCGGGCAGATGTATCAAGGTCTTCATCGTCGGAAATCAAGTTTCCCGGGAGAAGCAGGTTTCGGAATGGGCGGTTTTTGGGATAACCGAGAGGAGCTTTGCGCTCAATGAGGAGGACTTTTATTTCGTCACCATCAAAACCAAAGATGACGCAATCGACAGAAACATGTGGGTGTAATTTGGCTGATGCCTGCATGTCGGGATGCCTGTGCATGTGATTACACTGTGAAATTTAGAAGTCTGCAAAAATAGTCTTTTTGCCTTGCCCGACTCATTTTTTTTCTGCCTCCGGAAGAAAGTTCAGCTGGGTTTCCACGAGGATATTGCCGGGCACAATTTTCAGTTTGGTGGCAGAGGGCTTTACCTGTAATTTTTTTATCGTTCCGTCGGGCATCGGAAAATCCATCTGCTGCGACAGTGTGGAGGGGCCTTCAAACAAAAACGGAGTGGAGAGGTAATCGGCAAGCTGAACCTTTTTGATGGTAAAATCTTTACCAAATAGCTGAATCTTGAGTTCAAATACTGCATCCACCAGTTTTACCGCTATTTGGTTTGTTTTGGGATCATAGATAACAGACATCAGTCCGCGCACATGATCACGGTAAGTACTCATACCGGTTTCAATCTCCACATCGGTATCGAAGAGCGCGGTGTCGTTGATGAGCAGGATTTCAGTTTGGTTGAGTTTCCAGGTGTATTTTCCTTTAATCAGCATCAACTCATAGTTGTTTTCACCCTTAATTTCTCCCACTGCCTTGAGCAGCTTGTTGAGGGTATTTTCGCTGAGAACCACACTCAGGTCGTTGCCTCCATACATGCGCTGAGAAGCACCGAAAAAAAGGAAGATCATCAGGCTCTGAAAAAAAACAGAGCGGATAGTATTGCTCATTTATTTGCCTATTTTTAGCTCACAAATGTACTTGTATGCAAGCAGAACAACTTCGAATTTTTGATATCCCGCAAATTGCACTCAGCCGCTACCCCAAAACAGATGCCCTTGCCTCCAAGGCAAACGGAACCTGGGTTAAAATCAGCACCGCCGAATATCTCGAAAATGCCTACAAGGTTGCCCATGCCCTCCGCAAAATGGGATTTTCTAAAGGTGATTGTATCGCCACAGTAAGCAACAACCGGTATGAATGGAATTTTCTGGACATTGGCATGCTCATGATCGGAGCGGTGCATGTGCCCATGTATCCTACCATCAGCGCTTCGGATTATGCCTACATTCTTAACGACTGCAAGGCCCGGTTGATGGTGGTAGCCGACCAATCCCTCTACAACAAGGTGCAGCAGGTGAAGAAGGATGTTACATCACTCACACATATCTACAGTTTCGACCCAGTAGAAGGGGCAACTCCCTTTTCGGATTTACTGGCTTCCGGTGCGGATGCAAACAAGGAAGAAATCAATCGAATTTCTGATCAGATTCTTCCGGGAGATCTTGCTACACTGATCTATACCTCAGGTACCACCGGAGTGCCAAAAGGAGTGATGCTGAGTCACCGCAACCTGGTAAGCAATTGTCTTGCCAGTGAATCCCTTGTTCCGGTGGATTACCACGCCAGGGCTTTGTCATTTTTGCCCATCAACCATGTGTACGAACGCATGCTTTGTTATTTGTATCAGTACATGGGAATTTCTGTGTATTACGCCGAGAGCATGGAAAAAATTGCCGATAACATCCGCGAAATTCAACCTCAGCTATTTGGTACAGTGCCCCGGCTGATTGAAAAGGTGTTCGACAAAATCATGGAAAAAGGACATCAGCTTACCGGCATCAAAAAAGCGCTGTTCTTCTGGGCGGTTGATGTGGCCTTGCAATATGATCATGGAGGCAAAAACGGACCGATATACGCTTTGAAACTTGCGCTTGCCAACAAACTTATTTTCTCGAAATGGCGTGAGGCGCTGGGTGGAAATATCAAGGTGATAGTATCAGGCAGCGCACCTCTGCAGGTGCGATTGGCAAAGGTGTTCTGGGCAGCCGGAATGCCCGTGCTGGAGGGTTACGGGCTTACCGAAACATCACCTGTAATTTCTGTAAACACCACCCATCCGAATGGTGCAAGGTTTGGTAGTGTAGGAAAACCCATTGAGGATGTGCAGGTACGGATTGCTGCCGACGGAGAAATACAATGCAAGGGTCCCAATGTGATGCTGGGGTATTACAACAAGCCTGAAGAGACAGCGGCTGTGATGGACCAGGGTTGGTTCTGCACAGGCGATATAGGCGAAATTGACAAGGATGGATTTTTGCGCATCACCGACCGCAAAAAAGAAATATTTAAAACCTCCGGTGGAAAATATGTGGCACCTCAACCCCTGGAAAACAAGATGAAAGAATCGTCATTTATTGAGCAGATTTGCGTGGTTGGCGAGGGACAAAAGTTTCCGGGAGCACTTGTGGTTCCTGCATTTGCTTACGCAGCAGACTGGTTAAGTAAGCAGGGCATTGAGGTGCAGGGACACGAGGCCATTGCGGCACATCCCAAGGTGTATGAACAGGTAAAACAAGAGATTCAGCGCATCAACCAGCAGTTTGGGAACACCGAGCAAATCAAAAAATTTGTGTTGTTGCCCAAAGAGTTTAGTGTTGATGGTGGAGAGCTCACGCCCACCCTGAAGTTCAAGAGAAAAATGATCAAAGAGAAATACGCCTCGCAGATTGCCGGGCTGTATGATTGATTGACAGGCCGAATAATTCATGTTGTTGTTTTGCTTATGCTGTATGTTCATGCATAGGCGTAACATGCATACATCAATGGCTTCACTTGGTAGGTGATTTCCCCGCGTGGCAGACGCCCATGATGCACATGCGCCCGAAAGTATTGGCGAGCATCGCCGGCAGATTTTTCCGTTAGCGATTGCAGCGGTTACTTTTTGCAAAGCAAAAAGTTTGAGCGTAAAGCGCGGCTCCTGCGGAATAAATTCCGCAGGAGAACGGCCAAAAAAACATCGCTCTGAATCACCCTTAACAAGATTTTCTGGATTTTTTCCGGTGAATTTTTCTTGAGCATTGCCTTTGGAAAGTCCGGCTAAACCTGTTTTAGTTCAGTCCAAGCAAAATTTTTAACGCTGAATTTCAGATGATTATAAAATACTTAGGTACTATGTATAACAATGTACATTGATAAGCATATATCTTTGCAATGTCAAATAACAACATACCTATGGGAAACGCAAATGACATTGAAAACACCAAGGCGCAGATGAGAAAGGGCGTGCTGGAGTTTTGCATTCTTGCGGTGTTGTCGAAAGGAGAGGCCTACCCTTCCGACATCATTGAGCAGTTAAAGGAGGTAAAACTAATTGTGGTAGAAGGAACGCTTTATCCACTGCTTACCCGCATCAAAAACGAAGGGCTTTTAAGCTATCGTTGGGAGGAATCGAATGCCGGACCTCCGCGCAAGTACTACAGCCTTACCGAAAAAGGTCGGGAGGCACTGGCAGAGCTCACGGCTGCCTGGCAGGAACTCGTACAATCTGTAAACAAAACCACTCAACACATCTGAATCATGAACAAAACACTAAGTATAAATATCAGCGGCTGCATCTTTAACATAGAGGAAGATGCGTATCAGGTACTGTATCGTTACCTGGAGGACATCAAGGGTTATTTTACTGCAAGCGATGGCCGGGAAGAAATCATGGCCGACATTGAAGCACGCATTGCGGAGTTGCTTACTGAGCGGAATGCCAAACCGCCGCGGGTGGTGATGCTCAGCGACATCAATGCGGTGATGCAAGCCATGGGGAAGCCCGAAGAGTTTTCAGGAAACGAGCAAAAATCCGGAGCAAAACAATACACTTCAGCTGAAGCCGATGCTTCCTATTCCGGAAGAAAGCGTGTTTTCAGGGATGGAGACGACAAGCTGATTGGTGGTGTGTATGCAGCGGTATATCTGCCTATTTCGACATCGATCCACTCTGGCTCAGGCTGGGGTTTGCAGCCACCTTCCTCTTCTTTGGGAGCGGCTTGTTGTTCTACATTCTTTTGTGGATTGTGATTCCGGAAGCCAAAACAGCTTCTGAAAAATTACAGATGAAAGGAGAAAAAGTGGACATCAATAACATTGGCAAACAAGTGAATGAGGAGTTTGAAAGAATTAAAAACAGGGTAAAAAGTGAAGCCAAGGAGTTTGACAAAAACATAAAACCACAAGCAAAAAATTTTGTACAACGGGTGGTCTATTTTCTAGAAGACATCTTTTCCGGTCTGTTTGGTTTGTTCAAGAACTTTTTTGCAGTACTTATTATTTTCATCGGTCTTTGTATGCTGCTGGCCCTGCTCAGTTCAATTTTCGGATACAGCAATGTGGTGCACTTTAACATCGACGGCCAAAGTCTCTCCTACTCCATCAAGGATTTGATGAGGGTCATTTTTAACAATGACAATCAGTTGATGCTCACTGCCATCGGGCTTTTCCTTTTGATCGGCATTCCCTTGCTGATGCTCATATACAAAGGCCTTCGGGTGATGCTGAACATCAAGCACAAAAACCGGATTTTTAGCACGGTAGCCTCCGTTTTGTTTATCATCGGATTAGTCATCATTAGTTATGTGTCGGTGAGCATGAAAAAAGAATTTGAATACCGGGAAAAAATATCCGAGAAAATAAATATCCCTCTCTCCGGCAATACGCTGTATTTGCGCAGCGAAACCAATATCTCAGAAAGCAGCGAGGAGGAGGAGGAGGAAGAAACATCATTGGTCTTCAGCAAAAACACCTTTGTAAAAATAAACGACAGCAGCATTCTACTCGGCAACATTCATTTTGATGTGGTAAAATCAACGGATGATTCTTTCAGGCTTCGGGTGACCCGCGTGGCAAGAGGCGAAAATGCAAAACAGGCTTATGGAAGGGCAAAACAAATTGATTACCATTACACGCTCACAGATACGACGCTTGTGTTACCAAGGTACTTTGCCTCCGGTTCCTTTAACAAATATCGGGGGCAGAAAATCAATCTGCGCCTGTATGTCCCTGTAGGAAAATCCATTTTCCTAAACAACAGCATGGAGCCCCTGCTCTATGATGTGAAGAACACAAGCAATATGCCCGACGATGAAATGACCGGCAAGTTATGGACGATGCAAATGGATGGCCTTACTTGTGTGAATTGTCCACCACCTAAAAAAGAGGAGAGTCGTGCAGAAGCAAACACCGACGAAGACAGCGAAGAGAGTACCGAAGAATACTGATGACCATTCACACAAAAAAAAATCCCTGTAGGGCGTTGTTCCTGCAGGGATTTATTGTTCTGTTTCCTTGATTCGGTTGAGCAGCAGCAGGCGTTTGTATCTGCCAAGCAATTCGGGTAGATTTTCGAACTCTTCCCTGTAGAAAATACCCAATCCCTGGGTATAGGGTGAGTTGTTGGTGAGCGCCAGGTATTGGTTGGACTGATGATAGGCCCTTACCCTGAAGCGACCGTCCTTGCTCACCTTGTAATCCACATTCACATCCCCAATGATGTTTGAGGCAGCAGAGGGATTGTTGGTTACACCCACATTGCCATCGATGTTTACGCGGCTGTTAAACAACTCTTTGGATAGCGTGAGTTGTACTTCGCGGTTGCTCACTTGGTCATTCTTGTAATTGAAACCCAGGTTTACCTGTTTGCTCATGTTGCCCAGCCAGTTGCTCACCTGATTGGAGAGCAATTCGTTGGTGTTTGAACTTACCCCGGAGGTAACAGAGGAGTTGGTTCGCTCTGTAGCAGGAAAGAACCTGCCAAGCATCAGCAGAGAGAAAACCTGCTTGTTGAGTTCTGCTTCGTTCTGGGAATTCACGGCTGCCTGGAATTCCTCTCTTCTTCGCTGGTCAACATTGGGAAGCTGAATATCAAATTTAATGGCAGGTTTCATGAGTTTTTCTGTCATGAAGAGGTTGCATTCCACAGGCACGCGTTGTTTGGATGAATCGGGCAGAATTTCTGCAAGAGAAGTACGAAGACGATATACAGCATTGATGTTGATGTCGGCCCCAAAAGGATCGCCGGTCCAGGTGATGCTGCTGCCTGTACCTACAATAAATTTTTTGTTGATAATGTTTTGCAGGGTAAAGAGGTATTTGCCGTCTCGGATGGTGTAATTGCCAAACATCTGAAACTGTCCGAGGGTATTGATATTCATTTTGATGTTCCCATCTCCGTTACCCGAAATCACATCGCCTACTTTGGGATCAAAGATGAGTTGAATCTCGGCATCCTGCGTCATTTGCAAATCAAAGTTCAGTTGAAGTCCCCCATTGTCGAGCCTGTCGCTTCGCTTAATGCGCATGGTAGAGGTATCGTGGCTGATGAATTGAATCAAATCGTTTTGTCTTACTTCCTCTGCTCCATACAGGGGAATATTGAGGATGGTGCCCGACTCGGAACGGGCATTGATATCGAACACAAGCGCACTGGGTTTTCCTGAGATGCGGGCAATACCGGTAACAAAAGCTTTTCCGTAAACGGTTTCATTTTGGCTGGAGGAAAGGTTCAGGCACATGAGTTTTTTTACATCCAGGTCAAGGTTCAGTTTGAGGTCCGAGAAATAATCATGCAAGATGGAGCCATTAAGGATGCCGAATTTGCCTTTGGGATCTGCAAACCGGATGTGGTTAAATACGATGCTGTTTTCAGCGAAAGTGATTTTATCAGAAAAAGTATAATCCACATTGAGGTAATCCACTTTAAAACCTCCCCTGAGTATTTCTACCTCACCATTGAGCACAGGTTTAGCTGCATTTCCGGAAAGGATTAATGCTCCTGAGGCGTATCCCCGGAGGTCGGAGAAAATATCTTTGACATACCCTTCGAGGTTGCGCATCGGAAACTGGAACAATCGGATTTCCATGTCGAGTGATTGTTCTTCCCTTACCGGATAATAAAACCCACTCACAGAGAGCGCAGGAGATTCACCGCGCATAATTTTTCCGTTGATGGCAATGGATTCGTCTTTGTTGTTGTACTGGGCAATGAGCGATGCATCGCCAAACGACTCGTTGTTAATGCTTAGCGCACTGATGCTCATGGTAGAGGAAAAAACCAGGTGTCCCTCATTGCTACTAAAATCGCCGGTTCCGTTAACCGTACCGCCAAGGCTGGTGCCATTTTTCTCCATGAGCGGATTGAGCCAGTACAATTCAAAATTTTCAAAAAACATTCTTTGGATGTAGTAATTCCCTCCCAACTGTTCTGTTTCAATACCGATGCGTTGTTTTCCGGCACTGAGGGTAAAATGTTTGAAATAGTATCCGGTGGAATCCACAAAAAAGGAATTGCCCCTGTCGAATTTCCATAAGGTGTCTCCGAGGTAAATCTGGTCGCGGGAGACCATTCCTCTCATTATTTTTCCGGGTAAAAACCTGATGCCTGCCGTGAGGTCACCATAGTTTTTCTTTCCACTGAGATTTTTCCAGTCAAGGTCGAGCAATAAACTATCAGTAAAAGCTTTCCCGCTAAACATCATGTTTTCGATGGCAACGCTCTCGGTGAGCAGAATTTTTTCTGTGGTAATCAGGAAACCCACCTCGCTGTTACTGTTCAACGCTGCCCCAATACCCGTAAACATCAGGCCACCTAATTCCATTCGGGGTGCCTGCAATTGCATGTTAAATTGTTGGGCTGCCCCGTCAATGCTTCCTGTGAAGGTGGTTTGCGGATAGAAAACCATGCCGGGTAGAAAAAGACGGCTCACCGACATGGAATTTCTTGTTTTGGCTTTCCATGAGCAAGTCAGCGGAGCAGTAGGGCGGGCTACGGAATCGATGTATGAGGGAAACTGCTGATGTGCGATGTAGAGGAACCAAGCAGGCAAGTCTCCAAAATTAAACTTGCCTTCGATGCTCCCATCCAGCACATCCGAATCCAGCGTGATTTTGCGCATGCCATTGTCGAGGCCGGATTGCAACCTGATACGCTTGATCAGGAGGGCATCATTGTTTTTATACTGAACGGTTTGAGAAGCCTCCGCAATACCGGAAATATTGTCGGCATCATCGCCCGAAATATCTATCTGCAATTGTGAAGAAAGGCTGAACCCGCGGTTGTTTTTTATCCATCCCAATCCGTCGAGATCAAGTCGCGTGATGTTGGTGGCAAAACGATAACGGGGCAATGAGCCTCGCATGTCTATGTCTCCTTTAAAGTCGAGGATGGCATTTGTATCTTCCACGGAGAACTGTCCGGTAAAAACATTTTTACTGAAATCACCATTCACTTGCAGCTTTTTGTAATCATATCCATAAAACTCCAGGTGACTCAGCTTGCCCTCGATGTGTGTGTTCACATTGCTGAGTTTTAATCCGCGTCCGCTTATTTGCACATCGGCCGCGAGGGCGCCCATTGCTTGCTGCACTGCGTAATATTTGCCAAGATGGAAATGGTTTGTCCTGATGTTTCCTTGATAAGTTGCCAAACCATCTTTGGCATCGGTTTTCACTTTCATGTCAATATCCAGCGAACCCAACTCAGTTTGGAGCTTCCCAAGAGAAACAAAATCACTTTCGAATCCATCAAAAAAACCGGTGAAATGTATTTTCCCCAGTCGTTTTATTTCCCTTGGAACCGAGAGGCATTCCCTGCTGGTAAATGGATACATCGGAAGTGTGGCAAGATCTTCGGCATCTGTTTCCAAACGATGGATGTCCAGTGATGTAAAAGTATTGTCCCAGTCGGGAAGGCCTTTAAACTTTACATTGCCCCTAAAAACCGTGTTTTTGCCATAGAGGAGCGAGATACCGGTTCCCTTGAGGTTGGCTTCTGTTCCGCTGATGGCACCGGAAAATTTAATGTTTCGCTGAATGGATTTTAGCTCCGAAGCAAACGGAACCAAATCGCTGAGCCAGATGGAGGATAGGTCAAAGTTGCCTTTTAATCCCACCTTTTTTTCAAAATCGGAATAGTCGCGGTAATCTTTTGTATGAAAAGCAAAGTCTCCGGTCACATGCGAACGCAGGGTCTGTAAATCCAACTTCTGCATGTCCACAAACAAGGGAGATACCCTCAGGGACGCGGAGAGATTCTTTACATAAAAACCCGACTTTTCTGCAAGCGTAAGTGAGCGCATCTGCATACTGATGGTATCTCTGATGATGATGAGGCTATCTACAGAAGCAAAGACCCTACGGCAATGCAGATCAGAAAAATCAATCTCTTCGCCGGGTTTGCCGAGTGGCAGATCCTGATAGGTAAAATCCACGCCCTGCAAATCAATATGTCTCACCATGTTCACAAAAGGTTTTGCTCCCTTGGGTGAAGGACCGGTATCGAATGCATCGATCAGAAATTGCACATTCAGGTCTTTTTCATCTTGTCGCTGCACAAGCCTGAAGCGACCATGATAAACGGAAATGCCACCCAACTCGAACCTGCGGTTGCGGTTTACGATGTTAAAAATGTCTACCGTAAGTCTTCTTGCATAAAGCAAGGTATCGCCACGCTGGTCGGAGATAAACACCTCGCCTGCAACAACCAGGGAGGGAAAAGCCACATCGAGCTCTCCGATGCGCAGTGTGGCATGGAGTTTTTTAGAGAAATAATCAGCTGCTTTGCTTGCTATAAAAGACTGCACACGAACAGAACGAAAAACAGCATAGCCTGCGGAGGTAAGCACCAGCAGCAACAGAAAAGTCACTGCCAATAGCCTCATGAATATTTTTATCAGCCGACGCAAAGATTACTTTTGTCAAAAATACACAGAATGCCTCAACCGCTTGTTATTCTTGGTATAGAAACCTCCTGCGACGAAACGGCTGTGGCTGTGGTGAGCAACAACAAAGTTCTTGCCAATTGTGTGCATACCCAAACACAGCATGCCCAATATGGCGGTGTGGTGCCTGAGCTCGCTTCAAGGGCACACCAACAGAAACTGCCTGCCATTGTTGAAAAAGCCTTGCACGAATCAGGGGTAAAAAAGGAAGCCCTTGATGGCATTGCTTATACCCATGGGCCCGGCTTGCTGGGCGCATTGCTCGTGGGGGCTTCTTTTGCAAGAGGCTTGTCGCTGGCATTAAGTAAACCATGTATTGCCGTGCATCATATGGAAGCCCATGTCCAATCGCTGCTCATTCCGCAAAACAGCGACAATACCAGCAACCGGATTCCCCGCTTTCCTTTTTTGTGTCTTACTGTTTCGGGCGGACATTCCCAACTGGTTAAAGTGCACTCAGAACATGTGTTTGAATTGCTTGGTGAGACGATTGATGATGCTGCCGGAGAGGCATTCGACAAAGTCTCAAAAATCCTCGGCTTACCCTATCCCGGCGGGCCTCTGGTGGATGCCTATGCCTCCAAAGGGAATCCGAAAGCCTTTCGGTTCCCTGTTGCAAAAGTACCCGCCCTTGACTTTAGCTTCAGTGGATTTAAAACATCCTTCCTCTACTTTTACGAACGATACAATCCGCAACGAAGGGCACTGAGCGAGCAGGAGCTTTGCGATTTGTGCGCCTCTGCGCAACACGCCATCGTTGAAGAGCTACTCCTGAAACTGCGCCTGGCAATCCGGCTTCATCCGGTAAAAAATATTGCCATCGCAGGCGGTGTCTCCGCAAACAGCAGCTTGCGACAAAAACTGCTGAACCTCGCAGAAGAAATGGATTTGGACCTGTTCCTGCCAAGAATGGAGTATTGCACCGATAATGCAGGCATGATTGCCTATTCCGGAATGCTCAATTTCGGGCGTCCGCAAAGAATAAACCTGCCGGGCCCTCCCCTGCCCCGCTGGCCGATGGGCACTTGAACAAAGCAAAAAAAACATATCACATAAAGTGTTAATTTTACACTTTGAAAAAACAAGACAAACCAATACCTGTTAATCGACTATGAACATTAAAAAATTAGGTGTACTTACCTCCGGAGGAGATGCCCCGGGAATGAATGCATGCATCAGAGCAATTGTGCGTACTGCACTTTATCACGACAAAGAGATTATTGGAATTACACATGGATATGATGGCATCATCGATGGTGAATTCACTCAGATGAATGCCAAGAGTGTAAGCAACATCATCCAGCGGGGTGGCACCATTCTGAAAACAGCTCGCAGCAAACGATTCATGACCAAGGAGGGAATGGACAGGGCATACAACCAACTCACCATAGAAGGCATTGATGCACTGATCACCATTGGCGGAAACGGCACTTTTAAAGGAGCGGAGGAATTTGGAAACACCTACGGGATTCCGATTATGGGCATTGCAGGAACCATTGATAATGATTTGTACGGCACAGATTTTACCATTGGCTACGATACGGCACTCAACACCGTGGTGCATGCAGTAGACCAAATCAGGGATACTGCCGAGAGCCATGACCGTTTGTTTATTGTGGAAGTGATGGGCAGGGACGCCGGACTGATTGCCTTGCGCAGTGGGATTGGATCGGGTGCGGAAGCCATTCTGATTCCCGAAACAAAAACAGATTTAAATCACCTGAAAGAAAGGCTGAGAAGAAGCCGCAAAAACAAAAGCTCCAAAATCATTATAGTGGCTGAAGGAGATGAAGCCGGAGGTGCATTTAAGGTGGCTGAGAGTTTAAAAAATGAATTTGACCTGGATATCCGCGTAACCATCCTTGGCCATATTCAGCGGGGAGGTGCACCCACCTGCGCTGACCGTGTACTGGCAAGTCGGCTGGGATTTGCAGCAGTTGAAGCCCTCCTTGAAGGAAGAAAAGGAGAAATGGTGGGCATCGTAAATCGCGAAATTTGTTACACCCCTTTTTCCAGAGCAGTAAAGCATATTGAAGAGCTCAACCCCAACCTCCTGCGCATGGTTGAAATCCTTAGCCTGTAACAGATGTTTTCTTGAATCTTGCAAAAAAAACAGGCAGTTTTCCTTTGCAGGTGTTCACCAGGATATTCTCAAGGGAATCCTTGCTGCTGTAATAATTTTCGTAGTCCGAAAAATAGGCATTCACCGACCTGCCTATGCGGGTTGCCACCCTTTTTTTTGTCTGTGTTGAAAGCCATTTACTCTCATACACTGAGTCGATACTCAAACGGATAAAAAACTTCCTTGCCTCATAGAGCGACCGTTTATCGGAACAAGCTGCATATAACCGGTTTCCTCTTTTAGAAAGCCTGCACATCATGCGTGCAAATGCTGCTTCTCTGTCTTCCTGTTTTTGGGCTAAGTGCCAGAACTTTCTGTTCAGAACTGTTCCGCATGCCTGGGCAAGATTTTCATTGAGATCCGGCGCATCATACAGATAGATTTTACGGTGGGTGAGCTCATGAAAAAGGATACCGGTGAGCGTGGTATCATCCTTTTGAAGCGTTTGTTCACTTAGTATCTCGCTCATCCAGCCCAGCGCAGACCATGCCTCCACCTCGGATGTGTCGGTATCAAAACCGGCTGTAGCCAGTGATTCGATTTCCCGGAGCATCAAATGGCGTTCATAAAATCCTTTGTAAGGCACGGAACCCAACAAGGGAAAGTGCCATGTGTGCGGGGCAATCCTGTTTTTGGTACTTGCACTTACCACCACCAGGCGATGATCCGGACGAAAAGGCAAATACCATTTGTAGGCATCTGTGGTATCCAGTCCTTCACGGGCAGCAAAAGCAAAGGCCTTTTGTATCAACAAATACTTTTTACTGTACTCCGGTGTGCTTGCCAGGCTGTGCAGGGATACACAATCCTTTCGAACACGGTAAAATCCCAAAGCCTGGGAGAAAGCATATTGCAACAAGGAAAAGTAGCAGAAGCCCACAACAAAAAGAAACAGCACACCTGCGTAAATAAAAAACCGAAGCAAGCGCCTCAGACTCATGTCATATTTTTTAAAATACCCGGAATCACCTTTTTGAGGTGATGGTTGGTTTTTACCAGATAACCTTTTACACCAGCGCCCTGGGCGCAATCAACATCCCGCTGACGGTCGCCGATGAAAAAACAATTTTCGGGATTGGCACCAAACCGGGCAAGCGCCTTCTCCACCATTTGTGATTGAGGCTTGCGACAAATACACAGTGAAACCGACTCGTGATGCGGGCAATAATAGGTCTCCAGAATGGGGATGCCGTAAACCGCAAATTCCTGCTTCATATAAGCATGCAAGGCCTCCACATCCGAACAAGTATACAAGCCTTTTGCGATACCACTTTGGTTGGTAATGACCACAATCTCAAAACCTGCTTCACAAATCATTTTGCAGGATTCCATGATGCCCTCCACCCAGTGAAAATCGCCGGGCGTATAGGTGTAGAGCGGGTTGTCGAGATTGATGATTCCGTCGCGGTCTAGGAAGGCAATTTTCATGAGAACAATTCGCTGAAAAAATGAGTGAGAATATGTCGGTCGGTAAGCATCATAAAGGTGATACCAAACAAAGCGCCAAACAGATGCACATCATGTCCGATGCGGTCGCTGCCCTTTTGCGCCATGAAATAAGAATACACCATGTAGAGCCCGCCAAACATCCATGCAGGAATGTAAACAGGAATCAGAATAATCCCCATAGGCATGCTCGGATGAAGCATGATAAATGCAAAGACGATGGCAGAAACGGCACCCGAGGCACCAACTGCATTATAGTGCACATGGTCCTTGTGTCGGAGATAGGCCGGAAAGGTGGACATGATTAATCCACCCACATACAAAAGGATAAACAGCCAGTTGCCTGCAGGTCCTTTCATGAAGACAAAGGAATCCTGAATGACTCCTCCAAACATCCACAACACATACATGTTCACTGCCAGATGAATGAGATCGGCGTGCACAAAACCATAGCTAACAAAGCGATAATACTGCTTGCGGTGTTCTATGCTCCATGCATTGAAAAGAAGTTTATCGAACCAATTGCCGGAGCCATATAAGGCATAAGCTGATACTGCGATGGTAAGCAGCAAAATCAACAAAACCGGAGAGGGCATTAACGGGGACTTAGCAGGATATTTTTTTCCACGAAAGGCACAAAACTGCCTTTGCCTAAAATGGCGATGGCTTCATTGAAATCCTTGAAACCTTCACTCTGCACGGTGATGTTGTATTCACCGGGGGGAAGGATGATTACATAATTGTTTCTGTCGTTGGGCAACACAGTGCCAACAAGCTGCTTGTCGGCAAGACGGGTGATGGTAATGGTTGTTTTTACGATTTTGTTGGCTCCCGTTGTCGAGGAAACTTGTCCCCTTAGTACGCACAACTCTGCATCAACCGAACGGTACACAACTCTGTAAAGGTCTTTATCCCCATAGCCTGCATTGGCCATTTCCTTGCTCGAAGGATTGGATTTGAGTGCATCGGGTGAAGGATTGCAGGGATAGGATGCATACGCATATTTGCCCGTTCCGCTCATACAAATGCCTTCATTGTCATAGGCATTGTTTACCGGATAGCCGATATTTTTAACTTCTTGCCAGCGGTCGCTTCCTTCGTCAAAGGATGCTCTGAAAACATCATATCCCCCCATGGAATTATGTCCCTTGGAGGCAAAATACAATTCTTTCCCGTCCATGGATAAAAAAGGAAAATCTTCGTCGTAAGGGGTGTTTATCTCAGGTCCGAGGTTCAGTGCTTCACTCCATTCCCCATTGGGTAAAATCAGTGAGCGATAAAGGTCGAAGCCTCCCTGACCGCCGGGTCGGTTACTGGAAAAATACAATGTTTTTCCATCGGGTGAGATTGCCGCGGCATGCTCAAATTCGGATGAATTGATGCTGTTGCCCAACTTAAAAGCAGGCAATATCTGACGCTGAAAATAGGGACCAACAAAAAGGTTGCCTTGTTCCTCCCCCTTTTTAAAACTGTATAGAAGGGTTTGTCCATCGGCAGCAACACCCACCACCCTTTCATCACCTTCCGGAGAATTAATTTCCTCGCCTACATTTTGGGGCGCAGTCCAGTTGCCAAGATCCACAAGTGACATAAACACAGCGTAGATTTTTACGCTTGCACCTGCAGGTCCGAGATTGGAGGAGAATACCAGAAAGGACTCATCAGATGAGATGTAGGGATTGATTTCGGAATACTCCGTATTGATTTTGTTGCCGAGATTTTCAAACACCACAGAAACTTTTTGACTCATCAACATCTTTCCGTTTTCGCACATTTCTATTTCCCTTTTTATCCAATCCTTTTCCACCGGAGGTGTTGGACTATCGAGTGTTTTTTTAAACAGATTGAGGGCATCATCAAAACGCAAAGCATAGGCATAAGCTTTGGCCAGATAATAGGTCACATGCGGGTACTTTTCGGGTTGTGAGGAGAGAAACTCAAGAAAGGGAATTGATTTGGTGCGGTCTCCACTGCCCAGCAAATAAGACAAAGCAAGATAGTAAGAGGCTTTTTCGTAGGCAGGATCGGTTTCAGGTACCTTCAAATAAGCGTCAGCCGCTTCTCGGAATTTCATTTTATTGAAAAGTTCATCAGCCATTCCGGTGCTGCTTCCGGGGTTGATTTCCTCGAGCACAGGCCATTCCCTGAACCTGGAGGGCAGGTTGCCCAACTGCAAGGTTCGCACCTGGGGTGCAGGTCTGGGACCGGCAGCCACAGCCGCTTTGGATTTGGGAACAGCATTGGATTTAGGTGGTAACTTGGTCTTGGGCGCTGTTTGAGCAAACACAGCAAACTGTAGGAACAACAATGCCGGTAACAGGGTGAGTGAGGGTCTCATATGATTCTTGCGAATGTAGGAAAAAACACTTCATCATCCATTTCTCATCCATTGAAGGACAAGGATATGGACATGATTTAACATTTATGGAAAGTGCTTACACCCCAAGCTCTTTTTTGCAGGCCTCAAGGAGTTCAAACGCCCTTTGCTTGTTTTTGGATTCAGCATAGGTACGCAACACCGGCTCGGTGCCCGATGCACGAATCATCAGCCATTCCTCATCATCAAAAAAGTATTTCCATCCGTCAAGGTCTTCCATGCGAGCCACACGATGCTCCCCGAAAGAAACAAAACCACCGGATTTGCATTTTGCCACGATGGCATTTTTCTGTTCTTCCCTGAGATGCAAATCATTGCGTTCAAACCAGAATTCACCGGTAATGGCATATACTTCTGCAATCAGTTCTTCCAGACTTTTGCCTGATTTGGACATGAATTCCCAAATGGTAAGTCCCATCCAAATGCCGTCTCTCTCAGGAATATGCCCCTTGATGGCAATGCCACCACTCTCTTCCCCTCCGAGCAACACATCCTCTTTTACCATGATGCCGCAGATATACTTGAATCCGATTTTTACAACCTCGAGGGGCAGGTTGTAATGGCGACACATGTTTTTAATTTTCACAGTGGTGGAAAAGGCAGTGCAAACCTTGCCATTCATCTGTTTGTATTTAACGAGGTAATGGATCAGCAGAAGGATGATATGGTGTGAATCCACAAAATTTCCTTTGCTGTCAAAAAGCCCCAATCTGTCTGCATCTCCATCGGTTGCGAGGCCGCAATCAATGTTGTCGCTCATGGCTATCATCTCCGAAAACTCCCTCAGGTTTTTATGAATGGGTTCAGGTGCCTGCCCGTCGAAACCGGGGTTATGCTCACAATGCAAAAAAGTAATCTCGGGTAGCAAACGACGCATCACCTGTTGGCCTGCACCGTACATGGCGTCATAGGCAAACTGCAAACCCGAATTGCGGATGGCTTCTAAATCAAAATGTTTTTCGGCATGAGCCACATACATATCCTCCAAAGGTGCAATTTCCACCATGCCGGAAGTCATTAGCGAATCTATAGAAACACTTTTCAGATTGATTCCCGGTTCGGCAGGAATCAAGTCCTCAATCTCCTGCACCTGTTCGGGCAAAAGCGGTCCACCATAGGCCCCTTTGAGTTTAAATCCATTATATGAAGGGGGATTGTGGCTGGCAGTGATGATGATGCCCAAGGCAGCCTTGTAGTGCAAGGCACCCAAACTCACCATAGGTGTTGATACAAAACCTTTGGCAAGATAGGTTCGGATGCCATGATGCGCCAGTACCTTGACCACTGTTTCTGTAAAAAGTTCACCGGCAAAGCGGCAATCATGACCCACCACGACGCCGGCCTTTTCCATTTTGTTGGCTTTTATCCAAAGGGCGGTTCCCTCGGCCACGCGGGCCACATTCCGGGTGGTAAAATCTTCTGCGATGATGGCGCGCCATCCGTCTGTTCCGAATTTAATATCCGACATAAAGTGTTTGTTTTTTCAGGGCGCAAATATAGCCAATTCAGGCCTGACGAAAGACTTTTTCCAATCTTTCCTTGAGTTCCTCCGGCTTAAGGTTTTGCTCCAATTCTCCATTGATGGAATAGGTGATGTCCCCTGTTTGCTCAGACACAATAATGGCCACGGCATCTGTGGATTCGGTGATACCCGAAGCAGCCCTGTGCCGCATGCCCAGCTGGGCAGGAAAATCATCTCTTTCGCTCACCGGCAATACACAGCGCGCAGCTTTAATCTGGTTGTTGTCAATAATCACTGCCCCATCGTGCAAGGGACTGTTCTTATAAAAAATGCTCTCAAGAAGGCGTGAAGAAACCCTTGCCTCAATGGGATCTCCGGTGTTGGCATAAAATCCCAGATCGGTTTTGGTAGCCACCACCATGATGGCTCCCGTGCGCGACTCTGCCATGTTTTTACAAGCCCTGATCATGCTGTGAATGGCCAGCATGGGTTTGTCCGAATCTTCGCCAAGCAATCCACTGAATAAAAAACGGAAACGACCTTTGCTAAAAAATCCGGTCGTACCAATGAGCAGCAAGAAACGACGAATCTCCGGCTGAAATACAATGATAAGGGCAATTACGCCCACGCCCACAAATTGCCCCAGAATGCCTGAGAGCATTTGCATTTTAAAGGCCTTTACCAGCAGCCAGAGAAAATAAACCGAGATGATTCCGAAAAAAATATTGATGGCCACGCTGCCCTTCAGTATCCTGTAAAGCTGAAAAAGCAGGATGCTCACCAGCAGGATGTCGAGCGCATCACTCCAGGTAAACCTGATAAATTCGGGCAGAAGAAGGAGGAGCATGATTGGATTTTTTACAAAGTAACAAAATTCGCCGAGAGGCCCTTCATGTAGAAATCGGTGAGTGAGATGGCTTCCACTGCTTCCTTTACATCATGTGTGCGGATGATGGCATAACCGGAGAGCAGTGCCAGTGTGTGCAAAACAGTGCTCCCATTCAGTGCCTCAGCGGCAGCATTTGCCAGAATTTTGGTAACAGCAGATTTTCTTGAAACGCCAATCAATGTGGGAAAACCCAGCGCAGAAAAAAGTTTACCTGCCATCAGCAGTTCGCGGTTGTGCTCAGGTTTCTTGCCAAAGCCAATGCCCGGATCGAGGATGATGTCATGCACTTTTTTTGTGCGCAGTTGAGAAGATTTTTCAGCAAAAAAATGAGCTACTTCCTTCACCGCATGGGTGTATTCCGGGTTCTGCTGCATGGTGAGCGGTGTGCCTTGTGTATGCATGAGCACATAAGGTGCACGAAGGGCAGAAACCACTGCTGCCATCTGTTCGTCAGCCAGTCCGCTTACATCATTTATCATGCTTGCTCCGGCCTCGAGTGCAAGGGCGGCCACCCTGCTGCGAAAAGTATCTGCAGAGAGAATGGCATCCGGAAACTCCTTGTGCAATCTTTCCAGCGCAGGAATCAAACGCCTGCATTCCTCCTCTTCGTCCGGTGGCATAGAACCCGGCCTGGTGCTGCAGGCACCCACATCGAGAAACCGGGCTCCTTCATGCAACATTTGCTCTGCTTTGTTGCAGAGCGCATCCAAATCCTGCAAACGACTTGCCGCATAAAAGGAATCGGGCGTGAGGTTGAGAATACCCATCACCAAAGGGCGATCAAATGAATAAAGTTGTCCTTTGCAATTGAGCGTGAAGGGATGCATCATTTTTAAGCTGCTGCGAAGTTGAGATTTTTTCAGGCATGATACAAAGCATGCCGGAAATGTATGGTGCTGCCATCAGGTGAACCCAAATAAAAGCATGATGCTTGGGGCGTGCCCCGGCAAGGCCGGGTCGGGTTTTCCGCTCAAACTTTTTGCCTGAGGCAAAAAGTAACCGCTGCAACCCCTCACGCAGTGCGCGGGGCCGCGGCCCCGCGCACTGCGTGAGGGGTTGCAGCGGTTACTTTTTGCC
>JBKCNM010000066.1:0-3066 GCA_046297395.1 Bacteroidota bacterium
CCCCACTCATTGTTACCAGGATGCCGGTAATTACAATGTGAGACTGGTGAGCGAAACAAACTATGGTTGCAAGGATACTGTGACCCTTAACAATGTGATTAAAGTGAATCCCAACCCTCAAGTGGAATTTACTTTTGGCCCGCAACCCACTTCCCTTGTGGATCCCGAGGTGCAATTCAATCTTGAGCCGAAGGAGAATAATCTTTACTATTGGGATTTAGGCGAAGGAACCATCACCTCTGAACCAAAGCCTAAAGTCACCTATAAAGACACAGGAAATTACATCGTAATTCTCAGGCAGATTTCTGAGAATGGATGTTTGGACTCTTTGATACAAATTGTCAGGATTGGTCCGAATTTCAGCATGTACATTCCCAATGCCTTTACGCCAAACGGTGATTTAATCAATGATACATTTACAATCATTTCCAATGATGTAAAAGAATTTAGCATTGATATCATTGACCGCTGGGGCCAATTGGTGTTTACCTCATCGAGCCTGGATAACCAGTGGGATGGTGTTTTTAAAGGAGATGAAGCAGCTGAGGGGGTTTACACCTGGGTGATCAGGGCTACTGATGTAACCGGAAAAACCTATCGGAAAAACGGACAGGTTACTCTGATACGGTAAGCTCTTTTCCCTTTTTTCGGCTGAATTTTAACTCCTTCATAGAATAAAAGGATGCTCTCTGTCGTTTCTGTTATGTTAACAAAAATACCGGAATTGTTAATTGATTGTTGATTTTTTTTATTTTTACAAACTGTTTTAGAAACACAATGAAAAATCCCATAAAATTCTCTTTATGGATGCTTCTTGCTTTCATGCTGAAGTTTTTTCCGGGCAAAGCACAGGTAACTGTAGTTCCGGAAGACACGACCATTTGCATTGGCTCTTCGATTACTCTCAACGCTACGGCGGCCGGTGGGACTAATCCCAATGGCATCAATAGCCCCACTTGTAACGCTGCCGGAACCATCGTGAATGGCCTCACTGACGACAATGTTGTTGGTCCTTTTCCAATTGGATTTTCATTTTGCTTTTACGGCAATAGCTACAATCAATTCTGGATTGGCTCCAACAATTGGATATCATTCACTGCGGGTCAAACCGGTACATGGGTTACAACAACCATCCCTAACAATGCAGGAACTGCGCCCCGGAATTGTATCATGGCTCCCTGGCAGGACATCAATCCAAATCTGGGGGGAACTGTTCGTTATCAAACCCTCGGTACTGCGCCAAACAGAAGGCTGGTAGTCTCCTACTGTCAGATTCCTATGTTCAGTTGCGTCGCTCTTTTTTACTCTAGTCAAATTATTCTTTACGAAGGAACTAATATCATCGAAACACATATTCTAGATCGTCAGATATGTGCGACATGGAACAACGGGAATGCAACGCATGGTATTCAAAATGCGGCTGGTACACAAGCCTTAGTTGTACCCGGAAGGAACAACACTGCCTGGGGTCTTCCCCCCGGAACCACTGACGGAAGGCGTTTCACGCCCAGTGGTGTAGGTGTAGGTTGTGGTCAAACCACCAGTTACACACTCTCTCAAATTCCCTATGATCCGCTGTATGGTATTCCGCCGGCAATAGTGTGGTATGAAATGCCAAACTTAACCACGGCTATTGGTACGGGTGCTTCCATTACTGTTACGCCCACCAATTCAACAACCATATACAGGGCACAATTCGGGACTTCCCCGGGTTCTCCTTATGATTCAGCCATTGTGAGGTTAGATTCCCAAACCGTGATAACGGTTGTTGACCCTATCCAGTGCAATGGTTCGCCCAGTGGTAGCATCACTGCCTCCCTTCCGGCGCTCGGTCCATGGAGCTATATCTGGACTACACAGGCAGGCGTGCCTGTGGCTGTAGATCCAAACAATGCCGGGCCTTCGGTGTTTGTCCCTCCTGCGGAGGGTGTTTACAGGGTGCTTGTTCAGGATGCCCTCGGTTGCACATTCACTGCCATTGACTCCATTTTTGAACCAGAGATTCTTGAAATTTCATTGGTAAGCAAGGACAGTTTGCTTTGTTTCGGCGACACTGCAGGAACCTTTACTGTTAGTGCTGTCGGCGGAACACCGCCATACACTTTTTCCTCTAATCCTCCTCTTCCGAATTTTCTGGGAATTTTTGGAAATGTTACAGGCGGAACTTATGTGGTTACCGTTACCGATGACAATGGTTGTACGGCACAAACCAATGTTGATTATTTTCAGGTTCCCCAGCCTTTTCAGGTCACACTTAATCAGGTTGTACACGAAAGTTGTTTCGGATACAATAATGGCCAAATTTCACTGACGCCCAGCGGAGGTATTCCGCCCTACAGTTTTACGGTCGCAGGGTTTCCCTCTTTAACAAACTCTACAGGGAATTTTACCAACCTTGCTCCCGGCGTTTACAACATCGAGGCCAGAGACTTTTTTAGTTGTCCCTTTAGTTTCAGCATAACCATCAACGGGCCATTCAGTCCTTTATCGGCATTGATAAGCAATTCCTCCCCGGTAATCTGTTTTGGTGATACCACGGGAACCATCTCGGTTACCTGCATTGGTGGCACGCCTCCCTACACTGTATCCAATTCCATCAATACCTATCCCGGCAACCCGGCTGTTTTCCCCGATGTATTTGCCGGACCAGATGTAATGTTGGTGGTTGATGCCAATCAATGTTTCGTGACCATCCCTTATGTCATGAATCAGCCTGCCGCTCCTCTTTCACATACCATTTCCTCCATCAACAACATTACCTGTCCGCCTTCCATCGATGGCACCATTTCACTTGATGTAAATGGGGGTTGGCCTACCAATAG
Organism: Bacteroidota bacterium; assembly: GCA_046297395.1. Taxonomy (GTDB): domain Bacteria; phylum Bacteroidota; class Bacteroidia; order UBA4408; family UBA4408; genus JBEICQ01. Next base: position 2,823 of record JBKCNM010000066.1, read on the forward strand.
TATCCTCTACAACTACAAACTTTTTACTGCCGCCAACAACCTGCTGTTCGACCAAAACAACAACGGTGTTTTCGGAAATATCCCCGAAGGTGGTTATTACATCCACATCACCGATTCCATGGGATGTGTTGATACCGTTTCCTTCTCCATCGTTGGTCCTGATACCGCACTCTCCATCTCAGTTGATATCCTCAACAATATTCCCTGCAATGGCGATTCCTCGGGATATGTGCTCTTTGGTGCC
>JBKCNM010000067.1:0-20001 GCA_046297395.1 Bacteroidota bacterium
ATGAATTTTTTCGAGAATGTATGATGGCCTTGCTTAATTAGTGCGATGTAAATACCATTCGGCAAATTAGAAATATCAATCGTGTTTTGGTTAGGGATGCTTATTAAAACTTGACCCAGTAAATTGCATATTGAAACTTCAATGATGTCTTTTTGATGAATATTAAAATTTAATTGCGTCTTGGCCGGATTAGGATAAATAAAAAACTTGTTAGCTGTATTTATATCATTCAGTCCAAGGGGTTCTGCACATAGACCATGAGTTCCCAATTGATTCCTAAATGGACTGTTTAACATAGCTGTCTGCATTCTTGTAGCTTGATCTGTTGTAAACATATACTTGTATGGATCCCAAGGATAATCCATAAAATTCATAAACATTTCTCCATCCGGTGCATTGGACGGGTTGCTGCATGAGCCTACATGAAATGGATAAGAGGGTGCACCTTCATTTTGTGCTGCTGCTGCCGGCGTATCGTCACAGTAATCAGTGAAACAAGGCCCATCACCCGAAATATGTCTGAGACCCAAATAATGTCCAACCTCATGTGTAAGTGTTCTGCCTTCAACCATGGGCGAACCATAGATACCGGCAGGAAACAAACTGTTGGAACCAATTACTTTCGCAAAGCACCAAATGCCATCAGTTGAATCGGTAGCATTATTGGGTATGCCCGTTAAGCCACTTAAAGGAGGTAAAGATGAGACTCCGGTATGGTTTAGACCACTGTTTTTATCAGTCATCCAAACATTAAGATATTTAGTTACATCCCAAATGGTTTTAGGTTTAAGTGTATCGTCAAGATAAGTCTTCATGGTAGCCTGTGTAGGATAATTAACAGGGTTTGGCAAGTTCATCGACAGAATATTAATTCTATTAATTCCCGGTTCGGGCAACAAATTACCCATCGTATCTTTTATAGCTAAACAAAATTGAATTCCTATATCTGCTATTTTAACTCTGCCATTACTATCCAAATTAGCAGCGGGTAGTGCCTGATTGATTGCCCAATTAACAAAAGCATTTGAAGGATAATTGGAGGCGTTGAATCCGTTGCCGGCAAAGTCTTGATTTAAAACAGTTATTTGAGAATTGATTTGACCTTGAGAAATATTAGGAAAAGTACCAATAGGCTGTCCGCTGTGTATAACATGAAAAATGATGGGAATTGTATATGAGGTTGAAGATTGCTGTTTGTTTTGTTGATTGTTTTTATAATCCGAAATTAATTTTTGAAACTTGGATTCCCAATTCTCGCTAGGGATAGGAGTTCCGCAGGATTGGTTTTCTTGCTGAGCGTGCATTGTTATTCCAAAAAGCAATAACAAAATCGTAGTCAGTATTCTTTTCATCATGTTTTCTTATTTGAGTGTTAGATGCTCAACATTGTTGAGGGTTTAATTGAATGTATGTCAATTTATACGCATTGGCATAAAAAAAGACAGAATGAACATTACTCATTATCCCCTTTTATCGTGGAAAATAAAAGTAGGGTTAATTTCTGAAAATCCAAATGTGATTTACGGCAGGATTTAAAACTAAACAAATACTGTTTATTGGCAGATATCCTCTGTTTTTTGCTGCCTAAAGAATACCCTCGAGGGCTGTCATACTAAATGTATTTTTCTGCTTATATGAGTGAGCTTTTAGCTTCTAATTTATCCAATAGCGAGAAACCGGCTTCGGCCAAAACCAAATAGATAGAAAACACGCTTCACAGAAAACTATTTTATTTCGTTTTTTTAGAGATACAGTTGAATGATACCAGTTCAACTTTTTTCTATTTTTCAGAAATTCCTACATACTTTTTTAACTCCGTTTGATTTTCTGCTTGTTTTATTAGAAAGTCTGCTACATCCACCCTGTTGATTCCTCCTATATTTATTCCTTTGAATAATTTGTTTTCGATCCGGTAATTCTCTGTCAATTCCTTGTCTAATAGTCTTCCCGGCCTTACAACAGTCCAATGCAAATCTGTGCCGGTGATGATTTCTTCCATTTTGGTTTTATCGGCATATACATCTTGCAAAAGGTATTTTAGAAACATCCTTACAATCCAGGAAACATAATTCTTGCTTTCTCCAGCTCCGAAGCCGGTGACAAAAATGATAGGGATATTTATTTTTTTCTCCCTATGAATTTCCACAAGCAATTTTGCAAAATCAGAAAAAAGCGTAGTCGCTTTCATGTTCTTGGAAGTTCCCAGGGTAATAATAAGTGCATTTGCATTTTGGATGGCAAGCAATACATCGGTCTTATTGGTTGCATCACCAAGAATCATATGTATAGATTGTTTCTTTTCTATTGGTACCTCAGATCGTGAAAGGGTCGTGATGTGATGATTTCTGTTTAATCCTCTTTTAACTGTTTCTAATCCTAATCCGGATGAGGCTCCTATAACTGTTATATTCATTTTTTTTGTGTTCGTTTGTGCGCTGATAGATAAAGGCAGGCAGCGAAAAAGGTATCTCCAACCTAAAGGTTACTACTAAAGCTAAAAGTAGGTTATTTCACTTTACTAAAATGTAGGATTGGTTAATAACCGGGACTTCATAAAAAAGAAGCCAAAAGAATCGAGACCGTTTGTACTTTACTCACTAATGGTAAAACGGCCAAGGTCAATCCTGAGTAAAATGAAAAAGTATTTTACACCAGAGGATTTTTATATGACCGGTTAAATGTTGGAGGCAGTAGTTATCTATAGTCCGATAGTTATCTTTTGAAAAACTCATCAAAATATCTACTTGTAAGTCTAAAAGTATGATAAATAGGTTAAGGCGTTCCAAAAAGATAAAACAAAGTACCAAATACATCAATTGGAAAATCATTAGGAAGATCATCGGGCATTGGGGCAGGAACCGCAGCCAGTGGTTTATAGCGTTTGATAATTGATTTGCTCTTGGCTTAACAACATGAGAAGGAAAGAAAATTATTCATCAATGAAATCATTCGAAAAATTCTTGCTTTTGAATATAAATCTAAAAGTTGAAACTTTATGATTCGATGTCATTTTAATAGCCTTTCACATGAAGGTTTGCGCACATCCCGATTTTGGGGGAGGTTGTCCTTGGTAAACCTGCTACTGCTTTTTAGGCATTGACAACTTTTTACTTTTAACTTTCTACTTTCTAATGCTACTTCCTTTCTGCATTGCCTGTAGCATTGATTCAAGCTTGGTGCACAATAAGGAATCATTCTTGTATGTTAATCTCTCTAAGGCCTCAGATGCATATTGTCTTCTCACTTTTGTGTCCGGATGTGTACTCATCCACTCCGGAGGTGCACTGCCTTTTGCACTACCCAGCAAATCAAAAAGGTGTACCATGCCACTCATCGGGATGCGCTTTTTGGCCAGCATCTCTATTGCATACCGGTCAGACTCCAGCTCTGCTTCCCGAGAAAAGGCAAGGTTGCGCAATTCGGCACCCCGATGCAACAACACACCGGTATCGAAACCTGTAAGCAGACTTAATAAAAATGTACCCGACCATTCTCTTGCCATGGATTTTGTTGCATGACGGTAGCGCACATGTGCAGTTTCATGCCCGAGCAGAGCCGCCAGCTCAGCAGAAGATTGCATGTGATTGAGCAAGCCGTCGAACACCACAATGCTCGCATTGGGCATGGCAAAAGCATTGTATTCTGAGGCATGCACCACATGTACTTTCCACTGTTTCTCTTCAGGAAAAAGCGTGTGTAAAAAATCGTTCATCACACGCGTTTTGGCAGTGTCTACCACATAAGTGAGTGATACACTTTTTTCCATTGCATCTCCTATTTTTTTGTCAAAAGTTGTAGGCATACGCATGGCCAGTTTTTCTGCCAAGGGTGGAAGAAGCCACCACCAGGCCGAAAAACACAAAAAGAAAAATGCCGCAAAACCAAGCAGAATAGCAGATATAGAAAGTCCTGCAGATTTTCCGTCGAGCCATAACTGTATGTCACGGATGGCCTCGGGCTCATTGATGAGAAGGCAATGAGAAGGATGGTTGAGCAGCCACACCCTGAGCTGTCCATTGCTATACTCTTTATTTACTTGGGAAAGATGCCAGTGTGCAGGTTCTCCGGAGAATGGTTTGAGCAGGAGTTTACCTTTTTTCCGGGGCAGAAGTTTTACCGGAATCTTTTTTTCGCCTTCACAATAAACAGCGGTGAGCACAACACAACAATTTACTTGATTACGCCAAGGGTTTTCCCCACTTTGGTAAATGCCGCAATGGCTTTGTCGAGATGGTGTTGCTCATGCGCTGCAGAAACCTGCACACGGATGCGAGCAAGATCTTTGGGAACCACCGGATAGAAAAATCCGATGACATAAATCCCTTCATTGAGCAAGCTGGCGGCAAACTCCTGCGCAAGTTTTGCATCATACAGCATGACCGGGGAAATGGGATGAATGCCTGGACGAATATCGAAGCCTGCCTCTGTCATCCCCTTACGGAAGTAGAGGGCATTGTTCATCACTTTGTCGCGGAGATGTGTGGTATTGCTGAGCAAATCCATCACAGCGATGGAGGCACCAACAATGGCCGGAGCCAGGGAGTTGCTAAAAAGATAAGGACGGGATCGTTGCCTCAGCAGTTCAATGATTTCTTTTCTTCCGGAAGTAAAACCTCCCATGGCTCCGCCAAGGGCTTTGCCAAGGGTTCCGGTGATAATGTCTACCTCTCCCATCACGCCGCAATGCTCATGCGTGCCTCTGCCTGTTTTCCCTATGAAACCGGTAGCGTGGCATTCATCAGTCATCACCATTGCATTGTATTTTTTTGCGAGCGCAACAATCTCATCGAGTTTGGCAATATAGCCATCCATGGAAAACACACCATCGGTAACAATGATGCGGAACCTTTGTGCCTGTGCCTGTTTGAGCTGCTCCTCCAGGTCGTTCATATCATTGTTGCGGTAGCGATAGCGTTTTGCTTTGCACAGTCTTACTCCGTCGATGATGGAAGCATGGTTTAACTCATCACTGATAATCGCATCTTGCTCGGTAAACAAAGGCTCGAATACACCTCCGTTTGCGTCGAAAGCTGCTGCATACAAAATGGTATCTTCTGTTCCCAGAAACTCAGAAATTTTTTTCTCCAAGGTTTTGTGTATGTCTTGTGTTCCGCAGATAAAGCGCACCGAAGACATCCCGAAACCATGTGTTTGAAGGGTTTGTGCAGCAGCTTCCAGCACCTTGGGATGCGAGGAAAGGCCGAGGTAATTATTGGCGCAAAAATTCACCACTTGTTGTCCTCCGCTCACGGTGATGTCGGCACCTTGCGGGGAGGTGATGATGCGTTCTTTTTTAAAGAGTCCGCTCTCTTCGATGGATTTGAGTTCGGCGGAAAGATGTGCTTTAAATTCGGTGTTCATGCCTGCTTATGTTTGATGGGGTAAAGTAACAAACTTTGCCCTTAGCAAATGAAAAACCGAAACTTAAAAATGACAAATAAAAATTGAATAGGAACCGGCTCGTAGGAAAAAATCAGCCGGCGTACAGTTCGTTGTACAGGGGCTGTAGCTCTTTGCGCATAGCTACCACTGCATATCGTTTGCGAGAGATGAGTGTGGGTATTTTTTCACCGGTTTCGTCGGCAATCTGTTTGAAACTTTTGCCTTCCAGTTCCTGGGCAATAAACACGCTGCGCTGTGCTTCCGGCAATTTGTCGAGGGCCTGCATAATGGCTTTGTAAAGCGTTTTGCGTTGCAGGTTGTCGAGGGTATGACCCGATGTCGCTACAAGTAGATGATCGGCCTGTCGCGTTTCTCCATCGTCATCAGTTTCATAGGTATAGAGGTCTTCGAGAGAAAGTGTTTTCTTTTTCCGGAACCAGTCGGTGATTCGGTTGCGGGCTACTCTGAAGAGCCATGAACTTACCGATTGAATGTGATGAATGCCGGGCATGTTTTCCGAAAGTGAGGTAAACACATCCTGCAGGATATCTTCGGCATCGGTTCCGGTAGGCACACGACGACGGATAAAATCATATAATCTTTTGTGGTCGGCGGCAAAGGCCTCTTTCACCAGCACCTCGGGGGTGGGCTTGGGAAGGCTCAATGCAATGGTCTTGCTCATAGGTTGTAGGACGAAGGTAACTTAAAAATGTTTTATGGTTGATGAACGAAACGAATAGTTTGGGCTTGATTGTTGCCGCTTAGCCTGGCAATGTAAAAGCCGGCAGGTAAATGTACCTGTACAGGACTGTTGTTGTGTAACATGGTTTGGCTTTGCAGTTTTCCCTGTGCAGAGAAAATCTCCAGATAAGAACCGGCACGAAAATCGCCCGGAAAAAATTGTCCGCCTGCATAATAGGCAGGGGCTTGTTTGTTGGCAGAGGAAGCGGCCAGCGAGGGATTTTGCATGATCCATGAAGTAATTTGGGAACTGAGGGGATTTACATTCGAGACAAAATGCTGCACCCACTGTCCGTTCTCATCTATCAAACACTTGTTAAAGTTCCAGGTAACCTGGGCGATTGCCACTCCGTTAAGGTCAGATCGCTGGAGCCAGCGATAGAGAGGAGCTGTATCGGCTGCTACAATCTCAATACGCGACATCATGGGAAAACTCACATTGTAATTGTTTGTACAAAAATTAAAGATGGCACTGTCGCTATTTGGATCCTGGTTGCCGAAATCGTTGCAGGGAAAACCAAGAATTTCGAAATTGTATTGCTGATAGTTTTGGTAGAGTTGCTGAAGTTGGGCAAATTGGGTGGTGTATCCACAGAAGGAGGCCGTATTTACAATCATGAGTCGTTTCCCGGCAAACAGCGAGAGTTCGCTGGAATCGCCCCCAATGTTTTTCACTTTAAATCCATGTAAACTGTTTTGGGCTTTGAGACCGCAGGTTAGGATCACCAGAGGGAAAGAAAGACAAAAAAGGAGTCGAAAGGTTAATTTCATATTTTTCATAGTATCTCTAACACAAATGATGCCGAAATGTTGAAAGGTGAACAAACCCTGACAAATTGTCCCCAATGTTTGCACAGCACGGGGTGTTCCAAGCTCAAATTTTTAGAGGAGAAGACCATTCATTCAAGTCCAACTTACTGCATAAGTGTATCGACCCGCACAAGCATCAAGACCATTGTTGTGCGCGATTGTAAATTGAGAGGCTTAACAATTCCTTCCATCGAGGATTGGTTTGTTGGTCAACCCATGCTTTTTTGATTTGTAGTCTCCACTTCTTAAGCGAAATAAAAAACCCCGGGCATTGCCGGGGTTATTGAGAATTTTCTCTTGTGCTTTTAGAATGTGGGTCTCAGTGAAACAAACAGATTCCTTCCCGGGCCCTTGATGCCGCTGGCAATGGTACGGTACTGGGTATCGAAGATATTTTCTACGCCTGCGGTAAGATGGATGTCTTTGTACAATTTAACGGAAGTCCTGATGTTGGCAGTAAACCAGGCGGGCATGCCTTCAGGTTGGGCATACTGGGGATTGTCTTCGCCAACGGGGCTGAAATCACGGATGCGTTTCCAGCCATGAAATTGAAGATAAAAATCAGCTTTCAGCAGGTTGTTTGTATAGCTTATTTGCATCCTTGACATAAAGGGAGGGATATGATCAATCGGTACATCAGCCCCGGTGGTTTTTACCCGACCGTAGGTGTAGGTGGCTCCAAGGCTGTATTCAAGATAACGATTGTAGCGATACCTGTAGTTGGAAGTGAATCCCCAGATATACGCCCGCTGTTTGTTTTGGCTTGCAAACACGCGACTCCTTACGCCATCATAGGTGATAGAATCACTTCCGTTATAGTTGTACACATCGGTGATGATGGCATCTATGAAATCTGTGTAATACAGGTTGTTTTCCCACATGGATTTTCCTTTTCCGAGCGTGGTGATACCCAATTCGTAAGTAATGGTTTTTTCGGGTCGCAAATTTGGGTTCGGAACCACTACCCTGCCCTTTGCGGTTTCAAACACCTTGCTCAGGTCATCCACATTGGGTACCCGGTATCCTGTAGAAACCATGAAGCTGAGTTTGGCTCCCGGTTCCATCATGTGCGTAATACCTACGCTTCCGGAATACACAGGCATGTTTTGTTTTGCTTCGGTAAACGGAAATTTAAAAAATGTGGTATCGGTAAATACTGAGCGCAGGGAAGAAAACCCGGCCCTTACTCCGGTGTTGAGTGTGGTTTGGTTGTTGATGGCCCAGGTATGAGAAGCATAGGCCGAAGCATTCATGAGAACATTGTCACCACCCGGATAACGCGTACTCCATGGCAGAATGGTTTGGTCGGTGATGCGCAGCACGCTGGCAGTTGAGCGGAGCGTGTTGTATTGAACATCAAGTCCGGCGCGCAAGGTATGAGACTTCCAGTTGCGCGCAGCATCTGCATACAGAGAGAGTACATTCACATCTTCTACCCTTCTCTGCAGATCATTGCTTCGAAATCGCCTAGTCATTCTTGACTCCTGAATGTCTTGCCAGGCAAGGGCAAGATGAAAATGCTGAATACCTGCTTCGGCATTGTTATAGTGGAGGTCATATACGCCCATCATGCGGGTTTGGGGACCATAATACCACTCTGCAAATGCCAGCGGATGTGTGGTTCCCTTATCAGTAAGCCTATCGTATCGTGGGATATTAGAGGAATTGCTGATCTGAAAATTCAATTGATGACGCAAGTGCTCATTATGCTTGTAGGCAATTTTCTGAATCATGTCCCATTGGCTGTATGCAGTTTGTTTCTGCAAAAAGCGATTGGCGTTTTCCACAGCACTGTCTTTCCCGTCTATGCGCTGGTAGTAAAAATTTCTTTCTCCATAGGGTGTGGGATAAAAAGGATTTTGGTTTTTACCGCTTCTGAGGTCATCAAAATCGCTGAAGGTGAAAGAGGAGAGCCAGGAAAATTTGCGATTGGCAATATTAAAATCGAGGTGGGAAGTTCTTTCATTGTTTACAGATCCATACCTGATAGAGGCATTTCCATGCAACATTTTTTTTCCTTCTTCTGCAAATCGTGCTTCTTTGGTATAGAGGTGAACAACACCGCCCAGCGCATCGCTGCCATACATATTGGAGGACGGACCAAAAAGCACTTCTATCCTTTCGAGGGACTGGTTGTCGGTGGTCATGATGTTTTGCAAGTGACCTGAACGGTAAATCAGGTTGTTCATGCGGATACCATCAATCACCAACAGGTTGCGCACAGCTTCGAAACCCCTGAGGGTTATACTGCCACCACCTGCCTGGCTTTTTTGGATATACACCTGTGTGGTTTGTGCAAGCAGATCGGCGGTTGTTTGCGCCTGCTGACGGGTAATCCATGATTTATCAAGCAGGAGCACCTGCTGAGAGATACGGCCCAGTGTATCGGGAGATTTGTTTACGGATACAACCACTTCGGAGAGGCTGTAGCTTTTGAGTGAGTCGGTCTGCTGGGCATGCAGCGACAAGGACATACACAGGCATAATGAGGCCTGCATTAATTTTTTCATAAGAGGTCTTTTTTTTGATGGATGAATGTGTTTACAGCGCAATAAGCGACAAATCATTCATTCCTTCGGGAGGAAGGTAGGGAGAGGAAAAGTAACCTCTGAGCATTTGATTGGCTGAGGAAGTATTTACCTCAGCCTGATGATGCTGTGTTGGATTCATTACCAAGCCCGAAGAGGGATGCAAATATTGCATGTTCAGCAGAAAGCCTGCCAATTGCTGTGCAGATTTTTCCTTGTCTGATTTGGGATGGGCAAATTTCTCAGAGAGGCTTAACCATGCATTTTCTTCTGCATCCAAACGCATGTAGCATACCGTGCGGCCTTTGTAGCAATGACTGAACACCACATCATACATACTTCCGTGGTAATTGATTTCCTTGAAAGTTTTATTTCCATGAAACACAAGACGAATAAGCTTGGTGTCTCTGTGTACATATTTCCGGGCATGGGTTTGGTAACGATGAACTTGCACCATGCACATGCTGCCATACCAAAAACCACCTGATAGCATCAATTGCAACAGGACAAAAAAGAAGGTTCCGAGCAGGGCAGATTTTTTCAAGGCTTCAAAAATACCGGATTTTATGTTTTGTTGTTCATCCTAAAAAAATGGTGATATAAAATTTGTTCATCCTGTTAGTTCAATCCAGGCAGGGCAATGGTCAGAGTGTTTGGCTTCCGGACAAATACCTGCAGCCAGAATCTTGTCTTTGAGTGTGCTGGTAGCGAGATTGTAGTCGATTCGCCAACCGAGGTTTTTTCCGCGGGCGCCTGCACGGAAGCTCCACCAGGTATAATGCCCGGGATTGTTGTTGAACATGCGGAAGGAATCCACAAAACCGGAAGCCAGAAAATCATCGAACCACTTGCGTTCTTCCGGAAGAAAACCGGAACTTTTGGCATTCGAAACCGGGTTGTGAATATCGATGGCTTTGTTGCAAATGTTGTAGTCACCGGAGATAATCAAGCGGGGATATTGTTTGCGCAGATCATTCACATAATTTGAAAAATAATCCAGCCATTGCATTTTAAAGGCTTGTCGTTCTTCTCCTGTGGTACCCGAGGGGTGATAGACCGAAACCAGCGAAAAATCTGCAAAATGCAGGGTCATAAATCGACCTTCTGCATCATAGATCGGATTGTTGCAACCATACACCACATTTTGCGGATGCAATTTGGTGACGATGCCTACACCACTGTATCCTTTTTTTTGTGCAGGATACCAATAGGTTTCATATCCCATGTCTTCAAAATGATGGTTGGCAATGCTGCCATGGTCGGCTTTGATTTCCTGAAAACAGATGATATCGGGTTTTTCGGCGGCAATCCAATCCATCAGTCCCTTGCTGATGGCTGAGCGGATGCCGTTTACATTGTATGAAAAGATGCGAATGGACATGGTGACGAAAATAGGGCTTATTTAATTGTCTTGGATAAAGCTAACAAATCATGAAAGGATAAGTTTTTCCGGTGAATGTGCTTGTTGTGTTTTTTGGGCAAAATTTATTTCTCAAGCCTAGATTAAAGGAAATGAGGTAAAAAACCGATATACTCTACAAATAGAGAACACCCAACTGCAAATATCTCGGACAATTGTATTTCCTTTTTTCAAGCATTTATATTTGACACAGATGAATGCAGATCTTCAAATGGCATATTGGGTTTTGGACACATGTTGAAGGTCATACTTTCAAGCACAAACCGGAAAAGACATTCCAAAACAAATAGAAAAATAAATTTTCTGCTTCCGGAAAAGACAATTTTTTTTGGAAATGACCGTACTGTTAATGATCAAAGAATATTATTTGGAAATGATTGTATGGGTTATTATCATTGCAAGATAAGGGAGCCGATTACCCTGCAAACGGGGAGTAACTGAAAAGCCTTAAGAGTAGGATGTTTATAAACTAAAAAATATGCAAAAAAAACAAAGTCTCCTTTTTGTATTGGCAGCTGTTTGCACACTTGGATTCTCTGCGTGTCTGAAAACGCCCGGTACACCGGAAATTAAAGCTGGGAAATCCACTGTGGCAGTAAACGAACCTGTGACATTTACCATCAACAGCATCGATCACTTTACATGTATCCAGTGGGCATCTACCTCCACAGGTGGAACCACCATCAGTGGAGGAGGAGATAAAGACCTTACCTGGTCAGTAAGTTTTTCCACTCCCGGAACCAAACAAATTGTAGTGACGGCTAAAAACTGCAAGAATAATTGCGAAGGCACATGCAAATCGAGCACTGCCGAAACCAGCATTACCGTAAATTAAGTCTCCATATTTCACATTGATATCCAAAACGGGATTCCATCAGCGATGGTGGAATCCCGTTTTTATTTTTTGTTACCGCCACGATATTCAGTTTCACAAATGGATAAAATCTGGCAAACAAAGCCTTTAAGAGCCTATTGAGAACCCTGTAGAAAGTGTATTTTTGGCGACCATGAAAGCATACCGGAACGATTTGATTTTACAGGCAGCAAAAGGACAACTTACTTCACGCTATCCGGTTTGGCTGATGCGGCAGGCAGGTAGGGTATTGCCTGAGTACAGGGCCAGCAGAGCCAAGGCCGGCTCCTTTTTTGGTTTGCTTAAGAATCCTGCACTGGCAGCTGAAGTAACCATTCAACCCATTGAAATTTTACAAACCGATGCCGCCATCATCTTTTCAGATATCCTGGTGATTCCCGAAGCCCTGGGACTGCCCTACGAGATGGTTGAAGCAAAAGGTCCTTTTTTTCCAAAGACCATTGTTGATGAAAAGGACATGGATGCACTGTCCCTGCAAGGAGTATCCACGCTGGATTATGTATACAAAGCCATTGCCCTTACCACTGAAAAACTGGCGGGTGAGGTGCCACTGATTGGTTTTGCAGGAGCTCCCTTTACCATCTTTTGTTACATGACCGAGGGCAAAGGTTCCAAGACATTTTCCCTTGCAAAAAAAATGCTCTATACATCGCCAGCACTTTCACACAGGCTCTTGCATTTGATTACTGAAGCAAGTATTCTATACCTGAAAGTCCAGGTAAAGGCAGGTGCGGCCATGCTGCAATTGTTTGACTCCTGGGCAGGAGTATTGTCTCCCGAAGATTATCTGGAATTTGCTACTCCTTATATCCGACGCATCTGTGATGCCCTGAAAGCAGAAATGCCCGAAGTGCCCATCACCGTTTTTGCAAAAGGTGCTTTTTATGCACTCGATGATTTTGCAGCAAGTAATTGCGATGTGATTGGTTTGGACTGGCAAACAGATATTTCCTTTGCACGCCTGAAAAACAAAGGAAAAACGCTCCAGGGAAATCTCGATCCATCCGTGTTGTATGCAAGTCCGGAAAATATTCGCAACAAAACAAAAGCGATGTTGCAAAAAGCGCATGGCACGCCTTTTATAGCCAACCTGGGGCATGGATTGTATCCCGATATAGAGGCATCACATGTAAAAGTATTTATTGAAACCGTGAAAAACTTTTCTCATGAAAACACCGGCCAATGATTCACGCACCATACGCGCATGGACCTTTTACGATTGGGCTAACTCCTCCTATCCCCTGGTGATTTCATCTGCCATCTTTCCTATTTTCTATGAAAATGTAACAGCCACAAAAAAAGACGGAAAAATTGTTTCAGACATGGTAGAGTTGTTTGGTATTTCATTTAAAAATACCGAATTGTATTCCTACACCATCTCTCTTTCCTTTGTCATTGTTTCAATACTCATTCCCCTGCTATCAGGCATAGCGGATTATTCGGGGAAGAAAAAATTTTTTCTGCGCATCTTTTGTTTGCTAGGTTCATTGTCAACCGCCATGCTTTATTTTTTTAGTACTGCTCACCTTTTTTGGAGCATGCTCACCCTTTTGTTTGCCAGCATGGGATTCTGGGGAAGCCTGGTGTTTTACAACGCTTTTTTGCCTGAAATTGCCAGCACGGATATGCATGACAAAGTAAGTGCCCGCGGATTTGCCATGGGCTACATAGGTTCAGCCATTTTACTCATCATTATTCTGGTGTTGATTCAGGCTGCCGGCATGAATGCCCGATGGGCTTTTGTGGGTGTGGGCATCTGGTGGTTTGGTTTTGCCCAACTCACTTTTCGCGGTCTTCCGGCCGAGTTGCGCAAAGAGGAAAAACATCCCGGTATGCTTACCAAAGGAATCACCGAGTTAAAAAAAGTATGGCATGACCTATCTCATAGCACTGCACTGAAAAGATACTTATATGCTTTTTTTGTTTTTAGCATGGGGGTTCAAACGGTGATGCTCATGGCAGTTTTGTTTGCCAAAAAAGAAATTGTCGGACTCCAGGACAGCCATCTGATTACAGCAGTATTGCTGATTCAGTTTCTGGGGATAGCAGGTTCATTTTTGTTTTCAGCACTTTCAAAAAAATTTGGAAACATACATGCCCTCCTCTTCGCCCTTGTCATCTGGATTTTTATCTGCACAGGAACCTATCGCTTTGTTTATCTTCCCACAGAGTTTTACTTGGTAGCTGCGAGTGTTGGTTTGGTAATGGGTGGCATACAATCACTATCCAGAAGTACCTATGCCAAGCTTCTGCCTTCTACGCATGACCATGCATCGTATTTTAGTTTTTATGATGTGTGCGAAAAAATTGGTATTGTGATTGGTACTTTCCTCTTTGGTTTTATTGAAGGTATCACAGGTGGCATGCGCAATTCCATATTGGCATTGATTGTATTTTTCATTGCAGGTTTTTTTCTTCTGCTAAGGGTACCACGCAAAAAATCCATTGAGAGAAGCGATGCATAAATATTTAGGAAACAGATTTTTATTGTCGTTGCTATGCGGCTTGCTGCTATGGATATCCTGGCCGGTGAGCGGCTTTGCCGGAATCATTTTTTTTGCCTGGATACCGCTTTATCAAATCCTGAAGATTTCCCTGCAGAAAAAACAAGCAGGTCGTTTTTTCCTGTATGTCTACCTCTCCATGTTTGTGTGGAATTTTTGTTGCACCTGGTGGGTAGCCTATTCAACGCTGGGAGGAGCTGCTCTTGCCATTCTTGCCAATAGCCTGCTCATGAGCATGGTGTGGCAATTGTCATTTTCGGTGGGATTACGCTGCGGTGTCCGGCAGGCCTGGATCACAGGTTGTCTTCTCTGGCTGGGCTTTGAATGGCTTCACCTGAACTGGGAATTAACCTGGCCATGGCTTACCCTTGGCAATGTGTTCAGCGAGCATATTGCATGGATACAATGGTATGAATTCACGGGAGTGCCCGGTGGAAGTCTTTGGGTGCTTGCCGTAAACACCTTGTTTATTCTTTGGATAGAAAAGGGATTTCTCTACAGAAATTTACTGTATGCATGTACAAGCATTCTTCTGCCCATCCTGGTAGGAATACTCATGTTTATTACCCACACAGAAAAAGGGACAAGTGCTCAGGTCATGGTGCTGCAACCCAATATTGATCCGTACGGCGAAAAGTTCGGTGGACTTAAGGTTGAGGCACAGATGCAGAAATTACTGAACCTGGCAGAAAAAAAATGGACTCCTGATGTACAGTTGATGATTGGTCCGGAAACCAGTATTCCCTTTGATGTATGGGAACATGAATTGGCTGTTTCTCCTCAGGTGATGACAGTGAAGTCCTTTATTGCCCGTAAAAATTTTACTCCCTTTTTGCTGGGTGCATCTACCGCACAGTATTATGCCACCAAAGAACCACCTACTTTTTCTGCGCGCAAAATGTATCAAGATGAAGGGTATTACGACAGCTATAATTCAGCTATCCTCGTGAGTAAGAATGACAGTGTGCCGGTGTATCATAAATCTCGATTGGTACCGGGTGTGGAACGCATTCCTTTTCCTGTCCTCACAAAACCGCTCAACAGCCTGGCCATTGATTTGGGCGGAACCATTGGCAGTTTGGGTATTCAGGAGGAGCGTGAAGTTTTTGCTGTGCCGGGCTCTTCCATCATTGCAGCACCCGTCATTTGTTACGAAAGTGTGTATGGTGCGTTTGTGGGCGATTATGTAAAGAATGGTGCAAACTTATTGTGCATCATCACCAACGACGGGTGGTGGGACGATTCTCCCGGTTACCGGCAACACCTGAGTTATGCGAAGCTTCGTGCCATCGAACACCGGAGGAGCATTGCCAGAAGTGCCAACACAGGTATTTCGGGCTTTATCAACCAACGCGGAGAGCTTATGCAAGCCAGCTCTTGGTGGAGAGAGGATGCACTAAAGCAGGCGCTCAAGTTAAATGAAAACAAAACCCTGTACACTCTTTTGGGTGATTACATCTATGCAATAGCTGCATTTGTTTCTGTTCTTTTGTTGATTGCAGGATTATCGGGTAAAATTCTTTTAAATACCTTTGAAAAAAAATCAGCGTAAAACCATGGAAAATTTTGATGTCATCGTGATTGGTTCCGGCCCCGGAGGATATGTATCTGCCATCCGTTGTGCCCAACTGGGTTTAAAAACAGCCCTAATTGAAAGGTATAAAACGCTTGGAGGAACCTGTCTCAATGTGGGATGTATTCCTTCCAAGGCCATGCTCGATTCCTCAGAACATTTTCACAATGCTGCACATACCTTTCCGGAACATGGCATCGAGCTGAAAAATCTGAAAGTGAATCTGGCGCAAATGATCAAAAGAAAAAATGATGTGGTGAAGCAAACATGCGATGGCATTGTTTACCTGATGAAAAAAAATAAAATCACTACTTATTACGGACACGGATCATTTGTTTCTTCTCATGAAGTGAGTGTGGCACATGAGGATGGAAAAACAAGCTCACTCAGTGCAAAAAACATCATCATTGCTACCGGTTCAAAACCCTTTAGTTTGCCCGGAATCAGCATTGACAAAAAGCGCATCATCACCTCCACAGAAGCATTGGAATTAAAAGAAGTGCCCGAACATCTGTTGCTCGTGGGTGGCGGAGTAATTGGTTTGGAGCTTGGCTCAGTATATGCTCGGCTCGGTTCCAAAGTAACTGTAATTGAATATGCAGATGGCATCATTCCCAGCATGGACAAAGCCCTGGGTAAAGAATTGCAAAAATCGCTCACCAAAATCGGATTCACCTTTCACCTAAAGCACAAGGTTGTTTCTGCAAGTACAAAAGGAAAGACCGTAAGCGTAAAAGCACAGGATGCATCAGGAAAAGAAGTGGAGTTTACCGGTGATTACTGTTTGGTAGCACTTGGCAGAAAACCATACACTGAGAACTTAGGCTTAGAAAAAGCGGGAATCAAAACGGATGAAAGAGGAAGAATCCTTGTGGATGAACATCTGATGACAGGAGTATCCGGAATATACGCCATTGGAGATGTGGTGAGAGGTGCCATGCTTGCACACAAGGCGGAAGAAGAAGGAGTTTTTGTTGCAGAAATCATCAAGGGACAGAAACCGCATATCAATTACAACCTTATTCCGGGAGTGGTTTATACCTGGCCAGAAGTTGCCGGCGTTGGACAAACAGAAGAACAACTTAAGGAACAAAAGATTGCCTACAAAACAGGCTCATTTCCTTTTAAAGCCAGTGGCAGGGCGAGGGCGAGTATGGATACCGATGGATTTGTAAAAGTACTTGCCGATGCAAGCACTGATGAGATTCTTGGTGTGCATATGATTGGTCCGCGTGTTGCCGACATGATTGCCGAGGCTGTTGTGGCCATGGAATACCGCGCGAGTGCCGAAGACATCGCCCGCATGAGTCATGCACATCCCACCTTTACCGAGTCCTTCAAGGAAGCATGTTTGGACGCCACAGAAAAGCGTTCCATACATATGTAAGCATACATGAATGAGCCAATCCTGCTGATTGACAATTATGATTCCTTCACGCACAATCTGCTGCATCTTGCAGAGAAACATCATGAAGGAAAAATACATCTGATTGCCAACGACGATAAACGGCTTGCTGAAGCGATTGCCGGGCACGATATCATCATCCTTTCACCCGGTCCCGGACTTCCGCACGAAGCGGGCAAGTTGATGGAATTGATGCCGGCTGTAGTCGCAAAAAAAAAGGTCCTGGGCGTTTGCTTGGGACACCAGGCAATTGCCTCCTATTATGGAGCTCAACTTTTTCAGGATAAACAAGTGTATCATGGCATCAGCAGCCCGATGCATTTAACTAATCACAAAGATTCATTATATGAAGGCATGCCACTTCTTTTTGATGTGGCGAGGTATCACTCCTGGATGGTGAGTGAGAAAAATCTGCCTTCACAAATTGAAATTACGGGAAGAGATTCGGCAGGAAACATCATGTCGTATCGGATAAAAGAAAGAAACATCAGAGGGATTCAGTATCACCCTGAGTCAATCTTGTGTGCCTACAGTGATGCCATCATGAAGAACTGGCTAAATCTTTAAACTGCGTAGGGCCGCCCTTGGCTTATCCTTTTTTTTTTGAGGCAAGATGTTCCTCGTAAAGCAGATGCACAATGCCATCGCTCAGGCCTGTTTGAGGTACATGAATTTTATCGATGCCGGCGGATTTACAAACTGTGAGAAAAATCTTACAGGCAGGAAGAATCACATCTGCGCGATCTTCATTAAGTCCCAGGTGAACGATTCGTTCTTCGTAGGAAAATTCACTGATATAATCTGCAATTTCTTTTATTTTTTTGGTAGGCATGGGTTTACTCGCCTTGCCATAGGCAATTTTATAAATCTTATTGATATTGCCTCCCGAGCCAATGGCTTCAATATTTCCTGCATCGCCGGTATGAAGCTGAATCCATGACTTCATTTTTTCCCATTCCTCACGGCTTACCTGTTCATGAAGGATGCGTATGGTTCCGATGTTGAATGACTGAGAAGCTGCAATCTGATTATCCGAGAAAAGGGTGAGTTCAGTGCTTCCTCCACCTACATCAATATACAGATAAGAAGCATTTCTGTCGAGTTCTTCAGCAATATGACTGGAATAAATGATGCGTGCCTCCGACTTCCCATCAACAATTTCTATTTGTAATCCCGTTTCCTGTTTTACCCTGCGAATAACCTCCTCCCGGTTGCTTGCATCGCGCATGGCAGAGGTGGCACAAACCCTCCAGGCGGTTGCTTCAAACACATCGATCAGTTGACGAAAAGCCAGCATAGCTTTGATCAGCATGTTTATCTTTTTCTCACTTATTCTGCCTTGCACAAATGCATCTTCACCCAAACGAATGGGTACCCTGACCAGTTCTACTTTTTTGAAAACGGGATGAGGAGAAGTTTCCACGACCATGGCAATAAGCAATCGCACTGCATTCGAACCAATGTCAATAGCCGCTAGTTTCATTTCAACAAATGTAATTGCTGTTTGGAAACCCTTCGAACTTGTCAATAATTCCGTGCAAAAATGTTAATAACTAACAAAAATCACATTTGCAGAGGAATGGTTTTTAATTAGGTTTGATGCATCAAAAAAAAACACTTATGAAAAAACAAACACTATTACTACTATTTTGTGGCCTGTTAGCAATCAACGGAAAGGCGAGTAATCTCGGTATCATCGCTACAAAAGAAAACGCGAAGAGTTTATTGTTTGCAGGAGGAGGCGGAAGGATAGAACGACCTTTTGTGGTAAAAACAAATGTCTTTTCTTTACTCTTTCGCAACATCAATCTGGCAGGTGAATTTGCATTTAATAAAAACATGTCAGGGCAATTGGGTATTCGTTTTATGATCCCATACGAGCCGGGGTTTCTTAATTCCACCTCGAGCAGCACAAGCGGAGATCTTTCTGTTTCTCTGGGGGGATTTGCCATTACACCCGAATTTCGCTTTTATCCCGGAAAGAAAGAGAACAATACTGCGCCCCATGGATTTTATTTGGGATTGTATGGCAGGTATTCTATGTTTAATACGAGCATCGGAACTACGCTCAGCAATCCGCTCACACTCTCTGGCGGCGGTTTTACCGGAGGCATACCCTCCTCTGTAACCCTTCCGGCCCAATTGAATCTGAACATCAATCTTGAATCCTCATTGACACAAATTGGGGGTGGTTTTATGCTTGGAAAGCAATGGGCAGAAAACGGATTCGTAGTTGACTGGTGTTTCCTGGGCATGGGAATTTCACAATCCTCTTTTGAGGCCACTGCACAAAATCCGGTTCTAACCATTCAATCCTCTGCTGATGAACTTAAAAAGAAAATAGATATCAATACCCAGGGTTTGTTTTCCTATGATGTGAGTATTAATACAGCAACCGGTACTGCCACAGCCAAAATGAGTGGCATGGTTCCTCAAATCCGCTCGCTACTTTTCGGAAGCCTGAGTTTTGGATACAGGTTTTAACTTACACTGATGCGGGCATACTTATTCTGCCAACTACACCCAATGGCAGTTTAATTCCTGATTCGGAAGAAAGATACAACTCCCCGGTTTGCAAATCTGCAGTCGGGGTTTTGTTTGTATGTGCTTTTAGTAAATTTTCAATCACCAGTGAGGATAATCCTAGAGAGGAGGCGTTTAGAATGAGAAAGTGATTTTCTGGGTGCAGGAGTTCAAAAACAAGCGACATCATTTCAAACAAATGGTCCTCCAGTTTCCACTTCTCGCCATCAGTACCATGTCC
>JBKCNM010000068.1:0-53359 GCA_046297395.1 Bacteroidota bacterium
CCCCTGTGCTATCAGGCGCTGCAGGTTTTTTGTTTATGGAGGTGTTTTTAGAAGTCTTTTTCTTTTGCTTTATGCGGGTGCTGTCGCTCTTCTGTTTTTCTGTCTTTCGTGATTCTCTCTTCGCAGTGCTATCTGAAAGAAGTTTTTCGTTCTTTTTCTTTTTCACCCTTTTGGTATCCTTCTGCTCCCTTGTCCTTCCTTTTTTTTCGGAAGTATCTGCTGCTATCATTTTGCTTCCTTCACCGTTTTCTGTTGCAATGTCCTGTTCCGTTTTCTTCTTTTTTCTTTCACCGATTTTTTCTTCTTTTCTCTTCTTCTTTTCAGGTTCGCTTTCTACTCTATCTCTCTTTCTTTTCAGGCTGTCTACAGGTGTTTTTGTCAAGGAGTTGCTGTTGTTGTCAGCCCTCTTTTTTTTACCCTCCTTTTCTCTGTCACTCTTGTTTTTATTCCTTTCAGGCGCATCCTTTTTTGCAGGATTTTTTTCTAAGGATTTTTTTGTTTTCAGGCTATCGGATTTTGCCAATACCTTGAGGGATGTTTTCTCTTTTTTTGGCCCGATTTCTTTGGTCTTACTGCTGTCTGTGTTTGTTTTTTCAGGTGTTTTATTTTTGCTTGAAACCTCTTTTTTGCCGATCGGCATGGGCTCTGTTTTTAATTTTTCCTTGCTGCTCTTTTTGTCCTGCTCTTTCTCGGGCAATGAATTTTTACTTTTTTCGGAAGAGTCTTTTCTTGCTTCCTTTTGCTCCATGCGTTTAAGTGCCTCCAGGTAATGGGGCGGATGCACTACTCCTTCAATCATTCTTTTTTCAAGGTCTTTTCTTGCTACGGTATCATGCAGGTATTTTTCTATCATGAGCGTACCAATGGGAGCTGCCCAGGAAGCTCCCCAGCCGCCGTTTTCCACCATTAGCCCGATAGCGATTTTCGGATTGTCCCGCGGGGCAAAAGCCACAAAAAGGGAGTGGTCTTTACCATGTGGATTTTGCGCAGTGCCGGTTTTTCCCAGGATGGTAATGTCTTTTACCCTGGAACCTGCGGCCGTTCCGCGCTCCACTACATCCTGCATGCCATCGAGGATGAGTTCAAAATAAGCAGGTGGCACAAGGGTGTAATTTTTTTTAAGGAAAGCTTTTGAGTGCTCATCAGAATGGCCCACTTTTTTGATGATGTGTGGGGTGTGGTAGTAACCACGGTTAGCAATGATGGCCATGATGTTTGCCATCTGCAAAGGGGTGATTCCCAGCTCTCCCTGACCGATGCCCAGCGATACAACAGTGGAGGAGCGCCAGTGTCCTTTTCCGAATACTTTGTCGTAGTATTTTACACTGGGAACCATGCCACGCAACTCCTGAGGCAGGTCGCTGTAGATGCGTTTTCCTACTCCGAAGGAGAGCACATGCTTGCGCCAGTTTTCATATCCTTCCTGTGTGTTTCCGTATTTGGCCTGGTCTACAATACTGCGAAACACATAGCAGTGATAGGTATTGCAGGAATGCTGAATGGCTGCTCTCAGGCTGATGGATCCATGGCGCGCATCGCATTTCACTGTGTGCGACGACATGCGGTATCCACCCGGGCAGGGATATGTTTTTTCGGGAGTGAGCACACCTTCTTTGAGTGCAATCAGGTCGTTGATGAGTTTGAAGGTAGATCCGGGCGGGTAATAGGCCATGAGCGCCCTGTTAAACAAGGGTTGCAGGGGATCATTCAATAGCCTCGCATAGTTTTTTGTCCGTTCTCGCCCCACCAGAAGATTTGGGTCATAAGAAGGCGCAGAGATACAGGCGAGTATTTCACCCGTTTGGGGATCGATGGCAACCAAGCCGCCGGTTTTGTTGGCAAAGAGTTTTTCTCCGTATTCCTGCAGGTCCTTGTCGAGCGTAGAGACAATGTTTTGGCCGGATACCGAGGCAGTATCATACATGCCGTCTTTAAAGTGTCCCTTGATGCGGTTAAACACATCCACCATCAGAATTTTTAGTCCCTTTTTTCCCCGTAAATCTTTTTCATAAGCCTTTTCAATACCGCTGATGCCAATATAATCCCCCGGTCTGTAGTAAGCATCTTTTTGCAGGGTAGCATCCGAAACTTCGCCCACATAGCCGAGGGTGTGTCCGGCTATTTTGCTCGGATATTTGCGAAGCGTACGGGCCTGCACATAAAATCCTTTGAATGCATATAATTTTTCCTGCAAGGCAGCATAGGTCTGGTTAGAGAGTTGTGCAGCAAATACAGAAGCTTTGTAAGGTGAATATTGTCGGGCTGTTTTGAGTTTTCTAATAAAGTCCTCTTTGGTGATTCCGATGGTGTTGCAGAGGTTCATGGTGTCGAGGTCTTTCACCTGTTTTGGGGTCACCATGAGATCGTATGCAGCTTCGTTGTATACGAGCAGCTTGCCTTTGCGATCATATACCAAACCGCGGGCAGGGTAATCGGTTACATAGCGCAACACATTGTTGTTTGCCGAGAGCTTGTATTCGTCGTTAAACACTTGTACATAAAAGAGTCTCAGTACAAATACGGCACAGATGGTGATGAAAATCGCCATGATGACATATTTTCTGTCGTTGAATACGCTCATGATTTTGCGCTGCCGGGGCGGTAAATCAGGTATTGATACAGGAGGGCAAACACCAGGGTGAGCAAGCCGCTTGCCAAAGTGCGGAAGAGGGTTTTATGCAATTCTCCAAATCGGTGGGCTTCCAGCATAAAGAAGGTGAGATGATGAATCAGAACCATGATGGAAGCATACCAGATATACCAGCCAAAGCCCAATTGGTAAAGGGTAGGGGAGGTATTGCTTTCGTAGCCGTCGCGGGGAGAGAATAAGTTGAGCACAAACTTTCGAAGAAAGGCAAGCAGCACGATGGAGGTGCCATGTAAGCCCGGCGTATCACAGAAGATGTCGAGCAGGGTTCCCAGCAGAAAAGAGGAGAAAAGAATAAGCCAAACAGGAGTTTCAAACGGAAGCATCATCACAAAGAGGATATATACCATCGGATTGACATATCCGCTAAACTGAATGTTGTTGAACACAAAAAGTTGCAATGCCAGCAGGATGGCAAAACGAAGCGTATTTGAAATCAGGTCACTTATCATTTTGTGATTTTTCTTCGAGCGCTTTTTGTTCTTCCTTGAGCAGATTTTTGATCACATACACATGTGTGATGTTTTTGAGGTTGGCGGAAAACCTGACGGTAAGGGAGTAAAAATTATCTCCCGGTTTTACCTTCACGGATGAGAGTGTTCCAATGAGGATGTTGTCGGGGAAGATGGCCGAAAATGTATTGGTGGTTACAGTATCACCTACTGCCAACGGAACATGTGTAGGGATGTCGGACAAAGTAGCCATGCGGTAATCTCCACCTTCCCAGTAGAGGGATCCGAAATAATTGTTCTTTTTGATTTTGGCACTGATGCGGGCTTCTTTGTTAAGTACGCTTAGTACGGAAGTATAGTGGGGAGAAACATCTTTGGTAATACCCACGATGCCATTGCTGGTAATCACTGCCATTTCGGGTTTGATACCTTGGAGGGAGCCCACACCCAGGGTAAGGAAGTTGTTTCGTCTGTTCACAGAATTGTTGATTACCCTTGCTGTGATGTAACGGTACTGCACATGGTACGAAGTATCATTCACGGTTTTTTCGCGCAGGTCAACCGCATGATAGGCATTCCGCAGCAAGTTGCGCAGGGTGGCATTTTCGATGGCGAGATTTTCGTTTGTTTCTTTCAGGTGAAAATATTCCTGCATGCTGTTTACTGTGGTAAAAATATCTCCTGCTATGCGGTTGCTGGAGCTGATAAAGGCCGCTTTTTGGTAATGGTTGCGGCTGTAAAGCAAAAAAAGACAGAACCCCTCCAGGATGATAAACACAAAGAGGTTGACATTGCGGTAGAAAAATACGACGAGGTTGCGCACGGCCCTTTAACGGGAGGCTAAAGTAATGGCTTCCTTTGGGGGTTTAACGAATGAGGAATTTGAATTTACCAACATTCTTTAGTGCAATTCCTGTTCCTCTTGCCACTGCCCTTAGCGGATCATCGGCAATATGCACCGGCAGCTTGGTTTTCAGGGATACCCGTTTGTCGAGTCCACGCAACATGGAACCACCTCCGGCAAGATAGATTCCGGTACGGTAGATGTCCGCAGCCAATTCGGGAGGGCACATTTCCAGGGCACTGAGGATGGCTTCTTCAATTTTGGAAATGGATTTGTCCAGGGCATGGGCAATCTCGGTATAAGAGACAGTTATTTCTTTGGGAATTCCGGTAAGCAGGTCTCTGCCGTGCACAGCAAAGTCGGGTGGAGGATTTTCCAGTTCCACTGAAGCGGCACCAACTTCTATTTTTACCTTTTCGGCAGAGCGTTCTCCGATGAGGATGTTGTGTTGACGGCGCATATATTCTTCCACATCTGCGGTGAACTCATCTCCCGCGATACGAATAGATTTTTCGCAAACGATTCCTCCCAGTGCGATAATGGCAATTTCGGAGGTACCACCACCGATGTCGATAATCATATTGCCCATGGGCTCTTCCACATCTATTCCAATACCGATGGCGGCGGCCATGGGTTCGTGGATCATGTAAACCTCTTTGGCGCCTGCATGCTCAGCGGAGTCGCGAACGGCTCTTTTTTCTACCTCAGTAATGCCTGAAGGGATGCAGATAACCATGCGCAGGGAAGGATGGAAAAGTCTTCGTTTGGGGTGAATCATCCTGATCATCCCCTTAATCATCTCCTCGGCTGCTTCAAAGTCAGCAATCACACCGTCTTTTAGAGGACGAATGGTTTTGATGTTCTCATGGGTTTTTCCATGCATTTGCATGGCTTGTTTTCCTACGGCGATTACTTTGCCGCTGGTTCTGTCGCGGGCAACAATGGAAGGTTCATCCACAACCACCTTGTCGTTGGAGATGATGATGGTGTTGGCAGTTCCAAGGTCAATCGCAATTTCCTCGGTAAGTATATCGAACAATGCCATGTGTAAATTATGCGTGCTAAAGGTAAAACGAAAATCAGTGTCTGAAGTGTCTAATTCCGCTAAATACCATGGAAATATTTTTTTTCTCGGCCATCTCAACAGAATCTTTGTCTTTCACCGAGCCTCCCGGCTGAATGATGGCGCTTATGCCGGCATCTGCTGCGATTTCCACACAGTCGGGAAAAGGAAAAAAAGCATCTGATGCCATACAGGCTCCCTTCAGGGAAAACCCGAAGTTCCTGGCTTTGGAGATGGCCTGTTTGAGGGCATCAACCCGCGAAGTTTGCCCCACCCCGCTGGCAATAAGGGTTTCCTGATGGGCCAGTACAATGGCATTTGACTTGGAATGTTTCACGATTTTGTTGGCAAACACGAGGTCGGTAACTTCTTCAAGCGAAGGATGCCTGCTGCTCATGATGCGAAGGGCTTCAGGAGCCACCAAGGTGTCGTCGTTCTGCTGCGCCAACAGTCCGTTAAACACCGAACGGTATTGCATGGATGGAAAAGGTTGTCCGCTTCCGGTGAGCAGGATGCGATTGGGTTTTGATTTTAACTTCTGAAGGGCTTCTTCGCTGAAAGAGGGTGCGATGAGGATTTCAAAAAACAGGTCATTCAGAAGCAGGGCTGTTGCCTGATTGATCTCGCGGTTGCAAATGAGTACGCCTCCGAATGCCGAAACCGGATCACAGGCAAGTGCGCGACTATAGGCCTCTTCAGGGTTGTTGGCAGAAGCAATTCCGCAGGCGTTGTTGTGCTTGATGACAGCAAAAGTACAACGGCTGAATTCGGCCATGAGCCGCATTGCTGCGTCGGCATCGAGGTAATTGTTGTAAGACATTTCCTTGCCGGCAAGCTGATGAAAAAAGGCTTTTTCGGAGGGGATGTAACTACCCTTTTGGTGTGGAGTCTCGCCATAACGCAAAGGGATCGGCGATTGCAGCGGAAGCGCAACTGAATGTCCGGCAAACCAGGAAGCAATGCCCGTATCGTAAGCGGCTGTATGTGCAAATGCATCGCGTGCATATTGTTTGCGCGTTTCAGAAGAGGTGGTGTTGCCCTGTTCCAGCAAGCCCAACAGGGATGGATACTGAGAGGGTTTACACACCACCAGCACATGCGCATGGTTTTTAGCGGCAGCACGAATGAGGGAAACGCCGCCGATGTCAATTTTTTCGATGATGTCTGCTTCAGGATGGCCTTGTTCAAGAGTTTCTGCAAAGGGATAAAGATCCACCATGACGAGGTCGAAGGCAGGAATATCATAAGTGCTTAACTCTTGTTTGTCTGAGGCAACATCTTCTCTTCGCAGGATGCCCCCGAATACAGCGGGATGCAGGGTTTTTACCCTTCCCCCCAGGATGGAGGGATACCCGGTGAGGGATTCAACTCCATGCACGGGGATGCCGGCAGATTCAATAAAATGTTTGGTGCCTCCGGTGGAATAGATAGTTACATTTAACTCATGCAGGCGTTGGATGATGGGTTCCAGACCTTCTTTGTGGTACACTGAAATAAGGGCTGTGCGAATGGATGCAGGGTTTGACATGGCAATGACGAAGGTATTTAATATCCCCTCCGCAAGCCTTGCTATTTATCAAAATATATGCACAAAAAAGGCCACTGCGGGGCAGTGGCCAATGGTTGTTTTTAAGTGTGAGAAAAATCAGGCTGTTACGCTCAGTGAGGGCGCTGCATCAAGGGTTTCCTTGTTGGCAAAAGCAGCATACTGTTCGAAATTCTGAACAAAGGAATGGGCTAGTTTACGCGCTTTTTCGTCGTAGGCATTTTTATCTGCCCAGGTGTTGCGCGGGTTCAGTATTTCGGAGGGTACTCCATGGCATGCCGTAGGATATTGCAGATTGAAAACCGGCAGGGTATCGTAGGTTGCACTGTTCAGTTCTCCACTGAGCGCAGCAGTGATCAAGGCACGGGTATAGGAGAGTTTGATACGGCTTCCTACCCCAAAACTTCCTCCGCTCCAGCCGGTGTTTACGAGCCATACATTGATGTTGGCGCCTTCCAGTTTTTTTCCGAGCAGCTCGGCATATTTGGTAGGGTGTAATGGGAGAAACACTTTTCCGAAACAGGCAGAGAAGGTGAGTGTAGGTTCTGTGATGCCTACTTCCGTTCCTGCAACCTTTGCTGTATATCCGCTCACAAAGTGATACATGGCTTGGCCCTTGCTTAACTTTGAAATGGGGGGCAGAATACCGAAGGCATCACAGGTGAGGAAGAAAATATTTTTTGGTGCGGGTCCGTAGGAGGGTTCGAGCGCATTGGCGATATGATGAATGGGATATGCCACACGGGTGTTTTCCGTTTTGCTGATGTTTTCGAAATCTACTTCTCCGAACTGGTTTTTAAATTCAATGTTTTCCAGGAGGGCGCCGAAGCGGATGGCTTTGTAAATCTGGGGTTCTTTTTCTTCGGTGAGGTCAACGCATTTGGCATAGCAACCCCCTTCGAAGTTGAAAATACTTTTTTCACTCCATCCATGCTCATCATCCCCAATCAGTCTGCGGTTATGATCTGCGCTGAGGGTTGTTTTTCCGGTGCCACTGAGTCCGAAAAACAGGGCAGTATCTCCATTTTCACCCATGTTGGCCGAACAGTGCATAGAGAGTACGCCTTTGTCCTGAGGAAGCAGGTAGTTGAGCAGGGAGAAAATTCCTTTTTTAATTTCACCGGTATAGGCAGTGCCACCGATAAGGATCACTTTTCGTGTTAGATTAAGAACAGCAAAATTGTGCTGTCGGGTGCCGTCAATTTCCGGAGTGGCTTTGAAGCCGGGGGCACAGATAATGTGCCATTCGGGATTGAAGGTGAGTATTTCATCCAGGGTAGGTCTCAGGAAGAGGTTGTTGGCAAAAAGGTTGCTCCAAGGAAACTCGGTTACTACGCGGATGTTGAGGCGATAGGTAGGATCGGCGCAGGCATAGGCATCGCGTACATACACTTCTTTTCCGGTGAGGTAGGCGCACATGCGGTTGTAGAGCACATCGAATTTTGCCGCATCAAATTTGATGTTTACATCGCCCCACCAGACCGTGTCGCGGGTAACATTGTCGAGAACAATAAATTTGTCTTTTGGTGAACGCCCGGTAAATTCACCGGTGTCTACTGCCAGAGCACCGGTATTGGTCAGTACGCCTTCTCCACGAAGGATGGTATCTTCCACCAGGTCGGCGGGACTGAGGTTCCAATAGGCTGCTTCAACTTGACTGAGGCCGATGGAAGCCAAGTTTGCTTCCGGGGCTTTTGTGCCGTAATCATTCATGCTGATGAGATTTTTTATAAGGTGCGAAATTACTCAAAATATGGTCAGAGGCGTCCCTTTCAGACGAGGATTATGTCGCTGGTTTTCAGATGATTTTTAAAAAAAGCTTATTTTTTTTCAAGCTCAGCGTTTGTGTTCACAAGACACATTCCTTCCCATTCGGATGAGTGATGATTCCCGGATCAAATGTTCTATTTGTGCAATCAGGGCTGATTGTTGTTTTTTGCTAAGTCCGGTGAAACGGATACAAACATCCACCTCACCTTCTCTCCCCCAGGGGTAGGATTCTGTTGTGAGGCTTACCTTTTCTTTTTCTTCAAAATCTTTAAGCAGCTTGTCAAAAGCCTGTTTTTTGAGGTAATCCACACCTTGTCCGATACTGAAGAAAGAAATTACCGCATCATAGGTATTTTCCATTTTTATAGGGGCGGCTAGTGATGTATCTTTGTTGGTACGGCAGGATGCATGCACAGACAAAGTGATGGCACCGAAAATAAAAATAGGGACTATTCGCTTCATGGCATGAATTATGTGCAACAAGATACGAAACTAAAAACATCTCTGACAAAGCCATGGGAATATCAAAACTCGATCCTCGCAAAGGCAGGTTTCTGTTGGCAGATCCCTGTTTGGATGAAATGCATTTCAGCAGATCGGTCATTTTTTTAACTGAGCATGGCAAGGAAGGTTCTGTTGGCTTTGTGCTGAACAAGGAGATGGATGTTTCCTTGTCGCAAGCCGTGCCTGATTTCAAAGGAAAAAACTGGCCGGTGTATATGGGTGGCCCGGTAGGCAAGAACAATATGTATTACCTGCACACCCTTGGTGCTGATATTCCGCAGAGCCTTGAGATTGTGCCCGGCATTTTTTTTGGCGGCGAATACAGGGTGCTTCGAGAAATGATTTTAGACAATGTGATTGGCCCCGGAGATGTTCGCTTTTTTATTGGTTACAGCGGTTGGAGTGCGGGACAACTGGAAAGGGAAATTGCCGATGAAAGTTGGATAGTTACCAAAATGGGAGGGAAGCATCTTTTTAGTTTTGATACTGAAGATTTATGGGCAAGAATATTGCGCGAACTGGGTGGAGATTATTCGATCATTGCCAACTTCCCCATCGATCCCTCGCTGAATTGAATGTTGTTTTGTACTTATACCCAATTATAAGGGTCCCTTTGACTTCGTATTAAAAAAGCTGTTGACTCAAAAACAATTTTTTTTGTTCACTCAAAGTAAAACAGCTCAGCCGGAACCAACTTTGAAATAAAAAAACCCCCGGCTTATTTTTCCGGGGGCTGGCATAAAAGCTTGTATTAAATCTATTAATGAAGGATAAAAATTAATTCGTTTTTTGATTTCTATTAGATAGGTTGAATCCGAATGAGAGTCCGAAGCGATGTCCGTTGCGATTAGGAACAAAAAACACATTTACGGGGATATTCATTTTGCCGGAGCGGAAAGATCTTCCCACAGCAAGCAAAAAATCGGAATTCCATAAAGGTATACCTCGGCTGTCGAGCATACGGGTTTTGGATTCTAATCTTGAGATGCGCATGGTTGGTCCAAAGGCAAATTCAAGTCCGGTTTTGTTGCTGCGGATTCCGTGGAGGACTGTGAAAGAGGGTTGGAAAAGTCCTTGGTCGAGTCCGTTTATCATGGGAATGAATTCAAATAGCACTTGGATGTCTCCGGTGTTCAGGTATTGTTTTTCAAATTGATAACCAAATTGCCACATGCCCGGATAAGGAGCCTCATAACCGCCATTTAGCCTTGTTTGTTGAAATTTGTTTGCTGAGGGACCGGTGAGGATCATCATTCCAAAGCGGGGACCACCTAGTTTCAAATAGTCCTCTTGAACATTTATCTTGTTGGGAAACTCGTTTTCAGAGGTTGTTGTTGTCAGTTCTTTTTCGTCGATTGGAATTCCCAAAAGCTGTTTGAGGCTTTGTCGGGTAATCAATCTCAGTTCTTTGTTAAGGCCGAGATATTCTTTGGTAAAAGTTTTTTCTGTAACACCTGATTGAACATCAATCAGGCTGAGGCTTACAATAATTTTCTTTTCGATCATTTCATAAGAGCCGCCAATCATTTTATCCACTCCAAGATTTTTTCCCATCTCTACCAGGCAAAGTCTTCCGTAGCATTTGTCGATCACGAGTTTTTGTTTGTTGATGATGTACTCTGCATCATACTTGTCAATCAGATTAAAGTGATTCAGTTGTTGAAGTTCCAGTCTCACCATGTTCCCAAGTTCTAAAGGAGAAACCTGGGCAATTCTGGAATCAATGTTCAGGACTGCGGCGCTTTGTTTTGTTTGCGCGTGTGCAAAAGTGCTTGCTGTGATTGTTAACACTGCGGTTACTTTCCTGATGATGTTGTGAAGATTTGTTTTCATTGTTTTTGTTTTTGTTTTTGTTTTGTTTGAGGAAATGGGTTTGTAATCATTTCCGGGGTCAAAAGTATTTTGGGTGGCTGGGGTCGTAAAAAGGCATTTTTCAGGAAACGCCTGCAGAAATGCGATTTTTGCAAAACCGAAAACTTAAAAAACAGCCATTTGCATTTTTTGCAAATCGCACATCTCTAAACTGGCATATTCTTGTGTTTTTTGTTTTAAATTTATCCTGGTTTTCAGAATTAATGCCAAATAAAATGGGTAAAAAAACTGCTGAAAAAAACTTCAGATACTCGGAGCAGTTCATCAAACGGATAAAAAAAGTGGTGCCTGCCAATATTTCTCTTGCGGATGAAATAGCTGGTGTCCTGGAAATCAGCAACGACAGTGCTTACCGCAGGTTACGCGGAGAAACAGCCATCACCCTGGATGAGGCCATGCTCTTGTGCAATCATTTTAAAATTAACCTGGATACTTCCGATAGTAAAACACAAGGCAAGGTAACTTTTGTATACAAGAGCATCGGCAACGAGCCCGATGATCTGGAAGAATACCTGGAAAGCGTGCTACATGATTTTGATCTTTTGAAAAATGCAGAATACATTCATTTGAGTTTTGCTGCCGAGGACATTCCCTTGTTCCATCACCTGGAATATGAGTACCTCACGCCTTTTAAATTCTTCTACTGGAAAAAGGCTATTCTTGGAGATCCACAAGTGGAAAATGAGATGTTTAACCGGTCCTTGATATCTGATAAATCTATTGCACTTGCCAAGAAGATTGCTGCCACCTATAATCAGATTGCCTGTACAGAGGTTTGGACGAGCAATACGGTAGAGAGCACCCTGAGCCAGATTAAATATTTTTGGGAGGCCGGATTATTCGAAACCGGTGATGATGCAGTGCGGGTTATCGATGATGTATTGCTGATGATAGAACACATTAAAAAACAGGCAGACCTTGGCTGTAAATTTTCAAGATATTCAGAAAAGCCCGGTGCAGACAAGGGGTCTTTCGACTTATATGCCTGTGAAGTCCAGATTGGAAACAATTCGGTGTTTATACAGGCAGACCAAACTAAATCATCTTATCTTTCATTCAATACCTTTAATTCGCTGTTTACATTCAACCTGGAATACTGTTTGGAAAACGAAAGATGGATTAACAATCTCATCAAGAAATCAATATTGATTAGTAGTGTTTCAGAAAAACAGCGGTATCAGTTTTTTAAATCGATGATTAGCATGGCACAGCGTTTGCGCAACCAAATTTTGCAGGGAGAATAATCTTCTTCGTATCTATTTTTAAAGAAAAACCAAGTGGTGTTCCGGCTAAATAAGTATGACCATCATTGAATTTTTTACGAGAAGAGGGTTGCAAGAGGATTCAAAAGAAGGAGATAAAAAAGGTTTATATACTCCGTAAAGAAACCATGCTGCCCAATCTTCAATAGAATTCAAACTCCAGGCGAGCGAGTACTCCTTTTTGCGTGAGTAATCGATTGTAGGCGCGGTCTGCCGGGGCAAGAGCCCCCAGTTTGCTTTCCATTATTTTGGAAGTCATGTCATCATCCATGCTGCCAAGTAACTTTTCCACAGGATTTTTTTCGGTTGGGTATTCGCGTATCCTGTATGAGTCAAGCTTGGCGAGTTTGGCCGCTCTTTCAATGGCTTCTTGCAGGCCACCGAAGCGGTCGATGAGTTTGAGGTTTTTGGCATCTGATCCGAGCCAAACTCTTCCTTGTCCAATACTATCTACCATGGCGAGGGGAATTTTTCTGCCATCGGCAACCCTTCCTGTAAAGGTGCTGTACACTTCCTCAACGGATTCCTGCATGATGGCTCTTTCTGCTTCAGTGAGGTTTCGTGTTTGAGAGCCAATATCGGCAAAGGCATGGGTTTTAACTGTATCGAAGGTGATGCCAATTTTATTTTTAAAAAAATCTCCCGCATTGAACATGAGACCGAACACGCCGATAGAACCGGTAATGGTGAGAGGATTTGCTACAATTTCCGTGGCATCACAGGCAATGTAATATCCCCCGCTTGCTGCTACATCACCCATAGAAGCCACCACGGGTTTTTCTTTTTTTGCAAGGTTAATTTCCCGCCACATCACTTCGGAAGCAAGCGAGGAGCCTCCCGGGGAATTGATTCGTAGTACAATGGCTTTCACCTTTTTGTCTTTCCGTGCTTCGCGTATCAGCTTGGCATAGGTATCTCCACCTACAGAATTGTCATCTCCTTTTCCGTCCACGATATCGCCCCCTGCATAAATGACAGCGATACGGTCGCTTCCTTCATGTTTTTCATTTTCATCTACAGCATGGAAATAGGTATTCATGCTTACACATGCAGGCTTATCATCATCGGAGGCAATGGCTTTTAATTTTTCAAGCACCTGGTCGTAGTAGAGGAGATTGTCTACCAGTTTATTCTTTTTGGCATCTTCTGCATTCCGGATGGTATAATTACTGCAAAGCCGGTCGAAATCAGCCGGATTGATTTTTCGAGATTCTGAAATTTCTTTTCTCAGGATTTCCCACATGGAATGCTGCATGGTACGAATCTGCAGTCTGTTGGCTTCGCTCATATGGTCTTCTGTAAAAGGTTCTACAGCACTTTTAAATTTTCCATGACGGATAATTTGAGGCTGAATATCGAGTTTCGCCAAAGCATTTTTTAGGAAGAACAAGTTGCTGGAAATACCTTTTACTTCCAGAGCACCTTTCGGATTAAGATAAATCTGATCGGCAACGGATGCGAGGTAATAACCGGATTGGGAATAGACATCGGCATATACCCATATTTTTTTTCCGGATTTTTTGAATTGCTTTAAAGTATTGCGTATCTCCTTGGCTGTAGCCATTCCGGTATTGATTTGTCCTCCCAGCAGAAATATACCTGCGATATTTTTGTCTTCAGCAGCTTCTTGGATGGTTCTGCAGATGTCGTAGAGTCCGGGAGATTTTTCTGTTGAAAATGTTCCCGAAGAGAGTTTTCTGAGAGGGTTTTCGTCGCCACGATCGCTAATGGGTTCATCCAGATTCATCACCAACCAGGAAGGCTTTTCCGGTTTTTCGTGAGAATCGCTCTCGCCGGAAGCAATTCCGGCTAGGATACCAATCAGGATTACCAGCAGGAGTATTCCGGCAAGCATAAATCCGAACATGGAGGCAAACATGAATTTAAAAAACTGTCTCATTTTAATTCCTTTATTTGCAATGTTACTAAAAATCCTCGGTGAGAAGATGAATCGTGAACCTGTGTTTTTATTACTGGGAAGTAATTTGGGCAACAAGCGTGCATATTTAGCCAGTGGATTATTGGGTCTGCAGCAAGGAGGATTTTCTTTGCTAAAAGCCTCATCGATTTATGCCTCTGCTCCATGGGGAAATCCCCGGCAGGAGTGGTTTGAAAACCAGTGTTTGATGGGAAGCTATGCAGGAACTCCGGAGGAATTGTTGCACCTCTGTTTAAAGGTTGAGCACTCTTTGGGCAGAGAAAGAAACGCACACTGGGCGCCCAGAACCATTGATATCGACATCCTTTTGTGGGGATCACTTTTACATGATTTTAACAATCTGCAAATCCCTCATCCACGGCTAAGGGAGCGTAGATTCGCCCTTATGCCTTTGTGTGAACTTGCACCTGATTTGGTTCATCCGCACACAGGCATGAGTCTTTTGGAGCACCTGGCGATTTGTGAGGATTCGCTGGAGGTAAAAAAAATAAATCCGTAAATTTTTTCTGTTTTCTGCCAACAAGCTATTACCTGTCGAGCCACTTTTTAAATTCGGCAGTTCGCTCCCTACTCACCACACAGTCGTCATCAGGGATGTTTTCAATTTCCAGTTTTAAGCGGCTGTTAAAATATACATGCATTTTTCCGAGATGATCGATGTTCACAATGGTTTTTCGGTTTATCCGGAAGAAGACAGAAGGATCAAGAAATTCTAAAAGATTTTCGAGCGAGAAATCCACCGGGAATTTTTTGTTGTCGTTCCTGTGAAGAAAAACCAGGCCGTCTTCATGATGAAAACACTTTATCTCCTGCGTACGGATGGCTGCTACCTGTTCGCCCAGTTTTACCATGAAACGGGATTTGTAATTTTTCCCGAGTTGTCCTGCGAGTTCGAGTAAAACAGGATGTATAGCTGTGTTTTTGAGAGATTGTTGTTTTTTAAATTTTTGCAGTGCCTGTTGCAGTTCCTCTTTTTGAACCGGTTTAAGAAGGTAATCAAGGCTATTTACCTTGAAAGCCTGAATGGCATAGTTGTCGTATGCAGTTACAAAAATTACAGGAACATCTTCTTTGTATGTTTTAAACAGTTCAAATACATATCCATCGGCCACATGAATATCGAGCAGAAACAAATCCGGTTTGGGATTTTCCCCGAGCCAGGCAAGTGTTTCTGTTACCGATTGACATACGCCTGCAACCACCATCGCCGAATCTATTTTTTGCAGGAGGGAAGTCAGCCTTGTTGCATTTGGTGGTTCATCTTCAACAATCAGTACTCTCATGTATTTTTAAGTAAAGGTACTTCTACTGAATATCTATTGCCAACAATTTTTACAGCTAATTTTTTGTCGGTGTAATGCTTCAGGCGAAGCGAAATATTGTTGTGTCCAAGCCCTGATCCATGGATGCCATTTGCTTTCGGAATCAGGGAATTGGTCACGGTTACCTTTTCATCATCGGCCACAATATCTATGTTCAGCGGGTGAGAAAGTGTAATGATGTTGTGTTGGATGCAGTTTTCTACAAGAATCTGGAGCGCAAGAGAAGGAAGCAAAAGATTTTTACAATTTTCATGGATGTTCTTCTGTATTTTAATTCCATCTCCAAAACGAATGCTCAGCAGGTAACAGTATGCATCCAGCAGTTGTAATTCTTCTTCAAGTGTTGACAATTCGGAATCACGGTTCTTGAGCAGATGGCGGTATACTTTTGCAAACTGCGAGGTAAACTCAGAAGCTTTCACGGGATCCTGTTCAATAAGCGAATTAAGCACGCTCAGGTTATTGAACAAAAAGTGTGGATTGATTTGTCCCTTAAGCATCTGCAGCTGTGTATTCAAGGCTTCTTTTTTATATCGTTCTACTTCAACGAGAGAGGCTTTCCATTGTGTAAAAAACTCTGCTCCAATTTCTACCGCTTGAAGCAAAACAGAAACCAGCGTACCCATGATGATGGCGAGACCCACCATGCTGGAGTTTTCGAACCGGTAGATGGTGCAGATGATTTTGTCGTATGCAGTAAGCATCAGGTAGATGCTGCTAATACTGAAGACCACATTGATGAGACTCTGGGTAGCTGCTCTGCGCAAGGGACCATTTTCCCATGTCATTTTCCGGTTAAGCCAGTGGTTGATTTGCAGATTGCCTTCCCAGAGTAAAAAAGTCAGCACCACCGACACAGATGCATCCAGCCAAAAGCTATGGGCATCTTTGAAGAGGGGGCGAAAAACATTGATCAATCCTGCAATACTTATTCCTACAGGAGTCATGTAGAAGTAACGGCTTTGCAGGATTTTTCTGATCATGGGTGATTGTGGGAATGATTAAAATGTAAACTTCACAAAAGGGATAGGAAGCAATCCGGTTTGGTATTGGGTGGAAATGCTGTTGTTAAAGCGATTGTATCCTTGCTGGAAAATATTCTGCCGATTGGTCAGGTTTTGCAGATCAAGGCCTGTTTCGAGGGTACTGTGGGCAAAGTCTTTGCGGTAGGAAATTTTAATATCAAAGCGGAAATAATCAATTTGTTTTTGGCTGAAAGCTCTCGATTGATCGAAAACGGCAACACCGGCCATACGAGATGCTTCGAGATCGAGAGGAGTAAGGTATTTCCCACCAATCAGCGTGCTGCGGATATTAAATGCGATACAAGATGATTTTCGCAGGTTGAATTCTTTACCCAAAAGAATATTTCCTGCATAGCGCGTATTAAATGCTGTGTTTCTTTCGATGCCATCACTGCCTTTGTCTTTGGAGTCGAACACACTGGCGGTAACCAGGTAATAAAATCCTTTGCTGAAGAATCTTTCGAGGGTAAATTCAATGCCATAATTTCTACCAGTACCCTTGTTTACAAGGTTGGTGATATTGGAGGGATTAAAATCGGTACCATCATTGAGTGCAGAATGGCTTGAAGAGGTTGAAGTGACCGGCACCTGGCTCAGGTTCTGGTAGTATATTTCTGCTTTGATGCGTACATCCGCAGTCAGGTTGATATCATACCCAAGTACATAATGCATGCTGCGGATAAAACCAAGCTTGCTGTTGGTCATTTCAAGTCCGTTGGGTCCTTCCGACTGCACATAATAATTATACAACACAGGAAGCTGGTGATGCAAGCCTATACCGGCGTTTAAACTGGATTTTTCGTTGAGCAACCATTTTGCTCCAATTCTCGGTTCAGCAACCCATTGGTTGGTTTGGCTAAAGTGCTGTGTATGGATGCCGGTGTTTAGGCTGAGTCTGTTGCTGAAGCGGTGTTTCCATTGGGCAAAGCCTTGTGTAAGCGATGATTGTTTACGGATATTCACCAGTTCAAAAGGGGTAGAGACAAATACAAATTCGTTGAATAAATCAACATCAAGCAGGTCGTAATTGGCTCCTGCCACAAGGGTATTGCGGGCATTTATCTTATGGTTCATGCTCCATACTGCGGAATATTTTCTGTTGGTGAAAGCAGCTTTTTGTTTGTAGTATACTTTTTTCTCCGGGTTCGACAAATCGATGGAATCCATATCGAAGTATTGTCCTGCACTGCTTGCGGCCAGGGTGAGCTTCATATTGGTTTTGGTTCCGATGAGTTGTTCATAGGAGATGCCTGTGATGCCTGTCCGGAAATTTGCGTATTGGTTTTGGTCGATGCGCCCATAAAAATCCACTTTCGAGGTATCCACATCTTGTCCGAGGAAGTCTGCCCTGGAGTTTCCACCCATTAAAAACAGGCTTAATTTTCCTTTGTTGTTGCGGGTGGGCAGAACCACTTTTGCATTGATATCCTGGTACTCGGGAACTGCATTTCCGGCGCCCACATTCAGGCCAAGTTTTTTGAAAATGCTAAGCGTTGAATAGCGCAGATTGATGATGTATGAACCCCGGTGATTTGAAGAAAGCGGACCTTCGGCTCCGGCCTCAAGGCCATTGAATCCCATCTGTGCCATGAGTTCTCTTTTTTCGTTGTTGCCTTCGCGCATACGAAGGTCGAACACACCTGAAATGGCATTTCCGTATTGGGCAGGAAAAGCTGAGGTGAGGAAATCACTGTTGTGGAGGTTGTTGTTGTTAAGCATACTCACCGGACCGCCGGTGGAGGTAACCGTACCGAAGTGATTGGGATTAGGAATGTTTATTCCTTCGAGTTGCCAGAGCATTCCGGTAGGGGAATTGCCCCTTACCACAATGTCGTTTCGGGAGTCATTGCCTGCAATGACCCCGGCGTAATTGGCTGCCATGCGAGAAGGATCGGAGAGAGAGCCGGCATAACGCTTGGTGTCTTCAATGTTGAAGGAACGCGAACTAACCGTGGTCATTTCATTGTTGGTCACGGTTTTGTCTTTGGTACGATCATAAACAATGGTTACTTCATTGAGTTTACTCACGCTTTCGGTGAGTGTGATGTTGATGATGGCCTCTTTTCCTGCGGTGATTATCACATTAGGAATGGTTTGGGTCTCATAACCCAGGTAGGATACCTTGATGGTGTGTCTGCCAAGGGGGACGCCCTTGATGCGGTAATTTCCATCTATGTCTGATGCAGAGGCAAGCGCAGGATTACTGCCTTCCACCATGACACTTACCCCGGGCAAAGGCGCGCGGGATGCTTCATCGATGATGGTTCCTCTTAAGGTCTGCCCTTCCTGGGCCATCAGCATGCCAAAAGAAAAGAGGCAAAGTAAAACAGTTAGGGTGTAGCCGGTTTTTGTTTTCATGGGTGTTTGGTTTTCGTCTGCAAACCTACGATGCCTGCTCAAAGCATACATAAGAAAATAGGTGGTTTGATAGGATAACTGCCTGAGCCGTGAAAAAAATGGGCTGAGTTGTCATTTCATTTTCTTGCTTGGCCGATGTAAACACAGGACTTGAATCCTTTTTCTTCGGATAATCACATTTGATTTTAGCAAGCAAGTGTCCTCAAATAGGAAGAAACTGTTTTGGGTCAGAGAAT
The DNA here is from genome assembly GCA_046297395.1 of Bacteroidota bacterium. Classification (GTDB taxonomy): domain Bacteria; phylum Bacteroidota; class Bacteroidia; order UBA4408; family UBA4408; genus JBEICQ01. Next base: position 18,841 of record JBKCNM010000068.1, read on the forward strand.
TTCGTCGACAACGGCTTTTATTTTTTCAAAATTCCAGGGCTTGTCCAACACAGTGGTTTTTGGAAACTCATTTTTAAAGTCCTCAATTTGTTCTGCATTGGATTGTCCACTGAGGATGATTTTCCGTATTTCCGGATATTTTTTCAGGGCATGCTTCAAGATGTCGGTGCCTTTCATATCTGTAAGATGAAAATCGCAGACAACCAGAAGCAATTCTTGTTTAGCCAATTCAAACTCATCGATGAGTTGAATGGCTTCCTCGCCGGACATGGCCGATTCCAGCAGAATATGATTTGGAAGGATGTTGCCGAGCTGGATTCTGAGAGATTCGAGAATGATGAATTCATCGTAAACAAGAAGAATAATTTTATGATTCATTTATTAAATTTTCAATGAGCTCTATCAGATTTTTTTCTTTCCACGGTTTTTGCAGAACCTTCAAAATAATGTGCTGGTCAAGCAGTGAGGTTGATTTTTCTTCGGTAATTTGTCCTGTAAGAAGGACAATATTGACCTGAGGCAATTTTTTCTTCAATACCTCTGCAAACTCATCTCCTTTCATGCCGGGCATTTGGTAATCAGAAATTACCAATAATAATTTAATGTGGGAATGCATTAATTCGTCAATCACCTCAAGCGCCTCTTCGGCACTCTCCGCATATTCAAAGATGTATTCATTGTTGAAGCTTTTTTCAATTTGAATTCGAAGTGAATCAAGAATGATGCGCTCGTCATCAACACAAAGGATGGCGTATTTACTCATGGATTAGTTGGTAAGTAGATGACGAAGGTAGTTTTTTCGGGATTGCTTTCGCAAATAATTTTACCATTATGCTTTTCAATAATCTTCTTCACAATGCTCAGTCCAAGACCGGTGCCTTCGCCTCTTTTTTTTGTTGAGAAAAAGGTTTCAAAAATTTTAGGAAGGATATTTTCCGGTATGGGAGGCCCATCGTTGGCAATACTGATCTTGTGATGGTTTTCATCTTTTGCATAATCAATCCAGATGTTACACTTGTTGTTTGCCGCTTGCAATGCATTGTTGATGATGTTTGTCCATACCTGTGAGAGTTCTTCAGCATTTCCGATAAGGATTACCTCTGAAGAAATCATATTATACACCTTGGTGTTGTACTTGATTCGGTTCCAAAGGAGAGTGATTACAGATTCGATGTTCTCATTCAGGTTAAAAGCAGAAATCTCATTTTCTATATTTCCGTGAGAAAAGGTATTGAGGGCTTTTACCACTTTTCCGGCTTTTTCAACTGCCAGTCCGATGGTATATGTGGATTTAATCAATTTTAAAAGATCGGCCGAGAAGTTAAAAATCGTTTCATTTTCGGGATGATTGATAAATTCATTCAAGTTGCTGTGAACATCATCAAATCCGAGATCATACAACTTTCTTCCAAAGAAATTTGTGTTGGAAATGTGAGGAAACAACGATTTAAATTGCTCCTCACTTTTTTTAATCTCTTGCCGCTCCTCACGCGTACTGATATTCCTGGATTCTTTTTTTGCCAAGGCAAAAAGTTTTACTGACATATTGATTGTTTCAGGAGAAATCATCCTGAACTGTTCATTGAGAAGATCGAGCAAACCTGTCTGTAAATTCTCGTTGGAGGCTTTGATAGCACCCAATGGGGTGTTTATTTCATGTGCAATACCTGCAATCAACAAGCCGAGTGTGGCCATCTTTTCATGCTGCACCAGATCCTCCTGCATGCCAACGAGTTTTTCCATGGCAACATTCAGTGATTCATTTTTTTCCTTCAGCTTGATTTGCGACAGTTTTAATTGTTCAGTTTCATAGGCCAGCACAATAACATCTGCCACCGAACGGGCAAAGGAAATTTCATGATCCGCAAATGTTTTGGTTTTGTTAAGATACTCACTGCATATCACCCCAATGGAATGTTCAGCCTGGATCAATGGAATATCGAGCATTGATTTGATGCCCAGCGGCTTTAGGTAGATGTCTTTAAATTCATGAGTGGCAGGATGGATTTCTGCATCTGATGCATCAATCACAACTTTCGACTCCAAGGCTGAAAAATAATCAGGAACATCGTTGGCTACAATCGTGCCGCCATCGATAAACTCATTTGTTTTTTTCAGGTAAATAAAACCTGTACTGATGGCTGTTTTTTGTGTATTGTAGAACCAAACAGAACACCTGTCGCACTGCAGAATATCGGCTGTTTTCCGGCAAAAGAACCTGAGCTTTTCCTCTAGGGAAATCTGTTGTTCCGTGCTCCTCATTTCAAGCAATATATTTTGCTGCCTGATAAAGGCTTCACGCGTTTCTCTTTCTGTTATTTCTTTTTTGCGAATATCTGTAATGTCATGTAAATAAATTCTGAAAACTCCGCGATCTTCCAGGAAGAAAATGTTTCTTTCGTACATCTTTTCATTCCACTCAAATTCTATTTTGCCTGCAAACTTGTCTGCAATTTCTTTTGGCTTAATTTTAAACAGTTTTAGGAGTAATTCGTAGTTGAAAGAATCATGGTCTTTTATCTTGGCAAGAGCAGCAGGATTCATGTAATTGATTTTTTGCTGTTCATAGTCAACCTCAAATACCGCGTTGGGATTTTGATGAGGAAACAATGCAAGATTCTTGATTTCCTTTGTTCGCTCATTTACCCGCTCCTCCAAGACAGAATTGGTTTTAATCAGAAGATTTTTTGAAGTTTCAAGATCCTTGTTTTTCTTATGCAACAATTCATTCAGTTTTCTTGAATCTTCAAGACCTTTGGTGGCAGCTTGTTGGAGAAAAATATATTCTGCTATATAATCATGTTTGGGAAAATGGTTGATACTTAATTTGTAGTTAGATATATGCAATTCTGCATTGATTACAGGAGTTGCAAATACAAAATATGAGAAAGCATCTTGTTTTTTTACGGAGCATTTGTAACGCTGTTTTTGGTCGTGCGAAGTAAAAAACAAGAGTCTGGCATGCGCATCTCTATCTGATAACAGAGCTGCGGAATCAAACTTTGAAATCCATTCGAAGTATTTGCCAAATCCATCTCCCGGTTCCATTTCGGGATTGGATAATTTAAAGTTTTTACCAAAAGCAAGAATTCCTCCATCGCTTTTTAACAGCAGGTAATAGGGTGTGGAAAAATTCACGCAATCAAGAAGATTTAGCATGGATTGTTCCAGCAACCTGTTTTTCTTGTGCAGATTCAGCAAGGCAATTGTTTTTCCTGTGAGAATCTTTAAGGCGTTTAGTTGCTGTGCTGTCAGTTCTCTTGGCTTGTTGTCGATGGTGCACAGGGTTCCGAGGGCAAAGCCGTTTTCATCAAGCAGGGGAACTCCGGCATAAAAGACGATGTTTGGACTTCCTGTTACCAAAGGATTATCATGAAACCTCTCGTCAGTGCGCGCATCTTTCACAATCATGATTTCATCCGGTTGAAGGATAGCATGGCCGCAGAACGACAATTCCCGGGCGGTTTCACTTACCGAAATACCTTTTTTTGATTTGAACCATTGGCGGTTCCGATCAATCAGGCTGATGACAGCAATGGGTGTTTGACAGATCTCAGAAGCGAGCGTGGTGATGTCATCGTAAGCCTGATCATCAATGGTATCAAGGATTCCGTAATCATGAAGAGCCAGGATTCGTTCAGCCTCGTTATGTGGAATGCCGGGGGAGATCATCTGAATTTACTGCCACTCTATCCTGAATACATCACAGGCATTGGTTTCGCTTTTTTGCTCGATGTGATGGATGCTGTATTGTTCTTTTTTGAAGCGCTTACACAATCCCCTCAAAAGTCCAACAACCATCGGACTTAATCCTGCTCTGTGTGAACGGTATTCCAGCTCGATTGAATTTGGTGTTTCATTTCTGGTGGAGAACTGCGGGGGCATGAGGTTTGGCATCAGGTTGTTGAGCCTGTTGTGCAACATGTCGAGGTTATTCAGAAAGTCGGGAAGCGTTTCTCCGGCGAGTTCCATCATGTCGCCATATCCTTCATTGGCGGTGTACAAAATCCAGTACTCTCCAAAGGTTTCCATCACCACCGAAGCTTCTGCTCCCAGTATTTTAGATGCATTTTTTACCAGCGAATAAGTAAGGGCATCGGGATATGTCTGAAGCCCGATGAAAAAGTCGTCTTCGAAGCCTGATAATTTCTTGATCTCAGCCCATTTGTCTTCCCCAAACTTTTCGCATACCAAATCCTGTATGGCTTTGTTCACTAATCCGTACATATCATTTTTGTTTTTTTGTGTTGAAGTGAGTCATTCATTCCTTGGTGCTTATTCCTCCGAAAAGCTTTGTAAACCATACCTGCAACCAAAGGATATATCTGCCTGCAAGTTAAATGATATCGGTAATTAAAAAAAACAGTTCATCATGATTTTGTCGATGAATAAAACAAATTCATCGCATGATACAACGATAAAACTTTTTCCGGTGCTGTAAGTTCTGTATTAAAGGATTTTACCTTCATTCGTTTTCCCTGTTTTGGTAGAGATGATTCAGCACGGCAAGCTCTTCCTTTGCGGGAGTATAGTCTCTTCTCTCCATCACGCGCAAGGCAAGCTCCAAGGCTTTGTCTATGCGAAAGGCAATATTTCTGTCAAATCCTCCCCAGCTGAAAGAGGGAATAAATTTAGGCGGAAATCCAGCACCAAAAATATTGGCAGAAACCCCGACCACTGTGCCGGTATTAAACATGGTATTGATTCCGCATTTGCTGTGATCGCCCATGAACAGGCCACAAAACTGCAGTCCGCTTCCCTTGTATTTTTTCTCGGCATAATCGTATATATCAACCTCGCCATAATTGTTTTTCAGGTTGGAGGTGTTGGTATCTGCGCCCAGGTTACACCATTCTCCGATTACGGAATTTCCTAAAAATCCATCATGCCCTTTGTTGCTGTATGCCTGCATGACAGAGTTATTTACTTCACCCCCCACCCTGCAGTGAGGACCAATGGTGGTGGGTCCGTAAATTTTGGAGGATAGTTTCACTTGTGCTCCTTCACAGAGTGCAAAGGCGCCTCTGATTACCGTTCCTTCCATGACCTCAGTATGTTTGCCAAGGTAGATAGAGCCTGACTTGGTATTGAATATACAGGCTTCGGCTTGTGCATCTTGTTCTGCAAAAAAATTTCCGTTACCCAGTATTTTATTGGAGGCCGGGAGCTGAGCAGAGACCCTGCCCCGGGTGATTCGTGTAAAATCTGTTTCGAGAATTTTGCCATTTAATCCGAAGATATCCCAAAGGTGATTGAGCTTGAGAAAGGCTCGGGAATATGTTACTTTTTCTATTTGATGCAGCAAGGCAAACAAATCCTGTTCTCGGAGATGATTGCCTATTTTCGCATGGGCTGCGAGGATGATCTCTCCATGCATCAAAACACTTTCGTTGGGCAATGCATGAATCTGTGCACACAGATTTTCATCCGGAATCACACTTCCGTTAATCAACAGATAAGTGCCGCCTGGCGGAGCAGTAAATCGTTCCTGAAGGTACTTGGTGGTGATGTATCCGGAGGTGCCGCAAGCCATGAGATGTTCCCATTTTTCTTTCAGTGTATCTATGCCACAACGGAGGTGACTTACCGGTTTGGTGAGCGTGAGTGGTTGCAGTTTTTGCCAGCTGTGATCGTCAAAAAAAACCAGGGACATGATTTACAGATTAATGGCACCAAGGTAACACTTTCCCTCTCTTACCCCAAGCAGAAGGAAGCCTTTGTCGGGGATAAAAATGCTTTGTTTGGGTTTGGCAACCGGGCCTTTTGAAGAACCTGCTTGAAGCACCTCTTTTTTGGTTTGGCCAGAGGCAAGATCATAGGTAAGCATACTTAGGGCTGCTGAAAAAGGATTGTTCATGACCAAACTTCCGCGTTTTTTTTTGTCATTGCCTTCAAGCCAGATCATCCATGCGGAGCGTGTATTGTTACCAAATACAAAAGAATTAAAAATCCCCTGGTCATTGATGGTTGTCTGCCGGTTCTGCAAATTGAATCTTTTGAAACGCGTACTACTTGCCTGCAGCAGGTAGATGGAAAAATCGTTGTGATGGTAATAGAAATCGCATTGAACGCTACCATATCTCATGCCTATGGGCATGGGTTGACAGATTCTTTCGGTGAAGGATTGTTCGGCCGCCATCAGCAACAAGGAATCGTTGGCTTGTGTGGCAAAAAGCATATTCATGCGGTCGGTATCCTTGATGTCTCCACTTACTTTTTGTTCTGATTCTGCATAATCATCTGCACTGTTTTCTTCGGAAGAATCAGCTGTTCTGTCGCTGATGCCAAAGCCCCGGATACGAAATACTTGCTTCCGTATATCCTGATAAACACAAACAACTTTTTTTACAGAAGCCATACGCGCATTGACAAGCACTTGAGGAAGATCATTGAGTTTTAATCTGCCGGGAGAAGAAACAGCACTGGTCCAGGAATAAAAAAAGGTTTCTCCTGCACGGGATTGTCGGAAGAGCGTTTCTTCTGTTCTGCCACATTGTATAAGCAGTCCGATGTTTGCTTTGTTATCTGCCATGGATTGAATGACCTCTGTTTGCGACGGAGGGAAGGGAAGGGTGCAGGAGGCCTGTATGCGTGTGCTATCTGAAGGCGGCAGACATACCTTGAGTTGTGTTTGCTTGTTGTCTGTTGTCTGCATAATCACAACCAATGGAATGCTTCCGGGTTCGCGCAGGAGCATGGCTTTGGTATCATCAGGGGAGCTTCCTGCTTGGGAAGTCCACCAGATGAGCGGTGCTGTTTTTTCCAACAAGGGAATGTGCTCCAGTGAAGTGATTTCATTTTCTTCATCAAACCGGAGGTAAACAATCACAAATTGATTTTTGTAGAGAATGGTTCCCAGAAAGATTCGTTTTTCTCCGGCGTACTCCATATTTATTTTGTGCAGGATAGCCAGCGTGCGGGCATGATAAAGGATGCAGCGAATGCCTGATTTTCTAAACAGCCCACCGCGCGTGTAGTTTTCTACGCAGATCATGGAATCGTTTACACCGGCAATCTCAAAGCTGTCGGCGTTGCGGTTGTATTCGTTTCCTTCACTCCATGTAAGGGATTGCGCATAGAGACAAACAGGGATAAGGAAAAAGGCAATAAATAATTTCATGAAGCATCAGCTGCCTTGTTTTTGTTGGCGAGTTGTCCGCATGCGGCATCAATATCTTTGCCTCTGCTACGGCGCACATTAGCAATGATGCCATGAGAAGAAAGTACATGCAGAAATGCGCTCAGTCTTTCAGGGGTAGTTTGTCGGAATTCGCCTCCTTCGATGGGATTGTATTCAATGATGTTCACCTTTGCGGTGGTGCGTCTGCAAAAGTTGACGAGTTCCATGGCATCGGTTTCTGTATCATTGAAATCGCGGAAGACGATGTATTCAAAAGTAACCCGCGTACCAGTTTTTGCATAAAAATAGTTGAGCGCATCTGCAAGCACATCCAGGTTATTTTGTTCATTGATGGGCATGATTTTGTTGCGCTTTTCATCATTGGCGGCATGAAGCGACAGAGCCAAGTTGAATTTTACGGCATCATCGCCCAATCGGGAAATCATTTTCGCAATCCCCGCGGTAGAAACGGTGATGCGCTGGGGAGACATCCCCAACCCGGAAGGAGAAGTGATTCTGTGAATAGATTGCAGTACATTTCGGTAATTGAGCAAGGGTTCACCCATACCCATATAAACAATATGGCTAAGCGGAATTTGGTATTGGTCGATGGCCTGTTTCCGGATATGAACCACTTGTTCAAATATCTCATGAGCCTCCAGGTTTCTGGCGCGCGCGATGCGACCGGTTGCGCAAAAGGCGCAGGTGAGGCTACAGCCTACCTGAGAGGAGATGCAGGCAGTCATTCTTTCAGTGGTTGGAATAAGCACACCTTCTACCACCTTTCCATCCGTTAGACGAAAGGCGTTTTTGATGGTGCGGTCCTTGCTCTTCTGGGCTTCCGCCAGCTCAATGCCTTCGAGAATAAAATGTGTTCCCAGTTTCTGGCGCAAGTCCTCGGGCAGGTTGCTCATATCATCGAAGCGCACACAAGCTTTTTGCCAAAGCCATTCCGCAATTTGCTTTGCCCTGAATGATTTTTCTCCCCATGATGAAAGCATTTCTGCAAGGGATGTTTCATCGAGTAGGCGGATATCTTTTTTTTCGTGAGCTGTCATTTTTTTCTTTACAAGATGACCCTTCCCTGTTTTTCAGCAAATTGCATTTTTACTTTGTCAAGGGTTATTTTCTGTTCGAGAAGTTTCATAAAATCTTCCCGGTTTTCTTCTGTAAGGGTTTTCTCCATTTCCTTGATGCGGTTCATCACATCCTGCATCATGTCCATCAGAATTTTTGTTTTTAGCGAAAAAAGGGCACCATAAACAGATTGTTTTAGCTTAATATTTTCAGTTTCTACAATGATGTTGTGTCTTTCCTCCCAGTGAGGACTCAACTCATAAGGTTCATGTAAAAAGTTAACCACCATTTGCTGAATCGATTGTTCGGGATGGTTGATCCATGACTGCCTGTTAAAGGTTTCGCCAGCGGATAGGGTTTTTGAAATTTCTTCAAAAAGGAATTGGTAGGCAGGATTACGGAACTGGATTTCATCATCTGCAACTTCACGCCAGATGACCTCAGCAACTGTAAATTCCTGCTCGCTTTCATCTTCCTCTCCTGTGGGGATACTGATTTTTTTTTCTCCATGGTTGAGCAGGATGCGGATGAGGTCTTTTTCCTGAAACTCGGTAGGGGATGTATCCGGAAGAGGGGGTTGCTCTGTATGCAGGACAGGAGGGGGAAGCGTTTCAGTAGGATTTGGCTCCGAGGCAGATAGATTTTCAAATCGTTTTTTTTCTCTTCTGTTGCGCAGGAGTTTGTTTACCTCCATGTGCAGCATTTTTTCATCAGCCTCTAATTGTCTTGCGCAAGTATGCAAATACACCCCACGGGTAATAGGATCGGGGATAAGGGAGATGGATTCAACAATTTCTCTGATCAGTTGTGCACGCTTGATGGGATCACCCTGCGTGTCTTGCAGAAGCAAATCGGTTTTAAAACTGATAAAGTCGCGGGTGTTTGCACCGAGGTACTCCATCAATCCGGTATTGTTCATCTTACGGGAAAAACTATCAGGATCTTCACCATCAGGGAAAAGAAGAACCTTTACATTCATGCCTTCTTCCAGCACCATATCAATGCCACGGAATGAGGCCTTGATCCCTGCAAAATCTCCATCATACAGGATGGTGATGTTTTTGGTGAACCTGGATATTTGCCGAATCTGTTCTACGGTGAGTGAAGTGCCGGAAGAAGCCACCACATTTTCAATGCCGGCCTGCTGCATGCTGATTACATCGGTATAGCCTTCTACAAGATAGCAATTGTCATTGGCGATGATGGATTTTTTTGCAAGGTGCATTCCATAGAGCGTTCTGCTTTTTTGATACACCGGCGTTTCCGGAGAGTTTACATATTTGGCGATGTTTTTATCGCTGCGCAATGTGCGTCCTCCAAATCCAATGACCCGTGAAGAAAGATTGTAGATGGGGAAAATTACCCTGCCTGCAAACCGATCATAATACCTGCCCTCTTTTTCGGAAACCAGTCCTGCCTTTACCATGTTTTCAGCAAGGTATCCGGCATCTATCGCAGCTTTGTAAAAGGCATTGCGGTTTTCGGGAGCATATCCAAGCCCAAAGCGGGTGATGGTTTCATGCGTAAATCCTCTCTCTACAAAATAACTGTATCCAATGGTACGACCTTCTTCTTCCTGTAGTTGTTCAGCAAAATATTTTTGTGCGTAGGCAAGCACAGCCATCAGGCTTTCTCTCTCGTCGTGAGCTCGTTTTTCTTCCGGTGTCTCTTCTTTTTCTTCAACAGGTATGCCATATCTGAGGGCAAGTTTTTTGAGGGCCTCCGGATAGTTGAGCTGATCATGGTCCATCACAAAGCGCACCACATCGCCGGCCTTTCCGCATCCAAAGCACTTATAAATGCCTTTGGCGGGAGATACGGTAAAAGAGGGGGTTCTTTCGGAGTGAAACGGACACAGCCCTAAAAGATTTACACCGCGTTTTTTAAGAACAACAACTTCTCCCACCACTTCTTCGACGCGGGCAACTTCTAAAATCTGCTGAATGGTAGCCTGAGGAATCACAAAAGAGAAAAAATGCAGATTAAAAAACGGATGAAAGGAAATTGTTTTTCAGACTCAATAGTACGAAAATTCAGCGAAAAAAGCTGTTCTGTGCGCGCTCAGTTTTATCAACATCATTCAAATACAGCATGTTTAATGAGTATGCATGTCCCACAAGCTCACCAAATGAAAAACCCGAATGTAAATAATCAGTAGTTTTTTCTATGGCGATGGGCCAAAAGAAAACCTATACTCTACATAACATTATGAAACAGGTAAGGATAGATGAGCCAATTTAATGACCGCGTTTATATCTCATTAAATAGGCAAACTCTCTAGGTGTAAGAAATGCTTCTCTCATTGTTTTTTTTTATTCTTGTATTCTGTAACCCAAAATCAAACAAGCTTCCGTTTATGAAAAAATGTATACGAATCACAGGATGTATTTTTACCATCATACATTTGTTATTTGCTCTTTCCTCTCCGGCACAACCTCCCTCTAAATTCACTTACCAGGCAGTGGTGCGTAATGCATCCAATGTCATTCTGGTGAATCAAAATATAGGTGTACGCATCAGTATCCTTCAAGCCTCTGCTACAGGTACAGCAGTATTTACAGAAACCCATACTGCCACTACCAACACCAACGGGTTACTTCAATTACAGATAGGAACAGGAACAGTAGTATCGGGAAGTTTGGCAAGCATTCAGTGGGCAAACGGTCCCTTCTTTGTTCGCTCGGAGACCGATCCTTCCGGAGGAACAAATTACAGCATCGTTAGTACACAGCAATTGCAAAGTGTTCCTTATGCGCAATATTCGGGAAATGGGTTTTCCGGACTCTCGTCGGTTGGTGATACCCTTTTTCTTGGCAACGGCCATCACCTGATATTCCCGGGTGCATCACTGGCCAACAGCGGAGGACAAACAAACAACCCTGCACATAGTTGCGGGGCTTCCAATGTGCACAACCCTGCACTCACCTATGGGTACCTCACCGATCAGGATGGTCATTTGTATAAAACCATCTCTATTGGAACACAGGTATGGATGGCAGAAAATTTAAACACAGGGCATTACAGCAATGGAGATACTATTCCTGTAATCCCTAATTTTAATTCATGGTCTGCTATATCATATGGGATATGCCATTGGTACGACCTGGATAGTGCAAACAATAATTGTCCTTATGGAAGATTATATAATTGGTACTCCATAGTAGATCCGCGCAATGTATGTCCTGTTGGCTGGCATGTGCCGACTGATAACGAATGGACAATTTTAGTTGATTACCTGGGTGGTGAAGAACTTGCAGGGGGCAGAATGAAGACTGTAGGAAATCAGTATTGGGATTTAGCTCTTGGATTTAATAGCAGCGGATTTTCCGCACTTCCTTCGGGATATACCAATGGTATTTTTCAAGATATCAGAAGAACTGCCTCCTGGTGGTCTTCTACACCCAACTCTTCCACGGATGCATGGTCAAGGGGTGTTTATTATTACACCAATGTGAGTGGTAGAGGCTATTCTGATATGAATCATGGCAACGCCATTCGATGCCTCAAAAATGCTTCCTCGCTTCAGGGTTTTATCAATAGCATAGGTTGCGGTTCGGCCATCAACAGCGGAACGCCGGTTTCCGGATGGGAATCCATCGGGGTGAACAGCACGGTGTCATACACAGGCGGAAATGCAGGCAGCCACAACGGACAAACGGTTGCTTCAACAGGTGTTACAGGGCTTACCGCCTCATTACCCGCTGGTAATTTTGCCAATGGTGCAGGCAGCTTAACCTACACCATCAGTGGAACACCAAGCGGTCCCGGTACAGCAAGTTTTGCACTTCATATTGGCGGACAAACATGTGTTTTAAACAGAACGGTTCTTCTCGGTGGTACAATCACTTCCCTCAACTGTGATTCAGCCGCCAACAGCGGAAACATCATATTCGGTGAACCCGCTGTTGCGGTAAGTAGCACGATTCCCTATACAGGAGGAAACGGAGGAATTTATAACGGACAATCTATCGCATCAACAGGTGTGGCGGGATTAACAGCTACCCTCACCGCAGGAACATTTGCTACCGGCGCAGGAAGTTTAACCTATACCATCAGTGGCACTGCCATTGCACCGGGCACTGCCATTTTTCCTTTGAGTATTGGCGGACAAACCTGCAACTTAAGCCTCACAGTGAATTTACCGCCCGCCAGCATAACAGCGCTTAATTGCAGTGCAGCCAATCAGAGTGGCAACCTGATTGAAGGGGTTGTTGCAAGTGGTGTAAGCATCAGTATTCCTTATACCGGTGGCAACGGAGGACCGTACAGCGGACAAACAGTTGCATCCACCGGAGTAAGCGGTCTATCAGCGACTTTAACAGCTGGGTATTTGGTTAACGGAGCCGGCAGTTTCACCTACAATATCATTGGTACAGCGGGTGCATCAGGCAATGCCAGTTTTCTTCTCAGCATTGGCGGACAATCCTGTACACTGAACCTTACCGTGAATTCATCGTTGGGAAGTATCACAGCACTCAACTGCAGTTCGGCTATTAACAACGGCATTCTCACTGAGGGGTCAACAGTGAACGGGGTGAGTTTTGTTGTACCCTACTCAGGCAGTAACGGAAGTTTATACAACGGACAAACTGTAAACTCCATCGATGTAAGCGGTTTAACAGCCACCTTGCCTGCAGATACATTTACCCTTGGCTCAGGCAATTTAAGTTCTGTCCTATCAGGTACACCGCAAGGCAGTGGCATGGCTGTTTTTCTGCTTAATATAGGTGGTCAAAACTGCAGTCTGTCTGTAAATGTTCTTGCAGCCTCATCGCCAAGTTATCCTGCAAATGGCGTGTATTGTACAAATGGACCAACAACAGTGGTGGAGGTTATCAATCCAACAACCGGAAAAATTTGGATGGACAGAAATTTGGGAGCCACACAAGTTGCAACAAGCAGTGCAGATACAGCCTCCTTTGGTGATTTATACCAATGGGGAAGACGGTCGGATGGGCATCAATGCCGATATTCAGCAACCACAATTACATTAAGTAATACCGATCAACCCCCTCACGGAGATTTCATCCTTAACAGCTCCGGTTCTTTTGATTGGCGTTCATCACAAAACAACAGTTTATGGCAAGGGGTAAGCGGAATAAACAATCCTTGTCCGAGTGGTTTTCGATTGCCCACCAACAATGAATTCACAGCGGAGCGCACAAGCTGGAGCAGCAACAATGCTGCAGGTGCATTCGCCTCTCCACTGAAGTGGTCGATGGCCGGAAGCCGGGATGTTAATTTTGGCTCTCTCGTCAGCGTTGGTTCTTTTGGCCGATACTCCAGCAGCACCGTTTCAGGAACAAACATTCGGATATCTACCTTTAGCAGCAGCAGCGCCGGCAGTTCAAGCTCTGGCAGTCGATCTGCAGGTTATTCGGTGCGTTGCATCAAGAATTGATAAAGCGATGTTACAAACAGGAGTCAGGATATTGGGCTTGCTTTTTTGAAGCTTCCTCTAAAGTGAAACCTGGAGCACATTCGCTAACATAGAAGCCCGGAGATGGGTTTCTATTGGAGCTCACATTTCTATACCTGCCTAAACAGATTAGTATGATGTAAAGTCTGTGATGAGGAGTTTGTATAAAAACACCCTCTTCGTTACTTTTTCTGTAGTTCCATTTTCAGTCTTTCGTTTTCTTCCTCCAGCATTTTGATGTATTTGTCCTTAAAATGGTCAGAGTAAAAATTCATCTGTTCTGCCTTGGCGCCGGTAGCCTGAACGGTGGTGTTACTGGAAAGGTTAAAAATCTGCGAGGAATCAAAGCTGAGGAGTTGTGATAGTTCCACACCCAGAATATCGGCGATTTTCTTAGCCCTGGTAAGGGTTAGATCAATTTCGTTCCGTTCAATTTTGCTGTATCCACTCAGGCTCATTTCCATTTCCTGAGCCATGCTCTCGCGGGTAATATTTTTCAGTTCCCTGAATTTTTTGATGGTATCTCCTATTTCCATGATGCTTTCTGCTCCGCTAAAGTAGCAAATAAATAATTTATGTGGCCAAATAATACTATTAGTAACAGATTAAGTAGTATTAAATAATTTTCTTTGTGAATAATTATTCAAATTTAAAAATCATGAATTCCGGCAAAAATAGCCTGGCCGGAGGAGTGTATAGGTGGAGCAGAACCCACGCAAAAAAACGGCCATACCCGATGGTGAAAAATTTGGGGGCGATAACCGAAAAGCCAAACGAGTAGGAAACAAAAATTAGTTTGAAAAAAAAACTACAAATTACAATGCTTGCTGTATTTGCTTTCTTCGCACTGGTATTACATGCGCAACCACGCAAGTGTGCTACCATGCACAACTTGGAAAAAAAATTTTCCAAGGATCCCACGCTAAAGCAAAGAATGCTTGAAAATGAGCAGGCAACCAGGGCTTGGATTTTAAATAATCCCCGCAGTAAAAGTGCAGATAGAAGAAGAGCTGTTATTACCATTCCAACCGTAGTGCATGTGATTTGGAACGATTCATCCGAGAATGTTAGCGACAGTCAAATCAACTCCCAGATGGCTGTAATGAATGAGGATTTCAGACTCTTGAATGCAGATACGCTGGATGATCAACATCCATTTAGGCAATTTGTTGCAGATGCAGAAATTGAATTTTGTCTGGCTCAACAAGACCCTGATGGAAATCCCACAGATGGGATTACACGGACACAGACTTCAGTAGTTAGTTGGGATGATAACAATTTAGAGGATATTAAATCCACAGCGAATGGCGGTCAAGACAATTGGGATCCAACAAAATATTTGAATATTTATGTTGTAAATCTTAGCGGTTCAACACTGGGCTTTGCCACTTTTCCGGATGAACTTGCCACTTCTCCGAATCTTGATGGGGTTGTTATCCGATATGAAGCTTTTGGAACAGAAGGGACTGCAGGTACAGGAACTTTTTCTGCAAATAGTGGTGGCAGAACAGCCACTCACGAAGTAGGACACTGGTTAAACCTCAGGCATATTTGGGCAGACTCCTTGTGCGGCGACGATTTTGTACAAGATACAGAACCGGCAGAAGAAGCAAATTACGGTTGTCCCACTTTTCCTCACAGGGCAAATAACCAGTGCGGTTCGGGTGCAGATGGCGAGATGTATATGAATTACATGGACTATGTTGATGATGATTGCATGAATATGTTTACCATTGGACAAGCGGATAGAATGCAAGCAGCCCTAAATGGTCTTCGCTCAGGCTTGCTTACTTCAGATGGATGTGACCAGCCCAATGCAGCTAAAACCTTAGGCTTTACAAAGGCCATTTCGGTTTTCCCGAATCCCTGTACGAAGCAATTTACATTATCGCTTGACCTGAGCGGAGTGAAAACAGTTTCTGTAACACTTGTTGATATGCTCGGGGCCACTGTTAAAGAATATGGTATAATAACGAATACAAACACCTCATTTGATATTGATGATGTTTCAAGCGGAGTCTATTATCTAACTTTGAGAAACCAAACTAATTTAGCCATTAAAAAACTATTTATCACTAAATAGTTTTATGCATCAGCGGGGTAATAATCCCCGCTGATGTTTTTACATTTATAGCATGAAAACACTTTTGTTTTTTTTCTCCATCATCGTATTGTACTCATGCAAGAATACATCGACAACAACCAAAAAAAACTTGTCTGAGAAGTCCCTGCAGGCCGAAAATATTTGTCGATTTAATGTTTCTTTTATAAGCATTGGCTCCGGTACAGATAAAAATGCAAGACAATTATTTTTAGATTTTATCAAGGATTATGAAGTAAAAAACAGCAAGAAATTGGTTGTCGATGTGGTTCCCTGGGGGCGAGAAGGAGAGGTTGATTATTGTTTCAAATTGACGGAATTAAAAGTTGATGATCAGCACAAATTCATTCTTAACATCAAAGAACTGTTGAAACAATCCAAGCTTGTTCGTTACAGTGAAGATTCTCCCATCAGAAAAAATAAATAAAACAAGCTATTTGCGTGAATAATGAAAGCGTTTACTTTTTTGTAAAGCAAAAAAGTTTGAGTGTAAAGGGCGACGCAGCAGGCAATGCCTGAGGGGTAAAGCACTTTTCATTCGTAGATATGATTATTTGATGCGCTTTTTTTAGTGTGCTTCTAGCCAGTTTCTGCCTGAACGAATATCTACCACTACCGGCACCTCTAATGGCAAGGCTCCGCACATCTCTTCCCTCACCAGCGCCATCAGTGGTTCTACCTCGTCCTGCCAGGTGTCGAATACCAATTCGTCGTGCACCTGCAGCACCATGCCCGAACGAAATTTTTCTTTTTCCATACGCGCATCAATCCTGATCATGGCGAGCTTAATCATATCGGCAGCACTTCCCTGGATGGGCGCATTGATGGCGTTTCGTTCGGCAAATCCTCGGGTCATGGCATTTGCACTGTTGATGTCGCGCAGATACCTTCTCCGTCCAAAAACAGTTTCTACATACCCATGCTTGCGCGCAAATGCGATACTGTTATCCATGTACTGTTGAAGTCCGGGAAACTCCCTGAAATAATTTCCGATAATCTCCTTGGCTTCCTGTCGGGGAATGCTCAGGCGTTCCGACAAACCAAATGCGGAGATGCCATAGATGATTCCGAAATTTACCACCTTGGCTTTTCTTCTCATGTCGGCATCTACTGCATCAAGCGATACACCAAATACTTTAGATGCCGTAGCAGTGTGTATATCGAGTCCTTTCTGAAAAGCATCTTTCATATGGGTTTCATTGCTTAATGAAGCAATGATGCGCAGTTCTACCTGAGAGTAATCTGCCGAAACAATTACCCTGTCTGATCCGCCGGGGACAAATGCTTTTCGGATTTCTTTGCCGAGTTTGGTGCGAATGGGAATGTTTTGCAGGTTGGGATTGTTGGAACTCAACCTGCCGGTAGCCGCTACTGCCTGGTTGAAAGAGGTGTGGATGTGTCCGCTGCTTTTCCGCACCAAAACAGGAAGTGTATCTACATAAGTATTTTTGAGCTTGATGAGTTCCCGGTAATCGAGAATCTGATGAATGAGTGGATGTTTCCCGGCAAGTCTTGCGAGCACTTCTTCTCCGGTGGCATATTGACCGGTTTTGGTTTTTTTTGCCTTGGGATCAAGTTGCAATTTTTCAAACAATATTTCTCCCAACTGACGGGGAGAGGAAATATTAAATTCCTGTCCGGCAGATTCGAATATCTCTTTTTCTTTGATTTTTAAATCGCTTTCCAGCAGAGATGAGAACTCGCGGAGGGCATCGGTATCGAGCCTGATACCGCGTCGTTCCATACGCAAAAGTACCGGCACCAGTGGCATTTCAATCTTTGAAAATACCCTCTCGAGCGATGCATTTTTTTCCAGCTCAGGTGATAAGTGTTGATACAGTTGCAGGGTTACATCAGCATCTTCAGCTGCGTACTCTGCAATTTTCTGCAAGGGCACATCACGCATGCTTTTTTGCGCTTTGCCTTTGGCACCAATTAATTCATCAATGGCCACAGGATTGTAGTCTAAATACACCGATGAGAGGGCGTCGAGGTTGTGTCTTTGTTCGGGTTCTATCACATAATGTGCAAGCATGGTATCGAACCAGCTGCCTGAGAGCATGATGCCGTAATTGAGCAAAACACCTGCATCATATTTAAGGTTTTGTCCGATTTTTACAATCTGTTCATTTTGCAATACAGGCTTTAGCATGTTTAGTTTTTGTATGGCTTCTTCCCTGTTGGCAGGAAAAGGAACATACCAAGCCTCATGCGCATGCACGGCAAAAGACATGCCCACCAGTTCGGCATCCATAGATTCGAGTGAAGTGGTTTCGGTATCTATGCTGAATGCTTTTGTGTTGCTCAGGATATCAATTAGTTTTTCAATTTCCTGATGGGTGTTTGCAACATGGTATTGATGCGCTACCGTGTGGATATTTTTTAAATGTGTATTTTCTGTTGGACTTGGAATTAAGGTGGGCTCTTGGGTATCGAACAATCCTTGTTGAACAGGTTCTGCGATGATGCGTTGGCTGAGGTTGCGGAATTCCAGCTCGGTAAAAAGTTCCGTGATGGCTTCTCTGTTCACCGGTTTGAGTTCCAGTTCCTGTAGTGACCAGTTAATGGGTGCATCACAAACGATGGTAGCGAGGCGCTTGGATTGGATGGCAGCATCCTTGCCGGCTTCCACTTTTTCGCGCAACTTTCCTTTGAGTGCAGCTGTGTTTTCCAGCAAACCCTCTACGCTGCCAAATTGCTGAATGAGTTGAGTGGCGGTTTTTTCGCCCACACCATAGATGCCGGGAATATTGTCGACCGCATCTCCCATGAGACCGAGGATATCGATTACCTGTCGGGGATGTGCAATGCCGTAGCGTTCACAAACTTCTTTAATGCCAAGCACTTCGGCCGGACTGGCGCCTCTGCCGGGTTTATAAATGTGCACATTGTCGCTCACGAGCTGTCCGAAATCTTTGTCGGTGGTCATCATAAAGACCTCAGTATTTGCCTGGGCTGCGCTTTGTGTGGCGATGGTACCGATGATGTCATCAGCTTCAAATCCGCTGAGCGTGTAGTATTTGATATTGAGTGCATCAAGCAATTTGAAGATATACGGAATGGCGGTACTGAGGTCTTCGGGTGCTTCTTCGCGGTTGGCTTTGTATGCTTCAAATTCCTCGTGACGGTGTGTAGGATCTTCGGTGTCGAAGACCACGGCGATATGTGTAGGTTTTTGGTTTTTAATGACATCGAGCAAGGTCGTGGTAAAGCCAAAGATGGAGGAGGTATTTAAGCCCTTGCTGTTGATGCGCGGATTTTTAATAAAGGCAAAATGGGCCCTGAAAACCAGTGCAAACCCATCGAGCAAAAAAATCTTGTTTTTCATGCTCAGTAAAGGAACGGATTTAAGGGGAGGCTTACAAGGGTGGTGAAGGAAAGTTTGGTGGCAGTCAGCAGAATGATAATGCGCAGATATTTAATTGATGCATTGTTTTGTTTCTGGTTAATTTTGAGAAACAATCTTTGTGTTTTATTTCGTAGTTACATGCTGTGGATTGCCGGGAACATTCTCATCCCTTGAAAATTTTAAGTGTGCTGATTTCTTTGTCCTGGTCAATTTGCAAAACATACATCCCTGCAGGCAGGTAGCCGAAATCCCGGGTTTGGATATTCCTTCCTTGCCATACCACATCGCCGATTATATTTCTGAGAACACAATGGGCATTTGACTTGTTGGCAGACAATTGGATATTGTTGGTAAACGGATTCGGATATGCCGATGGAATTCTATTTTCTGCGGACTTTTGGGTAAGGGTAAGTAATGACTGCTGTTTGAAAAATTTCCAGATTTCTGCACTTGCATGGATGTCGCGGTTTTTGGGAGGAATCTCAATGAGCAATCCACCCTGACTTCCTGGCCAGCTGTGGCCTCCGCCATCCACCCTCAGGTGCATCAGCCGGCAGTCGTTGTAAGTAATTTGGGTAAGGGTACATCCATCGTTGGGATCAAGATCAGGCAACACAAGGGTATTGCTTCCCTGCACACAGTTGTTTGCGTTTGACCAAAAGGCAAGTACGGAATCAATAGGCGCATGTAGGTTGGGATACCCCTGGTAGTTCACATCCTGATCTGAGGTGCCATGAATGATTAACACAGGCATTGATCCGGTTCCTACGCAGGAATAAGCCTGGCTGTTAATTAGAGGCTGAATGGAAAATCCTCCCCCAACAGTAGCAATGCCTTTTATTTTTTGAGGGAGTTCACAGGCAAGCGTAAAACTCATGTATCCACCTCTTGAGAAACCACAGGCATATACCTTGTTTGTATCAACCTGATGGTTGGAAGCGATACGGGAAATAAGGGCAGAGATAAATGCTACATCATCCCAGACATGGCGACCATTGTCGTTCCAATCTAAACAACCAAAAGGATCATTGGGGTCGAGCAGGCCAAGGGGATAGGCCACGATGAATTTCGCTGTATCGGCCACATTATTCATGTCGGAATACAGTATGTGCTCATCCATATTAGAACACCTTGCATGCAGGTTAACGATGGCAGGATAGGCTGCCTGATTGGGATAACCCGCAGGAAGGAATACTTTGAAGGTTCTCCATTGGTTGCCTATTTGTACACTGTCGGCAACAATGATTCCTGCTGTTGATACCGTATGCATGCTTACCAAAACCAAAAACAGGGATAGTAGTTTTTTTAAAAATCTTGCAATAGGATAAGCTTGATTTTTTTTTCGATGCTTATTCATAGGGTTTGAAAAATTTTATATCCTATCGTGAGCCTGCAGGTTCGTTTAATGCGCAATCACCAGACGCCTGATCACTCTTTGTTGTGCATGGTTCAGTGCAAGGGTGTAGATGCCTGCAGGAAACGGGCTCACATCAATGATTTGCATGGGGGTATCCAGGTAAAATTTACGAAGGAGACGACCATCGGTGTTAAAAATCTCTATCCATGCATTCCCTGATAGTTCGCTTCTGATGAGCAGATGATGGTTGGCAGGATTGGGTTGCAGCAAAAAAACTTCTTCATCAGACAAAGAAGTGCTATTGCCGGAGATGGACACTTGCACAGTTTGAGAGATGGTACTAAGAATGCCGCAATTTTCTGCGGTGAGAGACACCAAATAGTTTCCCGGTGAGGTGAAGGTATGTGTAGGGGAGGCATCGGAAGAGGTGTTTCCGTCGCCGAAATTCCAGGTATAAGAAAGCGGTGCAGAGCTTGGGATGGATGATGTGTTGTTAAAATCAACCTCGTTGCCCGAAACAGCATAATTAAATGCAGCCTGTGGTTGGTTCACATAAAGGTTCCATGGGTTCGGAATGGGAAACAAGGTGGCGTCAGACATTTGTCTGTAATAGGATGCCCTTGCTGTATTGATTCCTGCAGTGTATGAATTACCGGATACAGGTTCCCGGTATATGCTGCTAAAAATGCCGCATGCAGCAAGATAGCTCCCGTCTATGTTGGGGTGACTGTTGTCGGCATTGTGCAATACGAGTGTGGTGTCATTCAGCACCCTTCTCCATATTTCGCCCACAGGAGCACAAGTCAGCATCAATTGGTTGCTGATTTCCATGTAAGCGCTTCGCAGGGAATCTTGCATGTGGTTGAAGTTGGTAAAATTAGGGCTGCAATAGGTTCCTCCGGGATCGCATTGTTGCCCGCCGAATCTTCTTCCCCAGGTCATGTATGTAATGATTTTGGCGCAGGGGTTCGAAAATTCAATCAGTGTTTTGATATCGGACAAGGCCGGGTACATGTCGTTGTAACGATAGAAATCAATGGTTGGCAATTGGCTCTGTTCCTGAATGACTACATAGTCCCAGTTGCCTGCATTGATTTTGGCAAGGGAGGTGGGGTCATTCAGATGTTGAGAGATGGTGAAACCACCGGGCATGTTGTTGTCTACTATCATGGTTTTGCCGGCAGATGTGGCCATGCTTTGCACCAGTGTAGGGAGGTTGTTGAACGAGGTGTAGCTGTTACCTAAAAAGAGCACGCGCAGGGTATCCTGGGCTTTTACAGGCAGCAGGAAAGCTGCACAGATCAGAAGGAAGGAGAGGGTTGTTTTCATAAGTTTTTTTCAAAGATATTTATTAGAGTTGAAAAAAATGCATAAAGGAGAAAAGGGGCTTGCATTTTATTAAGTTGAAGGGCTTTTATATAGAAGTTACAGGGATAACCCATTCTTGGAGAATGTTAACCTTGCTTTTTCATTTAGTAAAGCACAAAAAAATACTTCGTCTAAAAAACGCTTTTCTTTTTTTTGGGGTATGATAAATATCAAGCACTGGACGCAATGAAAGCAAATAATTCTCACAGCCGGCCATTTATACAAGTTTATTTTCAACCAGATGGATTCACTATTTCACCTCTCAGCTTGAAGAGAATGCAAATAGAAAACAGGCAGTGGCTTTTTCAATTTTGTGTTTTTCTCTCTCCTCAAACCTATCCTGCAGGAAAAAAATTTTATCCTGTTTTATCTTATGGCTGTGCATTAGAAAATGCAGGCATCAGCAGGAATGGTTAAAATTTTCGATAAGAAGTCATGAAATTTTTCTTGCCATCATGAGCCCATCCCTCAGCGGAACCAAACTACATACCAGGCTGGGATGAGACGAAATTTCCCGGTTTACCTGATGGATAATTTTTGTATCCCTGTCCATGTTTTCTTCTGCTTGCAATATTTTTCCGTACCAAAGCATATTATCAAACACCAGGTATCCACCTGTTTTAAGTTTTGGTAGACAAGCATGCAGGTAGTTGAGGTAATTTTTTTTGTCGGCATCCACAAAAATCAGGTCAAAATCATTGGGAAGTGTTTCCAATAAGGGAAGTGCTTCTCCCATGATTAGTTCAATTTGTGAGGAGAAGGGAGAGGACGAAAAGTAAGTACGCAGACGCTCTTCAAGTTCCTTGTTTGCTTCCAGCGTGATGAGCCTGCCTTCCGGCACCAGGCCTTCTGCCAAACAAATGGCAGAGTAGCCGGTGAATGTGCCTATTTCGAGTATCTTCGCCGGCCTAATCATGCAGGAAATCATCTTTAAAAACGAGCCTTGCAGAGGACCTGAGCACATGTGTGGCATGCGCCTTTCACGGTATGTTTCTTCCCTGATTTGCTGCAACAAGTGGCTCTCAGGAGAAGAGTGCTTTGTGGCATATGCCTCTATTTCCGGATGAGTAATTTCCATAGCCCAAAGGTATGCCAAAAAGAAAGCTGCAGCGATTTGCTGCCATCAAAACTTTTCCGAATGTGTTTCAACTGAACCAAACCTCGCCCCTTCCTGATGTATTTGCACAAAAGGGAAAGTGGCATGCTGATGTTTTTGGTAATACCCATCCCATTACCCTCGAACTGGGTTGCGGCAAAGCTGAATATACCCTGGGAATGGCAAAGAACAGAAGTAATCGCAATTTTGTGGGGGTTGATTTAAAAGGCAATCGCATATATGCCGGTGCTCTTCAGGCCCTGCAGGACGAATTAAAGCAAGTAGCTTTTTTACGCACCCGTATCGAGAATCTCGGGCACGCCTTTGCCCCGGGTGAGGTCGATGAGGTATGGATTACTTTTCCTGATCCCCAACCCCAAAAACCAAGGGAAAGAAAACGACTCACCAACCAGAGGTTTCTGGAGATTTACCGCAACATACTTACTCCGGGCGGGCTGATGCACCTTAAAACCGACCACAGCGGATTTTGGGAATACAGCCTGGAGTCCTTACAAGAGGCGGGGGCCCAAGTTCTTTTGAGCAGTCCGGATGTGTATAGGGACTATCCCCGATTGGCCCCTCAAGCTCCCTCTTATCTAATTGATATTCAGACGCATTACGAAAAGCTATTTACTGCAAAAGGACATCGGATCGCTTATGTATGTGCGCGGTTCTGAGAATTTTTTTGCCGGTTTGGCTAAAAAGTATACTTTTGCACTCCTTTCGATAAAAAAATGAAAAAGAACATACATCCCGAAAATTACCGTTTGGTGGTGTTCAAGGATTTATCCAACGACCACGCATTCATCACCCGTTCTGCTGCTGATACAAAAGATACCATTGTGTGGGAAGACGGCAACGAATATCCTTTGATTAAGTTGGAGATTTCCAATACATCTCATCCATATTACACCGGCAAAATGAAGTTGGTGGATACTGCAGGAAGGATTGACAAGTTCCGCAGCCGCTACGGCAAAAAGCAATAATCTATTTTTAGTGTTGATGTTTTCATTAAAAAAGGCAGCCAAACCGGCTGCCTTTTTTATTTCCTTGCTAAAGAGTTTCAATTTATTCTGCCTTGCCGGTGCAAATCAGCTTGGTTCTTAGAAACTCGCTACCCGACCTGAAAATTAAAAAGTACATGCCGCTACCCAGATTAAGATCTTCGGGTGAAAACCGGTAAGTATACAAACCAGGAGATTGCATTTCGGAGGCAAAAGATTGTACTTCCTTTCCTGTGGCATCATACACCAATAATTGCACATTCACATGATCCAGCAGTTGGTAGCTGATTTGTGCTGCATTGCCAAAGGGATTTGGCTTAACAGAAAAGTTCCTTTCGAAGTTTTTTTCGGAAACTCCTACAGTGATGCTGTTGATCACAATAGTGTCGGTTTGTACAAGCGTGGTGCATGGTGAACTTACGCTGAGGGTAACCACATAAGTTCCGTTGGTGTTGTAGTTGTGCACGGTGAGCAGGTTGCTGGTGTCGGGAGCGGAGCCATCTCCAAAATCCCAAGAAAATGAACTTGCATTTACCACATTTGCATTCATCACCGCACTGCTTCCGATGATATTGCTGCTCATGGTTAATTGAGGCAGGGGAATCTGATCTGTTAAAGTGATGGGAACCACCGCAACATTATTGTTTTCATTGCTTTCTAAGAAGTTATTGTCCGGATCGGTGATGGAAACAATATGGTAATCGCCGTTACAAATATCACCGAAATCAATTTGCATGCCTGCAAGGCCCTGAGAATAAATATCCAAATGACCTGTAAAAATTCCCTGATCGGTGCCACATCCTGTAACCATTCCAAAAGGTGCATTGGGAATATCTGCCTGGGTAATGACTAATCCGCTGTCGTTGATGCAATATCCCTGGTTGCTTGAACAATCACCAAGATTAATCAGGCAAAAACTCATTTTGGTTCCGTTGCCAACCACCGGCCATGTGGTAGGGTCGGCATTGCCATTGGATTTACGCAGGGTAAACTCTCCCCAGTTGTCCACATGAATGTGTCCGTGGGTAGGATGGTAGCTCATGAATCCTGCGCTGCGCGTCCATGAGGTGATGTTGCCATTGTGCTTGTGGTAAAGGGTTTGTTTTACCAATTGCTTCACAGGGGAAGCATCAGGGCAAATGCTCAGTGAGCAGGGAACAGAAACGCCATTACAAAAACAAGAATCAACACCATGGATTTCCATGGGTCCCCAGCCAATATTTGGTGTGGCATTGCTCATGGTAAGATAACCCGGATATTCTGTATGCTGTTGCTGAATGATAAGAGCAGATGCGGTCATGTCGGGCAGCAGGTCGCAATCCTGAGAGCCATCCGGACAGTGGCAGTTTTGTCCGTTTGTCATCGAACAAGGGCCGGGAGGAGGAGGAGGATCGGCAGGGGGATTGGCTCCGAAAACAAGCGTGAAGTTTAAAAGTGTGCCTTGGTCTTGGGGTACCTCATCTCTCACCACCAGGTTCCAGGTTCCATTTGGGTTGGATCCGTTATTGGCAAGGTTCAATGAATAATCAGGGACAAAATTTCCTGTAAAGGGTGCTGAGCCATCTTGGATGAGCGTATCGGCATCCATCCTAAAAAGTGTTCCTATGTAATTGTCAGCAGAGCCTCCCCTGTTCATGGCAAGGATGATGCTGTCATTCCATGGAGTTTTCAGGTAAATTTTTATGTCACTGTCATAGGTGTGAAGTAGGTTCAAAGCAACGCCCTTTAAACCAAAAGAACTGTCAATAGCCAAAGGCAGACCGGAAATACTGAGTGGAAAAACAGATGTAGCCACATCTGCAATGGGGCCACCTGTGTTGTTTGAAAATGATTGCGCCGATGATGTGTAAGGCAGCAAATACAGGCAAAACAGGAAGGAAAAGAATCTCTTCATAAGAAGCGCGTTGGTTTTATAAAGGTAATTATATTTATTTTGAAACAATTTGGCATCCTTTTTTTTGTTTGAACTCATTTTACCTGTCTGCCTGCTTATCTATTGCCTGCAAGTATTCAGGCTTTGCCATGCCCTGAATGAGGATGCGCGAAAACCTTATCCGGCAAATGCTCTAACAAGGCCTTGGATCACTCTGATTGTGCCTGTAAAATACAATGCTTCCGCCTGCTCACTTTGTCTTCAGTCTATAGCCCAACAGGGTTATCCGCAAAACAAGATGGAGGTTTTGGTGGTGAATGACCGGGCAGATTTTGATGTGGCATCATTGGTAAAAACTGTTGCCTCATCGTATCCCCGGCTCAACATTTCTTGTATTTCAAATCATGGAAGCGGAAAAAAACAAGCCATCCTTTCCGGACTTGCATCAGCTTCAGGAACACATGTGGTACTTACTGATGCCGATTGCACACATCCTACTTCATGGCTGGAAACCCTTTTGCTGCCGTTTTTAAATGATGATTGTCATTTGGTGTTGGGACCGGTTCAACGGGAAGGGAAAAAATGGATGGGCATCTGGGATGAAGCAGACTATAATGGGATGATGCTTTGGGGAATGGCCTCTGCCTTGCTTCACAAGCCTGTACTGGCTTCTTCCTGCAACCTTGCCTTTCGTAAAAAATCGTTTGAGCAGGCCACGCCATTTTTCGATAACCTGCATTTGGTTGGCGGGGATGATATGTTTATCCTGATGGCGTTTGAAAAAAAATTTGGGGGCCAAAGTATCCATGCGCTTGTTAAACGGCAGGCTTTGGTTAAAACAGAAGGGGTATCCTCATTTAGCTCATTTTTACATGCCCGAATTCGCTGGGCTGCCAAAACAAAATACTATTTGTTTTCCCCGTCCGGACTGTTGGCGATTGGGATTGGATGCCTGCATCTGTTTTTGTTTGCCGGACTCTTATTCGGACTTGTGTATCCGGCTTATTTGCTTCCCGTAATCATATGCATCCTTGGAAAAACCGCTGCAGATTCGCTACTTTTTTTTACGGGCAAAAAAATCCTCGGCACTTTTCACAGACCCTTGCTTATGCCTTTGTTGCAGGTATTGCAGGTGTTGAGCGTTCCCCTGCTTGTGGTGATGTCGGCATTTGCCTCTGTCCACCAATGGAAAACCAGGTAATAATGCTTAGTTTTGCAGGAAATTCATCAGGATGCCAAAAGTTGCATTAATCACAGGCGTTACCGGACAGGACGGAGCCTATCTCTCAGAATTGCTCTTGTCTAAGGGCTATATTGTTCACGGAATCAAGCGCAGAAGCTCGCTCTTTAATACCGATCGCATTGATCATCTTTACCAGGATAGCCATGAGCAGAAAGTGAATTTTTTTCTGCACTATGGCGACCTGACCGACTCCACCAACCTTATCCGCATCATCCAGGAAACCCAACCGGATGAGATATACAACCTTGCCGCTCAATCGCATGTAAAGGTTTCTTTTGAAACCCCGGAATATACTGCCAATGCCGACGGTATCGGAACCCTTCGCCTGTTGGAAGCGATACGCATTTTGGGTATGCAGGAAAAAGTGAGATTTTATCAGGCTTCCACTTCTGAGTTATATGGACTTGTGCAAGAGATTCCCCAGAAAGAAACCACGCCCTTTTATCCTCGTTCTCCTTATGGTGTAGCCAAGCTATATGCTTTCTGGATTACAAAAAATTATCGCGAAGCCTATAACATGTATGCATGCAATGGCATTCTGTTTAACCATGAGAGTCCGCTGCGCGGAGAAACCTTTGTTACCCGCAAGGTTACCCGTGCTGTGGCGCGCATCTCATTGGGATTGCAGGAAAAAGTGTACATGGGAAATATTGATGCCGAGCGCGACTGGGGTCATGCGAGGGATTATGTAGAAGGCATGTGGCGCATGCTTCAGCAGGGAAAAGCGGATGATTATGTACTGGCTACCGGAGAGAAAGTAAGTGTGCGTAAGTTTATTGAAATGGCTTTTGCTGAGGTAAACATCAGTCTGGAATGGAAGGGTAGTGGTGCTGAGGAAAAAGGATTCGATACCAAAACCGGAAAAGTATTGGTGGAGATAGATCCTCGCTACTTTAGGCCTGCTGAGGTAGATCTGCTTGTGGGAGATGCAAGCAAGGCACGCGAACAACTCGGCTGGGAACCGAAGATCAAGATAGAAGGCCTTGTGAAAGAAATGATGCATGCCGACCTGGAATTGTTCCGTCGCGACAAGTTTTTGCTGGATGGAGGACACAAAGTGCTCAACTTCCACGAATAAATCCTCACATGAATTGTTTATAATTTTCATTTTTTCATCAAGGAGATTATTTCGGTTTGATTATTTTTGAATACCATCAATCAACCCAATATGAAAAAACAACTTCAAAGCATTTCCTTATTGTTTTTAGGGATTTGTATAGCAGCCGTCGGCTGTAAAAAATCATCAAGCGGAGTAGCATTTACCAATGCGGAAGTAAAACCCATCTTTGATTCCTATTGTTCCTCTTGTCATGCCTCCGGAGGAAAAAACAGCGGCGACTGGAAGTATGATGCCACCGACTACGAAGGCTCCATCAAAGGAGAAATCTCCGAGCTCTACAGCACGGTGTATTCCCGCCGCTCCATGCCGGTAGGGCGCAGTCTTTCTGCAGATGAGCTGAGCAAGTTTAAGGCCTGGTACGACAAGGGTTATCCGGCCAATTAATTTCCAATACAGAAGCCATTACTTGCAATCGCTTTTAGCCTTGGTGGATTCACCAAGATGTGCTGAGAGAACCTACACCATGTACATGCACTTTTCTGGTCGCGTAAAAATCCTATCTTTGTGCGCCCCGCCCGGGTGGCGAAATTGGTAAACGCGCAGGTCTCAGAAGCCTGTGGGGTAACACCTTTAGGAGTTCGAGTCTCCTCTCGGGCACCAGCAAAAAAAGTCTCCTATCTTGGGGACTTTTGTTGTTTTTCTTCCTCTTCAGTATTGAGCAGGCGATGGTCGTGCACCAGCCTAATCACAAATTCCAATTGTTCCTGTCGGCTCAGCTCACTGTTGTCGAGCACGATGGCATCTTCAGCTTTGATCAAGGGATTTTCTTTCCGGTGGGTATCTTCATAATCCCTTGAAGCAAGGTTTTTCCGCACCTCTTCTTCGCTAATGTGTATGCCCTTGGCATGTAACTCATCAAACCTTCTTTGCATGCGCACCTCCGGATCGGCGAGCATGAATATTTTAAGTTCTGCATCCGGAAAAACATTGGTGCCAATATCCCTGCCTTCCATCACCACACCTTTTCTCTGACCCATGTTTTTCTGCAAGGCCACCATCTTTTGTCTTACAGATTTAAGCAAGCTCACCTTGGAAACAAGCTCAGAGACTGCCATGCTGCGGATTTCTTTTTCTACAGGCTCTTCATTCAGAAATGTTTCCGAAGTCTTTTTTTCATTGTTGTACCTGAACTCTACCCTGATGCCGGGAAGATGACTTTCTACCCGGGCTTCAAAATCATCCTGGGTGGGCAATACACCGGCACGCATCAGGTAAAGGGTAACTGCGCGGTACATGGCACCTGTATCCACATAGGAATAACCGAGTTTGGCTGCCAAAGCTCTGGCAAGCGTTGATTTCCCACAAGAGGAGAATCCGTCAATGGCTATGGTGATGTTCTCTGCCACGCTTCAAAATTAAGTGGGCAAACGGGATTAGGAAAATTTTTTATCCAAGATTTTCAGCAAAGCTTCCTTCCATTTTTCAGCAAGGCTCTCTCCGGAAAAATCCGGAACAGCTGCATGGTCTTCCTTCTTGGCCTTTTGAATAGCAAATCCGATTTGTAAACTTTCCCGATGGTTCTCCATCCAGGTAACCCGGCTGCTTTCACCCAGGGTTGATTCAAAGGCCGGAATGCGGTTGAGCAGGGGGTAGCAACCACAGGCAAGAGCTTCCATCAGGGCATATCCCGATCCTTCTCGAAAAGAGGCGGAAACAAATACATCTGCAGCCGAGTACCACAATGCCATGTCATTTTTCTTCACGCTGCCTATCCAGTGAATCCTCTGCTTACCGGAAAGTTTTTCTGCCTGTGAGCGAAGTGTCTTCTCCAGGTCGTTTTGCGTGTACAAAAGATACAGATGAAGGTCCTCCTCAGCTCCATCAAAGGCATTTAATACGCGGGCAATGTCTTTGGAAGGAATCAGCCTGCCTACCGAAAGCAACATTTTTTGCTGAGCGGGAATACCCAGGATCTCTCTTGCTCTTGCCTTGTCAATAGCCTTCAGTGTTACCGCAGCTTCCGGAATTTCGAAGAGGGCTTTTTGTTTGGCAATCATGCCTGCATCCACAAATGGTTTTGCCAGTGCCATGGAGTGAAAAAAATAGGCATCGATAAACCTGTCGGCCAGTTTTTGCAGCAAGGCACGCAAGCCCCGGTAAGGCGTTTCACCATGGTGCTGAACCACCAAGGGCGCTTTTCTTAGCAAGCATTTCATGAGGATAATGCGTTGCGGACTATGCAAACCATGCACCAAAACCACAGCCGGATTTTCTTTTCGCAAACGCAAAGAAGCCTTGAGCCCAAAACCGAATCGGGATGTGCCACCGATAAGGGTAATAAGCCTGAGGGTTTCCCACCTTGTATCAGAAGCAAAGGGTGCATGCTTGATGCAAAGCACATCAAAGGCATGCAGATGCTTCCAATGGGCATTGCTTTGCGGATAACCTTGCATGAGGTCTGCCGCCTGCGTTACATCTTCTGCATCAAAAACCACTTCGGCCAGCAAGGGTTTTTTCATCCGGGGTAAAATTAAACTTACAGAGAATCTGCCACACTCTTTCTGCACGCGAAAATGGTTGTACTTTTGAACATTCCAATAGATTCAAGGTTTAAGCAAGCGTACATGAAAGGCCTCATCGAACAAAACGAAGCCACCATTCTATTTTCGGGCGACAGCGGGGATGGTATTCAACTCACAGGTAGTCAGTTTACCGATACTGCTGCCATCATTGGCAACGACATCTCCACCTTTCCTAATTTTCCTGCCGAGATACGGGCTCCTCAGGGAACCCTGGCAGGTGTTTCCGGCTTTCAGGTTCACTTCGGTAGCATAGAAATCAATACTCCGGGCGATGCCTGTGATGTGCTGGTTGCGATGAATGCTGCTGCGCTCAAGGCCAACCTGAAGTTTGTAAAAAAAGGTGGGATCATCCTGCTCAACAGCGATGGTTTTGATGCCAAGAACCTGCAACTGGCAGGTTATCCTGCCGGATCTTCACCCCTGCTCGATGGCAGTTTGGACAATTATACCGTACACAAAATGGAAGTAACCCGGCTTACCAAACTTACCCTCGAAGGAAGTGGACTGGGTACCAAGGAAGCTGAGCGATGCAAGAACATGTTCATTCTGGGATTTTTGTTTTGGATGTATAACCGTTCAACAGATGCCACCATTGAACATCTGAAAGAAAAATTTGCCAAAAGGCCTGAGCTGATTGAAGCAAACATGAAAGTATTGCAGGCCGGTTACAACTATGGTGAGACCACTGAAACAGCAAGTAGCCGGTTTCATGTAAAAAAAGCCCCCATGGTTCCCGGTGAATACCGCTCCATTACAGGCAATCAGGCTACTGCGCTGGGGCTTGTGGCAGCAGGGGTACAAAGTGGGCTGAATGTGTTTTACGGATCCTATCCCATCACTCCGGCCAGCGATATCTTGCATGAATTGTCGAGACATAAAAATTTTCCTGTCATCACCTTTCAGGCAGAAGATGAAATTGCGGCCATATGTGCAGCCATCGGGGCTTCTTTTGGAGGCTCCCTCGGCGTTACAGCATCTTCCGGACCCGGTATCGCCTTAAAAACGGAGGCCATGGGATTGGCACTTATGTTGGAGATTCCGCTGGTGATTATTAATGTACAAAGGGGAGGTCCATCAACAGGCTTACCCACCAAAACAGAGCAGGCCGATTTGTTGCAAGCAGTTTATGGTCGCAACGGAGAAGCACCACTTGCCGTGGTAGCGGCTGCCACACCCAGCGATTGCTTCGGCATGGTGATGGAAGCTGCCCGCTTATCGGTGGAATTTATGACACCTGTAATCTTTTTAAGCGACGGCTATATTGCCAATGGTGCAGAGCCCTGGCGTTTTCCGCAAGCAGAAACACTTCCCACTATACAGGTAAAATTTGCCGAAGCAGCGACCGGAGCGAAGTTTTATCCCTATCGCCGAAACGAAAAACTGGCGCGTAACTGGGCTATACCGGGAGTAAAAGGCCTGGAGCACAGGGTAGGAGGATTGGAAAAAGAAGACCTTACCGGCAACATTTCTTATGATCCCGCAAACCACGAAAAAATGGTAGGCATCAGGGCAGATAAAATCGACGGGATTGCCAAATATATTCCCCTGCAAAGCATTGATTCCGGACCGGAAAAGGGAAAACTTTTACTGGTGGGCTGGGGTTCTACCTATGGTGCGCTTAAGAGTGCAGCCCAGCAGGCGAGAGAGCAAGGCATAGAAGTATCACACTTGCATCTGCGTTACCTCAATCCTTTCCCATCAAACTTAGGTGAACTGTTAAAGGGATTCACAAAGATTCTTGTCCCCGAAATGAACAGGGGACAGCTGGTAAAACTACTGCGGGACAAGTACCTGGTAGATGCCATCCCGGTAAATAAAGTGAAGGGGATGCCATTCACTGTAGAGGAACTTTTAGGCAGCATCAAGGGGCATGCCTGAAATTGTGGCCTCATATTTGTAAACAAATATCTTTGTATAGATAAACGGTATATGAAAAAAATCTTCCTCCCCGCATTTTTCCTGATCATCAGTCTTGGTTGGACATCATGTAAAAGAGAGCCAACCGCTACAAAAATACTGATGCAAGGCAATTGGGAACTCACGGCAGCCACAGATGCAGCCGGAAACAACATCCTCTCGCAGGTAGCCTTTCCTGTAACAGTGATACAGCTTACCGACGACAATGGGATGCTTGGCACACATGCACCCCTTGCCACACGCATTGTGTATGGCGACAGTAAATGGACGCAGCTATCCGGGAAAATGAATCAGGTGTTTGATTATGCCAACCTTAGGCTCAACACCGGTGAGTATTTTGTTGGAGAGGGAGTGGTTGACAATTTTACGGTAGAGTTTAAGCTTCAGGCCACAGCGATTGTTGGAGGCGGGCTAAACGATTTGCTCAATATTATCGGTGTGGGCAATGGTTGGTTGCAGCAAACAGTTTATCATAAGTTCACCAATGTAAAGATTACCATTCCGGGGCAGAACGATGTAAGCAGCGGATTCAGTTTCACCCAGAACAACAACCAAAACCAGAATTTGAATACCATGATCTGGGAGTTTACACCGGCCACACAGGCATTATACAACTACAAAGATTCACAGGGAAACCTGGTGGCCTGGATGGGCTTTCCGGTAGCCAATTTTTCCAAAGGCACCTTTACATGGACAAAGAGAACAGAGGGAGTGAACGACTTGGTAAGGGCTAGACTTTAATTACTCAAACGGAAAAGTTTTTGGCGTATAAGCTTAGAATGAAAAAGCCCCTTGCAAGGGGCTTTTTACTTGGGGCTTTTTCAATACCAGGATGAATGTTGGCAGCCGTTATTTTCTTTCACATTCATTTTTTATCGATTCATTCATAAGCTGAAATCCTTTTTGAGTTTTATCCAGCATTTTGCCTAATAAAGGAACTAAAAGTCCACTGAATTTTTCACCATGAATAAATTTGGTTTTGTCCTTTTCCAAATGTTCCAAAATAAAATAATGTTCTCCGTCAAAAATACCGTTTATGCCCAGTTTGCCTTTCCATCTGAATTCTTTATTTGTTTCAAGAGTCAAAATGTTTGGTTTAAAAGTCATTCCCTTTCCTTCCGGAGGGTTTATTGATATTGTCAACTTGTTGCCTAATTTTGGTTCACCCCTTATTGATGTGACAAATGGATTCCATGTAGGATAGCTTTTAAAATTCATTAAAACATCCCAAACTTTAGTTATATCAGCATTAATGACTATTTCGGTTTGAATATTTTTCATATGTTATTTGGTCAATGACTGTAAACAGCAGAAATTGAAAAAACCATTTACAATTCTCAGTGTTAGGAGGATGATAAAAATAGTCTTTTTTTCATATTCAGCAAGCTTCATTTTAGTATTCTTTTAGGATGGAATACATGCGGGACACTAACTGAAACTGCCTGGAGTATGATTGTTTCGAGGATGTTATTGAGGCCGTTCATCCTGTAAATTTTTTTGCAGTTCAAATTTATCAGAGCTTAGTTTACTTGAAAAAATGAAAAATTGTAAGCCGGATTAAAAGAGAATCCGTCTACTTACATCAAGATTGATGCAATTCCATGACATTGGAGCTCACTTTGAAATTTTCCTAGAAAAGGCTGTGCCTGAAAAAAGCCTTTATTAAAACGCAAACAAACATCAAAAATAAGTCTTAAAAATGGTTGAGTTGCTCAGCAAAAAAGAAAACAAGGGTTTTTTCACAGCCTGAATGGTTTGGCGCTTGGCGCAGTGGCGGATTTCGGAGCACAAAACTGTCAATACACCACAAAAGTTGTTGCGAGGTAGAATGTTCAATTAACCACTTCACCCGCCATTGAGCCAATCGCCTGTTAGCAGTTCGGGCATATTTTATATTATTGTTAGTCCACACTCTTTAAAATATTCAAATGTCTTGTCGTAATAATCTTTTGG
>JBKCNM010000069.1:0-10664 GCA_046297395.1 Bacteroidota bacterium
ACAGTATCCGGCAGGTTCAGTGTTTTGTGCATCAGGTCCAACAGTTATTGTTGATGTAACAAACCCAACTACTGGAAAAATATGGATGGATCGAAACTTAGGAGCTAGCCAGATAGCTTCAAGCAGCACCGATACCAACTCCTATGGCGATTTATACCAATGGGGCCGCAGAAGTGATGGGCATCAGTGTCGCTATTCCGACACAACATTCACATTAAGCAGCACAGACCAACCTGCACATGGCAGTTTTATTTTAGCTCCAAACTCCCCATATAACTGGGGCAGCCTACAAAACAACAATTTATGGCAGGGTGTAAATGGGGTAAACAACCCTTGCCCGAGTGGTTATCGTTTGCCAACGAATGCCGAGTTGGATGCAGAACGCGCAAGCTGGAGCCAAAATAACAGCGCCGGTGCCTTTGCTTCTCCGCTGAAATTGCCTGTGGCTGGCCGCCGCTTCTACAGCAATGGTTCGCTCAACTCTGTGGGGTCCAACGGCCGGTATTGGAGCAGTACGGTTAATGGCATCTTCGCCGTCAACCTCAACTTCATCAGCAGCAATGACTACATGAACGACTCCAACCGAGCACACGGACTCTCTGTGCGTTGCCTCAAGGATTAGAATTCATTTGATTCATTTAACAATTGGGGTTTGGGGCGAAGTCCCAGAGAAATTTTTTTTTGAGAATGCCCAGCTACCACAAGCGTCCCGCTTATTGAATGATAAAAAATCACATTTGCAACAAGTGGGATGCTTGCGGCTTAGGTGGCCGATTTTCAGTAAGTATTTGAAACCCGTCAAAATATTTTTTTTTTCCTAAATTTGCTTTAATGGGAGTGTTAGATAAAAACCTTGAAGAGATTAGATTGCTATGTACGATGTATAAGGTGGAGAGTATGTATCTTTTCGGGTCAGCTACTAACTCAAACTTTACTAACAATAGCGACATTGACTTTCTCGTGAAATTCAAAAACATGGATTTGTCAGATTATTTTGACAACTACATGAGTTTAAAAAGCAGGTTAGAAAAAATATGTGGTCGTAGTGTTGATTTGGTTGAGGAGCAAACATTAAGAAACCCAATCCTTATAAACTCTATAAAAAATTCAAAGGAGCTTATATATGGATGAGAGAATTCTTAAATGGTTATACGACATAAAATTGAGTATAGAGGAAATTGAATCTTTTTTTGAGGACGACGAATGAGATTTTTATTAATACAAATCCAATTTAATGCTCAAAAGAGCAGTAGAAAGAAACCTCGAAATCATTGGGGAGGCTGTAAATAGAATTATTACTCGTGACAGCTCATACAACGAAACGATAAGTAATGCTAAATCAATTGTTGGTTTGAGAAATCAGGTTATTCATGCGTATGACAATATATCTGATGAAAATATTTGGTCAATACTTATAAATCACCTTCCTAAGTTGAAAGTTGAAGTGGAATTTTTAATTAAATAAACCCAGAGCAACTATAGTTAATACCAGTAATACTCAATTTTTTTCGCAACTTCGGCTGGTCAGCTGCTTTAGTTGACTTGTATTGCATATCCTGTAAAATGCTCGCTACCACAAGCGTCCAGTTTGTTGAATGATAAAAAATCACATTTGCCACAAGCGGGAAGGTTGGGCCATCTATCCTTTTGGATACATCCTTGGAACACCGGGCGGCTTGTTCGGCATCCAACTGGTTGCTGATCCTGCAGCTGCATCTCATGCCATGGATATTGTGTACAACATCGCCGATGCCATCAACAAAATTGGATTCGGTCTGGTGATTTACACACTCTCCAGAAGCGAAGAGTAATTCCCGGATTTCATCTACTGATATTACACATTAGTTTTATCCGAAAAGCCTTCCTGCGTGAAGGCTTTTTTATTGTAGGTACCCCATCACCTGTGTAAAGAGAAAAACGATGCTTGAAACCAGTTAGCAGGTTTGCGCACAAAGCATTTTTTCATCAACAAATGATGCACCTGTAACAATTGTTTTTCCTGTCAATCTTCTTTGCACTTTTTGCTTGCGCCATCTTTTCAGTTGGTCCCTCTTTTTTTAAGGAAATCAAATATCTTTTTCAGGTTGTATCTTTAACGGGATGAGATTTTTTTAATCACTTATTTTATGCTGTGGTTGCTTTGTACACCTTGTGCAAGGACAATGCATCAGCAATGATTTTTCTACTGAACACTTGTTTAACAAAGCCACCCTGGTGGTTGAGGGCAAAGTACTTTCTCAGTCAGTGCAGCATCATGGCAATCACCTGTATACTCAAAGTAATTTTAAGCCCAGCCTCTGTCTCAAAGGAGCTGTCTCTTCCGAAATCTGTGTTTTGCATGAAGGTGGCGAAACGGATACCCTCCTTGAGCTTGCCTTTCCTTCCGCATCACTTCGTTTGGGAGCCTCTTACAGATTATACCTGGAGCCTGTTCCTCATAAACCGGGCTCTTGGCGATGCCTGGGTGCGCAGGCAGGTGCACAAGTGCTGAATACTATTTCCCCGCAGAATCATCTTTCTCTCAAAGATTTTTCTGTACCTGTAATCACCGGTGTTTTCCCGGCTTCACTGGCCTCAGGACGAAATGAAAAAATAAGCATCCTGGGCAGCGGCTTCGGCAACACAAATGCAAACGGACAAG
Source organism: Bacteroidota bacterium (assembly GCA_046297395.1). GTDB lineage: Bacteria > Bacteroidota > Bacteroidia > UBA4408 > UBA4408 > JBEICQ01. Next base: position 2,642 of record JBKCNM010000069.1, read on the forward strand.
TGTTGTTCAGCGACGCCAATGCAGGTGGAAGCGAATTCAGCGCAGCACCCCTTGGCGATTTCCTTTTGTGGAGCGATTCAAAAATAGAACTGTATGTACCCGACTTTGCCGGCACCGGTCCCATCAGGGTGGTGAAGAATGGTGTGGGCGTTAACAGCGCACCACTGCAAATTGAATGGGCAAGAACCAATTACATCAAAGACAACACGGCCTACCAACCTTTGCTGCAAGACAAAAATAGCACCGGAGGATATTTTTTTTCATGCACAGGCAAACTCGCCAACGATAGTTTAGCGGTGGCACGCATCAGGGAAGCCATACGCACATGGAGATGTGCAACAGGAATCAATTTCAGCTATGCAAAGGAGCCGGAAGGACAAACAGAAAATATTCAGTTTGCCGATCCGGGTGAACTCGCCACAGGTGTGCTCGGCATCTGCTACACCACCTTCTCAGGTTGCACCGACAAGGATTGGTATGTGTCCCGCATCAACATCCGCTTCCGCGATTCCATCAACTGGCACATGCAGGAAGAGATGCCCTCAACACAGGCATTCGACTTTTTTTCCGTGGCATTGCATGAGCTGGGTCATGCCATGATGCTCGGACATGTGATTGATGCCACAGATGTGATGCATTACAGCATCGGCAAAGGCATCGCAAGAAGAAATCCTACTGCTGCCAATATAGAAGCCGGAGACTATGTGATGCTGCAATCAGCTTCGGAGGTATGTGCCCAACAAGCTTTGCGCAAACTCAACCCATCCATGTGTACAGATGAGGAGGTTTCTTTTTTTGCTTTCAACAATGCAAAGCTCTATCCTAATCCGGTAAACGAATCCCTCTTTATCGAACTTTTTACCGACAGGAATATCAATGGCACCGCCGAACTTTTTGATTTGATGGGGAAATTAATGTGGAGTGTCCCCCTCGATTTACTTGCCGGCAGAAACGCATACCGGGCCGATCTTGCCAACAACCTGGCATCGGGCATTTATCTCTTCAGGATAAAAGCAGAAGGCAATCTCCTCGAAAGCAAACTTGTATTGTCGCGTTAAGCATGCAATGCAGCCGCAATTTTTGCCGCAAGCATGGCATTGTTTTTCACCAGGGCAATATTTGCATCAAGACTTCTGCCTTTGGTTTCTTCCATGATGGATGCGAGTAAAAATGGTGTAATCTCTTTGCCTGATACTCGCGCAAGTGCGGCTTTGTCCAGGGCTTTGATGATAAAACTTTCCATTTCATCATAAGGAATTTCATCTGCCTCCGGAATAGGATTGGCTACCAGCACACCGCCATGTAAGCCGCAATCCCATTTGGTTTTAAGCATCCTGGCAACATCCTCAACAGCATCCAAGCGAAAAGGACTTTTGAATCCGCTTTGGCGTGAATAAAAAGCAGGGAAATCATGCTGTCCGTAAGTGATTACCGGAATACCCAGCGTTTCCAGATATTCCAGGGTCAGGCCAATGTCGAGAATAGATTTTACACCGGCAGAAACCACCGCCACATCGCAGTGCATCATCTCCGGCAAATCTGCCGACACATCCATGCTCTCTTGGGCATGTCTGTGTACACCGCCTGTTCCACCGGTGGCAAACAAACGAATACCTGCCATGTGTGCAATGCGCATGGTGGCTGCTACTGTGGTGGCGCCCACACTTTTTTGGGAGAGCACCAGAGGCATATCCCTTACACTTACTTTATGTACCTCACCCGGTTTGGCAAGTTTCAGCAATTGTTCCTTATCAAGACCTGCGCAGCATTTCCCGTCCATGATGGCAATGGTGGCCGGAACAGCACCATGTTCCCTTACGCATGCTTCCACTTCAAGCGCTGTTTCATAATTGCGGGGCCAGGGCATGCCGTGAGAAATAATCGTAGATTCCAAGGCAACCACCGGTAGGCCTTTCATCAGGGCATCTTCTACTTCGGGATGAATATTTAAATAGTCAGACATATTCAGGATAGTATGTGTGCATCAGTGCTTCGAGTTTTTTTGCGTTGAGGTTTTCGAGAACAGGTCCCTTTTGACCAATCACCGCATAAGCGAGTGAATGACCTGCAGCCATGCTTTTTGCTTCATTATATCCACTGAGTTTGGCATACAGATAGCCGGCAAGAGCGGCATCGCCTGCTCCGGTAGTGTCAACAACTTCTACAGGAAAGGTGCCCAGATGTTGCACCGCATCACCTGTGTAAAGCGAAGAGCCTTTGGGGCCTTTTCTTACCCATACCTGCTGCAAACCTTTTTGCTGTAGTATTTTTACAAGGTCAATTTCTTCACCATTTGCATTTGCCAGTGCAGGAAGCTCATCCTGATTGGGCGTCATCAAACTTACCCCTTGCAGAGACAAGGCAGAGAGTGCTCGCGCCCGAGGCACCGATACAGGTTCTATCACCAGGGGAACCTGATGGGCATCACAAAATGAAATAAGAAATGAAATCACATCCTCATGCAGGTTTGCATCACATACAACGACGGCTGCATCCTGAAGTGAAGCAGTGTGACTTTTCAGGTACTCTCGCGTAATCACCTGTCTGCTGATGTCGTGACACATGGCAGCAAACAAAGTACCCGCAGGTTGCAGGAAGGAGGTATATCTCCCCGAAGGATGATTGGCTCTTACCAGCAAATCAAGGTTGACCCCATTGTTGTGAAGCACTTTGCGGATCCATTCTGCTTCGGAATCATTGCCCACAGCAGAAATCAATTTTACCGGCATCCCCAGAAGGGCAAGATGTCTTGAAATATTGGCAACCACTCCTCCAATGTATGTATGAGAATGTGCCGGATTGGATGTTCCGGGGATGATCTCTTTGTCTGCAAAAAAAATCTCATCCACCATGATCGCGCCCACACAAATAACTTCCCTTTTCATGCCCGCAAGGTACAACTAAATAAAAAGTTTTTTTTACCCAATGGTATGATGCCTTCAATGCACCTTCCTGATATATCAGGGACAGCAAATGAAACAATATGGGGTTTGTGCAAAAGCTTGTCAGGCAGCTTGCAACTCCGGGAGGCTTCCGGTTCCGAGTGCCTTCAATTGCTGGATATGCGAACGCAAAGCTGCTCCAAAGGTGGGTGCTTCCAAATAAGGAATCCCATACTCTTCGGCAGTTTCTTTCACAATTTCGGCAATGGCCGGGTAATGCACATGGCAAATGGTGGGGAACAAGTGGTGCTCCACCTGGTAATTCAATCCACCAAGATACCAGGTGATGAGCCTGTTTTTGCGCGCAAAGTTCACGGTGGTTTGCAACTGGTGTATGGCCCAGTCATTCTCAATTTCGTTCTGGTTGTTCTGCACCGGATGAGAGGCTTCTTCAACAGAGTGTGCCAGCTGGAAGATTACGCTCAGGATGATGCCACATACCATATGCAGAACCACAAATCCAAACAACACCTGTCCGAAGCTGTATCCAAAATAATACACAGGAACAAAAATGATGTAGGCGAAATAAAAGATTTTGACAAAAGCAAGGATGAAAGCATTTTTGATGTACTCACTTTGGCTCGAACGATTCACTCCGTTTTTACGGTATTTAATGAACTGCACGATGTCTTTTAGCGTTACCCAATAAAGGGACATGATGGCGTAGAAAAAGAAGATGTAGATGTGCTGAAAACGATGGAATTTTTTTAAACGACTGTGGGGAGACAGGCGAAAAAGGAGTTTGTCATCGATATCATCATCCATCTCATACACATTGGTATAGGTATGATGAAGAATGTTGTGCTGCATTTTCCAGTTAAATACAAGTCCGCCTACCAGGTTCAAGGACGAACCTGCCAATTTGTTTACAAGTGGATTGGAGGAATAAGCATGATGATTGGCATCATGCATCACATTCATGCCAATCCCTGCCATGGCAAATCCTGCCAATGCATAAGAAAATGTCAACTGCCAGGTGCTTTGGTGAAACACCATCAGCCCAACAATTGGAAGGATGTATAAAAGAAGCATCACCACTGTTTTTGTGATCATGCCGGCATTTGCATGCTTGGAGAGATGGTTATCGGTAAAATAGGCATCCACTCTTTTCCGCAATTCGGCGGCAAAGTTGGTCCTGTTTTTTTGTACAAATTTGATTTTTGCTTTTTGCTTCATTGAATGTTTTTTGGTTTGATCCTTCTGTTCACAAACAGGAATCCCAACAAAGGTATTTTTTTAATTGAAACAGCATGTAATATGCATGTTGATTATTCCGGGATTTTTGGATGAGAAATTTTTAAATCAGGGATTATTCCCTGATAAACGCTGTAAAGCTTATCATGTAAGGATAATTTATTGATTTGCAGGAATTTCTTAAGCCAAAACAATGGCTGTGTTGAATGGTATCGTGAGGCGTATTAAACTAAGTTTGTTGAAGATTAGTTTAATTTTCTTCAAACAAATATTGAATCCTGAGCAGTGTAAAAATTACCAAGGTGGCCGGAAACTGACATGCACTTTTGTTTTGAAAAAAAAATAGTACCTGCCGGGAACAATTAACATCATTATGCGTTAATTTAGCGTCAACAGCAAGCACCATGAACATCACACAGGTTAGTTTACGAAATGAGCTTAATCGTCGCCGCAAAGCTCCGGCAGATGTTTTAGACCAGGTTAGACAAATCTTCGAGAATGAAGAAAAGCGCGAAGCCGAGATACTCAGAAGGCTCACGCAAAAAGCAGCAGCTGAAGACCTTCCTCTTGAACTGCACGAAGAGGACAAAAAGAACCTGTATCATGTAGACCACATCCGTGATTTATGTATCCAGTACAGATTACGGTTTCTGCCTTCATCGGTGTATAAAAAAGACTTTCCCGCAGAAGCCTTACACAAAATCAAAGCTTTTGAAAGCCGTTATGGATACAAGACGGCTGCCTTCAGCATGGTAGCTCCGGAGGCCGTATTCAGCCTGAGCGACATCAATGCCGATCCCATGCTTTTTGCCGATCTCGGCAATGGTTATTACTATCTCCTCCACACCTGGGGCCGCGACATGAGCCGCATGCGTTCCATCCTCTGCTATCCGCTCAGAAGCATCTATCATTTTACCCTCAGTGTGTTTATTGCAGCGCTCATCTTTTCTTTCAGCTTCCCATTCAGCATCATGGGCTTTCACGACAAGTTTGAATTTTCGGTGCGTTGCTGGTTTGCCCTCCACTGCATGATTGCGTTCTTTGGTTTTGGCATCTTCATCGGCTCCACCACACAGCAAATGTTCAGCGACAGCAGCTGGAACAGCAAGCACTTCAATTCCTGAGTTTATTTGCTCAGCCATACCGCAGCCTTCAAACCTGCAGTCTCACTCCTCAGTTTCATCCGCCCAAGGGATATTTCCATGGCGCCTCGAGAGGTTAATTGCACTATCTCTGTTTCACTGAAGTCTCCCTCTGGGCCAATTAAAACAGCCGAACTTTTTTTCAATTCCAGCGACAACAAATCGTGCATCCCTTCTTTGCGGCAATGGGCCACATACAATTGGGTTTCTCCGGAAAACATGGGCACCTCAAAAAGCGGAAGTGGCGCATGAAGCTCCGGAAGCCTGGTGTTGCCCGATTGCTTGGCCGCAGCAACGCATAACTTGCGAAGTCTTTGCATATTCACTTGTGGCTTTTCTGTATGTGCACACACAACAAAACGGATGGCAAACAGACCCAGCTCTGTGCATTTTTCCACCAGCCATTCCAGACGATCATGATTTTTAAGCGGAGAAATCCACAATTCATGCAAACATTGTGGCTCTGTATAAGTGGTTTGAATCACTTCCAGAAGCGCCCTGGATTTCTCTACAGCTGATACCTGCGTCTCAAAAAGCATGCCTCTGCCATTGCTCACCCTTACAACATCGCCTGCCTTGATGCGGAATACTTTTACCAGATGCACAAACTCCTCACCGGAAACGATAATCTCTCCGCCATCCGCATCTTCCACATAAAACAATTGCTTGTGAAAAGTCTGCATATTTTATTGCTCTGAGATCACGCCCAGCACCAGGGCCTGCTTGCCTTGCACAAGAATATTCTCTTCCCCGGGTGCAAAGCTGATGAGCTGTCCGCTCAGCATGTTTTTTAATCGGTATTTTCTTCCGGTAACTTCCATAAACCGCTTCAGATTTACTTGCTGAGCCCCCTTGCCTGTATTCATGATGACCAGAATTTTTTCATTCTCATGTTCCCTGGCATACACATAAATATTTTTTTCGGGAACAAAATGTTTGTAGCTTCCTTTTCCGATGGCGGCTGATTTTTGTCTCAGCAAGCTCAGTGTGGTAATCAGCTCGCGGATGCGTTTTTCATTTGTATTGAGCGCACTGGTATCAAATTTATTCACAACATCATTCTTCCATCCGCCCGGAAAATCTTCTCTCACTTTTCCATCCGGATTGGCATCATTTTTCATGAGAATTTCTGTTCCGTAATAGAGGCAGGGAATGCCGCGCGTGGTAAGCAACCAGGTAATGCCCATGGCCATAAGATCTACATCCTCATGGACTACCGAAAAAAAACGGCTCACATCGTGGTTATCCAGAAATACGACATGCTTTGTGGCATCGGCATATAAATGGTCCTGCGCAAGCGTGTAATACAATTTGGCTACCCCATCTGTCCATTCTTGCTCCTTGTTGAGTGAGGCGCTGATGCCATAGTTGGCCATGAAATCGGTGATGCCCGGAACAAGACAATTTTCTTTTTTTACAGCATCCTGCTGAAATCCTGCCTGGATGGAAACGGCATGATCCCATACTTCACCGAACACACCGATGTCGGGAAAATCTTTTTTCAATGTTTCCAGCAACCTGAGCATGAAGGCCTGATCTGAATAGGCATAGGTATCAATCCTTAGCGCATCAATGCGGGCATTTGCAATCCACCACAGATAAGATTGTATGAGGTAACTCTGCACTATCGGATCTGATTGATTGAGATCGGGCATGTGCTTGTCGAACCAGCCACGGGAGAACTTGGTAAGATCATCATAGGATTTGTGCGTATCATTGAGGATACCTGCACGGTAGCTGGTACGCGTAAACTCATTCCAGCGGTTGAACCAATGTGGGAAAGGCATGTCACGGTAGAGATAGTGAAAATCACCGCAATGATTGGGCACAATGTCCATCACCATTTTTATGTTGCGTTCCTGCATGGCATTGCGCAATTCCATCAGGGTATTCATGTCTCCCAGTCGCGGATCCACACGATAATGATCGGTGATGGCATACCCGTGATAGGATTCCTTGTACTCATTGTTTTCCAGAAATGGATTCATCCACAAAGCAGTTACACCCAGCGAAGCGATGTGGTCGAGGTGATTGTTCACCCCCTTCAAATCTCCTCCATGGCGAAGAAACATGCTGTCGCGGTTGATGCCGGTTTGCTGCATGCCCGGCTTGCTGTCGTTGTTGCTGTCTCCGTTGCTGAAACGGTCGGGCATGAGCAGATAAATGATGTCGCTCTGGGACAATCCTCCGGGCTTTCTTTCAGGCTTGGGAAGCAATTGATAGGTAAAAAGTGTGGGCTCTCCTTTTACTTTTTTGTTGACCACCGTGTAAGTTCCGGGTTTGGCAGACGGAGAAACATTTACCTGCAGCAACACATAATCGGGATTGGAAGAAAGGATGATGTTGCGGATGAAAATCCCTTTTTCTTTTGCCACCGGAAAAGTGCTGCTTATGTTTTTGCCTTTTACCAAAAGGTTGAGTGTGGTATCGCTCATGCCGCAAAACCAGTTAGGCGGGTCAGTGCGTTCCACCTGGGCAAGCACCGGACCGCTGAGTATCAAACCAGTGATCCATCCCAACATCCAAAGCAACCTCATCCGATAGGTCGGTCCTCTACCTTGTTTTGGACTGATAAAAAGTATCCGGTGAATCATAAACAGTGAGAAAACTTTGTGCAACTTCATGGCATCTGATTGTAAAAAACTGATAAAAGCGCACAAAGATATTCAATCGGATGAGCGCGCACAATCCGTCATTCTGTATATTTGGCTCACGCAAAAAATATCCTTATGAACTACAGAATTG
>JBKCNM010000070.1:0-9480 GCA_046297395.1 Bacteroidota bacterium
GTGCTGGTAAAAAATGCCGAAGGATATTTTTTCAGCGCAGATGGAGAGAAGAACGACAGCATCACTGCCAACCGCAAAAAGATTGGCACTTGGGAAATTTTTACCATTCATCGCTACGGTGGAGATACCATTGCCTTAGAATCATACCATGGAAAGTTCGTGCATGTGCAGGACAAAAACCCATCTTGTCTGCGTGCCGTCGGCGATCAAGCCGGTAAACAGGAAAAGTTTCTATTGGAAAACCCCTAAAAAAAATAAACGCACACTATTTTACCCCGACTTAGAGAAAACATAATTCTCTGAATAAGCAGGTGAGGAAGGGATTATTTCTTGGGAGCAGGAGCGGCTTCTTTTGAAGGAGCAGCATCAGCTGACAGGCCCAGCTTTTTCTTTACCAAGGGCATGATGTCGTCAGCGGGGTCATTGTAAAGCACATATCCTGAGCTCGTATCCAGCACTTGTTTATACCCGTTTTCTTTCGCCACTTCTTCAATCGATTTTTTAGCCTTTTTAATCATTGGCTCAAGCAGTTCGTTTTGTTTTTTCTGAAGAGATTCCTGCGCTGTTTGCTGAAAATTCTTGATGCGTTCTTCCAAATCGGCCAGTTCTTTTTGCTTGTCCAATTTAACCGGTTCGGTCATCAGGGCTTCTTTCGATTGGTAATCGGAAACCTTGTTTTCATATTCGGAAGACATGGTTTTCATCTGCCCGTCAAGTTGCTTGGCATATTCCTGAATATCAGTTTCTGCTTTTTTTCTTTCAGGCATCAGCAAGAGCAAGTCGTTAAGGTTTACATACCCTGTTTTTTGTGCCATAGTGGGCAAACTAAAAATCATGCCTGAGAGCAACAAGGCAGCCGCAAAAATCTTTTTCATCATCTTGAATGGTTATTTTGAAGGTGCGAATATAAGCAGCAGGACATTATCCTGTTATTTTTTATCGGAAGGAGGAGTACCGGCACCGGCAGGTTTTCCACCTTCAGTTGAACCTCCTTTGGCTCCTGCAGCGCCTGAGCGATTTCCTTTTTTGTAACCCATACCTACCAAAATATCATCGCTTTTGTCGTATTTGGGATTGGCGTAAAGCATGCTTAAATCGCTTGATTTATCGAATATCACTGCATAGTTCCCTTTCTCTGCAAGGGCTTTGATGGCATTGTAGATTTTGTCCTGAATGGGTTTTACCAACTCCTGGCGTTTTTTAAAAAGATCGCCATCCACACCAAAACGCTGCTTTTGAAGGTCTTTGGCTTCCTTTTCTTTGGCAATAATCTCGTTTTCACGCTTTTTCTTCATCTCATCAGTAAGCAAGATCGACTCAGCCTGAAAGGCTCTGTACATTTTATCGATTTCGGCATACCGGGCTTCAATTTCTTTCTGCCATTGCACCGACATATTGTCTATTTGGGACTGGGCAGATTTGTATTCAGGCACATTGCTGAGAATATACTCGGTTTCTACATATGCATATTTTTGAGCAGATGCACTTAGGGTAAACAGAAAAACCGTTGCTGCTATGCTGATGAGCTTTTTCATACCATGTGTATTGAAGCGATGAAGTTACCTAAAAATTGTGCCAAAGTTATAAGTCCCCCACATTGGCGCCAATGGTAAACTGAAAATGCCCTTTGCCGGCACCATTGTTGGGAGTTCCCCATGGATTGTCGAATCCCCATCCGTAATCGAGGCCCAGGAGACCAAACATGGGCAGAAACACCCTGAGTCCAACGCCTGCGCACCTTGCAACCTGAAAGGGATTTAATTTGCCAACCTTCATCCATGAGTTCCCGGCCTCTGCAAAGGCAAGGGCAAAAATGGTGGCCGAGGGATTCAGAGAAATTGGGTATCTCAATTCCATCACATATTTTACAATGGAGGCACCCCCAATCACCCTGGGTGGATTTTTTGTATTGTCAGGCTCAGTGGCTTCTCCGGCATTCTGAAAACCTCTGAGGGCAATGATTTCACGGCCATCCAGGGCAAAGCCAACCAAGCCGCTGCCTCCCAGCCAGAATCGTTCAAAGGGCACGCTTCCCAGCTTTGAATTGTAAGAGCCCAGGATACCCAGCCCAGCCCTGAAGTTGAGGACCAGCTTGTCGGCAAGTTCTGTAAAAAAGGAAGTCGAGACTTTCCATTTGTAGTATTCCACAAATTTTGGTGAGATGCTCTCGGAATTGTAGTAGGAAGACGATTCCCCGTTTTCTGCATCAGTTCGGAAGAAAGAGTAGGGCGGGGTAATCTGAAGCGTGGTGGAAACAGAAGATCCTGAGCGAGGAAAGATTGGGGCATCAACAGATGACCTGGATAAATTGATTTTGTAAGTGAAGTTCAAAAACACCCCATTGCTTACAGGGAAGTTGATTCCGGTATTAAAATTTTTCAGGTAATAGCGCTGAAAAGCAACTTCCTGGTAGAGTTGAAAATAATCATCCGGGATTTGTAGTCTCCGCCCCAAACCCGTGCTCACACCGGTAACTGTGAGGAGCTGCAGTGAGGGGTCTGACAGCCCAAGTCCGAGAGGATTTTGACGGGTATGATAAATGGAAAAACTAAATGAGTTGGGTTTTTTGCCACCCAGCCAGGGCTCAATAAATGAAGCGGTATAATTCTGAAAGGCTCTTCCGGTGGATTGCGCCCTTAGCGTCAGACTCTGACCATCGCCTGCAGGCAAAGGTTTCCATGCATCCCGCTTAAACAGGTTTCGGGCTGAGAAATTATTGAAAGACAAGCCCAAGGTTCCAATGAGCGCCCTTTGTCCCCAACCTGCAGAAAGCTCTACCTGATCGCTGGGTTTTTCTTCAACAATGTATTCGATATCAACAGTTCCATCTGCCGGATTGGGCTTGGGATTGACGCCGAGTTTTTGTTCGTCAAAATACCTTAACTGAGCCAACTCGCGTTGGGTACGCATGATGTCGCTGCGGTTAAAAAGCTGTCCGGGACGCGTACGAATTTCACGCATAATCACACGGTCGTTTGTTTTGGTATTTCCGGTTACAGTTACCTTGTTGATGCGCGCTTGTTTGCCTTCATATACATGCAACTCAATATCGATGGAATCGTTCTCTACAAGCACCTCTGTAGGCACTACCTGGAAGAAAAGATACCCATCGTCCATATACAAACTGGAAACATCCCGTCCATCCTGACTTCCCGTCAGTCGCTGGTCGAGCAATGATTGATTAAAAATATCTCCCTTCTTAATCCCCAGAATGGATGATAACTCGGGTGAAGTATATTTTGCATTCCCTATCCAGGTGAGGTTGCGGAAATAATACTTGTTTCCTTCATTGATCTGAATATCCAAATCCACATATCCTTTTCCTGCTTTGTAAACACTGTCTTTTACAATCGCCGCATCGCGATAACCCTTTGCATTGTATTTTTCGATGATTTTCTGTTTGTCTTTTTCAAGGTTCTCTTCAATATATTTTGATTGCTTGAAAATATTCCACCAGCGATATTCCTTGGTGTCTTTCATATACCTGCGCAAGCGTGCTTTGTTGATGTTTGAGTTGCCGGTGAAATTAATCTTGCGTATCCGCACTTTTTTGTTTTTCCTTATGTCGATGTAAAGAATTACATCGTTGAGTGCAGTGGTATCTTTTACTTCCTTGATAGCTACCTCGGCATCGAGGTATCCCTTGTCCACAAAAAAATCGGTGATTTTGTTACGGGTACTTACAATAAGATTCTCCGTAACAATCTTCCCTTTCATCAGTTTGATTTTTTCACGGATATCGTCTGCCATTCCTTTTTTTACCCCGCTGATGCGGAACTTGGAGAGCCTGGGTCTTTCCTCAACTAAAATTTTCAGAAAAATGATATTTCCCTTTTTTTCTGTAGCCACGATGGCCACATCCGAAAAAAGATTGAGGTCCCACAGGTTCTCTATCGCCTGATTGATGGCATCTCCGGGGATGTCAATTACCTGCCCAACCACAAGGTCGGAGGTAGATATCAATACCGATTTGTCCAGAAAGTCAGTGCCTTCAACAACGATTCCTCCAATTTCATATTCCGAAGGGTTGTTATAATCGAGTGAAATGCCTTCGGTGTTGATGATGTTTTGCGCGCAGACAAATCCTGCTGAAAACATGATTTGCAGGAAGAAAAGGAAGATAAGTTTGCTACGCATCTTCAGAATTTAATTGCTCGGTGGTCATTCCAAAACGACGTTCTCTGCCCTGATAATCAACAATGGCATCCATAAAGTCTTGTCGATGGAACTCCGGCCATAACTTATCGGTAAAGTAAAGTTCTGCATAGGCCAGTTGCCAGAGCAGAAAATTGCTGATGCGGTGCTCACCGCTTGTGCGAATCATCAATTCCGGATCGGGTATCTCATGAGTGTAAAGATGTTCATGAATCATGTCTTCTGTGATATCCTTGGGATGGCATTCTCCGGAAGACACCCTGGCAGCAATCTTTTGCACAGCATCTGCGATTTCAGCTTTTGAACTGTAGCTGAGCGCAAGCACCAGGTTGAGGCGATTGTTGCCTGCCGTTTGACTAATGGTTTGGGCCAATTCCCGCTGGCATTCCTCGGGAAGCAGATGCAGTCGCCCGATTGCATGCAGTCGGATACTGTTTTTGTTGAGTGTGGGCAATTCGCTGTGCAGGGTTTTCACCAACAGGGTCATCAGTGCATCAATCTCTTCTTTGGGTCGGTTCCAGTTTTCAGTAGAAAACGCATAAAGTGTTAGGTATTCAATGCCCAGTTCGGCGGCTGCTTCAGTGCATTCGCGAACTGATTTCACACCATGCTGGTGTCCGAACACCCTTTCCTCTCCCTGTTTTTTGGCCCATCGCCCGTTCCCGTCCATGATGATGGCCACATGACGGGGAAGTTTATCAGGGATGATGCGCGGATCGATTGACATAAGCTGCAAAAATATAAAAACCACTCTTATATGCCCTGCTTCTCTGCGATATTTGGGCAAATGCGGGACTTTTATCAAATTTTAAAAGCCCCAATGAATGAGCCTTCTGTTGGTCAATCCTCGATTTGCTACATTTGGGGCAAAACAACAAGATGAAACTACTGCATAACAAAGTATCCCTCATTACCGGAGCCTCCAGGGGTATTGGCAAAGGCATCGTGCTGAAGTTCGCCGAACAGGGCTCAAACATCGCATTTACTTTTCACTCAAGTGTTGAGAAGGCAAGGGAACTGGAAAATGAACTCTCTCAATTTGGAATCAAAGCCAAGGGTTACCAAAGTGATGCCGCCGATTTTGGGGCTTCCGAGGAACTCATCAACAAGGTAGTTGCTGACTTTGGAACGGTGGATGTGGCAGTAAACAATGCAGGCATCACCCGCGATGGTTTGCTCATGCGCATGACCGAGGAACAGTTTGACGAAGTAATTCGAACCAACCTTAAATCGGTTTTCAATATCACAAAAGCCCTTCAGCGTCCTATGCTCAAGGCCCGCAAAGGAAGCATCATCAACCTGAGTTCGGTAGTGGGCGTGAAAGGCAATGCAGGCCAGTCCAATTACGCTGCCTCCAAAGCCGGAATCATTGGCTTTACCAAATCTGTAGCCCTCGAACTGGGTTCCCGGAATATCCGCTGCAATGCCATTGCCCCGGGTTTTATCGAAACAGAAATGACCGGCGCACTGGATGAAAAAACAGTGCAATCCTGGCGCGACAGCATTCCGCTGAAACGCGGAGGAACGCCTGAGGATGTGGCAAACCTGGCGCTCTTCCTCGCATCGGATTTAAGTGCCTATATCACCGGACAAACCATCCATGTGTGTGGTGGCATGTTAACCTGATCCATCTGCATGACAGATATTTCCTTTCGTGAATCTTCCCTCTGGCTATTGCTGTGTATCCTTATCCCGGCAATGCTCTCATGGTGGTTTTACTTTTATCGGAAAAATGATTTTACCTTTTCGCAACGCACTGTGCTTGCTTCCCTGCGGGGAGTAAGTGTTGCCTTGCTGCTTATTCTTTTGCTTTCACCCTACATCAGGTTTTCTTCCCGCATATTGGAAAAGCCTTTGCTTGCTATTGCCATAGATAACAGTGCCTCAATCGCGACTTCTTCAAAACCAAGTTCGCCCGATGCACTGATTGCAAAAGCTACATACCTGAAAGAGCAACTCTCTTCCCTTGCGGATGTAAGGGTGCTAACCTTTGGCAATAATGTTCAGGAAAATGCCATTGTACAAGGAAAAGACAAGGCCACCAACATGTCTGAACTCTTTGATTACATCGACAATGCTTTTGAGGGACAAAACCTAAGTGCCAGCATCCTCATCAGTGATGGCCTGTACAACACCGGACAAAATCCCTTGTTTGTTCCTGCCACCTCGGCCCATCCGGTTTTTACCATTGCTTTGGGAGATACAACCCTGCACAGAGATGTGCTGATTGCCGATGTAACACATAATCCCAAAGTGTTTAAAGGCAACTCCACAGGAGTGCAATTACAGGTGCATGCAAGGGCATGCAAAGGGGAAACAGTGAAGCTCGAATTGCTGAGTAATGGAAAGATCATGGATAGCCGTAGCATCACATTTGGCTCTCAGGAACAGTCTGTGCAGGCTGGGTTTACTTTTACCCCTCCCGGGAAAGGCATGTTTGAATATGAAGCAAGAGTAAGCCGGCTCGCGGGAGAAAAAAATACCATTAACAATGCCCGGAAATTTTTTGTTGAAGTGATTGAGGAAAAGCAGCCCATCCTGCTCCTTGCCGATGCCCCTCATCCCGACATACAGGTAATTAAAAGAGCACTCGGATCGGGAGAATCTATTACACTGGATGTGCAGCTTGCCCAAAATTTTGATGGGAATTTTTCAAAATACCGTGCCCTTGTTTTGCATAATATTCCTTCCTCTTCTGCGCATTCAGCCTGGCTGCAAAAAATTGAGCAAATAAAAATTCCGGTGCTTTTTATCACCGGTGTCCGAACACAGATGCAGGTTTTTTCCAGGTTCTCATCAGGCAAAGGATTTCCTCAGGGAAGCTGGATGGAATCGCTCCCATCAGCAAATGAAGCATTTGGTTTGTTTACACTCGAACAGGATTTTTCTGAAATCATTTCCCAACTTCCACCCCTGCAAACATTGTACAACCGGGAGATGGAGATTCCTTCCTCCATGGTACTTCTCTATCAAAAACAAGGTCCACTTAATACCCGTATGCCCATGGTTTTTTTCCGGGATGCAGGTGAACAAAAATTTGCATACATCTGCGGAGAGGGGCTGTGGAAATGGAGCATGCATGAATATAAAAACACCCGCTCACATCAGGTTGTAGAAGGAATCATTCAAAAATCATTACAGTATCTGCAAACTACCGGATCAACAGAACCGCTTGAGTTGTTGTTTGAATCCCGTGTGAGCGAAAACGAAAATATCCTCATGGATGCAAGGTTGCTCAATGAATCGAAAGAACCCGTGAACGAACCGGAGCTCAACATCAAATTCAACGGCAACAACAAGAATTATGATTTTACCTTTTCTAGATCGGGCAAGACCTACCACCTGGATGCGGGCTTGCTTCCGCCGGGCAGCTATGCATTTACGGCAAGCACCCGACTGGGAGAAAGGTTGCTCGAGAAAAAAGGCAATTTGCTTGTGGAGCCCGTGTTTGCAGAACTCAGTGATTTGGTAGCCAACCATTCACTGCTCGAACAAATCAGCATGCAATCAGGCGGCAAACTTTTTTATTCCGGACAGGAAGAAAACCTGGTTAAACTCATCCGACAAAGAAGTGAACTAAAGCCCAAAAGTTTCTTTAAAAAAGAATTGCGCGACCTGGTTTCTTTTCCCATCATCCTGCTTATCATCACCATGCTCCTTTCTGCAGAATGGTTGCTCAGAAAATACTGGGGCCGTATTTAATGCCCATTATCTATTGTTTTTGATTCTATTCAGAATCTTATTCCAATCAATACTTACAATGTCTTACCAAGAGATGGAAAAACAATTCATTCATTCTGCACAACCGTCGAACAAATCATAAGGCTTATGACTTTTTTGATTGGCAAAAATCAACCCATGCTGTTCCGGGTAAATGGGTAAATGTTGTGTCGAAAAAAATCAAAAATTACAGAAGGCTCAGGTCTCTGTTGACCCATTGCTTTTCATCAGAACTGAAAAAACCAATTGCACAGTTAAGATGACTTGGCGGGAAAATTTTCATAACAGCAAACCCAGCCAACAAATAGGATAAGACTTGGTTTAAATTTTTTTCGCCTCATGCGGCTTTGAATGACTGCTCGGCTATCATTTATAAGTGCTTGGTAAGGCCTAACAAATGAACTTTAGATGCAGGTTTCATATTCATGACAGTATTCAGTCATAAATAAAGAATCCATAAATTTGACTGGTGACGGAAACAAAAAAATGAAAAACAAAGCAAGGCAGCCGCTAACAGCATCCATGCCCACCTGTTGTTTGATGGGCAAACCAATTAAGCAAAAAGAAAAGCGGTTTGCGAAGGCCAAAAAGCTCGACAGCCAATCCGACTTCTTCACAAAAAAAGTAGAGGCCTGAGCGTTCTCAAAAAAAACAATGCGTTCCTGAAAAGCCAAACGAAAAAGCGAGATAAAACTTACAAGAATGAAGAAGAATATAATACTGATGCCCTTTATCTTTTTGATAAGTATGGGCAAGAGCATGCTCAGAAAGGTGATACCCGGATCTATTAAGCATCAATATAAACTCCGGAGCGATCCACAGTATTTTGAAGACCATCAAGTAAAGACCGCTTATCAATCCATCAAAGGTTTACCAAGATATACCAAGGGTACTGTGGCAATGAAGGGAGTTGATTATTATTTTGTTGACAATGCTTCGTTTATTTTCACTTATGTAGAAATTTTTCGAAAAGAGATCTACAAGTTCCATTCATCCAATCCGAAGCCATACATCATTGATGCAGGCGCCAACATTGGATTGTCTGTTCTTTATTTTAAGTCCCTGTTCCCCCAATCTACGATTGTTGCTTTTGAGCCCGATGATCAGGTGTTTGAAGTGCTGCAGGCAAATCTCTCACATCAAAAATGTTTGGATGTTACCACTGTTAAAAAAGCGCTATGGTCTGAGCAAACCGAGCTCACTTTTTTTTCCGAGGGTGCAGATGGTGGGCGTTTGGAAGGCGCATTGAACCATTCAAACACCACAAAAATCCAAACAGTTCGTTTGTCGGAATACCTCAAAGATACCCGTGTTGATTTTTTGAAAATAGACATAGAAGGTGCCGAATTCGAGGTGATTAAAGAGGCCGCTTCTTTATTGAAAAATGTTTCGCGAATGTTTGTGGAATACCATTCATTTGTAGGTCAGCCTCAAAATTTACCAGAGTTGCTGCAAATTTTAAAGGATGCCGGTTTTCGTTTAAACATCAATACACCCGGTCTTGTTTCTGCCAATCCTTTCCTGCGTGTGAATCAATATAACGGAATGGACATGCAACTCAATATTTATGCATACAGGGTTTAATGCTTATTAAACTTTGTTCAG